>CP108997.1:1216972-1825458 GCA_036226585.1 Streptomyces sp. NBC_00708
GGGAGATCAATTGCGTCGTCATTGCCGCGGTGTCGCCGCGGCTGTCCGGAAAGCAACCGGCTGCGGATGCCCGGCGGGCATCCGCAGCCGGTCCGCGTCCTACAGGTACTGCCCGGTGTTGGCGACCGTGTCGATGGAACGGCCGGTGTCCGCGCCCTGCTTTCCGGTGACGAGCGTGCGGATGAAGACGATCCGCTCGCCCTTCTTGCCGGAGATACGGGCCCAGTCGTCCGGGTTGGTGGTGTTCGGAAGGTCCTCGTTCTCCTTGAACTCGTCCACGCATGCCTGGAGGAGGTGGGAGACGCGAAGGCCCTTCTGGCCGTGGTCGAGGAAGGCCTTGATGGCCATCTTCTTGGCCCGGTCGACGATGTTCTGGATCATCGCGCCGGAGTTGAAGTCCTTGAAGTACAGGACCTCCTTGTCGCCGTTGGCGTACGTGACCTCGAGGAAGCGGTTCTCCTCGGACTCGGTGTACATCCGCTCGACGACCGACTGGATCATGGCGTGCGCGGCGGCTTCCTTCGAGCCGGTGTGCTCGGCCAGGTCGTCCGCGTGCAGCGGCAGCGAAGGCGTGAGGTACTTCGCGAAGATGTCCTTCGCGGCCTCCGCGTCGGGGCGCTCGATCTTGATCTTCACGTCGAGCCGGCCGGGGCGCAGGATGGCCGGGTCGATCATGTCCTCGCGGTTGGAGGCGCCGATGACGATGACGTTCTCCAGGCCCTCGACACCGTCGATCTCGGCGAGCAGCTGGGGGACGATGGTGTTCTCCACGTCCGAGCTGACGCCCGATCCACGGGTGCGGAAGAGCGACTCCATCTCGTCGAAGAAGACGATGACGGGGGTGCCCTCGCTCGCCTTCTCCCGGGCACGCTGGAAGACCAGGCGGATGTGGCGCTCGGTCTCGCCGACGTACTTGTTGAGGAGTTCGGGGCCCTTGATATTGAGGAAGTAGCTCTTTCCGGCGGGCTGTCCGGTGACCTCGGCGACCTTCTTGGCGAGGGAGTTGGCGACGGCCTTGGCGATGAGCGTCTTGCCGCAGCCGGGCGGACCGTAGAGCAGGATGCCCTTCGGCGGGCGGAGCTCGTGCTCCTTGAAGAGGTCGGGGTGGAGATAGGGAAGTTCGACCGCGTCGCGGATCAGCTCGATCTGGTCGCCCAGGCCGCCGATCTTGTCGTAGTCGATGTCCGGTACTTCTTCGAGGACGAGTTCCTCGACCTCGCTCTTGGGCACGACTTCGTAGACGTAGCCGGACCTGGGTTCGAGCAGCAGGGCGTCGCCGGGGCGGATGGTGGTGTCCAGCAGCGGCTCGGCGAGCCTCACCACCCTTTCCTCGTCGGTGTGCCCGATGACCAGGGCGCGTTCGCCGTCCTCAAGGATCTCCTTGAGGGTGACGATGTCCCCGGCACGCTCGAATTCCATGGCGTCGACCACGTTGAGCGCTTCGTTGAGCATGACCTCCTGGCCGCGCCGGAGGTCCTCGAGTTCGACGCTGGGGCTGACGTTCACCCGGAGCTTGCGGCCCCCGGTGAAGATGTCACAGGTGCCGTCCTCGTTGGCCTGCAGGAACACTCCGAAGCCGGCCGGCGGCTGTGCGAGCCGGTCGACCTCCTCCTTGAGGGCCACGATCTGGTCGCGGGCCTCACGCAGTGTGCCGGCGAGCCGCTCGTTCTGGGCGGACACGCCTGCGAGGTTGGTCTGCAACTCGACGATCCGCTCTTCGAGAATCCTCGTATGACGCGGAGAGTCGGCGAGCTTACGTCGCAGGACGGCGATTTCCTGCTCGAGATAGGCGACCTGGCCGGCTGGGTCGTCGGACCCCCGCACGGGCCGGATGCCGCGGTTGATGTCGTCGTCGTGGGCTGCCACGGTCCTCACCTCCTCCAAGGGGAGCTGGACGCTTCCTGACCCTACCTGCGTGGGTGGTGATTGAAACCCCTAGATCACAAAGACTGTGGGGTGTGTCCGATCTTCACCCTTGCGCTCTCCCCGTACCCGGAGGGATACCCACCGTTCACCATCGGAAAGCGGCCGGTTGTATCGTCGAAGCGTTCAACACCCGTCAGGGCTGGCTCTTTCCCGGTCCGGATACGCAGGAAACGGCAGGCGACATGACCGCGCGGCAGGACGCTCCCACCGATGGCGAGGCGCAGGACCTTGAGGTCTGGATCGACCAGGACCTCTGCACGGGCGACGGCATCTGTGTGCAGTACGCGCCGGAGGTGTTCGAGCTGGACATCGACGGCCTGGCGTACGTGAAGAGCGAAGAGGACGAGCTGCTGCAGGACAAGGGGGCGACCACGCCGGTCCCGCTGCCGCTGCTCCAGGACGTCGTCGACTCGGCCAAGGAGTGCCCCGGCGACTGCATCCACGTACGTCGGGTTTCGGACAGGGTCGAGGTCTACGGCCCCGAGGCGGCCTGACGGATTTGGTGGTGCCGGGCGGCGCTCAGGCCCCCGTGGAGGCGGGCCCGTCCGTCCGGCCGCTGCGGACGAAGGCGCCGTTCTGCCACTGCCAGGTGACCTTCTCCTGCTGGTCGGGGCAGCAGGAGGGCACCGAGGACGAGGAGTAGCCGAGGAGCGTGGCGGAGATGACGCCGTCGCGGACCGCGAAGTCACCGATGCTCAGTTGCTGGGCGGGGTCCACCAGGGTCGCGACGATCCTGGGAGCGGCCCCGTCCGTTTGTGTGAGGACGTAGACGCCGCTGGGCGGGGTGCCCGATCCGGCCGTGCAGTGGACCACCGCGACGGTCTCGGGGCGGCCGTCGCCGTCGAGGTCGCCGGGGGCCTGTTTGGCGACGGTGTTGCCGACGTTCCCGCAGTCCAGGGGGAAGGCCGCCTTCGCCGGGTCGGGGGCGGTGGCCGCTTCCTCGTGCTGCCGGTGGGCCGCCGTGGTGCGGGGGGTGGAGGCCGAGGCGCTGGCGTCGGGCTGGAACAGGCCGGCTCCCGCGACGACGGCGGCCATGGCCGCCGCGGTGGCGAGCCAGTGCATCGGCTTGGTGTCGGTGTGCGCCAGGTCCGGGAGTGCGGAGGTCTGCACGCGGGCTGTCTCCTGTGGTTCCTGTGGTGCGGCCGTCGGCGTCGGCGGTGCGGGGGTGGCCAGCATCGTGCCACACCTCACACGGCAGCGGAACGGTGGGGTGCGCAAGGATCACTGCGCCCGTGCGCGCGACCGGGACCCGAGCGGCGTACGAGGCTTCCCCCAGCCGGATACGAGCCGGATACGAGAAGGGCGCCGCCGCCGGGTCCCCGGGTCGGTCCGGGAACTCGGCGGCGGCGCCGGTGCGTTGCCGCGGGGATCAGTCGCGGGCGGAGCCGCTCCGGCCGCCCGGACCGTCGTAGTCCTCGCCGTAGGCGCCCTTGGAGGGGCGGCGGCGCCGGGCCGGGGCCTCGACGCCGTCGGCGAGCCGGCGGGCGGTGACGAGGAAGCCGGTGTGGCCGATCATGCGGTGGTCCGGGCGCACGGCCAGGCCCTCGACGTGCCAGTTGCGGATCATCGACTCCCAGGGCTGCGGCTCGGCGAAGCAGCCGATCTCACGGATGGACTCGACCGTCCGGGAGAGCTGGGTGGTGGTCGCGACGTACGCGCAGAGGATGCCGCCGGGGACGAGCGCCTTGGAGACGGCGTCCAGGCACTCCCAGGGAGCCAGCATGTCCAGCACGACGCGGTCCACGTCGGTGTCCGTGAGGTTGTCCTGGAGGTCGCCGACCGTGAGCTGCCAGGCGGGGTGCGGGCTGCCGAAGTAGCGCTCGACGTTCTGCTGGGCGATCTCGGCGAAGTCCTCGCGGCGCTCGTACGAGTGCAGCATGCCCTGCTCGCCGATGGCGCGGAGCAGGAAGGTGGAGAGCGCGCCCGAGCCGACGCCCGCTTCCACGACGCGTGCGCCGGGGAAGATGTCGCCGAAGGCGAGGATCTGTCCCGCGTCCTTCGGGTAGACCACGGCGGCGCCGCGGGGCATGGACAGGACGTAGTCGGGGAGCAGGGGGCGCAGCGCGAGGTAGGCGACGTTTCCCGTGGTACGGACCACACTGCCCTCGGGGGCACCGATCAGCTCGTCGTGCGGGAAAGAACCCTTGTGGGTGTGGAAGTTCTTTCCGGCCTCGAGCGTGAAGGTGTGGTGGCGTCCCTTGGGATCGGTGAGCTGGACCTGGTCCCCGACCTTGAAGGGCCCGCGTCGGCGGGCGGCACCGGTCGGTTCAGACATGTGACCAGCGTACCGGTGTTTCGGGGGCCGCCGACCGCCCGCCCGTACGGGCGTACGACCGCACGGGGGCGGGTGTCAGGCGGTGGGGCGGGCCATGGCGGCGACGAAGGCCCGCTCGACGTCGGCGGTGGAGAGGACCCCGTAGATCTCGCCGGTGTCCTCGACGACGAGGTACTCCGTGGCGGGGGTGGCCTTGAGGCGGTCCAGGAGGGCTTCGCCGGCGAGTTCGGCGGGGACCTTCATGCCGTCGGTGAGGTCCTGGGCGAGGCCGCTGACGGCGACCCAGGGGCGGCGGTGTTCGGGGACGGCGACGATGGCGGTCTCCCGGACGAGGGCCTTGGGCTCGCCGGTGCCGTCGACGACGACGAGGGCGCGGGCGCCGGCCTCGTTGGCCCGGCGCAGGGCTTCGGAGAGCGGGGTGGCGGCCTCGACGGGGACGGCCCGCCGGGTGAGGCTGCGGGCGCGCAGGCCGGGGAGGTGTTCGCGGAGCCGGGCCATGCGCAGGCTGTTCCCGGCGCCGGTCCAGATGATGGCGGCGAGGATCGCGGCGAGCAGGGCGTCGGTGACGGTGTCCATGCCGCTGATCTCGCCGGCGTCGTTCCCCAGGGAGCCGCTGCGGGTGAGCAGGGGCAGGCCGACGAGGGTCCCGACGGCGAGGGCGCGGCCGACCCAGGCGGCGGCGACGGTGCCGCTCATCGGCTTGCCGGTGATCTTCCAGACGACGGCCCTGAGCATCCGGCCGCCGTCGAGCGGGAGGCCGGGCAGGAGGTTGAAGGCGGCGACGATGAGGTTGGAGATCATCAGCCCGCCGAGCAGGACGGCGGGGACGGTGCCGCGTTCGACGAAGCGCAGCGGCACGTAGAAGAGCCCGCCCAGGACCAGGGAGAGCAGCGGGCCGACGAAGGCGAGGACGAATTCGCGGCCGGGGGTCTCGGACTCCTTCTCGATCTCCGAGACGCCGCCGAAGAACTGGAGCTGGATGCGCCGTACGGGGAGCTTGTAGCGCAGGGCGGCGACCGTGTGCGCGAGCTCGTGGACGAGCACGGAGGCGTAGAAGGCGATCGCGAAGAAGAGGGCGACCAGGTAGCGGGCGGCGCCGAGGTCGGGCAGGACCCGGTCGAGCTGGCCGCCGAAGACCCAGGTGATCAGGGCCGCCACCAGGAACCAGCTGGGGGCGACGTAGACGGGCACGCCGAAGGGGCGGCCCATGAGGATGCCGCCTCCGGGCTCGTCCCTGCGCGGGGGCGCGCCCTTGCCGGGGCCGTCGCCGGGGCCCGTACCCGCCGGGTCGGACTGCGGCCGCCGGCTGTCGCCGCTCTCGTCCACGAGGTCCCTTCGGTTCGGTGCCTTTCGGCACGATGATGCAGTGTTCGAGGGTCTGTGGTCGATGGTATGCCGGTTGGTGTCGGTGGCGGGTCGTAGGGTCTTCGTCATGACCTCCGTTCCGCCGCCGTCCTCGCCGGTGCCGCAGCCGCCCTCGTCGCTCTCGCCGTCGCGGGCGAGCGACTTCATGCAGTGCCCGCTGCTGTACCGCTTCCGGGTCATCGACAAGCTGCCGCAGAAGCCCAGCGAGGCGGCTACCCGGGGGACGCTGGTTCATGCGGTCCTCGAGCGGCTGTTCGACAACCCGGCGGCGGACCGCACGCCCGGCCGGGCGACGGCGCTGATCCCGGGCCAGTGGGACCGCCTGCTGGAGTCGAAGCCGGAGCTGGGCGAGCTCTTCGCGGAGGACCCGGAGGGCGAGCGGCTGGCGCAGTGGCTGGGGCAGGCGGAGCGGCTCGTGGAGCGCTGGTTCTCGCTGGAGGACCCGACGCGGCTGGAGCCGGCGGAGCGCGAGCTGTTCGTCGAGACGGAGCTGGATTCGGGGCTGCGGCTGCGCGGGGTGATCGACCGGATCGATGTGGCGCCGACGGGCGAGGTCCGGATCGTCGACTACAAGACAGGGAAGGCGCCGCGTCCGGAGTACGCGGAGGGGGCGCTGTTCCAGATGAAGTTCTACGCCCTGGTGATCTGGCGGCTCAAGGGTGTGGTGCCGCGCCGGCTCCAGCTGGTCTACCTCGGCAGCGGCGACGTGATGACGTACGACCCGGTCGTGGCGGACCTGGAGCGGGTGGAGCGCAAGCTGCTGGCGCTGTGGGAGGCGATCTCGCTGGCGACGCGGACGGGCGAGTGGCGGCCGCGGCCGACGAAGCTGTGCGGCTGGTGCGACCACCAGGCGCTCTGTCCGGAATTCGGCGGGACTCCCCCGGTCTATCCGCTCACCGTCCGCCCGGCCGGTCCGGCGGAGGATGACCAGGGCAGAATGGACCCGGTCCGGGCCGGGGCCGACCGGCCCGCGGCCCTCGACGGGCATTGAGGAGATCTGGTGGCTATCCGCGTCCTTCTGGTCGACGACCAACCGCTGCTGCGCACCGGCTTCCGGATGATTCTGGAGGCCGAGGGCGATCTGGCGGTGGTCGGCGAGGCCGGTGACGGCCTCCAGGCCATCGACCAGGTGCGCGCGCTGCAGCCCGATGTGGTGCTGATGGACATCCGGATGCCGCGGATGGACGGGGTCGAGGCGACACGGCAGATCACCGGACCGGGCCGGGACGGTCCGGCGAAGGTGCTGGTGCTGACGACGTTCGACCTCGACGAGTACGTGGTGGAGGCGCTGCGGGCCGGGGCGAGCGGCTTCCTGCTGAAGGACGCCCCGGCCGATGAGCTGGTGCAGGCGATCCGGGTGGTGGCGGGCGGCGAGGCGATGCTCGCCCCGAGCGTCACGCGTCGGCTGCTCGACAAGTACGCGGACCATCTGCCCTCCGGCGAGGAGCCGGTTCCGGACACGCTGCACACGTTGACGGACCGCGAGGTCGAGGTGCTGAAGCTGGTGGCGCGCGGCCTGTCGAACGCGGAGATCGCCGCGGACCTGTTCGTCAGCGAGACGACGGTGAAGACGCATGTGGGCCATGTGCTGACGAAGCTGGGCCTGCGCGACCGGGTGCAGGCCGCGGTGTACGCGTACGAGAGCGGTCTGGTGCGCCCCGGCGCGCAGTGACACCGGGGCGCGGGCGCTAGTCGGTGCCCCGGCCGAGTTCCCACAGGTGGAGGTCGGCGCTGGAGTCGACCGCCCATTCGACGCCGTTGAGATCCTCCCGGGAGGCGACGTACTGCTTGCCCTGCCAGATCGGGAGGACGGGCACGTCCCGGGCGACGATGTCCTGGAGCCGTTCGAAGGCGGGCTCGACGGTGCTGCGGTCCGCCCGGCGGCGTGAGTCCGCGATCAGGGTGCGGGCCTCGGCGGAGGCGTAGGGCGAGCCGAGGAAGTTGTTCCGGCCGAGGAAGGGCGCCGTGTAGTTGTCGGGGTCGGGGAAGTCGGGGAACCAGCCCATGCCGTAGACGGCGTAGTCGCCGCGGAGTTCGGCGGGCCGGTACCGGGCCCAGGGGGTGCCCTCGACGGTGACGTCGAAGAGCCCGGTGTCGTTGAGCTGCTTCTTCAGCGCCTCGTACTCGGTGGCGGTGTCCCGTCCGTAGTGGTCGTCGGTGTAGTGCAGGGCGAAGCGCACGGGTGTGCGGATCTTGGCCTTCTTGAGCAGGTCGGCGGCCTTGGCGGGGCTGGGTTCGCCGTAGGTGCTGTAGAACGCGTTGGCGTGTGCGGTGATCCCGGTCGGGATCAGCGAGTACAGCGGCTCGACGGTGGTGCCGTAGACCTCGCTCGCGATCCTGCCCCGGTCGACGATCTGGGCGATGGCCTGCCGGACGGCCTTGTTCCCGACGGCGGGGTCCTCGGTGTCGAAGCCGAGGTAGCTGATGGCGAGTCCGGGCATCTCGGTGAGCCGGACGCCGTCCTCCGGCTTCGCGAGCATCTGCCGGGCCCGCTCGGACGACATGGTGCGGGCCATCATGTCGATCTTCTTCTCGTCGAGCGCCTTGCCCATGGCGGCGGCGTCGGGAAAGAGATCGAGTTCGGCTCCGTCGTTCCGCACCTCGTAGCTCCCCCGGTAATGGGGATTCCTGGTGAAGGATATTTTCACGACCCGGCCGGATTTCACTTCCGGCTTCATGGTGTACGGCCCCGAGCCGTCGACCTGAAATCCGCTTCTGGCGGAATTCGCGGGGTAGTGGTCGCGCGGGACGATTCCGGCGGCCGGGGTGGCGAGCTTGTACGGGAAGGTGGCGTCGGGGGTCCGCAGGTGGAAGACGACCTCGCGGGCGCCGGCGGTCTCGACGGTGTCGATGTTGTCGAGGAGGGCGGCGGGCCCGTTGGCGGACTTGATGCGCAGGACGCGGTCGATGGAGTACTTCACGTCGTCGGCGGTGACCGGGCTGCCGTCGGCGAAGGTGAGCCCGGCCCGCAGCCGGCAGCGGTAGCTCTCGCTCTCGCGGTCCGTGAAGGCGCAGCTCTCGGCCGCTTCCGGGACCGGGCGACCGCCGCCGCGCGGGGTGACCATCAGGGTCTGCACGGTCTGCCGCAGGACGTTCCAGACGCCTGCCTCGTAGCCGACGGCCGGGTCGAGGGGCGCGGGGGCGTTCGCCGAGGCGGCGATCCGGTCCGTGGTGCCGACGACGATGGCGCCGTTACCGGTGCTGCCGGCGTCCGCCGCGCCACAGCCGGCGAGCACGGGCGCCAGGAGGCCCGCGACGGCCGGCAGCACCAGGGTCTTGCGTTTCATGGTGGCCGTTCTCCCTCATAGGTTCAGGGAGAAAGACATTAGCGGGCGCGTTCCGGAAAACCGGACGAGGGTCGTGCACGGAATTCTTTCGCACGGCCACCGCGAGAGCTTTTCCTTTCATTCACAGGAATACTCTCGGTGCCCACCCCGGCGCATTCAGTTGATGAGACCCCGGAGGAATGTGAGATTCACTTCTTCCAGCGAGCCCACGACCACCCGGCCCTCGGCGGCGGCGATCGGGGACACCGAGGGCACGGCGACCACCCGGCATCCGGCGGCCTCGGCCGCGGCCACCCCGGTCGCGGTGTCCTCGACGACAGCGCAGAGCCGGGGGTCGGCGCCGAAGCCGCGCGCGGCGGTGAGGTAGGGCTCGGGGTGCGGCTTCGTACGGGTGACCTCGTCGCCCGCGACGGTGAGCGCGAAGTGGTGGCTGCCCACCGACTCCAGGACCCGGTCGATGATGCGGCGGTGCGAGGCGGAGACGAGGGCGGTGGGGATCTCGTGCCGGTGCAGTTCGGCGAGGAGGCGTGCCGCGCCGGGCATCAGCGGCACGCCGTTGCTGATGCGCTTCTCGAACCGGTCGTTGAGCAGTACGGCGGCTTCGTCGAGGGTGATGTCCGCGCCGGTCGCCTCGATGAGGTAGCCGGTGCTGCGCGACATGGGCCCGCCGACGACCACGTCCCGCCACGCCTCGTCCAGCCGGTGGCCGAGACCGGCGAAGACCTCGACCTCGACGTCCCACCAGAAGCCCTCGGTGTCGACCAGGGTGCCGTCCATGTCGAGGAAGACGGCCTGGAGGGCAGCGCCCTGGGCCGTGCGGGTCAGGGACACGGGAACCGTACTGGTCATCCGGCATACCTTCCATGAGGGACGAGAAGGCCGGCCACCCGTCCCGGAGGATGGGCGACCGGCCTGCGCTGGACCGACCAGTGTACGACGTGATCGGCTACGACGCGTCGAACGGGGTCCTACCGCGCGTTGAAGTACTTCGCCTCGGGGTGGTGGATGACGATCGCGTCGGTGGACTGCTCGGGGTGCAGCTGGAACTCCTCGGAGAGGTGGACCCCGATCCGCTCCGGCTTGAGCAGGTCCGCGATCTTGGCGCGGTCCTCCAGGTCCGGGCAGGCGCCGTAGCCCAGCGAGAAGCGGGCACCCCGGTACTTCAGGGCGAACATGTCCTCGACCTCCGCGGGGTCCTCCCCCGCGAAGCCCAGCTCCGAGCGGACCCGGGCGTGCCAGTACTCGGCCAGGGCCTCGGCCAGCTGGACGGAGAGCCCGTGCAGCTCCAGGTAGTCGCGGTAGGCGTTGGCCTCAAAGAGCTTGGCGGTCTCGGTGCCGATCCTGGAGCCGACGGTGACGACCTGGAGGCCGACGACGTCCGTCTCCCCGGACTCCTCCGGACGGAAGAAGTCCGCCAGGCACAGGCGGCGGCCCCGGCGCTGGCGCGGGAAGGTGAAGCGGGTGCGCTCGGAGCCGTCCTCGTGGAGCAGGATCAGGTCGTCGCCCTTGGAGACGCAGGGGTAGTAGCCGTACACGACGGCCGCCTCCAGCAGGTTCTCCGTCTGGAGCTTGTCGAGCAGGCCGCGCAGGCGCGGGCGGCCCTCGCTCTCGGCCAGCTCCTCGTACGTGGGTCCGTCGCCGGCCCTGGTCTGCTTGAGGCCCCACTGGCCCTTGAACAGGGCGCCCTCGTCCAGCCAGGATGCGTACTCCTTGAGCTGGATGCCTTTGACGACCCGGCTGTCCCAGAACGGCGGGGTGGGCACCGGGTTGGTGACGGAGACGTCGGAGCGGACGCCCTCCTCCGGCTCGTTCACCTCCAGGACGGCGGTGTCGCGCTTGGGGACGCGGCGCTGCTTCAGCTCGGGCAGGGTGGCGCCGGGGACGCCGCGCTTGACGGCGATGAGCGCGTCCATGAGGCGCAGCCCCTCGAAGGCGTCGCGGGCGTAGCGGACCTCGCCCTCGTAGATCTCGTGGAGATCCTGCTCGACGTAGGCGCGGGTCAGGGCGGCGCCGCCGAGGATCACCGGGTAGTCGGCGGCCAGCTTGCGCTGGTTCAGCTCCTCCAGGTTCTCCTTCATGATCACGGTGGACTTGACCAGGAGGCCGGACATCCCGATGACGTCCGCCTTGTGCTCCTCGGCGGCCTCCAGGATCGCGGAGACGGGCTGCTTGATGCCGATGTTGACGACGTTGAAGCCGTTGTTGGACAGGATGATGTCGACGAGGTTCTTGCCGATGTCATGGACGTCGCCGCGGACGGTGGCCAGGACGATGGTGCCCTTGCCCTCGGCGTCCGACTTCTCCATGTGCGGTTCCAGGTAGGCCACCGCGGTCTTCATGACCTCGGCCGACTGGAGCACGAACGGCAGCTGCATCTGGCCGGAGCCGAACAGCTCGCCGACGACCTTCATGCCCTCCAGGAGGGTGTTGTTGACGATGTCGAGGGCGGGCGTGTCCTTCAGCGCCTCGGCGAGGTCGTTCTCCAGACCGTTCTTCTCGCCGTCGATGATGCGGCGCTGCAGGCGCTCGTCGAGCGGCAGGGCGAGCAGTTCCTCGGCCTTGCCCTCCTTCATCGACTTCATGTTGACGCCCTCGAAGAGCTCCATGAGCTTCTGCAGGGGGTCGTAGCCCTCGGCGCGGCGGTCGTACACGAGGTCGAGCGCGACCTTGACCTGCTCCTCCTCCAGCCGGGCGATCGGCAGGATCTTCGAGGCGTGCACGATGGCGGAGTCGAGTCCCGCCTTGACGCACTCGTCCAGGAAGACGGAGTTCAGCACGACGCGGGCGGCCGGGTTGAGGCCGAAGGAGATGTTGGAGAGGCCGAGTGTGGTCTGCACCTCGGGGTGGCGCTTCTTCAGCTCGCGGATGGCCTCGATGGTGGCGACGCCGTCCTTGCGGGACTCCTCCTGGCCGGTACAGATGGTGAAGGTCAGGGTGTCGATCAGGATGTCCGACTCCTGGATGCCCCAGTTGCCGGTCAGGTCCGCGATGAGCCGTTCGGCGACGGCGACCTTGTGCTCGGCGGTGCGGGCCTGGCCCTCCTCGTCGATGGTCAGGGCGATCAGCGCGGCGCCGTGCTCGGCGGCGAGCCGGGTGACCTGGACGAAGCGGGACTCAGGACCGTCGCCGTCCTCGTAGTTGACGGAGTTGAGGACCGCGCGCCCGCCCAGCTTCTCCAGGCCCGCCCGCAGGACGGGCAGCTCCGTGGAGTCCAGGACGATCGGCAGGGTGGAGGCGGTCGCGAACCGGCCGGCCAGCTCCTCCATGTCCGCGACGCCGTCACGGCCCACGTAGTCCACGCACAGGTCGAGCATGTGCGCGCCCTCGCGGATCTGGTCGCGGGCCATCTCCACGCAGTCGTCCCAGCGGGCCTCCAGCATGGCCTCGCGGAACTTCTTGGACCCGTTGGCGTTCGTACGCTCGCCGATCGCCAGGTACGAGGTGTCCTGGCGGAAGGGGATGGTCTGGTAGAGGGAGGCGGCGCCGGGCTCGGGGCGCGGGTCGCGGGCGCCGGGGACCGTGCCGCGTACGCGCTCGACGACCTGGCGCAGGTGCTCCGGGGTCGTACCGCAGCAGCCGCCGACCAGCGAGAGGCCGTACTCCTGGACGAACGTCTCCTGCGCGTCGGCCAGGCCCTCGGCGTCGAGCGGGAAGTGCGCGCCGTCCTTGGTGAGGACCGGCAGCCCGGCGTTCGGCATGCAGAGCAGCGGGATGCGGGAGTGGCGGGTGAGGTAGCGCAGGTGCTCGCTCATCTCGGCCGGACCGGTCGAGCAGTTCAGGCCGATCATGTCGATGCCGAGGGGTTCCAGGGCGGTCAGGGCCGCGCCGATCTCGGAGCCGAGGAGCATGGTGCCGGTGGTCTCGAAGGCCAGCGAGCACAGCAGCGGCAGGTCGCTGCCCAGGGCGTCCAGGGCGCGGCGGGCGCCGAGGATCGCGGCCTTGGTCTGCAGGAGGTCCTGGGTGGTCTCGACGATCAGCGCGTCGGCGCCGCCGGAGATCAGGCCCTCGGCGTTGGCCTGGAAGCCGTCGCGGATGGTGGCGTACGGGACGTGGCCGAGGGTCGGCAGCTTGGTGCCGGGGCCGATGGAGCCGAGCACCCAGCGCTGCTCGCCGGTGGACGCGGTGAACTCGTCGGCGACCTCGCGGGCGATGCGCGCGCCGGACTCGGACAGCTCGTGCACGCGCTCGGGGATGTCGTACTCACCGAGGGCCGCCGTGTTGGCGCCGAAGGTGTTGGTCTCGACGCAGTCGACGCCGACGGCGAAGTACGCCTCGTGCACGGAGCGCACGATGTCCGGCCGGGTGAGGTTGAGGATCTCGTTGCAGCCTTCGAGGTTCTCGAAGTCCGCGAGCGTGGGGTCCTGTGCCTGGAGCATGGTGCCCATGGCACCGTCGGCCACCACCACACGGGTGGCGAGCGCCTCACGGAGGGCTGCGGCTCGGGTCCGGCTGTCGGCGGAAGGGGTCGGCGACGAGGCCATGGATGTACTCCCTGGAATGCGACGGCTGTCGGCTTTGCGTCTTCGGCGGAAGGCGCACCCGGCCAGGGTAGCCGGGCCGCGCTCCGGGCCGTCACTCTGTCCCACGAGCCGGACTGCATGCTGTTCACGGGGGGTGTCCGGCGTTGCGGGGTGCCGCGGACTTCCGCCGCGGCCGAGCACGGGTCGGCATCGACCGATAGTGTTCAGCATTGTCGAACGAGTGGAGGAGTACGGCGCGATGGCCAAGAACATCCAGTCGCTGGAGCGGGCGGCCGCGATGCTGCGGCTGCTGGCAGGCGGCGAGCGGCGGCTGGGGCTGTCCGACATCGCCTCCTCACTGGGCCTGGCCAAGGGCACCGCACACGGCATCCTGCGCACGCTCCAGCACGAGGGCTTCGTCGAGCAGGACTCCGCCTCCGGCCGCTACCAGCTGGGCGCGGAGCTGCTGCGCCTGGGCAACAGCTACCTCGACGTCCACGAGCTGCGGGCCCGCGCCCTGGTCTGGACGGACGACCTGGCCCGGTCCAGCGGCGAGAGCGTCCATCTGGGCGTACTCCACCAGCAGGGCGTCCTGATCGTCCACCACGTCTTCCGCCCCGACGACAGCCGCCAGGTGCTGGAGGTGGGGGCCATGCAGCCGCTGCACTCCACGGCCCTGGGCAAGGTGCTGGCCGCGTACGACCCGGTGGCGCACACGGAGGCGATGGAGGCCGAGCGGCGGTCGTTCACACCCCGGACGGTCACGGACCCGGAGGAGTTCGAGACGGTGCTCGACACGGTCCGGGCCCGGGGCTGGGGGTCCGACGTGGAGGAGACCTGGGAGGGGGTGGCCGCGGCGGCCGCCCCGATCCACGACCGGCGCCGGATGCCAGTGGGCGCCATCGCCATCACCGGTGCGGTGGAACGGGTCTGCAAGGACGGGGAGCTGCGCCCGGAACTGGTGGCGGCGGTGCGCGACTGCGCCCGCGCGGTCTCCCGGGACCTGGGCGCCCGGCGCTTCTGAGCCGCCCGGCCCTGGACGGCCCGGCCGGCCGCGTATCCGGCCGGCCGCCCCCCGTAACGATCGATTCGTACGTCACATCCCTCTTGACGCTGGCTTCACCCGGGAGAAACACTGCCGTTCACCGGTCGGCATTGTCGAACACTTAACGGAAATTCGCGTTAGGGTGTGAGCGTGCCTGGGCCGGCCAAGCCCTCACACGAGGGCGCGGACCACCGGAGGGACCCGGGGTTCGGCTTCCCTGGACGAAGGACAAAGGAGTCGCGGGTGTCCAGCTCCGACATCTTCATCGGCGAGACCATCGGTACCGCCGTACTCATCCTGCTCGGCGGCGGTGTCTGTGCCGCCGTCACGCTCAAGCACTCGAAGGCGCAGAACGCCGGCTGGCTGGCCATCACCTTCGGGTGGGGCTTCGCGGTACTGACCGGCGCGTATCTCGCCGGCGGCGTGTCGGGGGCGCACCTCAACCCGGCCGTCACCATCGGCCTGGCCATCGAGGGCGGAACGAAGTGGAGCGACGTACCGCTCTACCTCGCCTCCCAGCTCCTCGGCGCGATGATCGGCGCGGTGCTGGTCTGGCTCACCTACTACGGACAGTTCCGGGCGCACCTCACCGATCAGGAGATCCTGCGCGACCACTCGGGTGAGGAGGGCATGGTCGACAAGGCCGCGGCCCCCGCGGCGGGCCCCGTGCTCGGTGTCTTCTCGACGGGCCCCGAGATCCGCAACGCCGTGCAGAACGTCCTCACCGAGGTCATCGCCACGGTCGTGCTGGTGCTCGCCATCCTCACGCAGGGCCTCAACAACGACGGCAACGGGCTCGGCACGCTGGGCGCGCTGATCACCGCCCTGGTCGTCGTCGGTATCGGTCTGTCGCTCGGCGGCCCGACGGGGTACGCGATCAACCCGGTACGCGACCTCGGTCCGCGTATCGTGCACGCGCTGCTTCCGCTGCCGAACAAGGGCGGCTCCGACTGGGGCTACGCATGGGTCCCCGTCGTCGGCCCGCTGATCGGCGGCGCACTCGCGGGCGGGCTCTACAACCTCGCCTTCGCCTGACCCGTACCCACCCCACACCGCACAGACCTCCGGGAGCACACCGTGACCGACGCACACACCACCGGCAGCCACGGCACCGGGCCGTTCATCGCGGCCATCGACCAAGGCACGACCTCCAGCCGCTGCATCGTCTTCGACAAGGACGGACGGATCGTCTCCGTCGACCAGAAGGAGCACGAGCAGATCTTCCCCAAGCCGGGCTGGGTCGAACATGACGCGTCCGAGATCTGGGAGAACGTCCAGGAAGTCGTCGCCGGAGCGATCGTGAAGGCGGGCATCACCGCCGCCGACGTCAAGGCGATCGGCATCACCAACCAGCGCGAGACCACCCTGCTGTGGGACAAGCACACCGGTGAGCCCGTCCACAACGCCCTCGTCTGGCAGGACACCCGTACGGACGGGCTCTGCAAGGAGCTCGGCCGCAACGTCGGCCAGGACCGCTTCCGCCGCGAGACCGGGCTGCCGCTCGCCTCGTACTTCGCCGGGCCCAAGGTCCGCTGGCTGCTCGACAACGTCGAGGGGCTGCGCGAGCGGGCCGAGCGCGGCGACATCCTCTTCGGCACCATGGACTCCTGGGTCATCTGGAACCTGACCGGCGGCACCGACGGCGGCGTCCACGTCACCGACGTCACCAACGCCTCGCGCACCCTCCTGATGAACCTGCACACCATGGCGTGGGACGACAAGATCCTCTCCTCCATGGGCATCCCGGCGGCCGTGCTGCCCGAGATCCGCTCCTCGGCCGAGGTCTACGGCAACGCGAAGGGCGGCGTCCTCGACGGCGTGCCGGTGGCCTCCGCGCTGGGCGACCAGCAGGCGGCGCTGTTCGGCCAGACGTGTTTCGCCGAGGGCGAGGCCAAGTCCACGTACGGCACCGGCACCTTCATGCTGATGAACACCGGTGGCACCCCGGTCAACTCGTACAACGGGCTGCTCACCACCGTCGGCTACCAGATCGGCGACAAGCCCCCGGTGTACGCCCTGGAGGGGTCGATCGCCGTCACCGGTTCGCTGGTGCAGTGGATGCGCGACCAGATGGGACTCATCCAGTCGGCCGCCGAGATCGAGACGCTGGCCTCCTCGGTGGAGGACAACGGCGGCGCGTACTTCGTGCCCGCGTTCTCCGGCCTGTTCGCCCCGTACTGGCGTCCCGACGCCCGCGGTGTCATCGCCGGTCTCACCCGCTACGTCACCAAGGCGCACATCGCCCGTGCCGTGCTGGAGGCCACCGCCTGGCAGACGCGTGAGATCAGCGACGCCATGACCAAGGACTCCGGCGTCGAGCTGACCGCGCTCAAGGTCGACGGCGGCATGACCTCCAACAACCTGCTGATGCAGACGCTCGCCGACTTCCTGGACGCGCCCGTGGTGCGCCCGATGGTCGCCGAGACGACCTGCCTCGGCGCCGCCTACGCCGCCGGCCTGGCCGTCGGCTTCTGGCCGGACACCGACGCGCTGCGCGCGAACTGGCGCCGCGCCGCCGAGTGGACCCCCCGCATGGACGCGGACACCCGCGCCCGCGAGTACAAGAGCTGGCTCAAGGCCGTGGAACGCACCATGGGCTGGCTGGACGACGAGGAGTAGACAACCATGACCACCCTGCAGAGCGTCCCCGCCCTCGGGACGCATCCGGCCTCCGGCTCCCTCCCGAGCCGTGCCGAGACCCGGGAGCAGCTCTCCAAGGCGACGTACGACCTCCTGGTGATCGGCGGCGGCATTCTGGGCATCTCCACCGCCTGGCACGCCGCGCAGTCCGGGCTGCGGGTGGCTCTGGTGGACGCCGGCGACTTCGCCGGCGCCACCTCCTCCGCCTCCTCCAAGCTGCTCCACGGCGGTCTGCGCTACCTGCAGACCGGCGCGGTGAAGCTGGTGGCGGAGAACCACTTCGAGCGCCGTGCGGTCTCGCGCCAGGTGGCCCCCCACCTGGCCAACCCGCTCACCTTCTACCTGCCGGTGTACAAGGGCGGGCCGCACGGCGCGGCGAAGCTGGGCGCGGGCGTGTTCGCGTACTCGGCGCTGTCCGCCTTCGGCGACGGTGTCGGCCATGTGATCAGCCCGTCCCGGGCGGCGCGCGATGTGCCGGAGCTGCGTACGGAGAACCTCAAGGCCGTCGCGGTCTACGGGGACGACCAGATGAACGATGCGCGGATGGCGCTGATGACGGTCCGCGCGGCCGTCGACGCGGGCGCGGTGGTCCTCAACCACGCGGCCGTGACCGGGCTGCGGTTCACCCGGGGCCGGGTGACGGGCGCGGAGCTGCGGGACTCCATGGACGGTACGGAGTTCGGCGTGACCGCCCGGCTGGTGCTCAACGCGACCGGACCGTGGGTGGACCACCTGCGGAAGATGGAGGACCCGAACGCGGCGCCCTCCATACGCCTGTCCAAGGGCGCCCACCTGGTGCTCAAGCGGACCCGGCCGTGGAAGGCCGCGCTGGCCACGCCGATCGACAAGTACCGCATCACGTTCGCCCTGCCCTGGGAGGACATGCTGCTCCTCGGCACGACGGACGAGGAGTACGAGGGCGACCCGGCGGATGTCGCGGTGACCGAGAAGGACACCGCGCAGATCCTGGACGAGGCGGCGTTCTCGGTGCGCGACCAGCAGCTGTCGCGGGACCTGATCACGTACTCCTTCGCCGGGCTGCGGGTGCTGCCGGGCGGGCCGGGCGACACCTCGAAGGCCAAGCGCGAGACGGTCGTGACGGAGGGCCGGGGCGGCATGCTCTCGGTGGCCGGCGGCAAGTGGACGACGTTCCGGCACATCGGCCGTACGGTGATGAACAAGCTCGCCGCGCTGCCGGGGCACCCGCTGGCGGAGGACATGGAGCCGATGGCCCGGCTGCCGAGGAAGCTGCCGCTGCCCGGGATCGCCAACCCGAACGCGGTGGCGCACCGGCTGCTGGTGGACGGCGGGACGCCCGGCCCCCGGATGGCCGCCGACACCGCGCGGCACCTGGCCACGCACTACGGTTCGCTCGCCTTCGACATCGCGCGGCTGGCGAACGAGAACCCGGCGCTGGGCGAGCGGGTCCACCCGGACGCGCCGGAGATCTGGGCGCAGGTCGCCTATGCCCGGGACCACGAGTGGGCCGAGACGGCGGACGACGTACTGCGGCGGCGGACCACGCTGACGATCCGGGGCCTGGCGACGGACGAGGTCCGGGCCGGGGTGGAGAAGGTGCTCGGCGAGCGGCGCGGCTGAGCGGGGACGGGCCGGTACGGCCGGCGGACCACGAGTTGGTCCGACGGTCGTACCGGCCCTTTTTCCGGCCGCATAATAGGGCGATACATCGGATGTCTGGAGGTCGCCCATGGCTGTCACCGACGAGGCCATCGAGAAGATCAAGGGAATGATCGTCTCGGGTGCGCTACGGCCCGGCGATCGTCTCCCCAAGGAGAGCGAACTCGCCTCGGAGCTGGGGCTTTCCCGCAACTCGCTGCGGGAGGCGGTGCGCGCCCTGTCGCTGATCCGCATTCTCGACGTCCGCCAGGGCGACGGTACCTATGTGACGAGCCTCGACCCGCAGTTGCTGCTGGAGGCGCTGAGCTTCGTGGTGGACTTCCACCGCGACGACACCGTGCTGGAGTTCCTGGCGGTGCGCCGGATCCTGGAGCCCGCCGCGACGGCGATGGCGGCGAGCCGGATCAGCGAGGAGCAGCTGGACGCGCTGGACGCGCAGCTCGAAGCGCTGGGCGAGCGGCCGTCGGTGGAGGAGCTGGTCGCCTGCGACCTGGACTTCCACCGGGGCATCGTCCAGTCGTCGGGCAACTCCGTGCTCTGCTCGCTGCTGGACGGCCTGTCGGGGCCGACGACGCGGGCGCGGGTGTGGCGCGGGCTGACCCAGGAGGACGCGGTGAGCCGGACGCTGCATGAGCACCGGGCGATTCTGGCGGCGTTGCGGGATCGCGATGCGGAGGCTGCGCGGGCGTGGGCGACGGTGCATGTGGCGAGCGTGGAGCAGTGGTTGCGGTCCACGTTGTGAGCGTTTCGGGGCTCTGCCCCGGACCCCGCTCCTCAAGCGCCGGACGGGCTGGGAAAGCCCGTCCGGCGCTTGAGGACCAAGGAGTTCAGTCCTGCTTCTCGCCGCTCGCGTAGCGGGAGATGACCAGGGCGACGATGATGATGGCGCCGTTGAGGAACTGGTTCCACAGGGCCGGGACGCCGCCGAGGGTCATCACGTTGACGACCAGCTGGAGCGTCAGTACGCCGGTCAGGGCGCCGAACAGCGTGCCCCGGCCGCCCTTGAGGCTGATGCCGCCGATCACCGCGGCGGCGAACACCTGGAAGATCCAGCCGTCGCCCTGGGTGGCGGCGACCGCCCCGTAGTGGCCGGTGTAGAGAATGCCGGCGAAGGCCGCGAGCAGGCCGCCGATGGCGAGGACGATCCAGGTGACCCGGTCGACGCGGATACCGGCCGCGCGGGCCGCTTCCGGGTTGCCGCCGATCGCGTACAGCGCGCGTCCGTGGCGCAGCCAGGCCAGCGCGGCGCCGCCAATCCCGAAGAGGACCAGGCAGATCCAGACGGCGGCCGGCACCCCGAACCACTCGCTCTTGCCGAGGTAGCGGAAGGACTCCGGGACGTCGGTGATGGACTTGCCCTCGGTGATGCCGATGTGGAGGCCGCGCAGCATCGTGAGCATGCCGAGCGTGGCGATGAAGCCGTTGACCCGGAGCTTGAGCATCAGGAAGCCGTTGACGGCGCCGATCGCGAGGCCGACCAGCAGGCAGAGCGGGATCGCGGACCAGGAGGGGAGCAGCCCGAGGCCGGCGAAGCGGCCGCCGTCGGTGGGCAGCACCAGCCACATCGCGACGACGGGCGCGATGCCGATCGTGGACTCCAGCGAAAGGTCCATCCGGCCGCAGATGAGGATCAGGGCCTGGCCGAGGACCAGCAGGCTCAGTTCGGAGGACTGCTGGACGACGCTGATCAGGTTGTCGGAGGTGAGGAAGACCGGCGAGACGATGAAGCCGATCAGCATCAGGACCAGGATCACCGGCACCAGCGAGAAGTCGCTCCACCGGATCAGCCTGAGCCTGCCGAGCGGAGTGTTCCCGCCCGGGGAGCCCTTGAGCGCCGTGTCGAAGTCGTCGGCCGTGGACGGCCGTACCGTGCCGGTCATTCCCTCTCCCCCACACCTTCCATGGCGGCGACGAGTTCCCCGTCGGTCCACCCGCTGTCGAACGTTGCGACGACCCGCCCGTGGAACAGGGCGAGGACCCGGTCGCAGACCCGCAGATCGTCCAGTTCGTCCGAGACGACGACGGCGGCGTTGCCCGCGTCGGCGACCCGGCGTACGACTCCGAGGAGCGAGTCCTTGGACTTGACGTCCACGCCCGCGGTGGGCCGGACCGCCACGAGCACGCTGGGGTCGCGGGCCAGGGCGCGGGCGACCACGACCTTCTGCTGGTTGCCGCCGGAGAGCCCGGAGACGGGCTGCTCGGGGCCCTGGGTCTTGATGTCGAGCGAGGCGATCATCCCCCGGGCGAACTCCCGGGTACGCGAGGGCAGGACGGTCCCCCACGGGCCGAGCTGGTCGGCCACCGTGAGGGTGGCGTTCTCCGCGACGCTGCGCTCCGGGACGAGGCCCTGGTCGTGCCGGTCCTCCGGGATGTAGCCGATCCCGGCGGCCAGCGCGTCCGGCACGCTGCCCGCCCGTACGGCCCTGCCCCGCACCCGGACCGTGCCGCCGCCCGCCTTGCGCATACCGGCCAGCACCTCGCCGACGGCGGTGTTGCCGCTGGCCGCCGCTCCGGCGAGGCCCAGCACCTCGCCCGGCCGTACCTGGAGGTCCAGGGGCTCGAACCTGCCCGGGAGGCTGAGCTGTTCGGTGCTCAGGACGGGCTCGGCGGACGGGTCGGGCGCGGTCCCGCCGGCCGCGTGCCAGGCGGTCGCGCCGACGGCCTTCTCCCCGGTCATGGCCGCGACCAGGTCCTCCTTGGAGACGTCGGCGACGGGGGCGGTCAGGACGTGCCGGGCGTCGCGGTAGACGGTCACCGCCGTGCACAGCTCGTACACCTCCTGGAGGTGGTGCGAGATGAAGAGGAACGCCACGCCCTGGTTCTGGAGTTCGCGGAGCCTGTCGAAGAGCCGGGCGATGCCCCGGGCGTCGAGCTGGGCGGTCGGCTCGTCCAGGACGATCAGCCGGGCGCCGAAGGACAGCGCGCGGGCGATCTCCACGAACTGCCGCTGCTCGACCGCGAGATCGCGTGCCCGGGTGTTCGGGTCGACCTGGACGCCGTACGCGGCGAGCAGCTGCTCGGCGCGCTTGCGCAGCCTTCCCCAGCTGATCCGGCGGGTGTTCTCGTCGAACCGGTTGAGGAAGAGGTTCTCGGCGACGGTCAGATCGGGGACCACCATGGACTTCTGGTAGACGCAGGCGACCTTGGACTGCCAGGCCGTGGTGTCCCCGAAGGCGGGCGCGGGCTCGCCGCCGAAGGTGACCGTGCCCGCGTCCGCCTTGTGCAGCCCGGTCAGGACGCCGACCAGCGTGGACTTGCCGGCGCCGTTGCGGCCGACGAGCGCGTGCGACTCGCCGGGCCGTACGGTCAGCTTCACCCCGTCGAGCGCCACGGTCGGCCCGAAGCGTTTGACGACGCCTTCCGCCTCTACGGCGGGTGGTGGTGCCTGAGCGTCCATGGCTAGCTCTTCTTCTCCAGCTGGTTGGCCCACAGCTTCGGGTCGTCGACGTTGTCCTTGGTGACCAGGGGTGCGGGAAGCTGGTCCTCGTAGCCGTTCGGGATCTTGATGATGGTGGAGTCGTGGTCGGTGGGGCCCGCCTCGAAGGTCTTGCCGTCCAGCGCCGCCTTCGCGTAGTACAGCGCGTACTTCGCGTACAGGTCGGCGGGCTGGGAGATCGTCGCGTCGATCTTCCCGGCCCTGATGGCGTCGAACTCCTCGGGGATGCCGTCGTTGGAGATGATGGTGATGTGGCCGTCCGAACCGGCGGGCTTCAGCAGCTTCTTCTGCTCCAGGAGCGCGAGGGTCGGCTGCAGGAAGACGCCGCCGGCCTGCATGTAGATGCCGTTGATGTCCGGGTGGGCGGCCAGCGTCGACTGGAGCTTCGCGGAGGCGACGTCGCCCTTCCAGTCGGTGGCCAGCTCGAACACCTTGATGCCGGGGAAGTCCTTGTCCATGCACGCCTTGAACGCCTCGGAGCGGTCGCGGCCGTTGATGGAGGACAGGTCGCCCTGGAACTCGACGACCTTGCCCTTGCCCTTCAGCTGTTCGCCGAGGTACTTGCAGGCGTTGGTGCCGTACGCCTTGTTGTCGGCGCGCACCACCATGTAGATGTCGCCCTTGTCCGGGCGGGTGTCGACGCTGACGACGGGGATCTTCCTGTCGTTGAGCGTGTGGAGCGACTCGGCTATCGCGCCGGTGTCCTGCGGGGCCATCACCACGGCCTTGGCGCCCTGGTCGGTGAAGGTCTGCACATTGGCGACGAGCTTGCCGATGTCGTTCTGCGAGTTGGTCAGCGGGAGGGCGGAGACCTCGCCGTCCTTGACGCCCTTCTTGATGTAGTTCTGGTACGAGTTCCAGAAGTCGCTGTCGCTGCGCGGCAGGTCGATGCCGACCTTGCCGCCGCCCGCGCCGCTGTCCGACGATTCGCGGTTGCAGCCCGCGAGGGCGGTGACGGCCAGCAGTACGGCACAGGCTGCCGCACTCGTCGTACGCACTCTCATTGGTGTCCCGTTCCTTTGTGGGTCGCGGCTCGGAGCCCGGTTGGCATGGCGGCGGTGCGGGTTCAGCGGTCGGCGGGGCGCAGGCGCAGGCCCTGCATCCCGCCGTCGACGGCGAGGGCGGTGCCCGTCACGGAGGCCGCGGCGGGGCTGGCGAGGTAGACGACCGCGGCGGCCACCTCGGTGGCGGAGACCAGCCGGCCCAGCGGCTGCCGGGCGTCGAGGGCGGCGCGTTCGGCGGCCGGGTCGTCGGCCTGCTCCAGGAGCCGGCCGATCCAGGGCGTGTCGGCGGTGCCCGGGTTGACGCAGTTGACGCGGATGCCCTCGCGGACGTGGTCGGCGGCCATGGCGAGGGTGAGCGAGAGGACGGCGCCCTTGCTCGCGCTGTACAGGGCGCGCTGGGGCAGCCCGGCGGTCGCGGCGATGGAGCAGGTGTGGGTGATGGATACGGCGCCGGGGCGCTCGGCGGCGGCCCGGCGCAGGTGCGGCAGGGCGTGCCGGGCGGCGCGGACCATGCCGAGGACGTTGATGTCGAGAACCCGGGCCCACTCGGCGTCGTCGTTGTCCTCGACGGTGCCGATGGCGCCGATGCCCGCGTTGGAGACCAGGGTGTGCAGGGGGCCCAGTTCCGCGGCGGCCCGGTCCACTCCGGCGCGCACGGCCGCGTCGTCGGTGACGTCGGCCTGGACGGCGAGGGCGCCGCCGGGGGCGCCCGTGGTGTCCCGGTCGAGGACGGCGACCCGTGCTCCGCGTTCCAGGAGCAGGGTGGTGACGGCGGCCCCTATTCCGGAGGCGCCGCCCGTCACCAGGGCGTTCATGCCCCCGAAGTCGCGTGTGCCGGTCATCGGCCGTTCTCCTTCTCGGTGCGGCGGGCCTGCCAGACGGGGCCCTGCGGGTAGCGGTGGGCGGCGATCGACTCGGGGCGCATCCTGGCCGAGAAGCCGGGCGACGCGGGGGCCGTGTAGTGCCCGTTCTCGATGACGGCGGGGTCGACGAAGTGCTCGTGGAGGTGGTCGACGTACTCGATGACCCGGTCCTCGCGGGTGCCGGAGACGGCCACGTAGTCGAACATCGAGAGGTGCTGGACGAGTTCGCAGAGGCCGACGCCGCCGGCGTGCGGGCAGACCGGGACGCCGTACTTGGCGGCCAGCAGCAGGATCGCGAGGTTCTCGTTGACGCCGGCGACCCGTGCGGCGTCGATCTGGACGAAGTCGACGGCGCCGGCCTGGAGCAGCTGCTTGAAGACGACCCGGTTGGCGACGTGCTCCCCGGTGGCGACCTTGACCGGCTGCCCGGCGCGCACGGCGGCGTGGCCGAGTACGTCGTCGGGGCTGGTCGGCTCCTCGATCCAGTGGGGGTCGTACGGGGCCAGCGCGGTCATCCACGCGACGGCGTCGGCGACGTCCCAGCGCTGGTTGGCGTCGACGGCGATGCGGATGCCGGGGCCGACGGCCTCGCGGGCGAGCGCCATCCGGCGGACGTCGTCGTCGACCCGGCCGCCGACCTTGAGTTTGATCTGGGTGAAGCCGTCGGCGACGGCCTGCTCGGCGAGCCGGACGAGCTTGTCGTCGGAGTAGCCGAGCCAGCCGGGCGAGGTGGTGTACGCGGGGTAGCCCTCGGCGCGCAGCAGGGCGGCGCGTTCGGCGCGGCCCGGTCCGGCGGCGCGCAGGATCGCCAGTGCCTCGTCGGGGGTGAGGGCGTCGGTGAGGTAGCGGAAGTCGACGAGGGAGACCAGCTCCTCGGGTGTCATCTCCGCGAGGAACTGCCAGACGGGTCTGCCCGCCAGCTTGGCGGCCAGGTCCCAGGCGGCGTTGACCACCGCGCCGGCCGCCATGTGCATCACGCCCTTCTCGGGCCCCAGCCAGCGGAGTTGGGAGTCATGGGTCAGCTCCCGGTACAGGGCTCCGAGGTCCGCCGCCGTACGCGGCGCGGAACGCCCGGCCAGATAGGGCCGCAGCGCCTCGATGGCGGCGGCCATGACCTCGTTGCCGCGGCCGATGGTGAAGCAGAAGCCGTGCCCCTCGACCGGGTCGCCGTCCGCACCGGCGGCGTCGGTCCGCAGGACCACGTAGGCCGCCGAGTAGTCGGGGTCGGGGTTCATGGCGTCCGAACCGTCCAGTTGTTCCGAGGTCGGAAAACGGATGTCGTGGACCTCGAAATCCGTGACGGTCTGGCTCATGCGCGCCCCCAGGGGAAATAACATCGGACCTCTATGCCGGTCATCCGATGTATAGCCGCCCCGGAGGCGGCAAGTCCAGAGAGATGCGCGAATTTATGGCCGACAGCTCGGATGTATCGGGGGTCCGATGCCCCACTGAGGAGGTTCCGCACCCCGATACACCCTCTTCACCCGGCCGTGCACGGGGGCTGCGGTCCCGCAGGCCGCAAGCCGTAAGGTTGTTCCGTACGCAAGGGAACTTCGGAAGGAGGCCTGGGTGATCGAGCTCGAGGGGGTTCCCGAGCTGATCGACCCGGTCATGGTGGCCGCGTTCGAGGGGTGGAACGACGCAGGTGACGCCGCCTCCACGGCGGTCGCGCATCTGGACCGGGAATGGAAGGGCGAGGTGTTCGCGGCGCTGGACGCCGAGGACTACTACGACTTCCAGGTCAACCGCCCGACCGTCTTTCTGGACGGCGGGGTGCGCAAGATCACCTGGCCGACGACCCGGCTCTCCGTGGTCCGCATCGGCGGGGACAAGCCCCGCGACCTCGTCCTGGTCCGGGGCATCGAACCGTCCATGCGCTGGCGCTCGTTCTGCAACGAGATCCTGGGCTTCGCGCACGAACTGGGCGTCGAGATGGTGGTGGTGCTCGGTGCGCTGCTCGGCGACACCCCGCACACCCGCCCGGTCCCGGTCAGCGGGGTGACGTCCGACCCCGATCTGGCGCGCACCATGGACCTGGAGGAGACCAGGTACGAGGGCCCGACCGGCATCGTCGGCATCCTCCAGGAGGCGTGCACGCACGCGGGCGTGCCCGCGGTGAGCCTGTGGGCGGCGGTGCCGCACTACGTGTCGCAGCCGCCCAACCCCAAGGCCACACTGGCCCTGCTGAACCGTCTGGAGGACCTGCTCGGGCTGCGCATCCCGCTCGGCGAACTGCCGGAGGACGCGCGCGCCTGGCAGGTCGGGGTCGACCAGCTGGCCGCCGAGGACAGCGAGGTGGCCGAGTACGTGCAGACGCTGGAGGAGGCCCGGGACACCGCGGAGCTGCCCGAGGCGAGCGGCGAGGCGATCGCCCGGGAGTTCGAGCGCTATCTGCGGCGCCGCGACCCGGGCCCCGCGCAGCCGCCCGGCGGGCATGCCACGGAGAGCGGGGACGCGACGTACCTCCGGGACACGTCGAGCGGCCGGACGAAACCGCCGAAGCCGGGGCCCGGCCAGCCGGGAAGTCCCGCCCAGCCCGAGGGTCCTGGCCGGCCGACGACCGGCCGGACACCGGCCGACGGGCCCGGCGACCGGGCCACGGGCGCGGAGGGCGGCCCGGCGCGGACGCCCGGCGACGAGCCGGACGGCGACGGCCCGGACAGCTCCGGTGCGGACGACGACCGCACGGGCGAGGGCGGGCCGGCCGACGGCCGTACCGGCACCGGCCGGACGGACGACGACGGCCGCACCGACACCGGCCCGTCGGGCGATGACGGCCCCGACGAGCCCGGCGGCCCGTCGTCGCGGGGCTGAGAGCGGCACGGAGCCGGACGGGTGCGCACCCGCCCGGCTCCTTCGCTGCGCGACCGGCATTCAGGAACAGCTGAAGCGTGCCGCGGCCCAGTCGCCGTGGTCACCGGTCTTGGACCCGTTGGTGTCCGTGACCTTGAGGCGCACATGGCGCGCGCCGTCGAGCGCCACGTCGACCGGTACGGCCTCCGACGCCCCGGTCACCTTCGGCGAGGTCCACAGCACCTTGCCGTCCGCCTCGACGGAGAACGCGACCTCGCCGTACCCGTTGATCTCGTCGTCGATGCCCGCGTCCGCGGTGAAACGGGAGCACCGGCCGCCGAGGTAGACCTCGATGTCGGAGTCGGCGTGGGTGCCGATCCCCTTCTCGTACGTCTTCCCGGCCAGTGTGAGCGGGTGCCCGTCGGCCGCGCCCGACTCGCCGTTGCTGCGGTCGCGTTCGGCGGGGCCGTAGCCGTTGACCGCGTTCAGCCACTCCAGGTCGCTCGCCCAGGTCTCACCGGTGGGCGGCGCCGGCATGACGGAGACCGCCAGCCGCTCCGTGGCGGTGCGGGACTCTCCCGCCGACCGGTAGCGCGCGAGGGCGGTCAGCCGCGCCTCGCCCGCCTTGGCGTCCTTCGCCGGAGTGACCTCGACCTCGACGCGGCGGGTGGTGCCCGCCGGTATCCGCTTGACGGGCGCGGCGGGGGTGGCCTGCCAGCCCTTCGGGACGTCGAGCGTGACGGACGCGTCCGTCACATCGGCCTTGCCCGCCGTGACGTCCACGGCGACGGTGCTCGGGGCGCCCGCACCGGCCTCCTGGCCGCGCGGGGCGGAGACGGCGGCGGTGGCGGCGGCGTTCCGGCCGCCGACCGCACTGGCGTTGCTCAGCTTCACGGTGAACTTCCGGTCCGTGGAGAGCGGTGCGGTCTTGATCCTCACCACGCCGCCCCGGTCGTCCCGGTCGTAGAACCAGCCCTGCTTCGCCTTCGCGTACGCGGCGGCCGAGGTGAGCCGGGGCAGCTTGCCGTTCAGCTGGACCGCGCTCGGCTCGGAACCGGTGTGCACGGTGAACTCGTACGGGCGGCTGCGCTGCTTGCCGTCGAACTTCCCCTTGCTCGCGCCGATGTCCACGGTCACGTCGCCGGAGCCCCGGGAGGGGGCGCGGACGTCGGCGGTCTGGGTGGCGTACGCGCCGTCGCGGTGCTCACGGGTGACGCCGTCGTCCTCGTACAGCGTGAACGAGGAGCGGCCCTGCGGGTAGATGTCCCAGGCCAGCGGGGAGGAGGCGGTGCGGTCGGTGTACGAGCGGATGCCCGGCCACATCGGCACGCTCGCCCCGGCCTTCACGAACAGCGGCAGGGTGTCGAGCGGGGCGCTGTAGTCGTCGAGGGTGACGGGCCCCTGGTAGGTGCGCCCGCTCCAGTAGTCGGTCCAGGTGCCCTTCGGCAGGTAGATGCCGTCGCGCTCGGTGCTGTCCTCGTAGACCGGGGCGACGAGGAAGTCCTCGCCCGACATGAACTCGTACTTCGCGGCGTCGGTCGCGGCCTTCGGGTCGTCCGGGTACTCCAGGGCCAGCGGCCGGACCATGCCGACACCGGTCTTCGTCGCCTCGTGGGCGTAGGAGTACTGGTAGGGCAGCAGCGACTCCTTGAGCTTGAGGTAGTCGCGGTTGATGGAGGTGTAGGGCTCGCCGTAGCGGAAGGGCTGCTTGTCGCTGGCCGCCCAGCCGTCCATGGTCATCGTGGTCCCCAGGAACATCTTCCACTGGAGGTCACGGGTGTACGTCTTGGCGCTGCCGCCGAAGATGCCGTCGACGTCGCCCGTGGTGTAGGCGAGGCCGGACATCGTGGCGCCCGCGTAGGTCGGGATCTGCCAGCGGATGTAGTCCCAGGTGCCGTACTGGTCGCCGGACCACTGGACCCCGCAGCGCTGAGCGCCGGACCAGCTCTCGGGGGCGTACGTGAAGCCGCGGGCGTCGCTGTTGGCCTCGATGCCCTTGTAGGCGTCCTTGCAGCCGTCCAGGGCGAACTTGTAACCCGCGCCGACCCAGGCCACGTCCAGCTTCGCGACGCGCTGGCCGGCCTTGACCTGGTCGCCGAGCTTGTCGATGCCGTCCTCGGTCCACAGGCCGGCCTGCATGCCGCGGTCCTGGAGGCCCTTCGCGGTCTCGGCGAGGTTCTCGTAGCCGCAGCCGTAGCCGTCGTTGACGAGCATCCAGCCGTTGGGCATGTCGTTGTCGAGGTAGCCGTCGGCGACCTTCAGGGCGTCCAGGGTGTGGCGCTCACCGCGGTTGGCGTTGTGCAGGTAGCAGTCGGCGTCGCCGATCTCCATGCCGTAGACGGGCGGCAGGAAGGGCTTGCCGGTGAGCTGCGTGTACTGGCCTATGACGTCCTTGGCGCTGTCGCCCGCGAAGTAGTACGCGTCGAAGCGCTGCTCCTTCTCGCTGGTGGTCACCGGGTCGTTGAACGCGTAGGTGCCGGGCGCGAAGGTGTTGCGGAAGACGCCGTAGCCGGCCGAGGAGAGGTAGAACGGCACCGAGTTGGGGTGGCCGCCGTCGTCCCAGTTGTAGTCGACGCCCACCTCGACGGTCTTGCCGCGGTGCGAGGTGTTGCCCCGGCCGTTCTGCATGCCGGCGCCGTAGAACTGCTCGTTCGCGCCCCGGGCGAGGGTCTGGGTGGTCTGGTCGGCGTCCCAGCTCAGCCCCTTCGCCTCGGACCAGACCTGGCTGCCGTCGGCCCGGTACAGAGCGAACCGCAAAGGCGACTTGTAGACACGGAGGGTGACGCTGCGGGTGGAGAGCTCGTAGCGGTCGCCGCGCTCCTTCCAGCGGGTGCGGGGCGGTGTGCCCTGCGGCAGGACGATGGCGTCGCCGGCCGGGTCCTGGAAGGTGCCGTCCGGGGCGAGTTCGATACGGAAGGTCTCCTCGGAGACGAAGCTGACGCGGGCCTTGGCCGCCCCCGCCGTCAGGCGGTACACGGCCCCGTCGGCCGCGAAACCGGTGAGGTCACCGACCGTCGTGCCGGCGGGTTCCGCCGCGTCGTCGGCACGGGCGGCGCCCG
Source organism: Streptomyces sp. NBC_00708 (assembly GCA_036226585.1). Lineage (GTDB taxonomy): Bacteria > Actinomycetota > Actinomycetes > Streptomycetales > Streptomycetaceae > Streptomyces. The sequence continues at coordinate 1,246,764 of CP108997.1, forward strand.
GCCCGCTGAGTACGGCGAGCAGTCCCAGCAGCGCTGCAACTACCGCCGATCTGATGCGCGTTGATGATTGCATAGAGCGCTTTTAGCGCAGTACCGAGCATTTGACCATGGACAAAACGGAACCGGCCCCGAACTTCGTCAAGAAGTCCGAGGCCGGTGAAGTCGGCTGTTACGACGGAGAGTTACGAAGAAGGCGGCTAGAGCGCGACACCGAGCAGGGCGTCGACGGTGCGGGAGACGAGGCCGGGCGCTCCCTCGTCCGTACCGCCCTCGGCGCTCTGCGCTTCGGCCCAGCGGTCGACGGCGGCCAGTGCGGCCGGGGCGTCCAGGTCGTCGGCGAGGGCCGCGCGGACCTCCTCGACCAGGGCGTCGGCGGACAGCCCGTCGGGGCGGGAGACGGCGGCGCGCCAGCGGGCGAGCCGGGCCACCGCGTCGGCGAGCACCTGGTCGGTCCACTCCCAGTCGGAGCGGTAGTGGTGGGCGAGCAGGGCCAGGCGGATCGCCGCCGGGTCCACGCCGTCGCGGCGCAGCGCCGAGACGAAGACGAGGTTGCCCTTGGACTTGGACATCTTCTCGCCGTCCAGGGCGACCATGCCGGCGTGCACGTACGCCTGGGCGAAGGGGTGCTCGCCGGTGAGCACCTGGGCGTGGGAGGCGCCCATCTCGTGGTGCGGGAAGGCGAGGTCGGAGCCGCCCCCCTGGACGTCGAAGCCCATGCCGAGGTGGTCCAGGGCGATGGCCACGCACTCGATGTGCCAGCCGGGCCGGCCGGCGCCGAGGGAGCCGCCGTCCCAGCTGGGCTCGCCCTCGCGGGCGGCCATCCAGAGCATGGGGTCGAGCGGGTTCTTCTTGCCGGGGCGCTCCGGGTCGCCGCCGCGTTCGGCGGAGAGCAGGCGCATCGCCTCGGCGTCGAGGTTCGACACCTCGCCGAAGTGCGGGTCGGTGTCGACGGAGAAGTAGACGTCCCCGTCGAGTTCGTAGGCGGCGCCCGCGTCACGGAGCCGTTCGACGAGCGGCACGATGCCGGGTATCGCCTCGACGGCTCCGATGTAGTGGCGCGGCGGGAGCATGCGCAGCGCGGTCATGTCCTCCCGGAACAGGGCCGTCTCGCGCTCGGCGAGTTCGGTCCAGTCCTGTCCGTCGCGCACGGCCCGCTCCAGCAGCGGGTCGTCCACGTCCGTCACGTTCTGGACATAGTGAACCTGCCGCTTGGTGTCGAGCCACACGCGCTGCACGAGGTCGAACGCGTTGTAGGTCGCCGCATGACCCATATGGGTCGCGTCGTACGGCGTGATGCCGCAGACGTAGATGCGGGCGACGGGACCGGGGTCAAGGGTGATCCGTCCGCCGGTCGCGGTGTCGTGGATCCGAAGGTCGCGGCCCTTGCCGGGCAGGGCGGGGACCTCAGAAGCGGGCCAGGCATGCATGTCACGAGCGTAACCGGATGCGGCTTCCGGATACGAACCGGAGGGGCGATCCTGACCGAAGAGGCACTCTTGCGCCCCGGCCCCGGACGTGCATCCGGGTGCGCGGGCCGACGGCCGGCCGGCGCGGGCGTCAGACCGGCGGCCAGGGGATGGCGGGCCACTCACCGCTCGGCTCCCGGTGCACCCCGCTCGTCCGCAGGCCGCCCACGCGGGCCCGCAGGGCCTCGATCTCGGCCGCCGTGATGAGTTCCGCCAGCCGGGTGACGAGCGCGGCCCCGGGCTCCAGTTCCGCGGCCAGCCGGTCGAGGACCTCGACGGCCTCCGCGGTCAGGGGTTCGCCCGCCCAGCCCCAGAGCAGGGTGCGCAGCTTGTCGTCGGCGTTGAAGGTCACGCCGTGGTCGATGCCGTAGAGCCGGCCGCCGGGCGCGGGCAGCAGGTGGCCGCCCTTGCGGTCGCCGTTGTTGATCACCGCGTCCAGAACCGCCAGCCGCCGCAGCCGGGGGTCGTCCGCGTGCACCAGCAGGGCGGTCTTCCCCTCCCCCACCTCGGCGAACGCCACGGCCTTCCAGCCCTCGCCGGGCTCCTCGTCCTCCACGAGCGCGAGCAGCCCCGGCTCGTCCTCGCCCGGCTCCCCGGCCTCGATCCAGAGCTGGCACATGCCCGGTCCGTACGGGCCGTCCCGCAGCACGGTGGGCGGTACCAGGCCCCAGCCCGTGGCCTCGGAGACCGCGTAGGCGGCCACCTCGCGCTGGGCGAGGGTGCCCTCGGGAAAGTCCCACAGGGGCTGCTCGCCGGCCACCGGCTTGTACACGCAGTACGCCTCCTCGCCCTCGTGGGCGACGGAGCAGTACAGCACCGCGTTGGACGCCCCGCGGACCTGCCCGAGGACGGTGAGCGTGCCCTCGGCCAGCAGGGCGACCTGCTCCGCGTCGGTCAGGCGCCCCGGCGGTATCCGTTCTGGCGCGGGCATACGTGTCCTTCCGGGTCGAGCGGCAGGCTGCACAGCGGGCACGGCGGGCGGCCCGCGTTCACCACGTCCAGGGCGCGCTTGGCGAACGCGCGGGCCTGGGCTCCGGTGAGCCGGACGCGGAGCATCGGCGGGCCGTTCTCCTCGTCCTGGAGCAGCCGCTCCTCGGCCTCGGCCAGGTCCTCGACGGAGTCGGCGTCCAGCTCGACCAGGGCCTGGGCCTCGACGATCATGCGCTGTTCCTCGCCGTCCCAGGCCAGCGCCATGGTGCCGACGCGGAACTCCTCCTCGACGGGGTTGTCGAGCGGGGCGGTGTCGGTGACGTCCGTGGGGGCGACGGCGGGCACCGGGGAGTTGCCGCCGGTGCGCCGCACCACCTCGTCGAGCAGTTCGTCCACGCGCTCGGCGAGGGCGGCGACCTGGGTCTTCTCCAGGGCCACGCTGGTGACACGTCCGCCTGAGGATGCCTGCAGGAAGAACGTACGGCGTCCAGGCAGCCCGACCGTGCCGGCCACGAAGCGGTCCGGGGGGTCGTAGAGGAACACCTGACGGGACACGTCCTGTCTCCCTTGAGAGTCGACGGCGGATGAGGGTGGGGCCGGAGCCTCGGAAAGCGTTCTACGGCGCGTCCACCCTACTGCGCGCGGCGATCACGGCGCCCCAGCGCCGCCCCCTACCGCCGCGTCCTGTGCGGCGCCGGTGTCCGGGCCCGGTTCGCGGGGCGCGAGTCCGGCGAGGTCGCCCGTGTCGCCGAGGCGCAGCAGATAGGGGCGCAGCCGGGTGTAGCGGATCGCGGTGACCGAGCACGGGTCGGCGTGGACGCGCTGGAAGAGGTCCAGATGCATGCCGAGCGCGTCGGCGACGAGGGACTTGATGATGTCGCCGTGCGAGCACATGACGTAGACCGCGTGCTCGCCGTGCTCCGCCTCGATCCGCGCGTTCCACTCCCGTACGGCGTCGACGGCACGGGCCTGCATGGCGCGCATCGACTCGCCGCCGGGGAAGGCGGCGGCGGAGGGGTGCTGCTGGACCACGGTCATCAGCGGTTCGTCGGTGAGTTCGGCGAGTTTGCGGCCCGACCAGTCGCCGTAGTCGCACTCGCTGATCCGCTCCTCGATGTGCAGTGGCAGGTCCGGGCGGGCGGCCAGCAGGGGCGCCAGGGTCTCCCGGCAGCGTTGCAGGGGGCTGCTGACGGCGGCGGCCAGCGGCAGCGCGGCCAGCCTTCCGGGGAGCGCGGCGGCCTGTGCGGCACCGCGCTCGTCGAGGGCGACACCGGGGGTCCGGCCCGCGAGCACCCCGGCCGTGTTGGCGGTCGAGCGTCCGTGGCGTACGAGGATCAGGGTGGGCATGCGTTCCAGCGTACGGGCCCGCCCCGGCGTCCCGGGGGCCGCGCGGTCCCCCCGGCCAAAGGTGCGTACCGAGCCCGAAGCAGGGAAGAATGCGCGCCGTGATTGTCGACTGCGCCATCTACCGCGACGGACGCCGGACCGAGGGCCCCGCCGACTTCTCCGATGCCCTCGCCGAGGCGCGGGCGTCCGGCGACGCGTTCCTCTGGATCGGCCTGCACGAGCCGACGGAGAAGGAGTTCGACCTCGTCAGCCACGAGTTCGGGCTGCACCCGCTGGCCGTGGAGGACGCGCTCTCCGCCCACCAGCGGCCGAAGCTGGAGGTGTACGACGACTCGCTGTTCGCGGTGGTCAAGCCGGTCCTGTACGACCACGACAGCGACACGGTGACCACCCATGAGCTGATGGTGTTCATGGGCGACTCGTTCGTGGTGACGGTCCGGCACGGCGAGGGGGCACCGCTGGCCGCCGTACGCCGCCGGCTGGAGGCCGACCCGGAGGTGCTGAAGCACGGGCCGACGGCGGTCCTGTACGCGGTCAGCGACGCGATCGTGGACCACTACATAGACGTGGCGGGCGAGCTCCAGGTCGACCTGGAGGAGCTGGAGACGCAGGTCTTCGCGCCGAGCGGTACGGACGACTCCAAGAACACCGCGGCCCGCATCTACACCTTCAAGCGCCAGGTGCTGGAGTTCCGCCGGGCGACGGTCCCGCTGAGTGCGCCGATGGCCCGCCTCGCGAGCGCCGGGGTGCCGTTCGTCCAGGAGCACGCGCAGCCGTTCTTCCGGGACGTCCAGGACCATCTGACCCGCGCCAACGAGCAGGTGGAGGGCCTGGACCGGCTGCTGTCCGACATCCTGTCCGCGCATCTCGCGCAGATGGGGGTGCGGCAGAACGACGACATGCGCAAGATCTCCGCCTGGGCGGCGATGGCCGCGGTGCCGACGATGGTCGCGGGGATCTACGGGATGAACTTCGACCACATGCCGGAGCTGCGCTGGGTCGGGTCGTACCCGGTGGTGCTGCTGCTGATGGCGGGGGCGGTCGTGGGCCTGTACCGCCAGTTCAAGCGGCGCGGCTGGCTCTGACGCCTCCGGTGGGCGGCCCTAGGCGTACTCGGGCGCGGGCGTCGCGGGGCCGCCGAGGGCGTCGCGCCGGGCGGGCGGCGCCAGGCTGACCATGCGCCGCCAGCCGCCGAGGCGCTCGTACGCGTACAGGGCGTGGATGCCCGCGGCGAGCACGGCGGCCTTCGCGCGGGACCAGCCGAGCACCCGGCCCATGTGGTCCATGACGGCGAGGCTGACGTCGCGGTAGACGCGGATCTCGGCGAGCGCGCACTCGCGCAGGATGTGCTGGATCGCGCGGCCGTGCCCGGCCCGCGCGAAGCGCAGCAGCTCCTCGTGGCAGTACGCCAGGTGGTTGTCCTCGTCGTTCGAGATCATCCGGACCGCGCGGCCGAGCTCGGGGTGGTCGGCGAAGTGCTTGTTCAGCAGCCGCATCTGCTCGGAGGCACGCTGCTCGGTCACCCGGCTGTGCGCCAGATAGGTGATGATGTCGCGCTCGGTCAGGGGCTCCTCGCGGCCGAGCTGCTCGTGCGCGAGGCCGATGCCGTGCCGTTCGAGGAGCATCGTGTAGTCGGTGTCCGGCGGGACGGGCGCGGGGGCCAGGCCGCGCTTCCTGAGCAGGGCGTTGAAGATCCTGCCGTGCTTGTCCTCGTCGGCACCGTGCCGGGCGATCTTGGGAGCCAGCGGGCGCTGGCTCGCGGGAACGAGGGCCGCGATCCGGCCGTTCTCCCAGCCGCCCTGGGACTCGCCGCTGGCCGCGATGGAGCAGAACAGCCGGAACGAGTCGTCGTTGTCGAGGATCTCCTGGAACAGGTTCTTTGCCGAGAGCATCACTGCCACCTCCGTGCCGGCGTCGCCGAGCGCCAGTCAAATGCGCCCCGCCGGGGCGGGCAACAGGAAGAGTCGGCGGCTGGGCCGAACGGGGGACCGCCCCGACGCGGGGGCGCGGCCCGGAGAGGTCCGTCCGTGGGGCGGAGCGGCGGCGGACGAACCGTTTTTGCGCGGGCCCGTAACCCAGCCGTCCCGGCCACGTTGTTCCACGTGACGGCCGTGGCGGGGAGGCCCCCGAGCCCCCACCACGGCCGTAGGTGTGTCCGCGTTACGCGAGCCCGGCGCGCTCCAGCGCGTCCGTACCGGCCCGCAGCGCGGCGATCCGCTCGTCGAGCGTGAAGCCGGCCGGCGCCAGGGTCAGCGTCGTGACCCCCACCTCCGCGTAGGCCTGCATGCGCTCGGCGATGCGGTCCACGGAACCGAGCAGCGTGGTCTGGTCGATCAGCTGGTGCGGGACGGCGGCCGCCGCGCCGCTCTTGTCGCCGGCGAGGTACTTCTCCTGGATCTCGGCGGCCTCCTTCTCGTACCCCATGCGCTGGGCGAGCCGGTTGTAGAAGTTCTGCTTGGCGCTGCCCATGCCGCCGACGTACAGCGCGGTGTACGGGCGGAACATGTCCGCGAGGCCGGGGATGTCGTCGCCGACGGCAAGCGGGACGGTCGGGCAGACGTCGAAGCCCTCCATCGTCTTCCCCGCCTTCTCCCGGCCGGCCCGCAGATGGCTGACCGCGGTCTCCTCCAGGTGCTCGGCGGACGGGAAGATCAGCAGGGCGCCGTCGGCGATCTCACCGGTCTGCTCCAGGTTCTTCGGGCCGATCGCGGCGATGTAGAGCGGGATGTGCTCGCGCTGCGGGTGCACGGTGAGCTTGAGCGGCTTGCCCGGACCGTCCGGCAGCGGAAGCGTCCAGTGCTCCCCCTCGTACGAGAGCCGCTCGCGGGTCATCGCCTTGCGGACGATGTCCACGTACTCCCGGGTGCGGGCCAGCGGCTTGTCGAACTTGACGCCGTACCAGCCCTCGGAGACCTGCGGGCCGGAGACACCGAGGCCGAGGCGGAACCGGCCGCCGGACAGCGAGTCGAGCGTGGCCGCGGTCATGGCCGTCATCGCGGGCTGGCGCGCCGGGATCTGGAGGATCGCCGAGCCGACGTCGATGGACTCGGTCTGCGCGGCCACCCAGGCGAGCACGGTCGGCGCGTCGGAGCCGTACGCCTCGGCCGCCCAGCAGACGTCGTAGCCGAGCCGGTCGGCCTCCTGCGCGACCGCGAGGTTGTCGCCGTCCATCCCCGCGCCCCAGTAACCGAGATTGATGCCGAGCCGCATAGCCGAACCCCTTACTGATCAGTAACGTCCCTGAGTTCCGGACTCTAGCGCGCGCGAGTGCGATCCGGCAGGGGGTCGCCCCCACGCCGGTTGTCCACAGCCCTGCGACGCGTGCGGCCCCGGCCAGTAATCTCAGCGCCCATGGAGCAGAGGCATCTGGGCCGCACCGGCCTTCGAGTGTCCCGGATCGGGCTCGGCACCCTCACCTGGGGCCGGGACACCGACGAGCACGACGCCGCCGAGCAGTTGAAGGCGTTCTGGGACGCGGGCGGGACCCTGGTGGACACGGCCGACGTGTACGGCGGCGGCGAGGCCGAGTATCTGCTCGGGCGGCTCGTGGACGGCCTCGTGCCGAGGCGCGATCTGGTCGTCGCCACCAAGGCGGGCAGCGTCGCCGACCCGTACCGCAGGGTCGACGGCTCGCGCGGGCACCTGCTGGCGGCCCTCGACGCTTCGCTGGGCCGGCTCGGCACGGATTACGTGGATCTGTGGCAGCTCCACGCGTTCGACCCGCAGACCCCGCTGGAGGAGACGCTCCAGGCCTTGGACCTCGCGGTGTCCTCCGGGCGTGCCCGGTACGCCGGGGTGTCCGGCTTCTCCGGCTGGCAGCTGGCGAAGGCCGCGACCTGGCAGCTGGCGGCCCCCGGGACGCGGACCCGGCTGGCCGCGACGCAGATGGAGTACTCGCTGCTCCAGCGCGGCGTGGAGCGCGAGGTGCTGCCCGCCGCGCTCGACCTGGGCGTGGGGCTGCTGCCTTCCTCGCCGCTGGGCCGGGGCGTGCTGACGGGCAAGTACCGCACGGGGACGCCGGCCGACTCGCGCGGCGCGTCCGAGCTGCTGGCCCCCTTCGTCGAGCCGTACCTCGACGACGCGGCGAGCCGCATCGTGGACGCCGTGGCGACGGCGGCGGAGGGGCTGGCCACGTCCGCCGCCCAGGTCGCCCTGGCCTGGGTCCGGGACCGGCCCGGGGTGGCGGCGCCGATCGTCGGCGCGCGCAACGCGCAGCAGCTGACGGAGGCGTTGTCAGTGGAGACGCTTAGTCTTCCTGACGAGATCCGCCAGGCGCTCGACGATGTGTCGGCGCCCGTGCACCGCTATCCCGACCAGGACTGGAGCACCCTGTGACCGCGCTTCCCCGGGGGGAATCCCCCGGCACCCCGGCCACCGGTGACGACACCGCCGCCACCCCGGACGCCCCCGCCACCGGCCCCGCACCCACGGCCGATGCCGCCCCCGTCGACACGCCCGGGGCGGCGGCCGACGGCGACGCGGCGGACGGCGCACAGGACGAAGGCGACGGTGCGGAGGCGGGCAGCCCGAGCGACACCGCGGACGTCGGCCGAAGCGACGCGCAGGACGGCGCGGAGGCGCACGACGGCGCGGACGCGGACGACGGTGCGGACGCGGGCAGCCGGGGTGACGACGCCGAGGCGGGCGCCGACCGCCGGGGCGACGCGCAGGGCGGCGACGAAGGCGCCCCCGTGCTCTCCGAGGCCGAGGCCGAGCTCGCCGCGCAGCGGGAACTGCGCGAGCGGATCGAGCAGCGCAAGGCCGAGAAGGACGGCCCGATCGACGCCGGAGCCAAGCTGAGCGGCGCGGCGGCCGATCTGCTGGCGGCCGTCCGGGCGGTGGAGAGCGGGCAGAAGCCCGCCACGGCCTTCTTCGACTCCCCCGCACCCACTCCCGCCCGCCGGGCCGCTCCCGCCCCCGAGCCCGTCCGGGAGCGGGCCTCCGAGCCCGCCCCGGCGCCCCGTGACGCCTCGCCCGAGACCGTCGACGCCGTGGCGGCCGTGCTCTCCGCCGGCGGGGCCCCCGCGGCCCTGGCCCAGCCCGCCGCCCGGCTGCTCGGTGACCGGGCCGGCGAAGTCCTGCGCGAGGACCCCTGGCAGCTGCTGGCCCTGCCCGGCGTCGGGCCCGACCAGGCGGACGGGTTCGCGCGGGCGCTGCTCGGCGCGGCAGCCGGGCCGGACGACGAGCGGCGCACCGCCGCCCTGACCGGGTGGCTCCTGGAGCAGGCCGCCCTCCGGGGCCACACCGCGCTGGACGCCGAGCAGGTGCGTACGGCCCTGGGCGGCCGGGGGGTCACCGACCCCGCCGCGGCCGTGCGGCACGCGATCGCCGAGGGCGTCGTGCTGGTCTTCCAGGACGGCCCCGAGGAGCCCGGCGAGGACGCGGAGGAGTCCGCCGAGGCGGTGGAGCCCGCCGCGCCCGTGGAGGTACTTCTCGGCCTCGACCGGTACGCGCTGGCGGAGGAGAGCCTGGCCGACGGGCTCGCCCGGCTGGTCAACGGCGGCGACAAGGACGCGGACTGGTCGCAGGCGGCCTCCGCCGCGCCCTCCCCGTCGGCCGCCGAGCTGATCCGCGCGGCCGGCGCCCACGGCCTCGTCGCGCACACGGGCGGCGAGGCGGCCCGCGCCGAACCCGCCGCGCTGATCGCCGCCGCGCGCGGGCTCGGCCTGCGCGCCCTGGGCGCCGCGCACAGCGTGGACGGCCGCAGGCGGCTCGCCGGGGACACGGGCGACCCGGAGTCGGCCGTCACGCTCGCCGGGCTGCTGTCGGGCACCGAGGGGCCGGGGCGGGACGAGGAGGGGGCGCTCGCCCTCGACCTGCTCGTCGTGCTGGACGCCCCGCAGCTGGACGTCGAGACCGGCGCGATGCTCGTGGAGTCGCTGGCCGACGGCGCCCGTCTGGTGCTCAGCGGCGACCCGGGCGTGCTGGGTTCGGCGGGCGCCGGGCAGGTCTTCGCCGATGTGCTGGCCGCCCGCGCCTGCCCCCGCGTCGTCTCCCGCACCCCGGACGCCGGCCCGATCGGCGAGCTGGTCTCGGGCATCGGCATCGGTGAGCTGAACCAGGTGGAGGCGCCCGGCAAGGAGGTCGTCATCGTCCCCGTGCGGGACGCGGGCGAGGCGGTGCACCGCACGGTGCAGCTGGTCGCCGACTCGGTGCCGCGTGCCCTCGGGGTGCCGTCCGGCGACACCCAGGTCATCACCGTCGGCCACGGCGGGGCCGCGGGCACCCGGGCGTTGAACGAGGCGCTGAAGCAGCGGCTCAACCCGGGCCCCGGGCGCTTCGGCGGCTTCGACCCGGGCGACCGGGTCGCCCATGTCCCGGCGCCGGGACGGACGGTGCCCGGCGTGGTCGTGTCGGCGGACGCGGAGGGCCTGCACCTGGACTGTGCGGGGACCCCGGTCGTCGTACCGCAGGAGCGGGTGGCCGCGTCCGTGCGCCATGCCTGGGCGCTCAGTGCGCACCAGGCCGCCGGGACGCGGTGGCCGGCGGCGGTCGTGGTGCTGCCGGGCGACGCGGCGCGTGGGCTGAGCCGGCCGTGGGTCTACACCGCGTTCGGCCGGGGCGAGCGGCACCTGTCCGTGGTGCACGGCGTCGACCAGGCCCTGCCGCGCGCGGTGGCCGAGGTGCCCGCCCAGGAGCGCACCACCCGCCTGCGGGCGCTGCTGGAGGCGTCGCAGGAGTCGCAGCAGTCGCAGGAGCAGTGACGGCCGGGGAAGGGGCTCGCGGGCTCCCCCGAGCACGCCGGAGGGCCCTGGAACGGCCGGAGGGCCCCCGCGGACGCCTGGAGCGTTCGCGGGGGCCCTCCGGCCGTTCCGGGGCGGGTGGCCGTCAACTGATGTTGTGCGCCGGTCCCTCCGGGTCGTCGTCGAGCTCGTCGTCGTCGAAGACCGCGCTGACGTCGAAGCGGCAGACCACCAGCTGCGGGTCCGCGTCGTCGAACGGGGCGCCCAGCCACTCCCCCGGCTCCGGCAGCTCGTCCGCCGCCGCGACCCAGAGCGTGGAGTCGCCCTCCTCCAGGCCGAACTCCGTGTGCCGGGAGGCGATCTCGTCCGCCTCGTACTCCCCGAAGAGCACCCCCAGCGCCGCGTGCACACTGCCGCCGACGACCGCCGCGCCCGCGCTGTCCCGGTCGTCCGGGTCCGCGTCGGCGAGGCGCTGTGCCTGGGCCAGCAGCCGCTGGGGCTCCACCACCGCGTAGTCGCGGCGGATCAGCACGCTGAGCGCGTGCGGCTCGTCGGGGCCGTTGTAGGGCGGCAGGGAGTCCTGCTCCCCCGGGATCTCGAACGGGGTGACCTCGTCGTGGCGGTCGTAGAGGAGTTCGTCGTAGGCCTCGGCCGCGGCGGCCAGTGCGTTGAACGCGTCGTAGACAGCGGGATCATCGTCCCCCGACCGGCGTTCGACCGCCGCGAGGTGGTGGTCGATCGCGGCTTTGACCGCATCGGCGGCGGCGCGTACCTCGGCAGCGGTGGGCTGCGCAGCATCAGACATGGGGCAGACGCTATCCGTACCGGGGCCTTGCCCGCACAATGGATTCGATGCCGGAATACGAATTTGTCGATGTGTACGTGCCACGCGGGGTGTCCCGGAAGGACACGGCCCGCCTGTTGACCGACCATGCCGAGTACGGGCACTGGGAGCTGGACCGCCTGACACTGCGCCGGGACGGCAGCCGCCGCGTGCGGCTGCGCCGCCGGATCATCCGTCAGCTGCGGGCCACGTGGTGAGCCGGACGGACCGGCCACAGCCCGTCTGAGCACGTGGAACGGGCCCCGCGGTGACCGCGGGGCCCGTTCGCTTCGTCTCGTCGCGCTCGCTGCCGTCAGGCGGCGGCCTTCGCGCGACGGTAGAGCACCGTGCCCGCGCCGGCCAGCAGCAGGCCCGCGCTCGCCGGGATGAGCACGTCGAGCCCGCCCGCGCCGGTGTGGGCGAGCTGCGGCGGCTCCGGCACCGTGTGCGGCTCCGGCACGTTCGGCACGTGCGGCTCGGGAGTCGGCGGGGTGACGTGGCGGACCGGGGGTTCCGGAACGTCGACCGGCGGCGTGCTCTCGTTCTCGCACTCGTTGCCGAACGCGGGGTTCAGCAGACCGACGACGTCGATGCTGTTGCCGCAGACGTTCACGGGAATGTCGATGGGCGCCTGGATCTGGTTGCCCGAGAGCAGACCGGGTGATCCGTGCGTGTACCCCTCCGCGGTGGCCCCGCCCCCGTTGTCGCCGGAGGCCCGGTGCTTGCCGGTGCCCCCCTTCGCCCCCTGGCCGTGCTCGTCGGAGGCGTGGCCCCCGGCGTGGCTGCCGGACGTGCCCGAGGCGGACGTGCCGTCCGAGCCGTTCTTGCAGGCGTTGCCGAAGGTCGGGTTGAGCAGCCCGACGACGTCCACGGAGTTTCCGCAGACGTTGACCGGCACACTGACCGGAACCTGTACCGAATTCCCTGACAGCACCCCCGGGGAATTCGACGCGCCGCCGGACGCTCCCGCGTCGGCGTGCGCGTAACCGCCGCCGAGGGCGAGAACGCCGCCCGCGGCCGCCATGGTGATCAGGCCTTTTCGCGTGACCTGTCGCATAGGTGTTTCCTGCCTTCTACCTTCCGGAGTACCCCCGGACTACCGTGCGGAGGCAAAGGACCCGACGGCCCCGGGGCACATGGAGTGCGCTCCGGGGCCGAGCGGGCTCAAACCCTTACGGGTTGACGCGCAACGTCAGTCGTTGACGCAGACGTTGCCGAAGGCCGGGTTCAGCAGCCCGATCACGTTGATCGTGTTGCCGCACACGTTCACGGGAACGTGGACGGGAACCTGGATGACGTTGCCCGAGATGACGCCGGGGCTGCCGATGGCGGCACCCTGGGCACCCGAGTCGGCGACGGCCATGCCGGCGCCGGCGAGCACCAGGCCACCGGTGGCAGCCGCAGCGGCGACGATCTTCTTGATCATGATTCCTCCTAGTTGGCAAACACGGTCCCAGCCGCGGACCGCATCACCTGTAACGAGGAGGGAGTAACGGGGCTACGAGCCAAACGCTCCATTCACTCGTTCCGGTCATAGGCGTACACCCTGGCGAATTACGCCGTGGCGGGTCAGCTGTGGTCGATGAAACGGTCCAGGACCCGGGCGCCGAATTTCAGCCCCTCGACCGGAACCCGCTCGTCCACGCCGTGGAACATGCCGGCGAAGTCGAGCTCCGGCGGCAGCTTCAGCGGGGCGAAACCGAAGCAGCGGATACCGAGATCGTCGAAGGACTTGGCGTCCGTACCGCCGGAGAGCATGTACGGGACGGCGCGGGCGATCGGGTCCTCGGCCTTGAGCGCCGTCTGCATCGCGTCCACGAGCGCACCGTCGAAGTCGGTCTCCAGTGCCTTGTCCCCGTGCACGTCCTCGCGCCGCACGCGCGGGCCCAGGATGCGGTCGAGGTCGGCCAGGAACTCCTCCTCGTACCCCGGCAGGAAGCGCCCGTCGACATGGGCGGTGGCCTGTCCGGGGATCACGTTGACCTTGTAGCCGGCGCCGAGCATGGTCGGGGCGGCGGAGTTGCGCAGGGTGGCGCCGACCATCTTGGCGATGCCGCCGAGCTTGGCCAGGGTGGCCTCCATGTCCTCCGGGTCCAGCGGGGTGCCGAGCGCGTCCGACAGCTCGTCCAGGAAGGAGCGCACCGTCTTGGTCACCCGTACCGGCCAGGTGTGCCGGCCGAGCCGCCCGACCGCCTCGCACAGCTCGGTGATCGCGTTGTCGTTGTTGGTCATGGAACCGTGGCCCGCCGTGCCGTCGACGGTCAGCCGCATCCAGTGCATGCCCTTCTGGGCCGTCTCGACGAGGTAGAGCCGCAGGTTCTCGTTGACGGTGAACGAGAAGCCGCCGACCTCGCCGATCGCCTCGCTGACGCCCTCGAACAGGCCGGGGTGCTTGTCCACGAGGTAGCGGGCCCCGTACGTGCCGCCCGCCTCCTCGTCCGCGAGGAAGGCCAGCACGATGTCGCGCGGGGGCTTGCGGCCGCTGCGCATGCGCTCGCGCACCACCGCCAGCGTCATCGCGTCCATGTCCTTCATGTCGACCGCGCCCCGGCCCCACACACAGCCGTCCGCGATCTCGCCGGAGAACGGGTGGTGCGTCCAGTCGTGGGCGTTGGCCGGGACGACGTCGGTGTGGCCGTGGATCAGCAGGGCCGGCCGGGACGGGTCCTCGCCCTCGATCCGCGCCACGGTGGAGGCGCGGCCCTTGTGGGACTCGAAGATCTTCGGTTCGAGCCCGACCTCCGCGAGCTTCTCCGCCACGTACTCGGCGGCCGCCCGCTCGCCCGGCCCCGAGTGGTCGCCGTAGTTGCTGGTGTCGATCCGGATCAGGTCACGACAGAGGTCCACCACCTCGTTCTCGGCCCGCTCGCCCAAGCCGCTCCGGGCCCCATTGCTCTCGCTCACGCTGGTTCCTTCCACTGTCGCTGTGGTGCTCCCCCTCATCCTCCCGCGCGCCGCCCGCGCGCCCAAGGCCCCCCGCGCCTCGTCATGCGGCCTTCACACGGGACCGGGCGTGATCGAGCACCCTCCAATGTTTGCTATGGTTTTCCACGTCGGAACGGGCCAGGCCCGCGAGACAGACACCTTGTCCGGGTGGCGGAATGGCAGACGCGCTAGCTTGAGGTGCTAGTGCCCTTTATCGGGCGTGGGGGTTCAAGTCCCCCCTCGGACACCAGCCACAGGCCCACGGTTCCTTCAGGAATCGTGGGCCTGTGTCGTTGTACGGTCCTCCCCGGTGCGGCCGGCCAGGCCGTACCAGAACGCCGCCTCCTCGTACGCGCCCTCCGCGTCCGCCACATCGCCCAGCAGCGCGAGCAGCGCCGGCGGGAGCGGGTGCGGGGCCGGGGCGGCGGGGGCCGGGCGTGCGGGGCGGGGCAGGGTGAGCGTCGGGCGGTCGGTGCCCGGCGGCTGGTGCGGGGTGTCCTCGTCGATGGCCGTCTCCTCGTCCGGGGCTGTGTCCTCGTCGTCTTCGTCGTCAGCCACCAGCGGCCGGTAGATCTCCATGGCCCGCTCCCGCTGCCCGGCGCTCAGCAGCAGTTCCGCGTACGTCTGGCGGGCGCCGGTCTCCGTGTCGCCGTCGCCGCCGGCGCACTCGATGGCCGCTTCCAGCCAGGGGTACGCCTCCTCCGGCCGGTTGTCCGCCGCCAGGACCCGGCCGAGCAGCAGCAGGGCCTGCGGCCGGTGCTCGGTGTCGTCGGAGCGGGCCAGCGGCAGCAGGACCTCCTCGGCCTCGGGCAGCAGGCCCAGCCGGAAGAGGGTGCTGCCGAGGTAGCGGCGGGCGAGCGGTTCGGTCTCCGGGTCGCCGGCGGCGAGGGCGTCCGTCAGCAGCTCGCGCGCGCCCTCCAGGTCGTTGACCGAGCGCCGGACGACGCCGAGCAGCGCACCGATCCGGGGAGCGGTGCCGGGGCCCGTCAGCTCCAGCGCCGCTTCGAGCAGTTCGCCGGCCGTCTGGACCTCGCCGGTCTCCAGCAGGTATTCGCCGGCGCCGAGGTAGCCGGCGACGATGGCCTCCGCGTCGCCGGAGTCCTCCACCCGGACCAGGAGCGCCTGCGCGGCCTCGGGGTCGCGGTGCAGCAGCCGTACGGCGAGCCAGGCGCGGGCCACCTCGGTGACCTGGGACGGTTCGCCGTCGACCACCGTGCGCACCAGGGCCTCGGCGGCCTCGTCCTCGCCGTCGGCGGCCAGGCACTTGGCGAGGTGGAAGCGGGCGAACTGGGAGGCGGCGCCGACATCGGCGTCGGCCGCGGCCCGCAGCTGCTCCCGGCCCTCCTCCTGCCGTTCGTTGCCGATGTGGACGACGCCGAGGACACCGCGCGCCCAGGCCTCGGCGCCCGGGTCGTCCGACTCGGCCACCACCAGGAGCAGGCGTTCGGCCTCCTCGAAGTCGCCATGGTCGGCGAGCATGACGGCCAGGTCCATGCGGGCGATCAGCGACCACTGGGCGTGCCCGGAGTCGATGGCGACCCGGTAGTACCGCTCGGCCTCCTCGACACGGCCCTCGCGGACGAGGAGGTCGCCCAGCAGGTCGGCCGCGCGGGGGCCCTGGTGCGGGTGGCCGGAGCCGATGACGCTGTGGAACAGCTCGGCGGCGGCCTCCGCGCCGCCGTCCCGGGCCGTCTGCAGCAGGGCGAGTTCGATCCGGACGACCTGGACCCAGTCACGGTGTCCGGAGGCGACCGCGAGGCCGTACGCGTGCTCGGCCTCCTCGATGCTGCCCTCGCGGACGAGGAGGTCGCCGAGCGCGGCGGCGGCGAGCGGGGAGAGGCCGGGGTGGCCGGCGCCGATGACGGTGTTCAGCAGCTCCGTCGGCCGGGCCATGGGCTCCCCGCTGCCGGCGAGCATCAGGGCCAGCTCGACCCGGGCCATCCCGCCCCACTCCGGGTGCCCGGTGGCGATGGCCCGCTCGAACCACTCCTCGGCGGTGATCAGGTCGCCCTCGTTGGCGTACCACTCGGCGAGACCGCAGACCGCCCGCGGGCCCTGGGCGGGGTGCCCGGACTCGGCGGCCTCGCGCAGCAGGTCCATGCCCTGCGCGATGAGCCCGCGCGGGCGCAGCGACACGGCGAGCAGGATCTTGGCGTACGGGATGAGGAGCGGGTTCCCCGAGTTGATCAGGGCCCGCAGGACCTCCTCCGCCTCCTCGTTGCGTCCCCGTACGATCAGGAGCTCGCCGAGGCCGACCTGGGCGCGGGGCACGGCGTGGAAGCGGCCGCCGGCCAGTGCGGAGCGCAGCAGTTCCTCGGCGCGGTCGACGTCGCCCTGGCTGATCAGCATGGAGCCGAGGCTGGCCTGGGCGACCGAGGCGACCTGGCCGGCCATGGACTCGCCGACCGCGCGGGACAGCGACCACGGCTGTTCGGAGGGTTCGGTGCGGCCGACGGTGGTGCCGGCGGCGCGCACCGTGGCCTTGCCCTGGCCGCTGCCGGGGCGTTGTCCCGTACGGGCGCCGGCGGCGTCGCCGTCGGCGCCGCTGAGGACGCTGACCAGGCGGGCCTGGGCCAGCGGGGCGGCCTCGGTGTCGCCGGCCGCGACGATCGCCTCCAGCATGCGTTCGGCGCGTTCGTCCTCGCCGTCCGCGAAGAGCAGGGTGGCCAGGCCGACCTGGGCGACCTGGGAGAGCTGGGGGTCGCGGGCGGCGACGGCGCTCTCCAGGAGCTGCCGTGAGCGGGTGCGGTCGCCGTACATCATGAGCAGTTCGGCCAGGACGGCCTGGGCGAGCGGGACGACGCTGTCCACGGCGGACGCGACGGCGCGCTCCAGGAGGCGGGCCGCCGCGTCGAAGTCGGCCAGGTAGAGGTACATCTCGCCGAGCATCAGCGCGGCCCAGGCGGCGCTGTCGCGGTCGTCGGCGGCGTCCGCGATGCGCTCCAGGAGCCGTTCGGCGATCCCGGCCTCACCCCGCACGAGGGCGGTGTAGGCACGGGGGAGGAGTTCGGCGGCGGGACGGCGGTCGGCGAGGTACTTCCAGGCGAACCAGGGGACGAGCGCGGAGGGGTCGTCGTCGCGGCTGTCCAGGTACTCCGAGAGGTACGGCGTGCCGGCGTAGCCGTCGGGACCGGGTGCGCGGTGGACGAGGGCGATGGTGCCGGCGACCGGTTCGCGGGCCCAGGCCAGGGCCGTGCGGTAGGCGGTGTCGTCGGCGTCGAGCGCGGGGTGGTGCTCGGCCAGGTAGGCGGCGAACAGCTCGCGCAGGACGGCGTCCGGGACGGGGTCGGTGACGCCCATCCGCATCCAGTCGGCGGCGGCGCGTGCCAGGGCCCAGCCGGCCGGGCAGCTCTCGGCGCCGTCGGTGAACCGCTGCTCCAGGCTGGGGGCCGCGACCATGAGTTCGCCGATGCCCCGGGCGGTGAAGTCCTCGCCGGGGTACATCTCCCGGGCTGCCTCGGCGTCCTGCGGGCCCAGCAGCGAGGGCAGTTCGACGGTGGCCGCCTTGTTGAGCACGGTACGGGCGATGCGGCCGACGTCGTTCTCCATGGCGGTCAGCGCGGCCCGCTGCTTGGCGGGGATCGTCGCCACGATCGTGACGGCGGGCCGGCTGCGGGCCAGCCGGTCCAGGATCTGGAGGTCGAGGCCGCCGGGGTGGAGGTAGCGGTGCAGGTCGTCGAGCCAGAGCACCACCCGGTCGGAGCCGGTGGGCAGCGTGAGCCGGCTGAGGTCGTCCAGGGTCCGGCGCGCCGAGTCTCCGGGGCGCGGCACGACGAGCCGGGCGTCGGGCATCGCCCGCACCAGCGCCTCGTACAGCGTGCGGGACTTGCCGGCCTTGGAGCGCCCGGCGAGCAGCACGAACCGGTGTCCGGTGAGGAGTTCGGCGAGGCGGTCGTCCTGGGGGCTGCGGCGGACGTAGGGGGCGCGGTCGGTGCCGCCCCGGCCGGGGTCGCTGTACTTGGAGCGGCAGACACCGATGTCGTACGGATCCACCTCGTCGGCCCTCGGGATGCGGCCGTCCTCGGTGAGCGGCGTCCACAGCAGGGACTCCAGCCGGTCGCGCATCTCGCTCGTGGTCATGTCGCGGACGAGGGGGCCGAGTTCGGGCCAGTAGCGGACGAGGGCCTCGACCTTGATGGCGTAGGCGGTGCGCCGGTCCACGGAGTTCACGGAGTCGCGGGCGACGAGCATCCCGACGACGCCCCCGCTGTTGACGTCCCACACCGGGCCGCCCGAGAAGCCCTTCTCCAGGCCCCATCCGGTGTGCGGGCCCGCCTCGACCTGGATCCACTCGCTGCCGGCGTGCCCGATGATGTCGCCGCGCACCGGGACGCCCCGGCGCTTGTGCTCCTCGGGGTAGCCGTAGGCGCGGAAGCGGTGGTCCCAGGTGCCGGGGTCGGTGGTGCGCAGCGGCGCGGGCACGGCCTCGGGGGGCGCGGGCGCGGCGAGTTCGAGGACGGCGACGTCGCCCGTGCCGTCGCCGGTGTCCGGGTGCCAGCCGCCGGGCACGACCGTGGCGGGCAGCGGGTCGTGCGGGGCGGCGTACTGGAACCGTACGTACACCGGCTTGCCGGGCGGCGCCGGGGCCCGCCCGGGGCCCACGACGTGGGCGCAGGTCAGGATGTGGCGCGGGGTGACGAGGAGTCCGGCGCCGACCGGGTCGCCGTGTTCGGTCCTGCGGACGCTGACCAGCCAGGGCGGGCGCTCCCAGTCGGGCGGCACGGGAGGTCAGTCCGCCTGGGGGCGGTTCCAGGAGACCTTGACCGAGAAGTGCCCCTCGATCGCGGTCTTGGCGATCACCACGCCGGACTCGGCGTTGAACTTCATGCCGAACTCGATCTCGTAGGCGTCGGGGCCGAGCGCCCGCACCGACTCCATCACGGAGCGGAGCGCGGGGCGGGTCTGCGCGAGCGCGTCCTCCAGCCGCCGTCCGGCGCGCACGACCTCGCCGGAGTCGCGCGAGATGCGTTCGAGCCCGGGGGCGTCGTCGTCCACCTCGACCTGGAGCGAGGCGCCGTCCGGGCCCTCGAAGGACACGACTTCCGGCATGAAGTCCCCCTGTGCCTGTGGTGGTTGTGTGGCGGCCGGGACATTCCGGCAGCTCGATCGTATCGGCCGGGACCGCCCCGCGCGGGGGCTTCGGGTGATGTGATGATGGCGATCGGGTGCACCTGGGGACGGAGACCGTCGTGAACGACGCCACGGACGAGATCGCTGCCGCGCTGTCGGGTCCCGGGCCGGATGCGGAGGTCGCGCTGCGGGTGCTGCGCCTGGCCTTCCGGTGGGCCGGCGCGGCGCTGGAAGGGGTCGACGGCGCGGAGAGCGGCGCGCCCGCCCTCGCGGCGCTGTTCGCGCTGGAGGACGCGCTGGAGGAGTCCGGGGCGCTGGCCGCCGCGCTGCCCGCGCTGGTGGAGGCGGCGATGCCCGGCGAGGCGGTCGGCGGCGGCACCGAGGAGCTGATGCGCAAGCTCGGCACCGTACGCGCACGGGTCCGGGAGGAGCGCGAGCGGACCGAGCTCGCGCACGCCGCGCTGGAGAAGCTGGCAGCCGCCGAGGAGGCGCTGCGCGGCCGGCTCGCCGAGCACGAGGCGCTGCGCCGTCAGGTCGACGAACTGCGCCGGCTGGAGCGCCTGGTGCTCGCCCTGGACGCGCTCCAGGAGCAGCAGGAGGTCATCGCGGAGCGGCTGGCCGCCCTGCGCGGCCGGGATGCCGGGGTCGAGGGGACGCTGCGCACGAGCAGCGACGCGCTGGTCCGGCTGTCGGAGGACCAGCTCGCCGCCCTGGCCCCGCGCACCCGGCAGGTCCTGGAGCGGGCCGAGGCCGCGCAGCGCGCGCTGGCCGCCGAGGAGCGCGAGCACGGCGACGCGGCGGCGGACCTGGCCGAACGGCAGGCCCGGCTCGAACGCATCCGCGAGTCGCAGGGCGACCGGGTCGCCTCGCTCCGGCGGTACGCGGCGGTGGACCGGGAGCTGGCCGGTGCCCTGGCGGCGCCGGGGGGCGCACCGTCCGGCACGGTCACCCCGGAGCACCGGGTGACGCTGGCCGAGGTGGAGGCGGCCGGCGAGGAGATCGAACGGCGCCTCGGCGAGGCCGACGAGGCGCTGCGGCGGGTCCTGGCCGAGCGGGACGCCCGGGACCGGGACGGGAAGACCGTGGTGCACCGGGCCGGGTGAGGGGCGCCGCCTCAGTACGGCGGTGGCGGTACGTCCCCCGGCAGGAAGCGGGTGAACGCCTCGGCCTCCGCCTCCGCGCCTCCCCGTGCGAAGCGGTCGGCCAGACGGGCCTCCATGAGTTCGAGCAGTTTGCGGACCGTGCGGGCGTTGCCGAAGCCTGCGGGGTCGGCGCGCCGGACCACGCGGAGCCACTCCCCCGCGTGCCGGGGCACCTCGGGGTCCAGGGTGTAGCCCTGGTCCGCGGCCATCCGGCGCAGGATCTCCAGGAGGTCGTCGAGCCCGTAGTGCGGGAAGGGCACATGCTCGGTGAAACGGGACGCCAGGCCGGCGTTGGAGGCCAGGAAGGTGTCCATCTCGTGGGGGTAGCCGGCGACGATCACGGAGAGGCGGCCCCGCCACTGCTCCATCTCCAGCACCAGGGTGTCGATCGCCTCCTTCCCGTAGCCACCGTGCCGCACATCGCTGACCAGGCTGTACGCCTCGTCGATGAACAGCACCCCGTCCAGCGCCTCCTGCACGGCCGCGCGGACCAGCCGGGCGGTCTCGCCGAGGTAGGCGCCGACGAGGGTCGCCCGGCTCGCCTGCACCACATGCCCCTTGCGCAGCAGGCCGAGGTCGCGGAAGAGGGTGCCGACGAGCCGGGCGACGGAGGTCTTCCCGGTCCCGGGCGGGCCGGTGAACAGCAGGTGCGGGGGTGTCAGCTCACCGGTGCCGTGGGCCTGGCGCAGGCGCTGCCGGTTGGCGAGGCCGGTCAGCACCTCGCGTACGGGCCGCAGTCCCACGTACGCGTCCAGCTCGGCGAGGAGCCGCGCGGGGTCGGGCGCCGGGCGTTCCAGGTAGTCGCGGTAGCGCTCCGGCAGGTCGTCGGGGGCGACCGGTTCGTCGACCCTGCCGCGCACCCGGTGGGACCAGCGGGCGAAGACGGCGTCGGCGAGGGTGCGCATGTCGCGGGCGTTGCCGAAGAACTCGTCGCGGGTGCGGTGCATCTCGGAGACGATCCGCAGGAGCCGCGTCTCCGTCTCGGGGGCGGGGAGGGCGCCGCGCTCCCGGAGCCGGCCCAGGGCGATGGAGTGCAGGACCGGTGGCGGGTAGTCGGGGAAGCGCAGGATGTTGTCCTCGGCGAATCTGCTCCGCAGGCCGGGGTTGGCCTCCAGGAACTCCCGCATCTTGTCCGGGTAGCCGGCGACGATGACCACGAGCCGGGCGCGGTCGTTCTCCATGCGGGCGAGGAGCGCCTGAATGGCCTCGTCGCCGAACCCGTCGCGCTGGTCGCTCAGTCCGTACGCCTCGTCGATGAACAGCACGCCGTCCAGGGCGCTGTCGATCGTGGCCTCGGTCAGCTCCGAGGTCCGGCCCACGAAGCTCGCCACCAGGTCGCTCATCTTCGCCTCGACCACATGGCCCCGTTCCAGGAGCCCGAGGTCGCGGTAGATCTCCCCGACGAGCCGGGCCACGGTGGTCTTCCCGGTGCCCGGGTTCCCGGTGAACACCAGGTGCAGGGAGGGCGGTTCGAAGTGGCCGGCCCGGCCGCCGGCGTGCAGCGCCCGCACCGTCTCGACCTCGGCCCGCAGCTGTTCGAAGCGCTCGCGCACCACGTCGAGCCCCGGCATGGCCTCCAGCCGCTCCCAGGGGCCGCGGGGGTCTCCCGCCGTGGCCCCGGGGACGGAGGCGCGTACCGCGGCCGCTCCGAGGGCGGCCCCGGGGGTGTCGCCCAGGTGCTCCAGCCAGGCCTTCCAGGCGCTCGCCGTGCGGGGGTGGCTGCCCATCGCCTTGACGACGCCGTCGAGTTCCCGCCAGTCCGCGACGGGCAGACCGGTGCGCAGCCGTACGGCGTGGACCAGCCGTTCCACCTCGGCGGCGGGCGGGTAGTCGATCCTGGCCGTTCCGGGCCGGCCCGGCCGCCCCGCCTGCTGGCGGATCAGCGCCTCCAGGGCCGGGTAGGCGTGGCAGGACTCCACGAACCGGGCCACCTCGTTCAGGTCGGGCCTGCGGAAGACCATCAGCCACAGGTTGCCGTTGCCGTGCTCGTCGGTCCAGCTGTCCATGGCTCCGGCCAGCTCGCGCTCGGCGCGGTAGTGGCGCAGGGTGCCCTCGGCGTGCGCGAAGACGACCGCCGTACGGTGCTCGCGCCGGCTCAGGTAGCCCTTCAGGGTCATCACGGCGAACGGATCGCTCACGCCGGGGGCGGACACGGGGGCGGGCAGCGGCGCGCTCTCCTCGCGGGGCGCGAGGGCGGGCCCGCCGGTCACCCGGAGGGTGCCCATCGGGCCGCGCATGCCGGGGGTGCGCATGACGGGCCGCCCGGCGCCGCCGCCGGTGCGGGCCGGGGACGGGCGCCCGCCGGGACGGGACAGGTCCCGGGAGGCGGTGTCCCGGAAGTAGACGGGGTGGTCCGTGGAGCTGAAGACGATCCGTTCGTAGCCCTCGGCGCGCAGCAGCCGCCACAGCGCCTCCTCCAGCCGGCACACCTGGTAGGCGGTGTCCACGAAGATGTCGCCGGCGCCGGGCCCGTAGAGGATGGTGAACGGCTCGCCGCCGCGCAGCGCCGCCGCGTCGAGGCGTTCCACGACCGGCCCGGCGGCGGCGCGTGCCGGCTTGTTCAGCCGGGTCATCCGCCGCTCCCCGGCTCCCCGCGCCGGGCCCGCTCCCCGCGCCGCCGGTGGGCCTCGATGTCCAGGAAGCCGCGGTCGGGGGTGCCGGGCTCGGACTCCGGGGCGGCCGGCACCGCCCGGCCGTCCTCGGCGAGGGCCCGCCGGACGGCCTCGGCGCGGTCGCGGAGCTGTTCCTCGGAGGTGCTGTCGTAGTCGTAGGAGAGGACCCGCACCACCTGTTCGCCGGAGTCGGGCGAGGCCTGCGAGATGTCGAGGACGATCTCGTTGCCGTTCTCGTGGCGCAGCTTGGCGTAGTACGAGCCCCGGGGGTCGGCGTTCTCGTACTCGCCGTCGACGAAGTCGTAGTAGGCCAGGGTGGAGAGGGTGTGGGCCACGGTGTCGGCGAGATTCACCCGGAGCTGCGAGGCCAGGTGCCGCATGGTCGCCCGGCCGACGGTGTCGCCCAGCTCCTCCTCCAGGCGGGGTGCCTCCCGGTCCCGCAGATGGAGCAGTTCGTCGGTGCCCGTCGCGTCGTCCCGGGCGCGGGTCAGGATCTCGGCGGCCTCCGTGTGCAGCCGGTCCCAGTCGCCGTCGGACCAGTAGGCGACGTCCACGGTGTAGTCGGGCAGGACCGCCCCGTCGGGGCCGGTGACGGGCTGTTCCCGGCTGCCCTCGATCTCGCCGGCGACGGTGGCCAGGGCGTCGATCGCCGCCATCTGGGCGGTGCAGCGCTCCAGTTCGCGCTGTTCGGTGTCGGCCCGCAGTTCGCTCAGCGAGTGGTAGGTCTCCTGGACGATCGCGAGGGCCGCGTCGAACCTGCCCTCGGCGGCGTTCTGTTCGGCGGTGGCGAGCCGGCCGGTGAGGCGGTCGAGCTCGCCCGGTGCGTAGCGCTCGTGGAGCCCGGCCTCGGTGAGGTCGGCCGCCATCGCGCGGGCGTCGCCCAGCCAGGTCCGTACGGTACGGCCGGCGCGGACGCGGTCCTGCGTGAGCTCGCCGATCTCCTGGGCCAGCCGGGCGGTCTCGGCGCGCCGTTCGGCGCGTTCCTCGGCGATGGCCCGGCGGACCTGTTCCTGCTGCTGTGCGAGGCGCTGCCGGGTCTCCTCGCGGATCTGCCCGGCGGACGCGGCGAGCGCCCCGCGCACCTCGGCGGCCTGGTCGCGGAGCCGGCGCGCGGTGTCGGCCTCCAGGCGGCGGGCCTGTTCGCTGAGGCCCTGGACGACCGTCTCGTGCCGCTGCTGGCGCTCCTCGACGCGCGCGAAGACCCGGTCCAGGTCCTCGCCGGTCTTCCGGCGCACCTCGTCGATGAGCTCGGGGATGTTGCGCTGTACGTCCTTGAGCTGCTGGGCCTTGCGCTGGATGCGGTACCACTCCGACTCGTCGACCTGGATGCGTTTCCTACCGCTCATCGTGTTCCTGTCCTCTCACGGGGGTCGTGGTACGGGTGCGGACCGCGTCGACCGCGAGGTCGAAGGCGTCGAGCAGGCCGGGCGGCGGTACGCCGATGAGCAGCGCCTCCGGGCCGTTGACGGCGATCTCGGCGGACCGGGTGCGGTGCTCGAAGTCGTAATCCGCTCCGGCCAGGCGGCCGGTGAGGTGGTGGACGCGCTGGTTGGTGCTGCCGCGCAGGCCGCGTCCGTCGTCCAGGGCGGCCACGTACACACCGTCGACGAGGACGTCCACCTCGGCGAGGAGCGCGGGGACGCCGGGGTCCGGGGGGCGGGTGCGGAGCCGTTCGAGCCGGTGGCCGGTGAAGCAGATGACCGAGACGTCGCGGATCTCCCGGGCCAGCCGGGCGACTTCGGCGAGGCCGGCCGCCTGGGCCATCGGCTCGCCGCCGGAGAAGGTCAGCCCGGTCACCCGCTCGTCGGCCAGCAGTTCCCGGGCCAGTTCCGCAGGGCCGGCCCGCCGGGCGGGCCGGAAGGGGATCCAGTCGGGCGCCATGCACCCGGCACAGCTGAACGGGCAGCCCTGCACCCAGAGCGCCGACCGCACCCCGGGGCCCAGTGCCTCGGTGCCGACGCGGGTGGCCGCCACGTTCAGCGCGGCGGCGGTCATCCCGGCCATCCGGCGGCCGGGGCCTGGGCGGCGCGGGCCGGCTCGGCGAGATGGGTGAAGGAGACGCCGCCGACGACGACTTCGCCGCCCGGTGCGCAGACCGCGCCGCTCTCGCGGGCGGCGGTGCCGTCCGGGGAGAACCGGATGTGCAGCTCGGTGCGGGGGCCCTCGCCCGTCGGCCTGCGCCTGCCGTGCACGGTGCCCCGGCCGCCGGTCGAGACCGGGCGCAGCGCCATCCTGCGGCCCCGCAGTTCGATGCGTTCGGGCAGCGGTCCGCCGAAGGGGGTCGCCAGCAGGAGCACGCCCCGCAGCGGCGGCCGGTTCACCCGCCGCCAGGCCAGCCAGCCGGCGAGGACGGCGAGCACGACGGCGGCCCCCAGGAGGGGCAGGAAGGCGGCGGAGCCCACGCTCGCCCGCAGCGGCACCTCCGCCTTCCGGACATGGACCGCCGGTGGGGTCCTCAGCTCGATGTCGGGGGCGAGGGGCTGCTGCCAGGAGGAGGTGACCCGGCCGGCCAGGTGGAGGGTGGCGCGCGCGTCCTCGGTCCTGCGGTAGGGCAGCCCGCCGGCGCTCAGCCGGCCGTGCAGGGTGAGCGTGTACGTCTTGGACTCTCCGGGTTCCAGGGCGAGTTGGCCGGGCAGCCCATCCACGGTGAGGTCCGGGCCGGTGACGGAGGCGCGCAGGCCGCTGACGGTCAGCGGGACATGGGCGGTCGTCGAGCGCAGGGTGAGCTTCCGGGTGGCGGAACCGTCGCCGAGGTCGAGGGCGTCGCCGTCCTCCCAGGTGGCGGTGACGCCCTTGCCGGTGTCGGGTGCGAGCAGCCGCGCGGCCTTGCGGGCGCGGGTGCGGTCGCCGGCCCTGGCGAGGTAGGCGCCGAGGTCCTGGATGCCCTTGGGCCGGAGCACGGTGGTGTCGGGGACGACGTCCGCGAGGAGGCCGGCGCCGGTCGCGCCGCCGCCCAGCGGGATGGCGTATCCGGCGAGTTCGGTGCGGCCGGCGACCGCCTGCGCCCGCTTGCCGAGCGCGTCCCAGGCGGGGCCCGAGGCCTTGGGGTAGCGGGAGTGGGCGGCGGGGCGGTGTTCGCCGTCGGTGAGGAGCACGACCGAGGCGACCGGGGACGCGTCGTCGCGTGCCACCTCCTTCAGGGCGGCGTCCAGGGCGGCCCCGATGTCGGTGTCGCCGTCCGGGGTGGGAGTGCCGGGGAGGGAAGCGATGATCTTCGAGGTGTCGCCGGCCGCGCCCACGTACCGTGCCTCGGTCCGGGAGTCGAACGTGAACAGCGCGACGTGGTCCTCGGCCGTGAGCCCGTCCAGGAAGGGGCGCAGCGTCGACCGGACCGTGTTGTACCGGCCCTCCTTGGTCATGGACCCGGAGGTGTCCACGAGGATCACGTAGTCGGCGGGCTCCCGGTCCAGTTCGAGCGCGCGGTATATCTCGGCGCGGGTCGGCCCGGGGGCGGCGGGCGCGGCCTGCGCGGGGGCGGCCGGCAGGGCCACCAGAAACGCGGCGGCGAGCAGCGCGGCGCACTGCCGGACCAGGCCTCGGCCGTGCGGGCGTGCCGGGTGCGGTCCCGGCGGGGCCTCGGGCGCGGGGGCGGGGTGGTTCACGAGCCCACTTCCTTGGAGTCGGTGCCGATGTCGGCCGGCAGGATGCCCAGCGGGAAGGCCCCGGGTGATCCGGCGCCCAGGGGGTGCAGGACCAGGGCGGCCGTTCCGTCCGCGGCGATCCGGACGCCCACGTGGAAGCGGTCCGTCGCGTCGCCGCCGGGCAGGGTGAGGGTGCGGACGGGTGTGCCGGCGCCGCCTCCGGGGGCGCCCACCCGCACGCGCACCGGGTGGTCCGCCCGGGTGCGTACGCCGATCCGCCGCCCGTCCGCCTCGGCGAAGACGACGGGCCCGCCCGGTTCCAGCGTCCCGGCGGCGCTGACGAGCAGTTCGCTGTCGGCCGGGTGGCCCGCCTCGGTGCGGTGGGCGCCGACCCGCACCTCGTACGGGTAGCGGTCGGCCGGGTCGACGCGGCCGGCGGCGACGAGCGCGGCGCCGAGGACCGCCGCGTGGGCCGGGTCGGTGCCCTCGGGCAGCGCGGTGAGCGGCCGGCCGGCGCCGTCCAGGTGGGGGCGCAGGGGGCCGAGTCGGGCGACGCCGCCGACCAGGGCGAGCGGGGTGTCCCGGCCGGGGCCCAGCGCCTCGGCCAGCGCCCGGTCCAGGCCGTCCGTCAGCAGCGGCAGCGCGGAGCGGACCGCGCCGGCGGTGACCGGGCGGCCCGCCACGTGGTGGACGGCGGTGGCCTCGAAGCGGCCGGGGTCGCGGGCGGCCCGGTCGAGGACGAGGCCGAGGCGGCGGGCGGCGCCGGGCTCGGCCCGGACGGCGGCCAGGGCGCGGCGGTGGTCCTCGTCCGGGGGGAGCCCGGCCCGGGTCAGGAGGGCCGTGTCGAAGCCGGTGCCGTAGCCGTCGTCGGGGGCGTGCCGGGACGTGGCGGCGACGGCCACCGCGCCCGGTGTCACCGTGCACACGGAGACCTCGGCCGCCGCCGCGCCGAGGTCGCACACCGCGTACCGGCCGGGGGCGGCACCGCCCGTGTGGCGCAGGAGGGCGAGCACGGCGTGCGGGGTGGCCAGCGTGCGCACGTCGGGTGCAGGTCCCGCGCCGGGCGGTGCGGCGAGTGCGTCGGCGGCGCGGCGCGCGTGGGCGGCCCGGTCGTGCTGCGGGACGACGACGAGCAGCCGGTGCGGGGCGTCGTGGTGCCGGAGGTAGGCGTCGTACGCGGCGCGCAGCGCGGCGCCCCGGTCACCGGCCGCGGACCCGGGCACGGGCAGCCCCTCGCCGGGCACCGCGCCCTCCAGTTCGACCGGTTCGGGTGCGCCGCCGGGGCCGACGCGGGCGAGGCGGACGTACCGCGAGCCCGCGTCGATCGCCAGGGCGTGTCCCGGGGCCGTCATGGGCGCCCCCGGTTCTTGAACCGGCCGGGGTGCCACCAGGGCGAGCGCTCCTCCGGGTACGCGGAGGCGGGCGGGTAGGCGGGGTGACCGTCGGGGCCCTGGGGCGGCGGGGACGCGGGCGGGGCACCGGGCGGCTGGTGGGGGCCGGGGCCCGGGTGCCCGCCGGGGCCCGGGTGTGCGGGAGGCGCGCCCGGTCCCTGGTGCGCACCCTGCGGAGGGGGCGCGGCCGGCGGGGCCGCGGGTGGGAAGGGCCGCTGCTGGTACGGGGCGTGGGCCGGGCCGGCGGTGGGTACGGCGGAGCGGCTCAGGGCGCCGATGATCCGGCGGTGCCGCTCCTCCTCCAGCCTGCTGAAGCGCATCAGCCGGGCGCGCAGCTCCTCGAACCGGGTGTCCCGGCCCAGCGCCTCGTACAGGGCGAGGCCGATACCGGGCTGCTGCCGGTCCAGGTCCATGGTCAGCGCGAAGGCGAACTCGGCCCCGCAGCGGCTCAGCAGGGCGGCGACCTCGTCCAGCAGGCGGCCCGTGAAGGCACGATGCGGACAGCCGCTGATGATGATCCCGGCCAGTTCGTTCAGTTCGGCCTCGGCGGTGACGGCCAGTCTCAACTGCCGCACCGCCCCCAGCCAGCCGTGTCCCCGGCGGTCCAGGTCCGCCAGCAGGTTCTCGGACAGGTCGAGGTCGAGCCAGCGGGCGTACTCCGGGGTCCTGAGCCGCTGGGACAGCCCTTCGCACACGGTGATCTGGGTGCTGGGCACCTGTTGCATCCACCGGGAGAGGACGGGCCAGCCGTGCACGGGGTCCGGCCGGTCCCCGAGAAGGGCCTCGATGGCGTCGTCCCGCAGCGCGGAGTCGCCTTCGGTGCGGGCGACGAGCGCGTGGGCGTACCGGTCGAGGGCGGGGGCGCCGTCGGTGATCCCGCGCAGCCGGCGCAGCGGGGCCGCCGGGCGGCCTCCGGGCCCCGCCGGCCGGCCGAGCAGCGACAGCAGGTCGGCGGCGGCGGCGGTCTCCGGCGCGAGTCCGGGTGCGCCGGGGGGTGCCAGCTCCTCCAGGAGCGCGGGCAGTGCGGACGGCCGGCCGCCGAGGAGGACCCGGCGCAGGACCGGCCACAGGGGGCCGATGACCCCGGGCTGCCGGTGGTCCCGGGCGGTCTCCAGCGCGCTGCGCCAGGCGTCCTCCTTGTCCCCGAGGAACGCGGCGGCGTCGGCCTCGGTGGCCCCGGCCGCGGCGTGGTGCCCGGTGAGCGCGCCGGCGAAGCGCAGCCAGCCGGGGACCGGGCCGCTCCCGGGGGCGGCTGCCAGGGCCAGCAGGCGGTCCAGCGGCCCCAGTTCGCGGGCCCGGTTGCTGAACAGCCCCCGTACCCAGGCGAGTCCGGCCGCCGGGACGCCGATGAGGACCCGGTCGACCGCCTCGGTGGAGTATCCGTACTCCTTCTCCACCATGTAGGCGAGCTGCCCGGCCCAGTCGGGGGCGTAGCCGGGCGCCGTCGCCAGCGCCGTGAAGAGGCGGCCGAACGCCGTGGGGCGGGTGGGGCCCTCCAGCCCCTGCATCAGGCGCAGATACGCCCTGGCCCGGGTGAACGTCTCCTGGGACGCGGGCCGCGCGAGGACCTCGGCGGCCAGCAGGTCCGGGATGCGCGGCGTCCAGTGGCGGGCGAGCAGGGCCTTCGCTGTGCCGTCGTCGGGGAGTGCGGCGCTGTCCGCGAGGAAGGTGACCAGCTCCTGCTGCCGTCCCTCGTCCAGGGTCTCCAGGGCGTGCAGGGCGAGCAGCCGGCCGACCTCCTCCACCTGGCCCCTGCCCTGCCGTACGGCGTCCAGGACGGAGTCCAGGAGGTCGAGTTCGCGCAGGACGCGTACCGCGTCGGCGCCTTCGCGCAACGGGACGGGCGCGGTGGCGGCGAGGAGGTGGGCGATGACGTCGGCGGTCGACTCCCGTTTGGCCCGGACCCGTGCGAGTTCGGCGAGGTAGACGCGGGCGGTGTCACTGCCGGGGGCCGGGGGCCGTCCGGTGGCGAGCGGCGTCTCCGTCTGCCCGGTGCGCGCGGACCCGGCGAACACCAGCCGCAGGGCGTGCTCGGTCTTCCCGGCCCAGGTGGCGCCGCTGAGCCAGGTGCGGCAGCCGTACGGGAGCAGGGCGCAGATCGCGTCGAGGACCCGGACCCGTTCGTCGATGTCCGGGAGGGTGCCGCCGCGCGGGGCGGTGATGACGAGGTGGCGGCCGTCCAGCAGGAGGGCGGCCATGGCTGCGGCCCACTCGAAGCCCAGCCGGTCGACGGTGGCGGCGAGTTCGGCGGCCGGGGTGCGCTCGGCGTGCAGGACGGCTTCCGCGCCGGGATGGGTCTCGGCGCGCGCGGCGGCCCGGTCGAGCGAGGTCCAGGTCACCCCGGCGCGGCTGGCGGGCTGCCATTCGGCGAGCAGCAGCCGCCAGGTGTAACTGGGCGTGCCGGTGGCGTCCTTGGAGCCGTCCCAGGTGGTGTCGACCACCGCGCAGACGGGCCGGTCCTCGCCGTCCGCGGTGCTGAGGAAGACCCGCCAGGGCAGGCTGCCGGCCGGATCGCGGACATCCGGGGTGCCGGTGGTGGCGCTCCACAGATAGCGCTGGGCCCTGTTCCCCGGCAGGCTGCCGTCCAGGACCTCGTACCCCATGCCGCGGCCCGGCTGCTTGCCCAGGACGGCCCAGTCGGCGGGCAGCGGCACCGCGCCCCGGTCCTCGCTCACCGCTGCCACAGCTTCGTGCCGCTGGACCGGATGCGCTTTTCGAGGTCGATCAGCGGTTCCAGGACGTTGATGGGCACGGGCGAGGTGCAGATGTGGGGCACGCCTTCGATGAGCTCGACGTTCAGATAGTTGCGGTAGTCGAAGATGTTCTGCGGGTTGAGCCGGAAGCCGATGGCGGAGGTGGCGTAGTACGAGATGCGGGACGGGTGGAAGAAGTTCGCCAGGCCGTCGCGCACCAGGCGGGCACCGGCGCCGCGCACGTCGTCGCACATCCACTGGAAGAAGCGGGCGGCCTGCTCGTCGGGGACGCGGGGCAGCCGGTTGCCCTCCAGGCTCTGCGTGACCCAGCCCGCCTCCACGGCGGGGCGGAACACCTCGGGGTGGTCGAACTTGGTGATGCAGACCGAGACATGGTGCGGCAGCCGGTTGCGGTAGAGCTTCCCGGCGTCCCGGACCCGGGCGTTCAGCTCGTTGAGCATCGAGTAGAGGAAGTTGAGCCCCTCGCTGGCCCGCTGGCTGTCGAGCAGCGGGTCGAAGAGGTAGATCAGCCCCTGGGAGCGGGCCAGCTGGTCCAGCACCCTGGGCCGCAGGGCGTTGGCCTCGTCGCCCCGGTACGCCTCGCCGGTGACGTCCTGCACCTCCAGGATGAAGCCGGTCTCCCGGCTCTTCCTGAACGGTCCGGCCTTGGGCTCGTCGCCCTGGAAGGACCAGGAGAGCGGCTGGAGGCCCACGGTGGCCTCGGGGAAGAGGCGGCGGATCGCCAGCCGGTTGACGCCGTCACTGAGGAATTCGATGGACTCGGGGTTCATCCCGCCGATGACCCAGTTCGAGCGGCTGTGGCGCTGCTGCTGCATCGCCGCGATGGCCATGGAGGCGAGGTACGTCGTCTTGCCGGAGCGGGGCGCGCCCCACAGCCCGATGCGGACGCGCTCGGAGGCGGGGTTCTCCACGCCCGTGGGGGCGACCGGGATGGGCATCGGTTCGAGGTTGCCGTCCATCGCCGAGTACGAGGCCTGCCGGTAGTCGGGGACGGGGTCGGGCTGCTGCGGGAGGGTGCCCCAGGGTGCCGTGGTGGCTTCGGGATCGGAGGACGAGGGGGCGGGGCCCGGCGGTTCGGACGGCCCGACCGCGTCCTGCGGGGGCTCGTTGGGGTCGTAGTACGGATCGTTCATGTCTCTCTCCTCGTACCGGAGCGGTCGGTCACAGCAGCGGGGTCGCGAGGGCCAGCGGGCAGGGCAGGCCGTCCCACTGCCAGGGAGGGGCGAGGGCGTCGGCCACGTCGTCCGCCGTGTCGGCGCCGGGGCGGAACGAGCCGCCGGCCCCGAGGGCGTCCCAGGCGGACAGGGCGTAGTGCTGTACGGGGCCGGGCTTCCCGGGCCCGGTCTCCCGGTCCGCCCGCGCCATGACGCGGACCCCCCGGGCGTGCAGGGCGTCGAGTTCGGCACGCCAGTCGGCGCCCAGGGGGCAGGAGGGCACCACCTCGTGCTGTTCGGGCAGTCCGGGCGGGCGGCGGCCGACGACGAGCAGGACGCGTTCGGTGTGCGGGAGGCGCGCCGGGCGGGCCCGGTCCTTCACGAGCCGCCCCACTTCCTTCAGGGCGTCCTCCAGTGAGGAGGCGGTGTCCTGTTCGCGCCGTGCGGGCCGCCAGCCGGTCAGCTCGGCGAGGGCGGTGCGGGCGGGTCCGGCCGGGGCGCGCCGCAGAAGCACGGGGCGGGGCCCGTAGCGGTTCTCGTGGACGGCGTGGTCGTAGTGGCCGACGACGCCGACGCGCAGGCCCGGTCCGTGGCGGCGGTCCAGGGCGGCGATGACGTCCCGGACGAACGTGAGCCGCTCGCCGGTCTCCGCCGGGCCGGTGCCGCTCATCTCGACGGTGAGGAACACCTCCAGGGCGGGCGGGTGGATGACGCGCCGGGGCAGGCTCCCCAGCAGGGCGGGGATGTCCGGTAACTCGCCCCGTGCGTGGCCCTCCGGGCGGGCGGTGCCGGGTGCGGCGCCCTCGTCCGGAGTGACCTCGCCGGGGCCGTGCAGGACGAACGCCAGCCGGGCCGGGGCGAAGGCGGCCAGCGCCGTCCGCCGCGCGGACAGGGTCACCGCTCCGCTGCCGTCCGCCCCCGGTGCGCCGGCGAGGACGGGCAGCAGGACCGGGGCGCGGGCGGCGAGTCCTCCGTAGACGGTGATCTCGGCGGTCGCGGTCTCGCCGCGCCGCAGCCGTGATCCGGCCGGGAAGAGGACCTGGGTGTGGGCGTGCACCTCGCCGGTGCGGCGGTCCACGCGGGCGAGCAGGAGGGAGTGGTCGACGGCCAGCGGCGCCGTCCGCAGCGCCGCGCGCACCGCGTCCTCGGTGTCCGTGCCGGGGATCCCGGCGGCTTCGCCGGGCCCGGGGCCGATCTCGGCGCTCGGGCGGTGGAGGGACCGCAGCAGGGCGGCGGCCCGGTCGAGCAGGACCCAGCCGCTGCGGCGGCCGAGCATCACGAGCGTGCGGGCCCGGGAGAGCGCGGGGTGGGTGCGCAGCCACTGTGTGAGGGCCGCGTCGAACTCGGCGCGTTCCAGGGGCTCCTGGGTGCCGATACCTCCGGCGAGCCGGAACCTGCGCGGTTCCGCTTCGCCCTCGAGGACGGGCAGGAGCCGGCCCCAGTCGGTGCTTCCGGCGTCGGTCTGCCGGGGGATGCCGCTGCTGTCGGCGGCGGCCCGGATCACGCGCACGCGGTCGGGCGTGAACTCGGCGAACACCACGTCGGGGATGCGGCCGTCGACCAGGTCCGTGAGGATCTGCTGCCAGCGGGCGGAGTCGTGCGGGGGTAAGGAGTCCTCGGGGAGCGGCACGGGGTTCGCGGGGTCCGCCGGTCCGGCCCGCAGCAGCGGGGCGATCCGCCGTAAGCCCTCCGCGTCGCCCTGGGAGAGCGTCGCGGCGCGCAGGTCCCAGGTGTGCTGGGCGGTGCGCAGGGCGGTCCGGGCGGCTTCCCGGTCGTCGTCGGTCAGGGCGCCCAGGACCGGGTCGTCCCACATCCGCCAGGAGCAGCCGGCGCACTCCGGCCCGCCCGTGTCCGGCATCGCGCACACCGGGCACACCACTCCGGTTCCACTCGCCAAACCCCGACCCCCTCGCTGCTCGGTCCCGGTACGCCGCCCGGAGGAGTCACCCTCCGCGCACGGTCACTGACCACAGGCGCCCGCCTCCGGAGGCGTCATGGTGACACAACGGCGGGCGCCGGGGTCAGGGTTCGGACGGATGGGCGGGCGATCTCGGACAACACCCCCTGACGAACCGGTTCTTCACCCCTCTTCTCCCGGGCGGTCACCGACGTCGTAGCATCGTCGTTTTATGTGATCTTTACTGTTTGCCAGGGGGAATGTGATGGACATCGGCAGGCGACGGACCTCGGTCATCGCCGGGGTGGTGACCGCGGCGGTGCTGGCGACGGGCACCGCCCTGTGGAAGACGGACAGTTGGCCGTTCCGTGACAGCTACTGCTGGGGCGCGTGGGAGCAGAACAGCGGACCTTTCTTCCTGGGCGACGAGACGCTCGGGAAGTCCGGTTCCGAGCGCGGCTCCACCCAGTCCGCGGCACCCTCGGCCGCCCGCCCGCACGGGACCTGCACGGTGTCCGTCAGCTCCGAGGTCGAGGACGACGACTCCGACGAGCCGCTGACCTTCGAGGAGTCGGTGACCCTGGAGTACGGGCCCGTCCCCGCCGAGGTGAAGGAGCACCGGGACTGGCTGGCCCGGTACTTCCACGGATCGGCGTCCCCGCTGCCCGACGGGCTCGAAGGGCTGGTCGCCGAGGACCGGGGCATGCTGGTGCTGCCGTCGTCCTGCGACCGGGACGGCGGGCCGACCGTGGTGACGATCCGCGGCGAGAGCACCGGCGACGGCCATCTCGGCAAGGTCGCCATGCCGTTCACGATCGGTACCCGCGCCGATGTCCTGCGGATGCTGCTCGACGCCGCCAACACCGGTATGGAAAAGGCCGGATGTGCACCCGCACAGCCTCTGCGCAGCAGCTCCCCGATGGTGACGGTGGCCGAGGACGAGGAGTCCGCCGCGTCACCGCTGTGCCGGATCCCCGGGATGAGCTTCGACTACGGCGAGGGCTCCCGCTACAAGGAGCAGGTGGGCGCGGTCACCGACCGGCTCCAGACGTGTTCGGTGGTGTGGAAGACCCGGCGGATGCCCGACGAGCCGTCCGCGCAGTACGTGATGGCCAACCGGAGCCGGCTGGTGGACCTGTTCAAGGGCCTGCCGGAGGGCGCGGAGCAGGGGCTGGTGCGCCGCGGCTGCGGCGGGCGGCAGACGGTGTTCTACGGGCGGGTGGAGGCGGGTCTCCAGGACCGCGGCCGCCCCTCCGACCAGCGGGTGTTCGACCGCTTCGTCGAGTCCGTGGGCAAGCGCATCGGGTGCGGGAGCGGTGAGGACGCGTGAACGAGGAGAACCCCATGACGGACACCGGAGCCGAGGCGGAGCACGGACAGGCCGCCGCCGTCCCCGGGAACCCCGCCCCGCCGGAGTCCCCCCGGCCCTCGTTCGTCCGCCGGCTGCTGCGCAGCCGTACCGCACGGGCCGCCACCGCCGCCGCGCTGGCCGGGGCGCTCGTCGGCGCCGGTACGGTCGCCTGGCGCACGGACACGTTTCCGCTGCTGGGGCCCTCGCCCTGCTGGGACTCGCTGCGCTCCGGCTCCGTCGACGCGCTGTTCGGCGACCGCAGGACCGAGGTCGACGAGCAGGCGCTGCGCACCGACCCGATGGGCGACGGCGGTGCGTACGGCCAGTGCCGCATCACCAGTTACGACGGTGAC
Source organism: Streptomyces sp. NBC_00708 (assembly GCA_036226585.1). Lineage (GTDB taxonomy): Bacteria > Actinomycetota > Actinomycetes > Streptomycetales > Streptomycetaceae > Streptomyces. The sequence goes on from CP108997.1 coordinate 1,282,203, forward strand.
CGGGCCCTCCGCCAGGTGACCGTGAGCGTGCGCCGGCTGGACGGACTGCGGGGCACCGACGCCCAGGACTGGCCCGCCGAGTTCCTCTCCTCGGGCATGGTGTGGCTCGGCGACGGACTGCCCGGCATGGTGTCCCCCTCGCGCGCCTGGATCGCCCTGCCGCAGGCCTGCACGGGGCGCGACGAGTTCACCGGGCCCACGGTGGTGGAGGCCGGCATGGGCCGGGCGGGCTTCGAGGTCTCCTCCGAGTACAACCTGCGCGACCGCAACGCCCTGACCGGGGCGCTCATCGACGCGGCCAACGGGGTCATCGACAAGTTCGGCTGCTCCGGCACCTATCAGGAGCCGCGTAACCTGCCCGCGCCGGTGGAGTGGGACGACACCGAAGCGTCCGCGTTCTGCGGCATCAAGGGCCTCACGCTGCCCGCGGCGTACCGCAAGGATCTGAGGGAGTCCCGGGTGGGCGGCGCGGGCGGCCCGGCCCGGGTCTGCGAGGCGGGGAGCAGCTTCCGGGAGGCGTCCGTGCGGCTGACGACGGTGGAGGACCCGGCCCTGGCCGAGATCTACTCCTGGGACGCGCTGCGTTCCGGCTCGCCCGTCAAGGGGTCCGGGGGCTACGGGCGGATCGGCGGGAACCGCGCGGTGTACCGGGCCGTCTGCCAGACCGGCCAGGTGATGTTCGTCCTGGAGCAGCTGCGCCCCACGGACGAGGGCGGCCGGTTCACGTTCACCCGCGACCTGCTGCCGGCGTACGCGGAGGCGGAGGCCCGGCGGATCGGCTGCGCCCCGCAGAAGCTGACGTCGCCGGCGTCCTGAGTCACCCCGGGGCCCGTGAAAGGATGCCCGGCACCATGAGAACGATCAGCATTCCGGTGCCGGGCGGGAGCCCCCGGTGAGGGGCCGGGCGAAGCCGCCGCCGTCGCCGCTCCCCCAGCGCGACGGCGTCGACCCGGTCCGGGTGCGGCTCCCGGCCGACCCGGAGGGGCGGTGGGCGACGGTCCGGGACCATCTGCTGGACCGGTTCGCCGGGGCGATCGGCGCGGACCGGGTGGAGGCGCTGCTCGCGGGCGGCCGCTTCGTTTCCACGCAGGGCCCGGTCCTCGGCGACGAGCCGTACACGGCGGGCCGCTACCTGTGGTTCCACCGGGACTTCGCCCCGGAGGAGCCGGTGCCGTTCCCGGTGGGTGTGGTGTACCGGGACACGCATCTGGTGGTCGCGGACAAGCCGCATTTCCTGGCGACGATGCCGCGCGGCCGGCACATCACCCAGACGGCGGTGGCCCGGCTCCGCCGCGACCTGGACCTGCCGCGGTTGCAGCCCGCGCACCGGCTGGACCGGGCGACGGCGGGGCTGGTGCTGTTCGTGGTGCGGCCCGGGGAGCGCGGGGCCTACCAGACGCTGTTCCGGGACCGGCGGGTGCGCAAGGAGTACGAGGCGGTGGCCCCGTACGATCCCTCGCTCGTGCTGCCGCGTACGGTGCGCAGCCGCATCGTGAAGGAGCGCGGGGTGCTCGCCGCGCGCGAGGAGCCCGGGGAGCCGAACAGCGAGAGCCGGATCGAGCTGCTGGAGCACCGGCAGGGGCTCGGCCGCTACCGGCTGCTGCCCGCCACCGGCCGCACCCACCAGCTGCGGGTGCACATGAACAGCCTGGGCCTGCCGCTGGTCAACGACCCGGTCTATCCGGCGGTCCTGCCGGACGCCGCGCCCGGTGACTTCTCGCACCCGCTGCAACTCCTGGCCAGGGTGCTGGAGTTCACCGACCCGGTCACCGGAGAGCCGCACCGCTTCGAGAGCGGGCTGCGGCTCTCCGCGTGGCCGGAAGGGCCCTAGTGTCCCCGGGCGATCCACTCGTCCAGGTGCGGGGCCTCCGCGCCGATGGTGGTGGAGTCGCCGTGCCCGGTGCGTACCTCGGTCGCCGGGTCGAGGGTGAGCAGCCGGTCCCTGATCGAGTCGACGATCACCGGGAAGGACGAGAAGGACCGGCCGGTGGCGCCGGGCCCGCCCTGGAAGAGCGTGTCCCCGGTGAAGACGGTGGCCAGCTCGGGGGCGTACAGGCAGACCGCGCCCGGCGCGTGGCCCGGGGTGTGCAGCACCGTCAGCGTGGTGCCCGCGACGGTGATCTCCTGGCCGTCGGTCAGTTCGCCGTCGGGCGCCCGGTCCGGGTGGGTCTGCTTCCACAGCGGCAGGTCGTCCGGGTGGAGCAGGACCGGCGCGCCGGTGGCGTCGGCGAGGGCCGGGGCGGCGTCGATGTGGTCGTTGTGCGCGTGGGTGCAGATGATGGCGCGCAGCGTACGGCCGCCGAGGGCGTCCTCGATGGCGGTGGCGTCGTGGGCGGCGTCGATGACGACGGCCTCGGTGTCGTCGCCGACGATCCAGACGTTGTTGTCGACGTCCCACTCGCCGCCGTCGAGGGCGAAGGTGCCGGAGGTGACGAGGTGGTCGATGCGGGCGGTCATCAGAACACCACCACCGAGCGCAGCACGTCGCCGTCGTGCATCCGGCCGAAGGCCTGCTCGATGTCGCCGAGGCCGATGGTCTCGGTGACGAACGCGGCGAGGTCCAGGCGGCCCTGCCGGTGCAGGTCGACGAGCATCGGGAAGTCGCGGGACGGCAGGCAGTCGCCGTACCAGGAGGACTTGAGCGAGCCGCCGCGGCCGAAGACGTCGAGCAGCGGGAGTTCGAGCCGCATCTCGGGGGTGGGGACGCCGACGAGGACGACGGTGCCGGCGAGGTCGCGGGCGTAGAAGGCCTGCTTGTACGTCTCCGGGCGGCCGACGGCCTCGATGACGACGTCGGCGCCGTTGCCGCCGGTCAGCTCGCGGATCGCCTCGACGGGGTCGGTGGAGCGGGAGTTGACGGTGTGGGTGGCGCCCATCGACTTCGCCGTCTCCAGCTTGCGGTCGTCGATGTCCACGGCGATGATCTTCGCCGCGCCGGCCAGCCGGGCGCCCGCGATCGCGGCGTCGCCGACGCCGCCGCAGCCGATGACGGCGACCGAGTCGCCGCGCCCGACGTGGCCGGTGTTGATGGCGGCGCCGATGCCCGCCATGACGCCGCAGCCGAGGAGCCCTGCCACCTCGGGGGCGACCTCCGGGTCGACCTTGGTGCACTGGCCGGAGGCGACGAGGGTCTTCTCGGCGAAGGCGCCGATGCCCAGGGCCGGGGACAGCTCGGTGCCGTCGAGCAGGGTCATCCTCTGCTTCGCGTTGTGCGTGTCGAAGCAGTACCAGGGGCGCCCGCGCAGACAGGCGCGGCACTGGCCGCACACCGCACGCCAGTTGAGGATCACGAAGTCGCCCGGGGCCACATCGGTGACGCCCTCGCCGACGGACTCCACGACGCCCGCGGCCTCGTGGCCGAGGAGGAAGGGGAACTCGTCGTTGATGCCGCCCTGCTTGTAGTGCAGGTCGGTGTGGCAGACGCCGCACGCCTGGACCTTCACCACGGCCTCACCGGGGCCGGGGTCCGGAATGACGATCGTCTCGACGCGGACCGGTTCGTTCTTCCCCGGCGCGATGACCCCTTGTACGTGCTGCGGCATTCCCGTGGACTCCCTTTTCCCGACTCTTCGCTGAGACCGGTGCTCCCGGATTTCCCGGGATCGATCACGGGCCACCGTACGCCGTGCGGGGTGTCCGCCGGTCTCAGGGCGCGAGAACGTCCAGCTCGTGCAGGGCGCCGACGGCGATCTCCTTCGTCAGGCGCTCGGCCTCGGCCGCGTCGCCCTCGCGCACGGCCTCGGCGAGCCGTACGTGCAGGGTGACGGCCGCCGGGTCGGGGTCCTCGAACATCACCTGGTGGTGCGTGCGGCCGGCCAGGACCTCGGCGACCACGTCGCCCAGGCGCGCGAACATCTCGTTGCCGGAGGCGTTGAGGACGATGCGGTGGAAGGCGATGTCGTGTTCCAGGTAGCCCTCCAGCTGCTGGCCCCGCGAGGTGGCGACCATGCCGAGGGCACGCTCGGTCAGCTCGGCGCACTGCTCGGGGGTGGCGTGGCGGGCGGCGAGCGAGGCGGCGACCGGTTCGACGGCGGAGCGCAGCACGGTCAGTGAGCGCAGCTGGCGGGGGCGGTCCGCGCCGGCCAGCCGCCACCGGATGACCTGGGGGTCGTACACGTTCCACGCCTCGGCCGGCCGTACGGTCACGCCGACCCGGCGTCGGGACTCGACCAGGTGCATGGACTCCAGGACCCGGACCACCTCGCGGACCACCGTGCGCGAGACGTCGAAGCGCTGCGCCAGCTCGTCCGTGCGCAGCACCTGGCCGGGCGCGTGCTCCCCGGCGGCGATCTCCAGGCCCAGGGCGTCCAGGACATGCGTGTGGAGCCCCTGGGCAGGTGTGGTCATGGCCCCAGGGTACGGGGCGCCCCCCGGAGCCGTTAAGTACGACGTTTATGTCACACCCTCTTGAATAAGTCGTACGTATAGGTTTCAGTGGCGCGACGGACCGATGTCGAGGAAGACATCGCAGAGACAGCGAGGCACCGCAATGAGCACCCCCCACGTCGTCGTGGTGATGGGCGTGGCAGGGACCGGCAAGACCACGATCGGCCCCCTGCTCGCCGCCGCACTGGGCGTTCCGTACGCCGAGGGCGACGACTTCCATCCCCCCGCGAACATCGCCAAGATGTCGGCCGGCACCCCGCTGGACGACGCGGACCGGTGGCCCTGGCTCGACGCGATCGGGCAGTGGGCGCACGGCCGGGCGGGGCTCGGCGGGGTCGTCAGCAGCTCGGCCCTCAAGCGCGCCTACCGCGACCGGCTGCGCGCCGAGGCCCCGGGCGCCGTCTTCCTGCATCTGACCGGCGACCGGTCCCTCATCGAGGAGCGGATGGCCGCCCGCAAGGGCCACTTCATGCCGACCGCGCTCCTCGACTCGCAGTTCGCCACCCTCCAGCCCCTGGAGGACGACGAGGCCGGCGTGTCGGTCGACGTCTCCGGCACCCCCGAAGAAATCACCCAGCGAGCCGTCGCCGCGCTGCGCCGGCTCGACAGTTAAGGATCACCACCGTGACCAGTCTCAGCGTCGAGATGCTGGCAGCGGACGCCGTCGAACCGATCACCTCGGCCGGCAACGCCCAGCTGGGCATCGCCGTCCTGGCGGGGATCGCCGTCATCGTCCTGCTCATCACCAAGTTCAAGATGCACGCGTTCCTCGCGCTGACCATCGGCTCGCTGGCGCTCGGTTCCTTCGCCGGCGCCGCGCCGGCGAAGACGATAGCCAGCTTCACCGCGGGCCTCGGCTCGACCGTCGCGGGCGTCGGCGTCCTCATCGCGCTCGGCGCGATCCTGGGGAAGCTGCTCGCGGACTCCGGCGGCGCCGACCAGATCGTCGACACCATCCTGGCGCGGACCAGCAAGCGGGCCATGCCGTGGGCGATGGTCCTCATCGCCTCGATCATCGGCCTGCCGCTGTTCTTCGAGGTCGGGATCGTGCTGATGATCCCCGTGGTGCTGCTCGTCGCCAAGCGCGGCAACTACTCCCTGATGCGCATCGGCATCCCGGCCCTGGCCGGCCTGTCCGTCATGCACGGCCTCATCCCGCCGCACCCGGGACCGCTCGTCGCGATCGACGCGCTCGGTGCCAACCTGGGCGTCACGCTGGCCCTCGGCGTGGTCGTCGCGATCCCGACGGTGATCCTCGCCGGTCCGGTCTTCTCCCGTTACGCCGCCCGCTGGGTGGACATCGAGGCGCCGGACAAGATGATCCCGCAGCGTCCCTCGGAGGACCTGGAGCGCCGGCCGAGCTTCGGCGCCACCCTCGCCACCATCCTGCTGCCCGTCGTGCTGATGCTCGTCAAGGCGCTCGTCGACATCGTGGTGGACGACCCGGAGCAGGGTCTCCAGAAGGTCACCGATGTGATCGGCTCGCCGCTGATCGCGCTGCTCGCGGCCGTGATCGTCGGCATGTTCACGCTGGGCCGGGCGGCCGGCTTCACCAAGGGGCGGCTCTCCACCACCGTCGAGAAGTCCCTCGCCCCGATCGCCGGTGTGCTGCTCATCGTGGGCGCGGGCGGCGGCTTCAAGCAGACGCTGATCGACGCGGGCGTGGGCCGGATGATCCTGGACTTCTCCGAGAACTGGTCGATCCCCGCCCTGCTGCTGGGCTGGCTGATCGCCGTGGCGATCCGGCTCGCGACCGGTTCGGCGACCGTGGCGACGATCTCGGCGGCCGGCCTGGTCGCCCCGCTGGCGGCCGACATGTCGACTTCCCACGCGGCCCTGCTGGTCCTCGCCGTCGGCGCGGGCTCGCTCTTCTTCAGCCATGTCAACGACGCCGGCTTCTGGCTGGTGAAGGAGTACTTCGGCATGGACGTGGGCCAGACGGTGAAGACCTGGTCGGTGATGGAGACCATCATCTCCGTGGCCTCGCTGGTCTTCATCCTGCTGCTGTCACTCGTCCTCTAGCCGGCCGTCCGCCCGCTCTCGGGGTGCCCACAGCGGGTGCTCACGGCGGGCCCACTCCCCGCTCACCGACCCGGAGCGCATGCCGCGGCGTGCCTCCGGGTCGGCGTACGCCATGGCGATGTGCCCGGCCAGCACCAGGCCGGCCGCGAGGGCCAGCCAGTCGTGGACGAAGGTCGCGGCGGTGCGCCACACCAGCGGGGCGAAGCCGGTGAACCACATCAGCAGCCCGGTGCCCGCCATGACGAGCACCGCCCCGGCGATCCACGCCGCATACAGCTTCTGCCCGGCGTTGAACTTCCCGGCCGGCCGCGCACCGGGCCGCCGGTCGCGCCGCAGGGCCGCCCGCAGCCACCGCCGGTCGTGCGGCCCGAAGCGGTTGAGCCGCCGCAGGTCCGCCCGCAGCGACCGCGCCGCGAGACCCGCGAGCAGCGGTACGGGGATGAGCAGCCCGGACCACTCGTGCACGGTGACCACGAGGTGGCGGCGGCCGACGAGTTCGGCGAGCTGCGGCACGTACAGGCAGGCGGCCGAGGCCACGCACAGCAGCATCAGCGCGGCCGTGGCCCGGTGCACCAGGCGTACCGGACGGGCGAACCGGTGCACCCGGCCCCCCGCTTCAGGCGGTGGGGGCGTCGTCGCGGCCGTTGGACCGGCCGACCCAGGCATCGACGTCATAACCGAGCTTCTCCCAGTAACCGGGGCGTACGGAGTCCGTGACGGTGATCCCGGAGAGCCATTTCGCCGACTTGTAGAAGTACATCGGGGCCACGTACAGCCGCACCGGCCCGCCGTGCGCGTGCGACACGGGCTCGTCGTTCATCCGCAGCGCCACGAGCACATCGGCGCGCCGGGCCTGGGCGAGGGTCAGGCTCTCGCTGTAGGTCCCGTCGAAGCAGGTGAAGCGGACGGCCTTCGCCCCGGACCGCACGCCGGCCGCGTCCAGCAGGGCGGAGAGCCGCACGCCCTCGAAGGCCGTTTCCGGAACCCGCCAGCCGGTGACGCACTGGACGTCCCGGACGGTGCGGGTCTGCTCCAGCCCGCGCAGCGCGTCCAGCGTGTACGTGGCCGGGCGGTCGACCAGCCCGTCCACCCGCAGCCGGTAGTCGGCGGCGCCCCTGGACGGTACGGAGGAGGCGACGGAGTAGTAGCGGAAGCCGCCGCCGTTGGGCAGCAGGCCGGTGAGCCCGGTGGGGTCCTTGCCGGCGAGCGCGCCCAGGCCCGATTCGAGGGTCCGCTGCAAAGCCGGCGCGGCGACGAGTCCGGCGGCGCCGAGGCCCAGCATGGCCAGGACCACGCGGCGGCCGACGGGGGCGCCGACGCCGTCCGGGCCGTCCGCGGGGCCGTCGTCGGGAGAAGAACTGTTCACCTCTTGATTCGAGCACCCGGGGTGCCCGGACGCCAGGGGCGGCGCCCGGCCGTCACCATTCCGTCAGATGTGCCGCGCGCCGGACCCCGGCCCGGTGCCAGACTGGCGCCATGGAGAACCGTGAAGCGCTCAAGCCCTTCCTGCTCGCCTTTCCGGGGCCGCTGCGCGACGAGTTGACCGCCGCGGTCCTGGAGGGGCGCAAGGTGTCGACCTCCGGCCTGCTCCTGGAGTACGAGATCGAGAAGGAGGAGCTGCCCCCGGTCGGTGAGCGGTCCGCCCTCATCGACTCGGACGGCCGGGAGATCGCCGTACTCGAAGTGACGGAGGTCCGGGTGCTCCGGCTGGCGGACGTGGATCTCCAGCACGCGCTGGACGAGGGCGAGGGCTACGCCTCGGTCGCCGAGTGGCGGGCGGGGCACGAGCGGTTCTGGCACAGCGAGGAGATGCGGGACGCGCTCGGCGACCCGGAGTTCACCGTGGACGACGACACGATGATCGTCGCCGAACGGTTCCGGGTCGTCGAGCGCATCGGCACGGACGTGGCGGACTGAGGCTCCGGCGCCCGCGCCGTCACCGCACCTCGGCCTCCGCCCGCTTCTCCCGGTCCTCGCCCTTCACCAGGCCCAGGCGGCGGCGGAACGCGAGCACCCGGGGGTGGCGTTCGTGCAGGTACGCCGAGCGCCGGTCGAGCTCCTGGCCCAGCCGCTCGGCACGCTTCTCGATGTCCAGCTCGTCCAGGATGCGGTCGACCTCTGCGAGCAGGGCCCCGTGCAGCTGCCACTTCCTGGGGTGTTCCTGGACGGCGGCCAGCAGCATGTCCGCCACCAGGTCGCGGGTCCTGCGGCTGGTGTCGAGCGCTTCGGTGAGCCGGTCCTCGGCCTCCTCGGCGCTGGCGGCGACCGGGGTGGTGATGAGCAGCGAGAAGCTCTCGATGGCCCCCGCCATCTGTTCGAACAGTTCGGTGATGTGGGCGGCGACCTCGACGGGGAACTGCGGTGCGTCGCCCCGGTCCTTGGCGAGGTCGGTCAGGGTCCTGGACAGCACCCGTACGACGACCGCGCAGATCTCCAGCGTGTCCAGACCGGTGCGCAGCACCACGCGGTGCAGCAGCCCCTGCCGCACCCTCGGGTTGTACATGAGGCTTTCCTCGGCCTGCCGCAGGGAGGCGTCCACCTCGACGATGTCGTGGTCGAGACGGCGGGCCCGGTGCAGCCGGTCGGCCGCCTCCGCGACGGTCACCGGACGGGCGAGGTCGCTGCCCAGGTCGCGGAACATCTGCCCCATCTCGCGGGCCAGTCCGTCGATGGACGCACCCGCGGTCTGCACCCACACGGGCGGGGCGAACAGCAGGTTGAACAGCAGGCCCACACCCGCGCCGATCAGCGTCTCGAACACGCGCTCCCACGCCATGCTGGACCGCGCGCTTCCCGAGGTGACACCGAGGACGAGCATGGCGCTGATCGCCACCTCGGGGACGAATTCGTCGACCCGGACCAGTCTGCCGATGATCAGCGCCGTGAAGATGGTCAGCCCCAGGCTCCACCAGGACAGGCCGACCAGGGAGCTGAAGCCGCTCGCGATGAGGACGCCGACGACGACGGCCACCACACGCTTCACCGACATGGTGACGGTGGCGTACAGGGTGACCTGGACGACGAGCAGCGCGGTGAGCGGCGCGGTCAGGGGGGCGGGCTCGGACAGCGTCGCGGTCGCCACGGCATAGGCGATCACCGCCGCGCCCGTGGAGCGCAGGGTCTGCGCGGCCACGGGCTCGGTCGTGCGCCGGACGAGGTTGATGACGGGTTCGGCTACTCCTGGCATCTTCTTCCCATGCCCGGATCCGGCGCCCGGGCACGGTTCCGGCGCAGGAACCCCACCGGACGGACGCGCGCCGGGACCTCCGCGGGCCCCGGCGGGCCGTCCTAGCCGACCGCCTTCGCCGCCGCGCGGCCCGCCGCCCGGCCGGAGAAGATGCAGCCGCCGAGGAACGTGCCCTCGAGCGAGCGGTAGCCGTGCACCCCGCCGCCGCCGAATCCGGCCGCCTCGCCCGCCGCGTACACCCCGGCCAGCGGGGTGCCGTCGCCGGTCAGGACGCGCGAGGAAAGGTCCGTCTCCAGGCCGCCGAGCGACTTGCGGGTCAGGATGTTGAGCCGTACGGCGATGAGCGGCCCGGCCTTGGGGTCGAGGATGCGGTGGGGCCTCGCGGTGCGGATCAGCTTGTCGCCGAGGTAGGTGCGGGCGCCCCGGATCGCGGTGATCTGGAGGTCCTTGGTGAAGGGGTTGGCGATCTCCCGGTCGCGGGCGGTGATCTCGCGGCGCAGCGCGTCCTCGTCGATGAGCCCGTCCCCGGTGAGCGCGTTCATCCCGCGTACGAGGGCGCCGAGGTCCTTCTCGACGACGAAGTCCACGCCGTTGTCCATGAACGCCTTGACGGGGCCCGGCACGTCCGCGCGGGCCCGGCCGATCACGTCACGGACCGACTTGCCGGTCAGGTCGGGGTTCTGCTCGGAGCCGGAGAGCGCGAACTCCTTGCCGATGATCTTCTGATCCAGGACGAACCAGGTGTAGTCGTGGCCGGTGCGCATGATGTGTTCGAGGGTGCCCAGCGTGTCGAAGCCGGGGAAGAGCGGGACGGGCAGCCGTTTGCCGGTCGCGTCCAGCCAGAGGGAGGACGGGCCGGGCAGGATGCGGATGGCGTGCTTGTCCCAGATCGGGTTCCAGTTCTCGATGCCCTCGGTGTAGTGCCACATCCGGTCGCGGTTGATGTGGTGGGCGCCCGCCTCCTCGGCGATGCCGAGCATCAGCCCGTCGACGTGCGCGGGGACGCCGGAGAGCATCTTGGCCGGCGGGGTGCCGAGCCGGTCGGGCCACTGCTTGCGTACGAGGTCGTGGTTGCCGCCGATGCCGCCCGAGGTGACGATCACCGCCTGGGCCTTCAGCTCGAAGGCGCCGGCGGTCTCCCGGCCGCTCGCGGTCCCGCGCGGGGCGGCGCTCGGCTCCAGGATCTCCCCGGTCACCGTGTCGACGGCGCCCCCGGTGCGGGCGAGGCCGGTGACCCGGTGGCGGAAGCGGAAGGTGACCAGGCCCTTGGCGACACCCTCGCGGACCCGGCGCTCGAAGGGGGCGACGACGCCGGGTCCGGTGCCCCAGGTGATGTGGAAGCGGGGGACGGAGTTGCCGTGGCCGTTCGCGTCGTAGCCACCGCGTTCCGCCCAGCCGACGACGGGGAAGAACCGCATGCCCTGCGCGTGCAGCCAGGAGCGCTTCTCACCGGCGGCGAAGTCGACGTACGCCTCGGCCCACTTGCGCGGCCAGTGGTCCTCCTCGCGGTCGAAACCGGCCGTGCCCAGCCAGTCCTGGAGGGCCAGCTCGTGACTGTCCTTGATCCGCATCCGGCGCTGCTCGGGCGAGTCGACGAGGAACAGGCCGCCGAAGGACCAGTGCGCCTGGCCGCCGAGCGACTGTTCGGGCTCCTGGTCGAGCAGGATGACCGAGCGGCCCGCGTCCACGAGTTCCGCGGTGGCGACGAGCCCCGCGAGCCCCGCCCCGATCACGATCACATCAGCGTCGTACGCCATGGCATCCATCCTTGTCGGGGCTCGCGCCTTGTCGGGACGCGCGAAGTTACTGGTGCGTCAGATCTTCGGCACCGCCCGCCCCCGCGTCAACCGCCCGGTCGGCCGCGCTGTCCCCGCACCGGCCGGGGGCAGGCGCTATCGTCGAACCACATCACCCTCTTCCGGCCTGACGTGGGGTGGAGACGTGTCGGTGCTGGTCCTCGTGCTCGCCGTGGCTGCCGCCTGCTGCCTGGGCTTCGGCTTCGTGCTCCAGCAGGCCGCCGCCGCGCACGCGCCCAAGCGCGACTATCTGACGTTCCGGCTGCTGCTCGACCTGATGAAGGTGCGCAGCTGGCTGGCCGGCATCGGCCTCATGGTGTGCGGGATGGTGCTGGGCGCGCTGGCGCTCGGCAAGGGTGAGGTCTCCCTCGTCGAACCGCTCCTGGCGACCAATCTGCTCTTCGCGATGGCCCTGTCCCGGCACCGCACCGGCCAGCGGCTGGGCCGGCAGGGCTGGGCGGGGCTCTGGCTGCTGGCCGGCGGGGTCGCCGCGTTCCTGCTGGCGGGCCAGCCGCAGGGCGGCCGGGCGGAGTCCAGTCCGCTGCGGCACTGGCTGGTCGTGGGCGTGGTGGCCGGGCTCGCCCTGCTGCTCACCGCGTTCGCCAAGCGCCGCAGGTCGGCCGCGTCCCCGGCGCTGCTCGCGGTGGCGGCAGGGCTGCTCTACGGATTGCAGGACGCGCTGACCCGGGTCAGCGGGCAGCGCTTCTCGGAGGGCGGCTGGGCGGGCCTGGTGACGTCCTGGCAGCCGTACGCGGTGCTGGTGCTCGGGGTGACGGGGCTGCTGCTGGTGCAGTCCGCCTTCGAGACGGGCCCGCTGCGGATGTCGCTGCCCGCCCTGACGGCCGCCCAGCCGCTGGCCGGGATCGCCTGCGGGATCGGGTTCATGGGCGACCAGGTGCGGACCGACACGGGCGCGCTGGCCTGGCAGGCCGTCGGGCTCGCGGCGATCGTGACCGGGATCGTGCTGCTGGGCCTGCATCCGGCGATGCCGGAGGGGCCGGTGCGGCGCGGTACGCACAGCCTCCAGCAGCGCTGAGCCCCCGGCCCGGCGGGGTGCCGGGGGGCTGCTGTTGGATGGCGGACATGAACCCTTCCGCGGACATGAACCCTTCCGACGAGATCCTGGACATCGTCGACGAGAACGACGTGGTCGTGGGGCAGGCCCCGCGCGGCGAGGCGACGGCCCGGGGCCTGCGCCACCGCTGCGTCTTCATCGAGGCCCGGGACGCCGAGGGCCGCGTCTTCGTGCACCGCAGGACCGCGACCAAGCTGGTGTTCCCCTCGCACTACGACATGTTCGTCGGCGGGGTGGTCGGCGCGGGCGAGAGCTACGAGGACGCGGCGCTGCGGGAGGCCGAGGAGGAGCTGGGCGTCTCGGGGCTCCCCCGCCCGGAGCCGCTCTTCAAGTTCCTGTACGAGGACGGCCGGCACGCCTGGTGGTCGTCCGTCTACCGGGTCAGGTGCGAGCTGCCGGTGCGGCCGCAGGTGGAGGAGGTCGCCTGGCACACCTTCCTGGACGACGAGGAGCTGGAGCGGCGGCTCGACGACTGGCTGTGGGTGCCGGACGGCCTCGACTGCTACCGGCGGCTGCGGGCGCTGCGCGGCGGTTCGTGAACGGAAAACCGGCGGATAAGGTCCACGCGTGAACGAATTCGTACAGAGTCTGCGGCTGTGGTTCGCGCCGGAGCGGATCCGCGACGAGGGCGACACCCCGGACTACCGCTTCTCGCTCGCCAACGAGCGGACCTTCCTCGCCTGGATCCGGACGGCGCTGGCGCTGATCGGCGGTGGCTTCGCGGTCGACCAGTTCCTGCCGGAGCTGTCGTGGGGGGTACGGGCCGGTCTGGCGCTCGCGCTGCTGGCCGCCGGTGTGCTGTGCGCGCTGCGGGCGGTCAACCACTGGGTGCGGTGCGAGCGGGCGATGCGACGGGGTGAGGATCTGCCGGTCTCCCGTTTCCCGACGCTGCTGAGCGTCGCGGTCGCCGTGGTGGCGGTGGCGATGGTGGTGGTGGTCCTCTTCGGCTGGGAGGGCCGGTGACCGCCGGGGAGCGCGACCCGGGGCTCCAGCCGGAGCGGACCCGGCTGGCGTGGCGGCGTACGACGCTGTCCTGCACGGTGGCGGCGGTGCTGGCCGTGCGGCAGACGCTGCACGGCGGGACGACGGGCGCGGGGGTCGTGGCGCTGTCGCTGAGCGCGCTGGCCTGGGTGGGGTTCCTGTGGGTCGCCAACCGCCGGGTGCAGAGCATGGGCGGCGCCCGTCCGCGTCCGATGGAGGCGGCGGGCGCGCTCACGGCCGCGGCCTGCGTGGTGGCGCTGGCGGTGTTCGCGGCGGCCATGCTGTTCTGACGGGCCGCGGCCCTCAGCCCTGCGGCGCGTCCCAGTCCACCGTGACGACGATCTTGCCGCGCGTCCGGCCCTCGGCGTTCAGCCGCTGGGCCGCCGCCGTCTCGGCCAGCGGGAAGACCCGGTCGACGTGGACCGTGACGATGCCCTGCTCGGCCAGTTCCGCGAGGTGCGCGAGGTCATCGGCGTCGGGCCGCACGAACGCGTAGCGCCCGCCGTACGAGAAGACCTCGGGGTCCACGATGGAGGCGAGGCGCCCGCCGGGGGCCAGCGTCTCGGCGGAGGCGCGCAGGGCGTCCCCGCCCACGGTGTCGAACGCGGCGTCGATACCGTCGGGGGCCAGGTCCCGCAGCCGGTCCACGAGCCCGTCCCCGTACGCCACGGGCTCCGCGCCGAGCGTGCGCAGGTGGTCGTGGTTGCGTTCGCTCGCGGTGCCGATGACGCGGCAGCCGGCGTGCCGGGCGAGCTGGACGGCGAGCGAGCCGACTCCGCCGGCCGCCGCGTGGACGAGGACGGTGTCGCCCTCCTGGACGCGCAGGGTGCGGTGGAGCACCTGGTAGGCGGTGAGACCGGCCAGCGGCAGGCCCGCCGCCTCCTCGAAGCTCAGGCGCAGCGGCTTGCGGGCGAGGGTGCGCACGGGCGCGGCCACGTACTCGGCGAAGGTGCCCCGGCTCAGGAAGTCCTCGCGGACGTAGCCGATGACCTCGTCGCCCACCGCGAACTCGTCGACGGCGATGCCTGGCTGGACGACGACCCCGGAGACGTCCCAGCCGGGGATCACCGGGAAGACCGTGTCCAGGACGCCGTCGAGCTTCCCTTCCCGGGTGGCCCGGTCGACGGGGTTCACGGCGGCGGCCCGGACCTTCACCAGGACGGTGTCGGGGCCCACCTTCGGGTCGGGCCGCTCGCCGTACTCCAGGACACTCTCGTCGCCGAATCCGCTGTAGCTGATCGCCTTCATGCTCCGACCCTCGCGGCGGGCCGGTGCGCCCGCAACTCGGCCGGTGCGGTCACCAGCGCGGGATCGACGGGGTCCGCCACTCCGGTTCGGCCTTGCGCATCGCGGCGGCGTCGTCGCGCTCGCGCATGGTGCCGTCGTCGTCGAGCCAGCGGCGGTGCAGTGCGGCGAGCCGGTCCCGGTCGAGTTCGACGCCGAGGCCGGGGGCGTCGGAGACGGTGAGGTGCCCGTCCCGGAAGACGTGGCGGGCGGTGATGACGTCCTCGGTCTGCCAGGGGTAGTGGCTGTCGCAGGCGTAGTCCAGGTTGGGGACAGTGGCCGCGACGTGCGTCATGGCGGCGAGGCTGATCCCCAGATGGGTGTTGGAGTGCATCGAGAGCCCGACGCCGTGGACGCGGCAGATCGCGGCGAGTTCGCGGGTGCGGTGCAGTCCGCCCCAGTAGTGGTGGTCGGACAGGACGACCTGGACGGCGTCCCGGGCGAACGCCTCGGGGACCTCGGCGAGCGTCGTGACGCACATGTTCGTGGCCAGCGGCACGTCCGTGCCCGCCGAGACGGCGGCCATCGCCTCCGTGCCGCTCGCCGGGTCCTCCAGGTATTCGAGTACGTCCTTCAGCTGCTCGGCGACGTACAGCGAGGTCTCCACGGACCAGGCGCCGTTGGGGTCGAGGCGCAGCGGCTGCCCGGGAAACGCCTCGGCGAGGGCGCGGACGGCGGCGATCTCCTCGTCGGGAGGGAGGACGCCGCCCTTGAGCTTGAAGGAGGAGAAGCCGTGGTCGCGGGCGAAGCGGCGGGCCTGGGCGACGACTCCGGCCGGGTCGAGGGCCGCGCCCCAGTCGTCGCGCTCGCCGCCCTCCGGGTGGCCGGCCCAGCGGTAGAAGAGGTACGCGCTGTACTCCACGCGGTCGCGGACCCTGCCGCCGAGCAGCGCGTGCACCGGCAGCCCGAGGGTCTTGCCGAGCGCGTCCAGGCAGGCCACCTCGAAGCCGGAGACCACGGAGAGGCGCAGCTTGTCGGCGGTCTGGACACCGCGCAGCCCGCCCGCGTCGACCCGCTCGTCGGCCGCCCGTGAATCACCGCACACCTCGTCGGCCAGGGCGAACAGCCCGTTCACATCGCTGACCGGGCGGCCGGGCAGGGCGGCGGCCAGGGGCTCCGCGAGCGCGAGGTACTTGCCGTCGCCGTAGGTCTCCCCGATTCCGGTGACCCCGCCCCGGGTGACGATCTCCACCACGAGCCGGGGCGTGTACGGCTGGTGGACGCCCTGGGTGTTGAGGAGGGGCGGGTCGGCCATGAGGATCGGGGTCAGCCGGACTTCGTCAATCAGCAGCGCGGTATCCATACGTGAACCCTATTCAGGGATGCGATCGAGCGCCAGAGCCGGGGCCGGGATGGGACCGGAGTCTCCTCATCCGGTTCCGGGGACGCACTGGACGACATACCGACTGGTCGGCATCATGAGAGCGACCGTTCGCCCACCCCGGAGGTACGCACGATGAGCCACGTCCATCCGCCAGGTCTCGACCTCGACCGGCTGCGCGGACACCTGGACCGCGAGCGTCCCGGACTGGTGAACGGACCGCTCGGCGCCCGCGTCGTGGAGGGCGGCCGGTCGAACCTGACGTACGTGGTCACCGACGGAACCGGCCACTGGGTGGTCCGCCGGCCCCCGCTGGGGCACGTCCTGGCCACCGCGCACGACATGAAGCGCGAGCACCGGGTGATCAGCGCCCTGCACCCGACGGCCGTCCCGGTCCCCGAACCGCTGCTGCTCTGCGAGGACGACGCGGTCATCGGCGCGCCGTTCTACGTCATGGAGTACGTCGAGGGCACCCCGTACCGCACGGCCGAGCAGCTGGCCCCGCTCGGCCCGGAGCGCACCCGGGCGGCGGTCCTCGCGCTCGTCGACACGCTCGTCGAGCTGCACGCCGTGGACCCCGAGGCCGTCGGGCTCGGCGACTTCGGGCGGCCCGAGGGCTTCCTCGACCGGCAGCTGCGCCGCTGGGGCAAGCAGCTGGACGCGTCCCGCAACCGCGAGCTGCCCGGCATCGACGAACTGCACGCGGCGCTCGGCCGGGAGCTTCCCGTCTCCCCCGCGCCCACCGTGGTGCACGGCGACTACCGGCTGGACAACGCGCTGATCGGCGCCGACGACGAGATCAAGGCCGTCCTGGACTGGGAGATGTCCACGCTCGGCGACCCGCTGACCGACCTCGGGCTGCTCGTCATGTACAGCTCCGACCTGGGGCTGCCGCAGTCGCCGGTCTCCACGACCAGCGGCGCGCCCGGCCACCCGACCCCCGCCGAGCTGATCGAGCGCTACGCCGCCCGCTCCGGCCGCGACACCTCCGCCCTCTCCTGGTACACGGCCTTCGCGTGGTTCAAGCTCGCCGTGATCCTGGAGGGCATCCACTACCGCTACACCCTCGGCCAGACGGTCGGCGGCGGCTTCGACCACATCGGCGACCTCGTCCCCGTCTTCATCGAGCACGGCCTCACCACCCTCCAGGAAGGCTGAACCACCCATGGACTTCGCATTCGACGCCCGTACCGAGGAGCTGCGCACCCGGCTGCTCGCCTTCATGGACGAGCACGTCTACCCGGCCGAGCGGATCGCGGACGAGCAGCGCGCCGGGCTGGACTCTCCCTGGCAGACCCCGCGGATCGTGGAGGACCTCAAGGCGGAGGCCCGCCGGCAGGGCCTGTGGAACCTCTTCCTGCCGGGCACGGAGCACGGGGCCGGGCTGAGCAACCTCCAGTACGCGCCGCTGGCGGAGATCCTGGGCCGCTCGCCGCGTCTGGCGCCCACCGCGACCAACTGCGCGGCGCCGGACACCGGGAACATGGAGGTGCTGGCCGAGTTCGGCACCGACGAGCAGAAGAAGCGGTGGCTGGAACCCCTGCTGGCCGGGGAGATCCGCTCGGCGTTCGCCATGACGGAGCCGGAGGTCGCCTCCTCGGACGCGACCAACATCGAGACCCGGATCACCCGCGACGGCGGTGACTACGTCATCAACGGCCGCAAGTGGTACATCTCCGGGGCGATGAACCCGGACTGCGAGATCTTCATCGTGATGGGCAAGACCGACCCGGACGGCGCGGACATCCGCCGCCAGCAGTCGCAGATCCTCGTCCCCCGGGACACCCCCGGTCTGACGGTGAAGCGTGCCATGCAGGTGTACGGCTACGAGGACCACTGGCACGGCGGCCACGCGGAGGTCGTGTTCGACAACGTGCGGGTGCCGGCGGCGAACCTGATCGGCGAGGAGGGCGGCGGCTTCGCCATCGCCCAGGCGCGGCTGGGTCCGGGGCGCATCCACCACTGCATGCGGCTCATCGGGATGGCCGAGCGCGCCATCGAGCTGATGTGCCGGCGCGCGGTCTCCCGTACCGCCTTCGGCAAGCCGCTCGCCCAGCAGGGCGTCGTGCAGAACTGGATCGCGGACGCCCGCGTCACCGTGGAGCAGCTGCGGCTGCTGGTGCTGAAGACGGCCTGGCTGATGGACACGGTCGGCAACCGGGGCGCGCACACGGAGATCCAGTCCATCAAGATCGCGACCCCGCGCGCGGTGGTCGCCATCCTCGACCAGGCGGTGCAGCTGCACGGCGCGGGCGGGGTGAGCCAGGACTTCCCGCTGGCCGAGCTGTGGGCCTCGGCGCGCACGCTGCGGCTGGCGGACGGGCCGGACGAGGTGCACCAGCGCTCGCTGGCACGGCGGGAGATCAAGAAGTACCTGTAGGCGGGCTCCCGGCCGTCAATAGCCTCCGTACGGTACGTGATCGGCCAGGGCCAGTTCCCGGGCGAAGGCCCGTACCCGCAGCAGGGTGCGGGCCAGCAGCCGGACCGGGAAGAGGCGGTGGGGGCCGTACGCCACGGCCCACAGAGCGGGGATGCGGGTGGAGCTCTGGATGTGCGCCATAAATCCAGCTTGGGCCCGGGGCACGGACGCCGCGCGGGCACGGGCCCGGAGACGGCGGTGCGGCGGGGAGCCCTCGAAGCAGGCCGCCGTTACGGTCGGAGCGCGCGAAGCAGCAGGTCGGCCAGGTGGTCGGCGACCTCCTGCGGGGTGAGGGGGCCGTCCGGGCGGTACCAGGTCGACAGGTGGTGGACCGAGCCGAAGTGGTAGTCGACGATCAGGTCCGCCGGGGTGGCCGTGGAGAACACCCCGCTGCGCTGGCCCTCCTCGACCAGAGCGCGGAAGCGCTCGTGGTAGCGCCGCCGCTCACCCCGTACCTGCTTGTTCTTCTCGGGACTCAGGTGGTGCATGGAGCGGAAGAAGATAGAGGCGTCGTCGAGGTTGTCGATGGTGGTGACGACGACGTCGGCCGCCGCGTCGCGCAGGCGCTGCTCGATGGGCGCGTCGGCGTTCGCGAAGGCGTCGAGCCGCTCCTGCTGGAGGCGCAGCACCCGGGCGTAGACCTCCTGGAGCAGGTCCTCCTTGGAGCCGAAGTAGTGGTACAGCGCCCCCTTGGTGACGCCGGCCGCCTCGACGATCTCCTGGACCGAGGTGCGGTCGTAGCCCTGCTCGGCGAAGAGCCTCGTGGCGGCGGCCAGCAACCGCTGGGGGACGGGGGTGCCGTTCCCGTCCGTCTCCTTGGCCATAGCCGCCGCCTTCCTTCCGTTCGTATCTCTGTGCTACCGGGGGGAACGCAGTTCCCGCCTGAGGATCTTCCCACTTGCCGTCTTGGGCAGCTCGGCCAGGATCTCGACTTCCCGCGGGTATTTGTACGCGGCGAGCCGTTCCTTGCAGTACGCGCCCAGCTCCTCCGGCGCGACGCTCTCGCCGGGCCGCAGGCTGACGTACGCGCGGACCGTCTCGCCCCGGTAGGTGTCGGGCACGCCCACGACGGCGGCCTCGCGGACGGCCGGGTGCGTGTAGAGGACGTCCTCCACCTCGCGGGGCCAGACCTTGAAGCCGGAGGCGTTGATCATGTCCTTCTTGCGGTCGACGACGTAGAGCCAGCCCTCGCGGTCCATGAAGCCGATGTCGCCGGTGCGCAGCTCGCCGTCGGGGAAGGCGGCGGCGGTGGCCTCGGGCAGCCGCCAGTAGCCGGAGACGACCTGCGGGCCGCGCACCGCGATCTCGCCCTGCTCGCCGAAGGGCACGTCCGCGCCGTTCTCGTCGATGATCCGGACGACGGTGTCCGGGCCGGGCACGCCGACCGAGAGGGTGCCGGAGACCGGGTCGACGGGGGCCTCGCGCTCCGGGGGTACGGAGGCGCAGGGGGCGGTGCACTCGGTGAGGCCGTAGCCGTTGCGTATGTACGGGCCGAAGCCGGACCGGAACTTCTCCACGAGCGCGGGCGGCAGCGGCGCCCCGCCGGAGGAGATGACCTGGAAGGACGCGAAGTGCTCGGGCGTCACGCCGGGCGTCGCGGCCAGGGCCATGAAGGCGGTGGAGGGGCCGACGGTGTACGCGGGCCGGTGCTCGGCGAAGGCGCCGAGGACGACGCCGGGGTGGAAGCGGTAGGCGAGGACCAGGGTGCCCCCGTTGGTGAGGCAGGCGGCCAGCTGGCAGACCATGCCGGTGATGTGGAAGAGCGGGGCGAGCGCGAAATAGGCGGCGCCCTCGGGGACGGGGTGGCCGGTGCGCTGGCGTTCGGCGTTGACCATGATGTTGCCGTGGGAGTTCATGGCGCCCTTGGGGGTGCCGCTGGTCCCGGAGGTGTAGCTGATCAGCGCGGTGTCGGCTGCGGTGAGGTCCCGGCCCGCCGGGGCTGCGAGGCCCTGTCGGGCGACGGCGACCAGGTCGTCGGCGTCCTCGGCGGCGGGCAGCCGCTCGAAGTTCAGCACCCGCTCGTCGTTCTTCGTCTGGAGGTCCAGCTCGCAGGCGGTGAGCGCGATCCGGACGCCGGGCGCGGCGGCGGCGGTGTCCCGCAGATACGCCTCCCAGGCCCGGTCCGCGCAGATGAGGGCGGTGACCTCGGCGTCCTTGAGTACGTGGCCGACCTCGGCGGACTTGTACATCGGGTTGAGCGGGACGACGGTGGCCCCGGCCTTCCAGGCGCCGAGGAGCGCGAGGACGAACTGCGGGGAGTTCTGGAGCATGATCGCGACCCGGTCGCCGCGCTCCAGGCCCCGGGCGGCGAGGTGGCCGGCCACGGAGTCGGACAGCTCGTCCGTCTCGCGGTAGCTCAGGCGTCCGTCGAAGTAGGCGAGCGCCGGGTGGTCCGGGGTACGGCCGGCGGACTCGCGGAAGGCGTGCACCAGGGTCTCGGCGGGGTGGACGGGGGCCCGCTGGGCCTCGCTGAGCAGCGGCAGCCAGGGCTTCGCCGCGTAGATCGACTCGGTCATGCGCCGGTCTCCTCCCAGGTGCGCTGGAGGCGGTTCATGCCGCGGATCCAGCGTTCGGTGTCGGCGGCCCTGGCTGCGTAGTAGCGGCCGACTTCGGGGTGCGGCAGGACCAGGAAGCGGTCGTTCGCCATGGCGTCGAACAGCGCGTCCGCGACGGCCTCGGGCTCGATGGCGCCGGGCGCGAGGACGAGTTCGCCGGCCGATCCCGCGGCGGTGAGCATGTCCGTGCGCACGCCCTGCGGGCAGATCGCGTGGACCTTGACACCCCGGTGCCGGTAGGTCAGCGAGAGCCATTCGGCGAAGGCGACCGCGCCGTGCTTGGTGACGCTGTACGGGGCTGCGCCGATCATGGTCAGCAGCCCGGCGGCGGACGCCGTGGAGACGAACCGGCCGCTGCCGCGCTCCAGCCAGTCCGGGAGCAGCGCGCGGGCCGCCCGGACGTGGGCCATCACATTGACGTCCCAGGCCGCGGCCCAGACCTCCTCGTCGGCCATCGGGTCGCCCGGCGAGGCGAGGCCCGCGTTGGCGCAGTAGATGTCGATGGTGCCGTCCAGCGCGTCCCGGGCGGCGTCCACGATCCGCGAGGCATCCCCGGCGACCGCGGTCGCGCCGGTCTCCTCGGCGAGCGCCTCGATCCGGGACGCGTCGAGGTCGTTGACGACGACCCGTGCGCCCTCGGCGGCGAATCTGCGGGCGAGGGCGGCGCCGATGCCGCCTCCGGCCCCGGTGACCACCACGCCCGCGCCCTGCACCGTACTCATCGCTCTCGCACCTCTCAGCCGACTGCACGGGCAGACTAACCAGTCGGTATGTCGCGAGGGAAGGGGTGGAGCCGTCTCATCGGTCACTCCCGGCGCGGCGGCCCCGTCCGACACGTTCCCCCGGGCCCCTCCGCGCGCTAGCGTGCGTGACCATGACACTCGTCGCGATCTTGGAGGTAGCCGAATGAGCCTGTCCAGGCGTGGTTTGCTGACCGCCGGCGGTGCGATGGGGGCCCTCGCGGCCACGGCCGCCTCGGCCGGCCCCGCGGCGGCCGGCCCGTCGCACGGCAGGGGCCATGGGCACGGGAACGGGGGCGGGCCGCGGGTCCGTACCGGGTTCGACCGGCTGGCGGCGGACGGCTACGCCCTGCTGAAGGGGCAGCGGGTCGGCGTCGTCACCAATCCGACCGGGATCACCTCCGACGTCCGGCACATCGTGGACGTGATGCACCCGGACGGCCGGGTGAACCTCACCGCCGTCTTCGGACCCGAGCACGGCTTCCGGGGCACCGCGCAGGCGGGCGGCTCGGAGGGGCGGTACGACGACCCGGCGACCGGGCTGCCGGTCTACGACACGTATCTGAAGAGCGGTCAGGCGCTGGCGGACATCTTCACCGCGTCGGGCGTGGACACGGTCGTCTTCGACATCCAGGATGCCGGCGCCCGCTTCTACACGTACATCTGGACGCTGTACGACTGCATGGAGGCGGCGGCGCTCGCGGGCAAGAGGTTCGTCGTGCTCGACCGGCCGAACCCGGTGACCGGGCGGGCGGCGCTCGGGCCGGTCCTCGACCCGGCGTTCGGCACGTTCGTGGGGCGGCGGGAGATCTCCCAGGCGCACGGCATGACGGTCACCGAGCTGGCGCTGCTGTTCAACGGGGAGTTCCTGAAGGACCGCCCGGCCGAGCTGGAGATCGTGAAGATGTCGGGCTGGTCGCGCTCCGACTTCTTCGACGCGACGGGCCTGCCGTGGGTGCCGCCGAGCCCCAACATGCCGACGGCCGACACGGCGCTCGTCTACTCCGGCACCTGCATGTTCGAGGGCACGAACCTCTCCGAGGGGCGCGGCACGACCCGCCCGTTCGAGCTGCTGGGCGCGGAGGGCATCGACCACACGTGGGCGGACGCGGCCAACGCGCTCGATCTGCCTGGAGTGGCGTTCCGCGAGGCGTACTTCGCGCCGACGTTCTCCAAGTTCCAGGGCGTCACGGTGGGCGGGGTGCAGCTGCACGTCCTGGACCGCGAGGCCTTCGACCCGGTGCGTACGGGGATCGCGCTGCTGATCACCGCGAAGCGGACGTGGAGCGGGTTCGCCTGGCGGTCGGACAACTGGATCGACAAGCTGACCGGCAACACGCGGGTGCGGACGATGATCGACGCGGGGGCGGACCTGGACGAGGTCGTCGGCGCCTGGGCGGCGGACCTCGCGAAGTTCCGGGCCGTGCGGAAGCGGTACTTGCAGTACCGGTGAGGTGAGCCGGGCGGGCCCGCGAGGACCCGCCCGGCCGCAGTTTCAACGGTGGCTCGGGAACTCCACCACCTGTTGGTACGTCGGGCGGTTCTGCCAGTGGATGGCCTTCTGGGAGATGCCGCCCAGCGCGCGGTGGATGATCGAGTCCGTGCACCACTGCTCGCCGGCCTTGCAGCTGTCGTCGGCCGGGTAGACCTCGGCCGCCGGCACCGCCGCCGCCTCCTTGAGCGAGGACAGCAGCGCCGTACGGCAGGCGCTCAGGTCACCGTTGCCGCAGTACGACTTGGCCAGCGGGCCCTTGACCGGCTGCCCGAGCACCTGGCGCAGGTCCTTGTCGGCGAAGCCCCACCAGCCGTACTGGAAGGCCGAACCGCTGTGCGCCCCGCTCGGCCCGTGGCTGGCGGCCGGGGACTCGTCGGTGGCGAGGTTCGCGGTCAGCGCCCCGTACAGGTCGTCACCGAGACCGGGCCTGAACTCCGCGTCGATGAGCTTCGGCCACCACGCGTCCATGATCCGGACCGCGTCGGCGTGCGTGTACGTGTGCGAGCCGGGGCTGCTCTCCTTGCGCTGGGCGCCCGACGCCCGCCAGGAGTCCAGCTGCTGGACCACCGCGTTCAGGTCCGGGTCGGTGACCGGCTGGGAGCGGATGACCTTCAGCAGCTCGGGCAGCAGCTGCTCGCCGCGCAGGTCGGTCAGGGCCGCGTCCGCCATGGCGCGGGTCAGCGAGGCGCGGGTCACACCGCCCTCGGCGACGAGCTTCGAGACCCGGTCGTCGAGCAGGTCGCCCCGGTGCACCGCGCTGAGCCCGAAGCCCGAAGCGGCGTACCCCTCGGCCTGCTTGTTGTTCCAGGAGATGTAGTAGTCCTGCCCGCTGGAGTGCGGGTGCTCGGCGAACGGGGTGTACGCGGCGGTGTTGGCCGCCGGTTCGAAGCCCTGCCACTCGTACGCCTTCTCGGCGCGGATCGGGAGCGCCGGGTCGATGCCGGACGGGCGCACCGGGTTCATGCCGCTGTTGTAGTAGGCGGCGGTGCGGGAGTCGGCGTAGAACCAGTTGAAGGCGTAGTCGATGTTGCTCGCCGCCTGCTGGAAGGAGGCGGCGTCGGTGACGTACGACGGGTCGTTGAGCATCTGGAAGCCGATGATGGAGTCGGCCTCGTGCCGGTAGGTGGAACGCAGCGAGGTGTACGCGACGGGCTTGCCGCCCACGGTGGCGCGGTGGGTGACGATGCCGTAGTTCGTGCGCCACACCTGCATCCGGTAGGAGCCCTTGGCGGTGGAGTCGGCGACGGTGGGCTTCCAGGAGTTGGTCTTCTCCATCTTCTCCATCGCGGTGCAGGCGCCGCGGTAGAGGTAGTGCGTGGAGTCCTTGGTGGGCGCCGAGCCGTCGGGCTCGCACAGGTCGACCGCGTAGGTGTCGGTGATGTCCTGGCCGGCCGAGGTGGCGCTCCAGGCGTAGTCCTGGCCGCGGCCCATCTGGATGTACATGCCGACGCCGGCGAAGGAGACGCCGCGGGCGCTGATGCCGGGGCCCTGGAGCTCCTGGAGCATCATCAGCTGCGGGGCGAAGTAGCCGGTCTGCGGCCCGAACACGGCGACCGGGTGCCCGCTCGCGGTGCTCTTGCCGGACACCACCAGGGCGTTGGACATCCCGCGCTTCTGGGCGCCGGAGCCGGAGCCGGGCAGTGAGCCCTCCGGGATGACGCCGTCGTCGAAGATGCCCTGCGCCTTCTTGAGCGTGGCCGGCGCCTTGACGGGGGCCTTCACTCCGGTCCCGGCGGAGCCGGTGCGGTCGTGGATCAGGGGTTCGGAGGTGACGGAGCCCGGGTCCGGGAGGGCGGTGCCGACGGCCTTGTCGGGCTTGTTGGCGTAGGGGAACGAGGTGCCGTCGTGGATGGTGAGGACGGCCTCGGGGTCGTTGCGCTGGCGGAAGGACTCCCAGACCTCGGTGCCCTCGGCGACGCCGTACTTCTGCTGCGCGGACAGCAGCGACAGGGCCGCCTGCACCTCGCCGCCGCCCCCGCCGCCGAACTGGCCGCCGACGACCGAGGCGATCGAGATCAGGTCGGTCAGCTTGAACGGCTGGATCTCGCCTATGTTCGTGATGGCGTCGATCTTGCCGGTCAGGACGTACTCGCCGGGGAAGTAGCGGCCGTCCTTCGACTTCTTGCGGTAGGCGTTGATGCCGTCGACGTACGCCTGCGCGTCCGCCATGGCCTGCTCGCCCCTGGCCCCCTCATGGGTCCTGATGTACTCGACCTGGGCCTCCAGATCGGCCTCGGTGTACGGGGCCTGCGGCCAGAACTGCTGCTCCAGGCCCTGGTTGGCGAGAGCGCCGCCGGCGAACGAGGTCAGCTCGCCGCGCCCGATGTGCCGGAAGAGGTCCATCAGCCAGAGCCGGTCCTGTCCGGCGGCGTACCCGGCGCCGAACTCGGTGCCGTAGCGGGTGGTGCCCTTGATGTGCGGGACGCCGGAGGACTTGTCGCGGGTGATGGTGACGTCGTCGCGGGGCGAGGTGACGGACTCGACCTGGTCCTTCGGGACGCCGAAGGAGGCGTCGTTGAAGAAGTCGGTGAGCTTCTGGTCGGTGAGCCCGGTGTGCCCGGCGACCAGCCCGTTGTAGCGGTCGAGCTGGTCGTCGCTGTGCGCGGGGTGGGTGCCGAACGCCTTGTTGCCGAGGATCTCGACGAGGGTGGCGTTGCCGTTCTCGCCGGGCGGCAGGATGTCGTCGCACTGCCCCTGGCAGTAGTCGGGGACGGGGTCCGCCTCCGCGGCGCCCGCGTGCGGCGCGGCGGCGAGCAGGGACGTACCGAGGACGAGAGCGGCGGCGAGCGCACCTGCTCTGGCGGTACCGGTGCGGGCGGTCATACGGGTGCGTGGGGGCATGCGTACTCCTCCGAGAGGCCGATGCGCGGCAGGTTACTGGCGGTATGACCGGCCGGTAAGATGAACATCGGTCACCTTTTCCGAATCACCACATGCCGACGGATTCTGTGCGGCGTCTCATCTGTCGGACGTTCCGGCCTTTGGATGGAGCCGATCCGGGCAGTCGTACGTCCATCCCCTGACGCCGAAGTACGGGCGACGGAGCACGAGCGACGGAGGTGGCGGTGCAATGGCCGGTTTCCGGAGTCTGGCGAGACAGGTCCGCGATCCGAGGAGCGATCTGGCGCTGCGGCGGTACTCGCTGCGCAAGTGCCTGGAGCGCTTCGCCCCTTACGGGCACCGCGCGACCTGGGACCATCTGTGCGCACGGCACGGCATCGCCCCCGAGGACCGGGCCCCGGACCCGGTGCGGCTGATGCGCGCCCTGGACGAGCTGGAGCGGGCCCGCACGGTCTGGCTCGGCTACGAGGCGGGGTTCGCGGAGCGCCGCAGGCGGGAGAAGCACCGGGGGCTGCGCCGGCCGGGCGCCTTCGACGACTGGCACCGGCGTACCTGGGGCGGCAACGGGGTCGCGCGCTGCGACGATCCGTCGGTGCACCCCTCGGCACCGCTCGCCGAGGTGCTGGCCCGGCTGATCTCGGCCCTGGAGGGGGAGCCGGGCGCCGGCTGCCCGGTGTGCGCCAGGACCCGGATCACCTGGCGGCACGACCTGGACAGCGAGCCGTGGTCGGGGCCGGTGTGCACGGGGTGCGGGATCGTGGTGCCGAAGCCCGTGCTCACTCCGGCGGCGCTGGCGAGGGCCCGGCGGGACCGGGCCGGTCTGGCCTCGGCGGCGTAACGGCCGGCAGGCGGCCCGCGGTGTGCGGGCCGCTCAACACCCCTTGCCGGCGGGGTCGGCCGCCCGGCGTTCCGGCATCAGGCGCGAGCCGCTGATCTTCTCGCCGTTGATGTCGTCCGGGTTGGACAGCACGCAGGTCTCCAGCGAGAGGCAGCCGCAGCCGATGCAGTCGGTGAGGTGGTCCCGCAGCCGGTGCAACTGCGTGATCCGCTCGTCCAGCTCGGCCCGCCAGGCGTGCGAGAGCCGCGCCCAGTCCTCGTGGTTCGGTGTGCGCTCCTCGGGGAGTTCGGCCAGCGCCTCGCGGATGGTGGCCAGCGGGATGCCCACCCGCTGGGCGGCGCGGACGAAGGCGACCCGTCGCAGCGCGTCCCTGCTGTAGCGGCGCTGGTTGCCACTGGTGCGGCGGCTGCTGATCAGGCCCTTGGCCTCGTAGAAGTGCAGGGCCGACACGGCGGCGCCGCTGCGCGCGGAGAGCTGGCCGACCGTGAGTTCATGAAGTGTCTGCGGGATCTGGGGCACCCGTCGAAGCCTACGTGGCCCGTTCCCCGCCGGTCCGTCGTTGACAGGAACGCACCCGCCAACCATGCTGAGCAAGCGCTTAGACAGCGTGGACGGATGGACGGACGGCAGAGCGGGAAGGCAGGACCAGGGACATGGCAGAGCCGAGGATCTTCAACTCCGCGCAGGAGCTGCGGGACGGCGTGGGCGAGCAGCTGGGGCACAGCGACTGGCTGGAGGTCGACCAGAAGCGGATCGACCTGTTCGCGGACGCCACCGGCGACCACCAGTGGATCCATGTGGACCCGGAGAAGGCGGCGGCCGGCCCGTTCGGGAAGACCATCGCGCACGGCTACCTGACGCTCTCGCTGTTGCCGGTGCTCGTACCGCAGGTGATGGCGGTCGAGGGCGCGAAGATGGGCATCAACTACGGCACCAACAAGGTCCGCTTCCCCTCCCCCGTGCCCGTGGGCTCGCGACTGCGGGCGACCGCCGTCCTGAAGAGCGTCGAGGAGGCGGGCGGCGGCGTGCAGATCACCGCCGTCGTGACGGTCGAGCGCGAGGGCGCCGACAAGCCGGCGTGCGTCGCCGAGTCGGTCTCGCGCTACTACTTCTGAACCCGCCGCCCGTACGCGCGTACGCGAACGCCCCCGGCCCCGCGAAGGGACCGGGGGCGCGCCCGTGCTCAGCGTGCGGCGCCGACCATCCGCAGCACCAGTCCGGCGTACAGCTCACCGACCTCGTCGGGCGTCCGGCTGCCCTGCGCGTTGAACCACCGCGCCACGTCGATGCAGAGCGACAGCACCGCCAGCGTGGTGCCCGGCACGTCCGGTACGTCGAACTCGCCGGAGGCGACGCCCTCGCCGATGATCCGGCGCACCACCGCGTCGGTCCTGCGGCGCAGCGCGATGATCTCGGTGCGGTGCTCCTCGCCGAGCGCGTCCAGCTCGTACTGGACGACGCGGGCGGTGGTGTGCCGCTCGGCGTGCCAGCGGACGAAGGAGCGTACGGCGGAGGCGAGCCGCTCCGCGGCGGTGCCGCCGCTGTCGGCGGCCGACTCCAGCAGGGCCAGGGCCCGGTCGTGACCGATCCGGCTGATCCGGTGGAGCAGCTCTTCCTTCGTCTTGTAGTGGATGTAGAGCGCCGCGGGGCTCATGCCGGCCCGGCCCGCGATGTCCCGGGTGGTGGTGGCGTGGTACCCGCGCTCGGCGAAGGCGTCGACGGCCGCGACGAGGAGCCGCCGGGCGGCCTCGGGCGTCACCTCGGCCCACGGCGGGTCCTCGGCGTCGGTCTCCTGCGCCGTGCTCATCGTCGCTCGCCCCTCTCAGTCAACAGGACGCACACCATACCCTGATCCTGAGCAAGCGCTTAGGGAAGCGTTTTCGCGGAGGGGTCTCAGAGCTTCTGGAAGGGGTCGTGCTCGGCGAGGATCTTCTCCAGCCGGGCCTGGTCGACCCGGCTGACCAGCTGGCCCGCCTCCTGCCGGTCCCTGATGACCTTGGCCAGGGTGAAGCAGGACGTGACCAGGTAGAGGACGCCGATGGCGAGGAAAGCGCGCACCCAGGCATCGGCGTCGAGGAAGTAGATTCCGAGGGTCACCGCGGCCATGGCGATCCCGAAGGACGCGACGGCCTGCCCGAAGTAGGCGCCGGTGGTCTGCTGTTTGACCGGTGTCGTTTCACTCATGGCGCCCAGCATCCGGCCGTATGACCCACGCCACATCCGTACAGATACTCAGATGGTACTCAGAACGCCGAAACCCCGGTCAGCGCGCGGCCGATGATGAGCTTCTGGATCTGGCTGGTGCCCTCGTAGAGCGTCATCACGCGGGCGTCGCGCAGCAGCTTGCCGACCGGGTACTCGTCGATGTAGCCGTAGCCGCCGAAGACCTGGAGGGCGTTGTTGGCGGCGCGGACGGCGGCCTCGGAGGCGAAGAGCTTGGCCCGGGACGCGGCGGTGGCGAAGTCCTGGCCCCGGTCGACGAGGTCGGCGACGCGCCAGGTCAGCAGACGCGCGGCCTCGACGTCCACGGAGATGTCGCTGATGAGTTCCTGGACGAGCTGGTAGCCCGCGATCGGTTTGCCGAACTGCTCGCGCTCGCCCGCGTATCCGACGGCCGCGTCCAGCGCGGCCTGGGCGATGCCGACGCAGCCGGCCGCCACCGACATCCGCCCCTTCGCCAGGGCGGACATGGCGATCGAGAAACCCTTGCCCTCGGGGCCCATCAGGGCGGTGGCGGGTACGCGGACGTCCTCCAGGACCAGTTCCGCCGTCGCCTGGCCGCGCAGGCCGAGCTTGCCGTGGATGGCGCGGCGGGTGAGGCCGGGGGTGTCGGCGGGGACCAGGAAGGCGGAGACGCCCTTGTGGCCGGGGGTGTCGTTGGTGCGGGCGAAGAGCAGCACCACATCGGCCCAGGTGCCGTTGGTGATGAACATCTTGCTGCCGTTGATGACGTAGTCCGCGCCGTCCCGCACGGCCCGGGTCACCAGGCTGCCCGCGTCCGAGCCGGTGCCGGGCTCGGTGAGCCCGAAGCAGCCGACGGCGTCGCCCGAGGTCAGCCGGGGCAGCCACTGCCGCTTCTGCTCCTCGTCACCCCAGGCGGCGACGGTCTTGGCGACCAGGCCGAGGGAGACCGAGACGATGCCGCGCACCGAGGAGTCGCCCCGGCCCAGCTCCTCGGTCACCAGGCAGTACGCGAGGTGGTCGCCGCCCGAGCCGCCGTACTCCTCGGGGACGGTCAGGCCGAGGAAGCCGAGGGCACCCAGCTTCTTCACGATCGACTTGTCGACGTTCTCGGACCGGTCCCACTCGACCGCGTACGGGGCGACATCACGGGCGACGAAGTCCCGGGCGAGCTGCCGGACGGCTTCCTGCTCCTCGCTGAGCTCCAGGTTCATCGGCCGCACCTCTCGATTAATTAGCACTGCTAGTTTTCATCGCGCAGGGCCTACTATGTGCCGCATGGCCCGCCCGCGCAAGCCCCTCCTGAGCAGAGAACGCATCGTCGAGAAGGCGAGCGCCCTCGTGGACGCCGAAGGGCTCGACGCCGTGTCGACCCGCCGCCTGGCGGCCGAGCTGGGGGTCAGCGGGCCCTCGCTGTACAACCACTTCCGCAACAAGGACGAGATCCTGGACGCGGTCGCCGACGCCGTCTCCGCGCAGGTCGACCTGTCGATGTTCGAGGAGTCCGATCCCCGTGACTGGCGGGCCGCCCTGCACGACTGGGCGGTCTCCTACCGGGCGGCGCTCGCCGCGCACCCGCACATCGTCCCGGTGCTCGCCCAGGGGCCCGGCCGCCGCCCGGCCGGTCTGCGGGTCGCGGACGCGGTGTTCGGGGCGATGGTCCGGGCGGGGTGGCCGCCGGCCCAGGCCACCTACATCGGGGCGCTGATGCGCTACTTCATCACCGGCTCGGCGCTCGGCTCCTTCGCCCGGGGATTCGTGGACGACGAGACGGCGTACGACCCCGCCGACTACCCGCACCTGGGCCAGGCGCACCTGCTCGCCGAGCGGCGCCAGCAGGTCGACGAGGGGGCCTTCGAGACCGGGCTGCGGGCCCTGGTGGACGGGCTCGCGCTGCAGTACGTCCCGCCCCGGTCCGAGCGGTGACGATTCGGTGGGCGCCGAACCTTCCCGGCCGTACGGTCAGGTCCATGACGACGCTCCCCTCCCCCGCCGCCGCGCCCCCGGCCCCCCGTGACTGGCGGGCCACGGCCGCCGCCTCCACCACCGTGGTCCTCTGGGCCTCCGCCTTCGTCTCCATCCGCAGCGCGGGCGACGCCTACTCCCCCGGCGCCCTGGCCCTCGGCCGGCTGCTGGCCGGCTCCCTGGCGCTGGGCACGCTGCTGCTCGTACGCCGCGAGGGGCTGCCGTCCCGGGCCGCCTGGCCCGGAATCATCTGGTCCGGGCTGCTGTGGTTCGGCCTGTACATGGTGGTGCTGAACTGGGGCGAGCAGCAGGTCGACGCGGGGACCGCCGCGATGGTCGTGAACATCGGGCCCCTGCTGATCGCGCTGCTCGGTGCCCGGCTGCTCGGCGAGGGGCTGCCGCGCCGGCTGGTGCTGGGCATGGCGGTGTCCTTCGCGGGCGCGGCGGTGGTGGGGCTCTCCATGTCGGGACACGGGGGTTCGTCGGTCCTGGGCGTGCTGCTGTGCCTGCTGGCGGCGGTGGCGTACGCGGGCGGGGTGGTCGGCCAGAAGCCGGCGCTGCGGCACGGATCGGCGCTCCAGATCACCACGTTCGGCTGCCTGGCCGGGACGGTGGCGTGCCTGCCGTTCTCCGGGGCGCTGGTCTCGGACGCCGCCGACGCGCCGCTGTCCGCGACGCTCAACATGGTCTACCTCGGGCTCTTCCCCACCGCGCTGGCCTTCACCACCTGGGCGTACGCCCTCGCCCGCACCACCGCCGGGCGGATGGGCGCCACCACCTACGCGGTCCCGGCGCTCGTGGTGCTGATGTCGTGGCTGCTGCTGGACGAGGTGCCCGCCCCGCTCACCGTCGGCGGCGGGCTGCTGTGCCTGGCCGGGGTGGCGGTCTCCCGGACGCGTCCGCGGACCGGTCCGACGACGGACGACCCGGCCCCGGCGGTGGAAGGACTCCGTCATGACGCGGGAGACCCGGCAGCGGACCGGAGCTGAGAAGCGCGGGCCGGCGAAGCCCGCCCGGCTGCCGCCGGACAGGCCCTAGAAGACCACCAGTGCCCGGCCGCCCCTGCCCGCGATCATGTGGCCGAAGGCGGCCGGGATGCCGTCCAGGCCGATCCGGTCGGTGACCATCATGGAGAGGTCGAAGCGGCCCGCCCCGATGTGGCCGGCCAGCACCGGCAGGTCGCGGGCCGGATCGCTGTCGCCGTAGACGCAGCCG
Organism: Streptomyces sp. NBC_00708; assembly: GCA_036226585.1. GTDB lineage: Bacteria > Actinomycetota > Actinomycetes > Streptomycetales > Streptomycetaceae > Streptomyces. The sequence goes on from CP108997.1 coordinate 1,314,504, forward strand.
GTCAGCGTGCGGCCCCAGTGGAAGATCTCCAGCGCGTTGAAGGTGACCTGCTGGTCCTTGCCGCCGATGCCGACGACCGTGGTGCGGCCGCCCCGGCGGGTGGACTCCCAGGCGGCGCGGATGGTGGCGGCACGGCCCACGCACTCGACGGCCACGTCCGCGCCCTGCTTGCCGGTGAGCCCCCGGATCTCGCGGGGTGTGGTGTCCGAGGCGACGACGTAGTCGGTGGCGCCCGCCCGGCGGGCCAGCTCCTCCTTCTCCGGGGAGACGTCCACCGCGATGATCTGCGAGGCGCCGGCGATCCGGGCGGACTGGAGCACGGCGAGCCCGACGCCGCCGATGCCGAAGACCACCACGGATTCGCCCGCGCGGACCCGGGCGCTGTGGTGGACCGCGCCGTATCCGGTGAGCACGGCGCAGCCCAGGAGCGCCGCGTCGGTGAGCGGGATGCCGTCCGGGGCGGGCAGCACGCAGTTCCCGGCGACGACGGTCTCCTCCGCGAAGGCGGCGACGTTGAGCCCGGGGTGCAGCTCGGTGCCGTCGGCCGTGCGGGCGTGCACGTTCGCCGCGCCGGCCAGGGCGTTCGCGCAGAGCCAGATCTCGCCGATGCCGCAGTGGTGGCAGCTGCCGCAGGAGGGGGCCCAGTTGAGGACGACGCCGTCGCCCGGGGCGACATGGGTGACGCCCTCGCCGACCGAGACGACGGTGCCGGCGCCCTCGTGACCGAGGACGGCGGGGACGGGCACCCGCATCGTGCCATTGGACAGCGAGAGGTCGGAGTGGCAGACCCCGGCGGCGGCGAGGCGGACGCGCACCTGGCCGGGGCCGGGCTCCGGCAGGACGATGTCGGTGATCTCCAGCGGAGCTCCGACGGCGGGCAGTACGGCGGCGCGGACCACGGACTGGCTCCTTGCTGATCGCTGATCGGTGGGCGGTACGGGTCGGTGGGCGGTACGGGGCTCAGAACTGGAGGGACTTGGTCTGGAGGTACTCGGCCAGGCCGTGCGCGCCGAGTTCGCGGCCGACGCCGGACTGCTTGTAGCCGCCGAAGGGCGCGAGCGGGTTGAACCGGCCGCCGTTGATGTCGACCTGGCCGGTGTCCATCCGGCGGGCGAAGGCGACGGCCGTCTCGTCGTCGGCGGCCCAGACGGCGCCCGCGAGCCCGTAGACCGTGCCGTTGGCGATGCGCAGCGCGTCGTCCTCGTCCTCGTACTTCAGGATCGAGACGACCGGGCCGAAGATCTCCTCCTGGGCGATCGTCATCTCCGGGGTGACGTCGGCGAAGACGGTGGGGCTGACGTAGTAGCCGGTGGGCAGCGGGGCCTCGGGGCCGCCGGCGACGAGGCGGGCGCCCTCCTCGACGCCCTTCTCGATGTAGCCGCGCACCCGGGCCTGCTGCTTGGCATTGACGAGGGGCCCGACGCGCTCGCCGGGCACGTACTTGGCGACGGCCGCCGCCGCGAGCGCCACGGCCTCCTCGTACCGCTCCGCGTCCACCAGCATCCGGGTCCAGGCGCTGCACGTCTGGCCGGAGTTGGACATCACGTTGGCGACGCCGACGTTGACCGCCTTGGCGAGGTCGGCGCCGGGCAGGATGACGTTGGCGGACTTGCCGCCCAGTTCCAGCGCGACACGCTTGACCGCGCCGCCGGCGGTGGCGCCGATCTGCCGGCCGACCGCGGTGGAGCCGGTGAAGGAGACCAGGTCGACGCCCTCGTGCCCGGCCAGCGCCTGTCCGGCGACGGTGCCGAGGCCGGTGACCAGGTTGAAGACACCGTCGGGCAGTCCGGCCTCCGCGACGGCCTCGGCGAAGAGCTGGGCGGTCAGCGGGGTGTCCTCGGCGGGCTTGAGGACGACCGTGCAGCCGGCGGCCAGCGCGGGGGCGACCTTGGCGACGATCTGGTGCAGCGGGTAGTTCCACGGGGTGATCGCGCCGACGACGCCGACGGGCTCCAGGAACACCGTGGAGTTGCCGTGCCGCTCCTCGAAGGCGTACGTGGCGGCGAGCTCGGCGTAGGTCCCGGCGACCAGGACCGGGAGGCCCGCGTGCACGGAGACGGCGAGCGCGGGCGGGGCGCCCAGCTCGGTGGTGACCGTCTCGGCGATCTCCTCGGCGCGGGTTCCCAGCACGTCGCGGAGCGCGGCGATGCGGGCGGCGCGCTCGGCGGGCGGGGTGGCGGCCCAGCCGGGGAAGGCGGCGCGCGCGGCCCGTACCGCGGCGTCGACGTCCTCGGCGGTGCCGGCCGGTACATGGGCGATGACCTGCTCGTCCGCCGGGTTCACGACCGCGATCGTGTCCGTTCCCGCGGCGGGCCGCCATGCGCCGCCGATGTACATACCGTCGTGGGCCTTCATCGCTGTTCCTCCCGGGCACGGTGACGGACGGGATCGTCCGCAGCCCAAACTAGCGCTGTTAGTTTTCAGGCGCCAGGGACTGTCCGGAGACCCCCGTCACGTGCCGTGCCCGGCACCGTCCTACATGTCCAGGCCGGGGACGTCCTTCGGCAGCGGGCAGATGCGGCGGCCCTGGTGGTCGAAGACGTACAGGTGCGCCAGGTCGACCAGGAGCGGCACCTGGCCGCCGGTGCGCAGCATCATGTCGGGCCCGGTCCGCACGACGAGGTCGCTGGCGGTGACGGCGGGGCGGTCCGGGCTGTGCACGCCGGCCGGCAGATCGTCCGTCTCCGGCGCCTCCAGCACGGCGACGGAGCCGCCGACGTACGTGGTGGCGCGCTCCTTGATCCGCTCCAGTACCCCCGTACCGCCCTGGCCGCCGCGCCGCCTGCGCACGGAGCCCCGGTCGGCGCGGGCCGATTCCAGCTCCGGGACCACGGCGGGCCGTGAGCCGGTGTTGAGGTGGACCAACGCCTCGTGGCCCTGGTACTCGACGTGCTCGACGATCCCGCTGAGCGCGACCTCCCCCGGCCGGGCCTGGCTGGGCGGGGCGATCCGGACCGCCTCCGAGCGCAGTCCGACGATGACCGGGCGGCCCTGCTGGATGCGCAGCAACTGGTGGTCGGGGCTGAGCGGTTCGGGCAGCGGGAGGCGCTGGCGGCCCAGGTCGATCGACATCCGGCCCTCCAGGGGCGCGTGCACGACGGCCTGGAGGAGGTTGATCCTCGGGGTTCCGATGAACGCGGCGACGAACACGTTCTCCGGCAGGGCGTACACCTCGCGCGGCGGGCTGACCTGCTGGAGAACACCACCGCGCATCACCGCGACCCGGTGGCCCAGCGACATGGCCTCGGCCTGGTCGTGGGTCACGTAGACGGTGGTGACACCGAGTTCCTTGGTGAGCTGGGCTATCTCGGCGCGCAGGTGGTTGCGGAGCTTCGCGTCGAGGTTGGAGAGCGGTTCGTCCATGAGGAAGGCGGACGGCTGGCGCGAGATCGCCCGCCCCATGGCGACCCGCTGGCGCTCGCCGCCGGAGAGCTGACCGGGGAGCCGGTCGAGGATGCGCTCGATCCCGAGCATCCTGGCGGTGTTCTCGATGCGCTCGTTGTGGTCCTGGCGCGGGTTCTCCAGCTTCAGCGGGAAGCCGATGTTGGCCCGGTTGGTCATGGTCGGGTAGAGCGCGAAGTTCTGGAAGACCATGGCCATCCCGCGTTCGCGCGGGGTGAGGTGGTTGGCCGGTTCACCGTCGAGCAGGACCTCGCCCTCGGTGGTGTCCTCCAGGCCGGCGATCATGCGGAGCACGGTCGACTTGCCGCACCCGGAGGGGCCCAGCAGGACGACGAACTCGCCCGGGTCGATGGAGAGCGAGAGACGGTCGACGGCGCGCGGGGACCGTCCGTACGCCTTGCTGACGTTGTGCAGAGTGATGGCGCGAGTCATGTGTTCCGCCCGGGAGGGATGGTCAGGGAGCGGTGGGGAGCGGCAGCAGTGGCCTGAAATTAACCCACTACGCCCGGTGAGGGAATGACTCGCGCAAAGTTGGGTACGGCAGGGGGCGGTTCACAGCTTCGGGGTGATCAGTCGAGCCTTCGCGCGAGGTAGGCGTGGATGAGTACGCGGGTCTCGGCGACGATCGCGGGGTCGCCGGACGGATCGGTGCGGAAGGCGAGTTTGAGCAGCGCGTCGGCCGCCTCCACGCAGACCAGGATGGCGCGCAGCAGGTCCTCGTCGGCCTCCCGGCCCAGTTGTCCCGCGAGGAGTTCGGTGAGCCGGCCCGCGACCCGCTGGTTGGCGTCGTCGGCCGGGTCCTCGTCGGGGGCGGGGGCACCGAAGTCGACGAGGGCGAAGCCGGGTACGGAGCGCTTCATCGCCAGGTACTCGTCGAGCACGGCGTCGATCGCGCCGCGCCAGTCGGCCGGTTCGATGGAGGTCAGGCGGGCGGTGATGCGCTCGGCGTAGCTGTCCAGGTTGCGACGGGCCAGCGCGTCGGCGAGGGACCGCTTGTTGGAGAAGAAGCGGTAGACGGAACCGATGGGCACCCCGGCGCGTGCGGCCACCGCCCGGGTGGACAGCTGCTCGTAGCCGGTCTCGTCGAGGAGTTCGGCGCAGGCGTCGAGAATGCGGGCGAGGCGTTCGGCGCTGCGCTGCTGCACCGGGGTGCGGCGGAGGTTCGTGTTCGCGTGGGGCACGCCTTCCATGATGCCGTGGGCCTCCTGGGTGGCCGGCGGGGGTCAGGCGATGAGCAGCGCGAGACCTCCCACCGTGTACGCGATCATCAGGACGAGCAGGGGGAGCTGGCCGATGACGGCGCGCCGGGGCGGCATGAGCCGTACGGACCGGTCGTGCGCGGCGATGACCCCGAGGACGTGTCCGGTGACGATCGCGACGACCTGGAGGGTGGCGACGCCGCCGGGCCCCAGGGGCGGTTCGGGCACGGCGGGGCGGTCGGCGCCGGAGGCCAGCGCGAGGGTGTGCGGGCCCTCGGTGGCGAAGAGCGTGAAGTAGTGCGCGACGAGGTAGCCGAGGGCGATGGGCACGAGCGAGTGGGCGAACGCGGTGAGCGGGTGGGGCAGTCGGCCGCAGACCAGCCGGGTGGCACCGGCGCACAGCGCGTACAGGGTGGCCACGAGGGTGACGGCGGCGAGGAGTCCGAGGGTGGCGGTGGTGGTACGGCCCAGTGCGGAGGTCTGCACGGTGGTGATCCAGCGCGGCGCGTCGGAGAAGCCGTCGTACGCGGTGGAGCCGAGCATCACGCAGACGGTGGCGACGAGTCCGGGGAGCTGGGGCGTGGCGTCGAGCCCGTTGAACGGGGAGCGGACGACGAGCCGTCCGTCGGCGGTGCGGCGGCCGAAGGGTGAGAGGCGGGCGAGCAGGCCGGAGTACACCTCGAACGCGTCGGCGTGGTCGAACCAGTGGGCGCCGTACACCGCCGCGCCCGTCAGGTGCACGGCCGCGTAGACGCCGAGGAACACCAGCAGGGCGGTGGGCGAGGCGGGGTCGGGCGCGACGAGTTCGAGCCAGGTGAACGCGAGGAGCCCCGCCGCCGCGGGCCACATCCCCAGGTGTACGGGGAGGGAGCGGCCGGTCTCCGGGTCGCGTCCGGACACCCGGCAGGCGAGGAGATGCAGGGTGCGCAGCGGGTTGAGCAGGCGCCAGACGGGCCCGAGGAGCAGGGACGCGGGGACGAGCCCGACCCACAGGAGGACGTAGACCGCGCCGGGCGCCGGGTTGCGGTCCGGGCCGGCCGGCCCGAGGAGCAGCCACAGCACGACGAACAGCGCGCCGGCCGCGCCGAGCACGCGGGCGGCGACCCGGGTGGCGCGGGCGTCGGCCGCGCGCTGGACGGCGGCCGGCAGCGGGCGGCCCGCGCGCTCGCCCGTGAACCGCGAGTCCGACCAGAGCAGGCCGAGCGCCAGGAACGAGACGAAGAGCGCGGCGAAGGCCCCCGCGAACGCGTAGAACGGCGAGAGCGGCAGATCGTGCTGGGCCCCGATGCCGTGGGCGAGGACGCGCACGGCACCGGGGGCGGGGGTGCCCGTCACCGGACGGCGAGCTGGGTCAGCAGGAGGTCCGACCCATGGGTCTCCACCTCGAAGAGGCCGGTGCGGTCGGCGGTGAAGGTGACCGTGACGGTCCGCCCGGCGGGCAGCTTCGCCTCCTTGTCGTAGCCGTGGACGTGCAGGGTGTCGTCGCGGTCGCTGCGCACCCGCAGGCGCACCGTGCGGCCCTTCTTGATCTCGGTGCGGCCGGGTGCGGGGGTGACCTTGCCGTCCTTGACGGCCACGTCGATCGTGGTGGCGTCGGGGTCGGCGCTCGCGGCGGCCTCGGTCAGGGTGGCGGCGGCCCTGACCGGGGTGGAGCCGACGGCCCAGGCGGTGTGGTCGTCGGCATACAGCCCGGCGGTGAGCCGGGTGCCGCCCCCGGCCGCCCGGAGCAGCGACTCGGGGAGGTGGAACCAGGCGCCGTAGACCCGGGCCAGCGGGTGGCCGTCCAGGAAGAGCTGGGCGTGGCCGCGTCCGGCGAGCGCGGCGCCGCCCACGCTGTCCGGGGTGAACCGGAAGTCGCGCACGGTGAGGTGGACGTTCCAGCCGTCCTCCGAGTCGGGCCGGACGGCGACGCTCACCCCGGGCGCTCCTTCGGCGTCGACCTGGCGGAGCCGGTGGCCGTTGCCGTCGTCGGCCTTCAGGAGGCGGCCGTTGCTGCCGGTGTCCTCGGCGTGGCTGGTGCCGGGCTTGTGGTGGGTGGTGGCCCTGCCCCCGCAGGCGCCCGCGCCGAGGGCGAGGACGGCGGCGGTGAGCAGGGCGAGGGCGGTACGGGCGGGGCGGGCGCGGTTCATGAGGGGTCGCCTTCCGGTTCCGGTGCGGTGGCGTCGGTCTTCGCGGCGGGCGCCGGTACGGAAGGAGCGGCGGCGGGCGCCGGTACGGAGGGGGCGGCGGGCGAGGGCTCCGGCGCGTCCGCACCGTCCGGCCCCCTGTCGTCGGCGCCCCCGGCGCCCTCCGTGCCCCGCTCCCCGTGCCGGGCGGCGGCCACGACGGCCCAGACGACCCAGACCAGGCCGAGCAGCCCGCGCACCCAGGCCGGGCTCAGCGGGATCCACGGGATCATGAACACGGCCTTGTCCAGCGCGTCGAGCAGCGTCAGCGCGCCCAGCACCACGGTCACCCAGCCGAACACCGGGCGCGCCGGACGCAGGGCCAGGCCGATGCCGGTCCACCAGAGCCCGGTCAGCAGCAGCGCCAGGGCGGGCACATAGGTGGCGGCGAGGCCCATGGTCGATCCGGCGACGTCCAGGCCGAGACCGATGAGGCCGATGACGGACGCGACGGTCGCGAGCCGGCTGTCCCGCAGCCGCCGCCACCACAGCACCCCGCCGACGAGCACGAGGACCACGGCGATGCCCAGGGCGGCCTGGACCTCGACGCGTTCGATACCGCGTGCCCCGTACCAGTCGCAGCCGGCCGGCAGCCTGCGGGCCCGTACGTCGTAGTCGGCGCAGACCAGCAGCTGGGCGAGCTTGACGGGTTCGCCGACGAGCCGGTCGGTGGAGCCGGAGACCACGCCCCGCTTCTCGCCGCAGGCGGGCAGGGACCGCGGGGTGGAGGCGCCGGTGTCGGACTGCCAGCAGTTGCCGTCGCCCTGGCCGTCCCACCAGACGTCGGTGCCGTTGGGGCGCGCCTTGCCGTTCTTGTCCTCGCCGAGGTGGTTGCCGGCGTACCGGTTGTGGTGCGAGGTGTCGGTCTGCTTGCCGAGGGCGTTCTCGCCGCGGATGAAGGCGGGGACGGCGCTCAGGAAGAAGGCGGCGCGTTTCTGGCCGTAGATCCAGTTGTCCTCGTAGCGGTTCCAGTTGCCGCCGGCGGTGATGATGCCGGTGCCCGGGGGCATGGAGATCTGCGGGCAGACCACCCCGTCCTCGTACCCCCGCTCGGCGGGCGGCTTGGCGCAGGTGCCGTCGGCGACGTAGCGGTAGTAGTCGGCGTTGTTGTCGTGGATCAGGTTGCGTTCGAAGCGGGCGTGGTTCTGCGGGAGTCCGGGGTGGCCGGGGAAAGCGCTGTCCATCGAGGCGCCGCCCATGTTGTGGTCGAACTCGTTGTCGTGGACATAGACGGAGTCGCCGGCGGTGCCGGAGTAGCCGACCATGCTGTGGTGGCTGTGGCAGCCGGTGATCTCGATCGAGTAGCGCGGGACGTCGTAGCCGTAGCCGTCGTTGATGTCGGAGGCGCTGCCCGGATAGATGCCGGAGTCGCCGTTGCCGTAGGACTCGCAGTTCTTGTACAGCCCGTGGTCGCTGGCGAAGGTCAGGAAGCCGTACTCGTCGTTCCAGCGGGTCAGGACGTCGTCGATGACGAAGCCGTCCTGGGCCAGGACGTAGAGCGAGTTGAAGGTGGTGCGCTGGGCGGTGAAGTTCTTGAAGTAGATCCCGTCGGACTTGTCCGAGCGGATCGCGTTGAGCTTGCGGTACTTGGCGTCGATGACGACGTCCGTGCGCGCCGCGCCGGTGCCCTCGATCTGGAGGTCCTTCTTGCCGAGGATCGCCACCAGGTTCTGGTTGTGGGGGCACTTCGCCTGCTGCTCGTAGCTGAGGATCTGGTAGCCGAGCTGGGAGTTGGGTGCCTTCAGCCGGGCGCACTCCCCGGTGGGCTTCGGCAGCGAGGGCTCCTCCTCGTAGAGGCCGGGCAGGATCGCGATGTTCTTCCCGGGTCCCGTGACCGCGTCGACCGCCTGCTGGAGGTGGCGGTAGCCGGACTTCCGGCACCGTTCGAAGAGCGTCAGATTCCTGGCCTTCAGGGCGGCCGGGAATCCGGAGATCCGGCGCTCGAAGTCGGCCCGGTCGGTCTTGCAGACCAGGAGATCGGGCTCTCCGGTGCGGTGCACGGGGACGCTGCCGGTGCCGTCGGGCAGGGTGACCGGCCGTTCCTCGTGCGCCTGGGCGGCGGGGGCGGCGAGAAGGGCGGCGACGAGCGCCGCCAGGACCACCAGAAGTCTTCGTGTCCACGACATGTGGCGGAGAGTAGAGCATTGTTCAGCTTTTTGAACCCCTTCTGCACGACGAATGCCGTTGACTCGCCCCGCTTCCATTCCTACGGTTGTGCATAGGATTCCTTCGGACGGGAGCGCACATGGGCGGCAACGAGCAGGCGAAGAAGACGGCGGAGGGGCTTGAGTACTCCTCCGGCTTCGGCAATGAGCACAGCTCGGAAGCGGTGCCGGGAGCGCTCCCGCACGGGCGCAACTCCCCGCAGCGCGCCCCCCTGGGGCTGTACGCGGAGCAGCTGAGCGGTTCGGCGTTCACCGAGCCGCGCGCCCACAACCACCGCAGCTGGCTCTACCGCATCCGCCCCTCGGCGGCCCATCCCCCGTTCGTCCGCATCGGCAACGCCGCACTGCGCACCGCCCCGTTCACCGAGACCGTGCCCGACCCGAACCGGCTGCGCTGGGACCCGCTCCCGGACCCCCTGCCCGGCACAGACTTCGTCTCCGGCCTCTGGACCCTGGGCGGCAACGGCGACGCGGCGCAGCGCAGCGGCATGGCCGTGCACCTGTACCACGCCAACACGTCCATGACGGACCGGGTGTTCAGCGACAGCGACGGCGAGCTGCTGATCGTCCCCCAGCACGGCGGGCTCCTCCTGCGCACCGAACTGGGCCTGCTGCGCGCCGAGCCCGGCCATGTCGCCCTGATCCCGCGCGGAGTCCGCTTCCGCGTGGAGCTGCTCGACGGGACCGCGCGCGGGTACGTCTGCGAGAACTACGGCCGCCCGTTCGTCCTGCCGGACCTCGGCCCGATCGGCGCCAACGGCCTGGCCAACGCGCGGGACTTCCTGGCCCCGGTCGCCGCCTACGAGGAGGTGGAGCGGCCGGTCGAGGTGATCAACAAGTACTGCGGCAACCTCTGGGCCGCGACCTACGACCACTCCCCGCTCGATGTCGTCGCCTGGCACGGCAACCACACCCCGTACGTCTACGACCTGCGCCGTTTCAACGTCATCGGCTCGATCAGCTACGACCACCCGGACCCGTCGATCTTCACGGTGCTCACCTCGCCGTCGGACACGCCGGGCCTGGCCGGGGTCGACTTCGTGGTGTTCGCGCCGCGCTGGCTGGTCGGCGAGGACACCTTCCGTCCGCCGTACTTCCACCGCAACGTGATGAGCGAGTATATGGGCCTGATCGAGGGCGCGTACGACGCGAAGACGGCCGGAAAGGGCGGCTTCGTGCCCGGCGGCGGCTCGCTGCACACCATGATGTCGGCGCACGGCCCGGACCGGGAGACCTTCGACAGGGCGAGCGCGGCCGAGCTGAAGCCGCAGAAGATCGACGACGGTCTGGCCTTCATGTTCGAGACGCGCTGGCCGGTCATCACGACCGCGCAGGCGGCGACGGCGGACCATCTGCAGCACGGCTACGACGACGTGTGGCAGGGTCTGAGCCGCAACTTCAGGCCGTGACGGACCCCGGCAGGCCCTAGGGCCGGCGACGACGCATGCAGGAGAACCAGGTGCCGCAGCCCGCTCCGAACAGCCCCGCGCCCGGGGGCGGCGCCTTCGCGCCCGACTCGCTGGTCCTGAACCGCAAGCTGCCGCTGTGGTACCAGGTCTCGCAGTCGCTGCGGGCGTCGATACTCGGCCGCTCCCCCGACGCGACACTCCGGCTGCCCACCGAGGAGCAGCTCGCGGCGCACTACGGGGTCAGCGTCCTCACCATGCGCCAGGCGCTGAAGGAGCTGGAGACGGAGGGCCTGATCAGCCGGCACCGGCGGCGCGGCACGTTCATCGAGCCGCGCGCCCGCCGGGGCTCGCCGGTCCGGCTGCTCGGCTCGATCGACGCGATCGTCGCCCAGCAGTCGGGCGAGCGCAGCACCCTGCTCGACCACGGCCCGGTGCCGGTGCCGGGCGAGGTGGCCGAGCACTTCCCGGGCTGCGCCGAGGTCGTCGGCTACCGCAGGCTGCGGTGCGAGGAGGCGAGCGGCGAGCCGACCAACTGGGCGCAGAACTGGGTGCACCCGGAGGTGGCGGCGGGCCTGGACCCGGCCGACCTCGACCGGTGGCCGATGACCAAGGTGCTGCGCGACCGGGTCGGCGTCCCGATCTCCCGGATCACCGACACGGTCGAGGCCCGCCTCGCCGACCCGGCCACCGCCGAACTGCTGGGCGTCCCGCTGCTGAGCCCGATCCTGTACTACACGGGCGTGACGTACGACGAGGACGGCCGGGTGGTCGACGTGGCGCAGATCCGCTACCGGGGCGACCGGTTCTCGTTCTCGGTGACGGTGGACGCGCACTGACGGTGGAGGCGCGCTGACGGTGGACGCGCACCGGCGGTGGACCCGCACCGGCGGTGGACCCGCACCGGCGGTGGACGCGCACTGACGGTGGACCCGCACCGGCGGTGGACCCGCACCGGCGGTGGAAGCGCACCGGCGGTGGACGCGCACCGATCGCGCGGGGGCGCCGGGGGCCGGCCGGGCGCCCTGCCGCCGTCCCCGTCGCCGCCGTTACGATGCCGGGGAAGGCGGCGGGCGTGGCAGGCGGGGAGGGCGACACGGTGGCAGCACCGGCAGCGGCCGGGTCCGGCGAGGGCCCGCGCGGCCCCCTCCTCGACGACCTCATGCCCTGGTCCGTACGCCCGCTGCGCACCGGGCGCCCCTGGGTGACCGCCCCCGACGCGGCGTCCCTCCGCACCCGCTGGGACCGGCTCGTACGGGCGTCCGGCGAGGAGCGCGAGCGGCTGTTCGCCCCGACCCGTGCCCGTACGCAGCTCAGCGCCGTGGCCGCGCTGCCCGGCCGGTCCGGTGGCACCGGCCGCTTCGCCCGCGAGTCGGGCCCGTGCCCGGAGCCGGTGCGGGTCCTGCACGGCCCGTTCGACGAACAGTGGCTGCTCCCCGACCACCGCCTGATCGACGTGGCCCGGCCCGAGCTGTGGCGGGTCGCCGACGACCATCAGCTCTTCCTCGTCGAGCACGGCCGGGTGCCGAACGATCCCGGCCCCGCCGTGTCGGTGACGGCGCTGCTCCCCGACGGCCACTCCCCCGCAGGGCGCCCCGGCCGCGTCCGCCCGCTGTACCGCCGCCCCGGCGGCCTCGAACCCAACCTCGCCCCGGGCCTGCTCCCGGCCCTGCGGGCGCGGTACGGGGAGACGGTCACCGCCGAGTCGGTGCTCGCCTGGATCCTGGCGGCGGCCCGCTCCTCACCGGCCGGCTGCGTGGTCCCGCTGCCGGCGGACGCCGCGCGCTGGGCGGACGGGGTGGAGCTGGGCCGTGAGCTGCTGCGGCTCCAGCTGCGCGGGGCGCGCGGGGCGGAGCGCCCCCGGCTGCCGGGCGGGCAGCGCCCCTATGTGCGGGCCGCCGTCCCGCCCGACCCGGCGCCGCTGTCGTACGACGCCGAGGAGCGGGTGCTGGGTCTCGGCGCCGGCCGCGTCTCCCCGGTGCCCTCCGGTGCGTGGGAGTTCCGGGTGAGCGGGGTGCGGGTGCTGGAGCTGTGGTTCGAGCGCCGGACGGCGGCTCCCGGGCCGGCGGGTCTGGAGGCCGTGCGTCCGCCCGCCTGGCTCCAGGAGTGGACCTCGGAGCTGCTGGAGCTGATCACGCTGCTCGCCCTGCTCGCCGAACTGCGGCCCCGGCAGGAGGAGCTGGCCGACGCGCTCGCGGCAGGGCCGGACACCGGCGTCGAGGAGCTGCGCGCGACGGGGGTGCTGCCGGTGGCGGAGGCGGCGCGGCGGCCCGCGTCGGTGCTGGACCACCAGGAGGAGGGCCCGGACGGGCAGTTCGCGCTGCTGTGAGACGCGGCCCCAGGAAGGGGCCTGTCCGCCGGATCTGGCGGTCAAACGGGCAGGTCCTAGTCGGACAGCGTGACGGGCCGGTCCAGGGCGCCCAGCAGGCGGACGAAGCCGGATTCCAGGAAAGCGCCCAGCTCGTCGAGGGCGTCCGGGTCCTCCAGCGGCCAGCTGGTGACGGCCTCCTCGGCGAAGGCGAGCCAGGCCCGGGTGGCGAGGGTCAGCCGGGGCGTCTGCGGCATCCCGAGCCGCCGCTGCCCCTCCTCCACCCGGCGGGCGAGGGTGGCGCGGGTGGCCTCGACGATGTCCTCGACGGCGGGGTGGCTGCCTGCGGCGCCCCGGACGAGGGCGCGGTAGACCTTGCGGCGCCCGGTCACGTACGCGACGAAACCGGCGATGAACGCGCGCATCCAGGGGACGGGGTCCAGCGAGGCGTCCGGTTCCGTGGCGGCGGCGAAGTCGTCGCACTCCTGGCGCACCACGGACCGGTAGAAGTCGCGCTTGGAGTCGAAGTAGTGGAAGAGCAGGCCCCTCGATATGCCGGCGCGGCGGGCCACGGCGTCGGTGGACAGCTCGTCCAGGGAGCAATCGGCGAGCATGTCCACGCCAATCGCCACCAATTGCGCCCTCCGCTCGTCGGGGTGCAGACGCGCGGCTCGCTTCTCGGGCATGCGCACAGTGTAGAAGTAGTTCGGCACCGAATTACCTCGGCACCCATGCGGGCCCCTCCGGACACCGTGCGTAACCGGGCGCGGACATGGCGACGCGCCACTGCCGGCTCCGGGGATGACGGAAGAGCGAGCAGCAGCGCGATGCCTGGACCAGGGCGCCGTCGGGTCAGCGGCGGCTACCGAAGAGCGATCGCCGCAGCCGCCGCAGCGGTGCGAAGAGCGAGACCCGTGCACTTCTGCTGCGCCGGGTGTGTCCGGCGTCGCGCGAGGTCAGCTCGCGCATCAGCAACGTCGCTTCAGCGGACTCGCGCTGCGGGACGACGGGGCCGCCCAGCACCGCGAGATGACGGTCGAGGCGCGAACTCGTCGCACTGCTCCCGCATGTAATGGCAGGCACGCGCGCCCTGCTGCGCACCGTTATCTGTTCCATGTCACTCCCCACCCGTACGAGGGCACTCGGCCCCGGGCAGGTTAACCCTATCGCCTGCCACCGACACTCGTGTATCCCGGGCGCGGGATTGCGCACACATATACGGAGGTTGACGAACCGTCGGCGAATCCACCCGATTCCGGGGCGAGTTGACGGGCGCGCCCCTCCCGGGGCGCGCCACCGCCCTAGTCGAGCGCGTTCAGGACCGGCAGGTAGCCACCGGACTGCCCGGCGGCGAAGGGGTGGTAGGACTCGCCGATGTTCAGCCAGTTGAGGCTGTGCAGCCAGGCGCTTCCCGAGCAGATCTCGTGCCCGGTGAACGTGCTGGTGACGTCACCGAAGCTGAATCCGTGGTCGGCCGCGCGCTTGGCGGTGGCGGCGTTGAGGTAGTCGGCGGCGCCGTTGATGGCGCTGCGCACCTTGTCGCTGAGCCCGACGACGCAGCTGCCGCCGATCTTGTAGAAGCGCGGGTAGCCGAGGACGACGACGTGGGCGGAGGGCGCCTTGGCCTCGATCGCGTCGTACACCGAGTTCAGCTTGCCGGGCAGCGTGGTGTCCACGTAGCTGCGGGCGGTCGCGATGCGGTTGAGGCAGGTGGACTCCGACTGGAGCACACAGGTCGTCATGACGTCGGAGAAGCCGGCGTCGTTGCCGCCGATGGAGATCGAGACGAGGTCGGTCGAGGCGTTCAGCGGTCCGAGCTGACTGGCGAGCACATCGCCGGTGCGCGCCCCGGAACAGGCCGTGAAGGAGAAGGAGGCCGGCGAGTGGGCGGCGGCCCAGAGGGAGGGATAGGCGAGGGTGCTGCGCTTGCAGTCACCGCTGGAGCCGATGTAGCTCCCGGAGCCGACACCCGAGGAGTACGAGTCACCGAGGGCGACGTAGTCGACGGACGGTGCGGCGCTCGCGGTGGCCGCCCCGGTCAGGGCGATGACCGCGCCGAGCAGGAGCGAGGACGAGAATGCCACAAGTCTGGACAATTTCACGGAATCTCCCTTGGACCGACCGGCAGGATCTCTGCCTACTCATAAGTAGCAGCGCGGACGGGCTTTCCGGAAGTGTTCATGCCAAGTCGAACGGATGAGCTTCCGGCGACGGCGTCATGACGGCGGGTCAGCCGGCCGGCCCGGGGCTCACGAGGCGGGAGATACGGGCCCGGACCCGGGTGGACGCACCGGGCCGGTTCCCTGCCGGGCCGTCACCTCAGTCCCCGAAGACCGCCCGCACCGCGTCCTGGGCCAGTTCCAGGGAGCGGGCCCGGGAGACGCCGAGGCGGCGGGCCTGTTCCGCGTACTCCCGGGCCGCCGCGGCGGCATGGCGGTCGGCGGTGTCGCCCGCGGCGGCGACGAACGTGCCGTTGCGGCCGCGGGTCTCGATGACGCCGTCCGCCTCCAGCGCCCGGTACGCCTTGGCGACCGTGTTGGCGGCGAGGCCCAGCTCCTCGGCGAAGCCGCGTACCGTCGGGAGCCGGTGACCGACCGGCAGCACGCCGGAGCGGGCCTGTTCGGAGATCTGCGCGCGCACCTGCTCGTACGGAGCGATGCCGGAATCCGGGTCCACGGTGATGTTGGGGGTCACGGGGCGATTGTCCCCCACCGGCGGAAAATGGGAGGCGAGCGGGGCGGGGGCGTCAGTACGGTCCGGGCATGACTGTCATCGTGCGCGACTTCCGCCCCGCCGACGCCGAGGCATGGGTACGGGTGCGGCGCGCCGCCCTGCCCTACATGATCATCACGCCGGAGCAGGCGGTCTTCGAGCTGGCCGGCGCTCCGGCCGGGCGGCGGTACCGGATGCTGGTCGCCGAGGAGGACGGCGAGGTCATCGGGACGGCGCAGGTGGGTCTCGCGCACGAGAGCCCCGAGCCGGGGCAGGCGTTCTGCAATCCGTACACCCACCCGGAGCGGACCGGCCGGGGCGCGGGCACGCTGCTGCTGCGGACCGCCGAGGAGTATCTGGCCCTGGCCGGGGCGGCCTCGGTGCACACCTGGGTGCTGGACACGCCGGGCAACCGGGCCTTCGCCGCGAAGCACGGCTACGCGCCGAGCCGGCCGGCCCACTTCCTCCATCTGGACCTGGCGAAAGGCTCGCTGCCGCCCCGTCAGGAGCTGCCCGCCGGTGTCGAGCTGCGGACGGCCGCCGACTTCGCCGACGATCCGCGCCCGCTCTTCGAGGCGGACGCCGAGACCACGGCGGACGAGCCCAGCGACACGCCCGCCCGGCTCGACGACTACGAGGAATGGCTCACCGAGACCTGGGGCGACCCCGGCCTGGACCACCGCCTCACCTCGGTCGTGGTGGCCGGCGGCGAGGTGGCGGCCTTCAGCGCCGCGCGGACCGACGGGGTGGACCGCTACTGGTCGGGGATGACGGGCACCCGGCGGGCCCACCGGGGCCGCGGCCTCGCCAAGCTCGCGAAGAACGACTCGCTGCACCGGGCGCGCGCCGCCGGGTACACCGACGCCTATACCGGGAACGACGCCGGCAACGGTCCGATGCTGGCCATCAACCGCTGGTTCGGCTACGAGATCTGTGCCACGGAGGTACGCCATGTCCGCAGGCTCGGCTGACGCCGGTCTGACCGTCGTCCTGGTCAAGGCCGGGAAGACCAAGATCAGGTATCCGGCGGCCCTGGTCGCCGACGACGGCACCCGGGTGACCGTGCGGGCGCCCTGGGCCGCCCCGGGCGTGCGCGACTTCGGCTTCGTCCGCTTCGAGCCGGGCGACGTCTTCACCGAGCACTACTGGCGCGACGCCTGGTTCGCGGTGAAGGAGGTCCGCACGGGCGCGGGCGAACTCAAGGGCTGGTACTGCGACGTGACCCGGCCGGCCGTGCTGCGGGACGGCGAACTGGTCGTCGAGGACCTGGACCTCGACCTGTGGGTGTCGGCCGACCGCGCGGAGATCCTGCGGCTGGACGAGGACGAGTTCGCGGCGAGCGGCCTGGCCGGGCGCGACCCGGAGGCGGCGGATGCCGCGATGTCTGCGCTGGACGGGCTGGAACGGCTGGCCCGCTCGGCGGACGGCCTCGCCCCGCTGCTGGCCTGATGGTGCGGGGCGGGCCGGGCGCCGAAGCCCGCCCGGCCGACGCCCTCTCAGCGCACCACCAGCTCCACCTCGTACCCCGCCGCGTCCTCCAGGTAGGCGGCCACGCAGTCCTCACCGCCCGCGTGCGGATGGCGGTCCGCGAAGAGCAGCCGCCAGCCGTGGTCCGGGGCCCGGTCCACCAGGGCGTCCAGGGCGGCCCGGTGCTCCACGTGGAACGCCAGGTGGTTGAGGCCGGGGTTGCGCCGCTCGTGCGCGCCGGAGGCCAGATCGGGCGACTGCTCGATCACCACATAGGTGTCCCCGCGCCGCCAGCTGCGCCCGTGCGCCCACTCCTGGTACGGGACATGGCCCAGCTCACCGAGGAGCCAGTCCCAGCCCGGCACGGCCGCCGCCAGGTCGGGCACCCACAGCTCGATGTGGTGGACCCGCCCGGTGCGGGTCCCGCCGGCCGGCAGCGCCACCGCCCGGCGCCCGCCACGCGGTTCGTACGCGATCGGGTCGCCGTCCTCGTGCCAGTGGATCAGGAAGCGCTCCCCCGCCCGGTAGCCGTCGAGCCCCGCGCGGCAGTACGCGACCATGTCGTCCGGGAGGGCGTCCAGCGCATACCAGGCCAGCTCGGAGCACTTGTCGGGTTCGCGGTTGTACGGGGGCCGCGTCCGGTCGTACGCCGCTTCGAAGAACCAGCCGGTCCGCGGGTTGCCGCCGGGGCCCCGGTGCTGCATGACCAGGGCCACGCGCAGCTCCTCCGGGCCGAGGTCGAGACCGATCTCCTCGGACGCCTCCCGGATCAGCGCCTGCCGCACGTCCTCGCCGTCCTCCACATGGCCGGACGGGGCGTGCAGCAGTCCGTCCGCGTAGCCCGTGCCGGCCCGGCGGGCGAGCAGGACGTCGCCGCCGCGACGGAGGATCAGGTGCACGTCGACGACCTCGGTGTGCCGGCGCGGCCGGTGCACACGGGCGACCAGGGCGTAGCGCTCGTCGTCGACCTCCTTGCCCCACAGGTCGCGGTCGCCGGAGAGCCGTTCGTGGTGGACGCGCTCGGTGAGCGGGGCGAGCAGCGCGGTGAGGTGCTCGGCGGACAGTCCGTCGCCGTTCCACACGCCTTCCACCAGGACCAGTCTGCCGCCGGGGCGCAGGAGTCCGGCCCAGTGGCGCAGGACGGCCGCCGGGTCGGGCAGCAGCCACACCACGTGCCGGGCGAGGATCACGTCGAATCTCCGGTCGCCGACGGGCGGCCGGGCCGCGTCCCCCACCAGCACCCGCGCCTGTGTGCCGGCCAGCTTGGCGCGGGCCCGCTCCGCCATGCGCGGCGCGCTGTCCACGGCGGTGAGCCGATGGCCCTGGCCGGCCGCGAGCAGGGCGAGGCTCCCCGTACCGCAGCCGAGGTCGAGCACATCGGACGGCTCCGGGGGCAGCCAGCTCTCCAGCCGCCGCGCCCAGGCCCGGCGGACCACCGGGTCGAGCAGCCCGTGATCGGCCTCCTCGTCGAAGGAGGCGGCGGCGGAGTCCCAGTCGATCGTCGTCATGATCCGATCGTGCCAGCCGCCACTGACAATGCCGCTGCCCCGGCGAGGAGGGACCTCGCCGGGGCAGGGCGTCACGGGGCCTAGCCGATGACGGAGGCGCAGTTGGTCGGGCTTGCGTGCGCCGGGTCCAGGGCGTTGACCACCTCGTGGTAGGCGATCCGGTCGATGGTCCCGATCGCCACGTGCTCGGACAGGTCGACCGGGCACAGGTCCTGGAGCAGGACGTTGCGCACGTCGGGTCCGTCCAGGAACTGCGTCCGGTACGGGGTCACGACCTCGTCGTACCGGGTCGCGATGACGGTGTAGTGCACCCCGGGCACGGTGTCCGGCACGGAGTTGAGCTTCTTGATGAAGGGCGACCCGGCCACCTGGTCGGCGAGTCCGGGCGTACCGGCGTTGAGCAGGTCGCCGACGCCGGGGAAGTACGGCAGGAGCTTGGTCAGGCCGAGCAGCGTGGTGCCGTGGTTGTCGGGGGCGAGCCCGATCATGGCGTTCACCTTGGCCGCGCCGCCGAGGAACTTCAGGTAGTAGTTCGGCATCATGCCGCCCTGGGAGTGGCCGACGATGTCCGTCTTGGCCGCTCCGGTGGAGGCGAGCACCTTGTCGACGAAGGCGGCGAGCTGTCCGGCCGACTTGTCGATCGGGCCGAGGCCGTTGAAGACCGGCACGCCGGGCAGCTGGCCGTAGTCGAGCGAGTAGACGCAGTAGCCCCGGTTCACCAGGTAGGGGGCGAGGACGAGCCAGTTGTCGACGGAGTTCCCGAAGGTTCCGTGGACCAGGACGACGGGGCGGGGGTGGGCGGCGGAGGGCTTGCAGGAGTAGTCGTTCCAGCCGCGCGAGGTGGTGGCTGTCGCGGCGGTGGGGGTGGCCGCGGCCGCGGTGGCCGTGGGGGTGGCGACCGCGGCGACGGCGAGAAGCAGGGCGGCGAGCGTCCGGCGGGCGCGTGGGGAGCGCGGCGCGCGGGTCCAGGGCAGCATCGTGGGATCTCCTTGCGGCTCAAGGGAGTTGCGATGTCTGTGCACCCTGCGGCCCGGACCACAAGTTTCCACTTCGTTTCTGCGTGCTCATGCCAAATTACGCATGAGTAGGGTTCGCTGGGAAGTTACGCGTCGGTAAAAAGTCCGCGGGCCCGCGGGACGGCCCGACGCGGGCCCCGCGCGCCCGCTCAGGCCGCCAGCCGCCCCGGCATCACGGCCCGGGGGCCGAACCGCTCCCGCAGCCGGTCCGCCACCGCCTCGATCCGCCGCGCCCGCTCGTCCACCGGGTCGAAGCTCAGCTGCCGGGCGGCCCGTCCGGCCTCACCGAGCCCCTCGGCGCGCAGCCCGATCCCCCGCACCCGGGCCCGCTGCAGGGCGAACGAGTCATGGATGCGGTACGCGAGCGCGGTGAGTTCCGCGGAGTGCGCGGTGGGCTCGCGGAGCGTACGGCTGCGGGTCAGCGTCGCGTAGCCGGTGCGGTCGGCGTAGCGCACGGAGACCGCGAGCGCGCGGCACACCTGGCCCTCGCCGCGCATCCGCGCCCCCAGCTCCTCGGTGAGCGACATGAGCGCGCGGCGCTGCCGCTCCCGGTCCAGTTCGTCGCGCGGGAAGGTGCGTTCGGCGGCGACCGAGCGGGCGGCGGCGTTCGGTACGACCGCGGTGCGGTCGATGCCGTGCGCCCGCTCCCACAGGTCGCGCCCGGTGCGCGCCCCGGTGATCCGTTGCAGGGTGCCGAGCGGGGCCGCCGCGATCCGGCCGACGGAGTCGAGCCCGTACCCGCACAGGGTGCGGGCCGTCGCCGCCCCCACGCCGTCCAGCGCGGCGGCCGGCCGGTCCGCGAGGAAGGCGGCCACCCCGCCGGCGGGCACCACGAAGGTCGTCCCGGGCGCCGCCTGCCGCAGCGCCATCCGGGCCAGCATCGGGTTCGGGGCGGCCCCGACCGCGCAGTCCACCCCGTGCAGGGCCAGCGCGCGGACCCGGATCACCGAGGCGATCCCCTTCACGTCCCGCCCGAAGTAGCGCAGCGCGCCGCGCACATCGGCGAGCGCCCCGTCGGGCGGGGCCGCCTCGACGACCGGGGTGAACGAACCGAGCAGGGCGAGCAGGCCCGCGTACCCGGCGGGGTCCGGGGGCCCGCCGCCGACCCGCCGGAACCGCAGGCAGAGGATCCCGGGCCGCCCGTCCGGCACCCCGTTCATCCCGCGCTCCCCGGGCTCTGGTGCCACAGCTTCCGGCCGGTGGGCAGCCCCTCGCCGGGCGGCTCAAGGTCGGCCCACGGGTTCATCTCGTAACCGGTGGGCATCCGGATGCGGCGGCCGTCGTCACCGGCCGGGGCCTCGTCCGGCGCCGGGTCCCCGGCCTCGGGCTCCGGCACCTGCGCCAGCCGGGCCGCGACCGCGTCGAGTCCGCCGGTGCGCCGCAGTTCGGCCAGCTCCGCCAGGTTCCAGGCGGCGGCGCCGACCACGCTCAGGCTGCGCGCCCCGCGCCGCTGCACCACCCCGCGCACCAGCAGCAGCCAGGAGTGGAAGACGGTGTGCGCGCAGGCGGCGTGGCTGTCGTCGAAGAAGGCCAGGTCGACCAGGCCCGTACCGTCGTCCAGGGTGGTGAAGACGACCCGGCGGCCGGAGCGGATGGGCGGCGTCTGGGTCGCCGCCTTGGCGCCCGCGACCAGCACCGTCTCCCCGTGCCGTGCCTCGCGCAGCCGCTTGGCCGAGACCGCGCCCAGCTCCTTGAGGAAAGCGTGGTGATCGCTCATCAGATGGCGCGAGACATCCATGTTCAGCACGCCCAGCTCGGCGCTGAGCCGTTCCGCCTCGTTGAGGTCGGGCAGGCCGACGGACGCGGTGCGGTGCCCGCCGCCGAGCGGGAGCTGTGCGCCGGAACCCGCGCCCCGCTGGGCGCGGTGCAGTTCGGACAGGTGCAGCAGCAGGTCGCGGCGGTTGGCCCCGAACGCGTCCAACGCGCCGACCTGGGCCAGCCGTTCGGCGGCCGGCTTCCCCGGGCGGGCCCGCTGCCAGAAGTCCAGCAGCGAGCTGTAGGGCTGCCCGTCCTCGATCCGGGCGGCCTCGGCCTCGCTGATCCCGTGGACGTCCGAGAGCGCGAGCCGCAGCCCCCAGCGCTCCGCCCCACCCCCTCCATCAGACACCAGTTCGATTCGATGAGCGGTCGCCGACCGGTTCACATCCAGCGGCAGCACCGGCACCCCGCGCCGCCGCGCGTCGGCGAGCAGCAGCCGCTTCGGGTACATCCCGGGGTCATGGGTGAGCAGACCGGCGTAGAAGGCCGCCGGATGGTGCGCCTTCAGCCAGGCCGACTGGTACGTGGGCACGGCGAAGGCCACCGCGTGCGCCTTGCAGAATCCGTAGCTGCCGAACGCCTCGATGATCTCCCAGGCGCGGGCGATCACCTCGGCGCCGTACTTCCGCGCCGCCGCGTGCTGGGCGAACCAGACCCTGATCCGGGCCTGCGACGCGGGGTCGGAGAGCCCGCGCCTGACCCGGTCGGCCTCGTCGCGGCCGCAGCCGGTCATGATGTCGACGATCTGGATGATCTGCTCGTGGAAGACCACCACGCCGTACGTCTCGCGCAGCGGCTCCTCCAGGTCGGGGTGCGGGTAGCGGACCGGGGCGCGGCCGTGCCGGGCCTCGATGAACGGGCGGACCATGTCGGCGGAGACCGGGCCCGGCCGGAACAGCGAGATGTCGACCACCAGATCGTGGAAGTTCTCCGGCTGGAGCCTGCCGACCAGATCGCGCTGGCCCGGCGACTCGATCTGGAAGCAGCCCAGCGTCTCGGCCGTCCTGATCAGCTGGTACGTGCGCGGGTCGCCCGGCTCCACGGCATCCAGGTCCACCTCGCGCCCGGAGGCCCGCTTCACCTCGGTGACCGCGTGTGCCATCGCCGACTGCATCCGTACACCCAGCACGTCGAGCTTGAGCAGCCCGAGGTCCTCCACGTCCTCCTTGTCGAACTGGGACATCGGGAAACCTTCGCCGCTGGTGGGCACGACGGGGGTGCGGCGCAGCAGCGAGGCGTCCGAGAGCAGGACCCCGCACGGGTGCATGGCGACGCCGCGCGGCAGGGCGTCCAGCGCCTCCACCAGCTCCCACAGCCGCCCGTACGTCTCCCTGGTCCTGGCGACCTCGCGCAGTTCGGGCAGTTCCTCCATGGCCGCGCGGGCGTCGCGGGCCCGGATGTGCGGAAAGGCCTTGGCGAGCCGGTCGGTCTCGGCCGGGTTCATGGAAAGCGCGGCGCCGACGTCCCGGATGGCGTGGCGCACCCGGTAGGTCTCGGGCATGGCGACGGTGGCGACCCGCTCGGCGCCGAAGCGGTCGATGATCGCGCGGTAGACGTCGAGGCGGCGGGCCGACTCCACATCGATGTCGATGTCGGGCAGCACGAAGCGGCGCTTGGACAGGAAGCGCTCCATCAGCAGCCCGTGCTCGACCGGGTCGGCGTGGGCGATGCCCAGCAGGTGGTTGACCAGCGAACCGGCCCCGGAGCCCCGGGCGGCCACCCGCACCTTCATCGCGCGTACGTCGTCGACCACCTGGGCGACCGTCAGGAAGTACGAGGCGAAGTTGTGGTGGGCGATGATGTCCAGCTCGCGGTGCATCCGGTCCCAGTACTCCGGCCTGCGGTCGTAGCCGCGCAGCACCATGCCGGCGGCGGCGCGGGAGGCCAGTACCCGCTGGGCGGTGCGCAGGCCGGCGCCGACGAGACGCGGCTCGGGAAAGTGGACGGAGCCGAGCCCGATGTCGCCCTCGGGGTCGACCTCGCAGGCGTCGGCGGTGTGCCGGGTCTCCGCGAGCAGCCGTGCTCCGGCACCGGCGCCGAGCCCGGCGGCGGCGGTGATCCGCTCGGCGGTCTCCGCCATCGCGCGGGCGTCCTTGAGCCAGCGCTCACCGCTGTCCAGCGGGGCGCGGCGCGGGTCGACGGGGACGAGCCTGCGGGCGGCGTCGAGCACGTCGGCGACCGGCCCCTGGCCCTCGTCGGCGTACCGGACGGCGTTGGTCAGCACGGCCCGTACACCCTGCTCGGCGGCGAAGCCGACGGTGCGGGCGGCGAGCCGCAGCGAACCGGGTCCGGTGCCGGTGCGCCCGTGGTGGACGGCTTCGAGCCGCAGGCCGTCGCCGTACAGCTCGCGCCAGGGGGCGAGGAGGGCGGCGGCCAGGTCGGGGCGGCCGGCGCACAGGGCCCGGCCCACGTCGGAGGCGGGGCCGAGGAGCACGGTGAGCCCTTCGGCGGGCAGCGCGAGCCGGCCGACCAGGGGCCGGCCGCCCTCGGGGACGGCGGCATGGGCGGCGGTGACCAGGCGGCACAGCTCGGCCCAGCCCTGCGCGCCGTCGCGGGCGAGGAAGGTGACCCGGGGTGCGGATTCATCGACAAAGACACCCCCGCGGGCCGGGGTACGGGGACGCCGAGCGGGCCCGTCGCCCGCCGCCGGACCCACCGCGAGGTCCGCCCCGAACAGCGGGCGCACCCCTTCCCGCCCGCAGGCGCGGGCGAACCGGACGGCGCCGGCGAGGGTGTCGCGGTCGGTCAGCGCGAGGGCGTCCATGCCCTGCCCGGCGGCGCGCTCCGCCAGCCGCTCCGGGTGCGAGGCCCCGTACCGCAGGGAGAACCCGGAGGCGGTATGCAGATGCGTGAACCCTGGCACCTGCACCTCCTGAACCGATTCGTACGCGCTGCCCACCCCCTCGCTCTCCACCATAAACCAAGTTTCGAACATTCGTACGATACCCGGGGCCCGCCCCTCCCCTGCGGCACCGAGCGGCCGACACGCACCCCTAGGCATGACAGGTACATGACGGCATTCTGGAGCGACCTCGCGTACCCGCGAGTCGCCACAACTCCCCGCCACCCCACGGAGGCCGCTCATGCGCCGTCGCGTCGCCACCCTGCTCGCCGCTGTCGGACTGTCGCTCCCGCTCGTCCTGCTGCCCACCGCCTCCGCCTCGGCGGCCCCCGCGGACAAGCCCCAGGTCCTCAGTTCCTGGACGCAGACGAGCGCCGCCAGCTACAACGCGTGGAACTCCGCCCGCAACAACAAGGGCGCGTGGTCCGCGTACGGCTTCGACTGGTCGACGGACTACTGCAGCACCTCGCCCGACAACCCCTTCGGCTTCCCGTTCCAGACGGCCTGCGCCCGGCACGACTTCGGGTACCGCAACTACAAGGCGGCCGGGACGTTCTCCGCCAACAAGGCCCGCCTCGACAACGCCCTCTACGCGGACCTCAAGCGCGTGTGCTCCGCGTACTCCGGGGCCAAGCTGACCTCGTGCAACGCCACGGCCTGGACGTACTACCACGCGGTGGACATCTTCGGTGTCGCACCGGCCGGGGCCGCCCTGGCCGGCTGACGCGGCGCTCCCCTCACACACGCGTGGCCCCCGGCCGGAGCCGGGGGCCACGTTTCACCGTGCGGGACGGTCAGCCGATCTCGGCGCCGAACGCCGCCAGCGCCTCCGGCACCGGCTGGAAGAACGTCTCGCCGCCCGCCGAGCAGTCACCGCTGCCGCCCGAGGTCAGACCGATCGCCGTGTCACCGGCGAAGAGCGAACCGCCGCTGTCGCCGGGCTCGGCGCAGACCGTGGTCTGGATGAGCCCGTTGACGATGTCGCCGTTGCCGTAGTTGACGGTGGCGTCCAGGCCCGTCACCTCGCCGTCGTGGACCTGGGTGGTGGAGCCGCTGCGGGTCACCGTCATGCCGACGGTGGCCTCGCCCGCCTTGGTGATGGGCTGGGTGGAACCGTTGTAGAGGTCCACCTCGCTCGGGTGCGCGGTGGACGAGGTGTACTTCACCAGGCCGAAGTCGTTGTCCGGGAACTCCGAGCCGGCGTTCGTGCCGATCTCGGCGCCGCCCTGGGAGTCCGACCAGCTGGAGATCGCCTCGGTGCAGTGCCCGGCGGTCAGGAAGTACGGCTCGCCGTCCTTGACCACGTTGAAGCCGAGCGAGCAGCGCCCGCCGTCGCCCCAGATCGCGTCGCCGCCGGCGATGAACGGCTTGAACTCCCCCGCCGACTTCTTGAGCTCCGCCTTGCCGCCCAGCGAGTCGACCACCGCGCCGAGCTTCTTCAGGTCGGCGCCCTTGACCGTACGGTCGGCGGTGACGACGACCTTGTTGCCGACCGGGTCCACGGCCCACGAGGTGCCGGGGATCGTCGCCTTGCCGGCCAGGGTCTGCCGGGCGGACTTCAGGTCGGCGAGCGTGTTCTTCACGATTCTGGCGGTGCCGCCCGCCTGCCGCACCCGCTCGGCGGCGGTCTCGTCGACCACGTTCATCACGAGGTGCTTGCTGCCGGCGTCGTAGTACGAGCCGGCCGCGCCGGTGCCCAGGTCCTTGCCCAGGTCCGTGGCGAGCTTCCCGGCCGCGGCGGCGTTCAGCGTCCGCGCGGTGAACCGCGGCACGTCGTCACTGGCGTTCGCGCTCTGGAAGGTCACGCCCGCCGCGACCAGGCCGACGACCGCCGAACCGGCCAGCACTGCGCGCTTCCTCGATATGCGTCGATGCTTCAACTTCGACCTCCTGTGGGGGCCACGCACGGATGATGTGGGGTCGTCCGTACGCGGAGGATGAAGCGCCCACTATGGTCACGCCCCCATGGGCACACAAGGTCGAGCCCCGGACACACACACGACAACACCGGTTCGGTTGCGCGGTGTTCACTTATCGGTCCCGGCTCTCCGCTCACCGCTCGCCCCCAGCACGACGAAGCCGGCCCCCGGGCGGGTTTCCGCCCGGGGGCCGGCCGATGCCGAACCGCCGTCCGTACCCGCGGGCCCGCCCGTACGCGACGGGTCCGCGGGGCCGGGCCGTCAGTAGATGCTGACGCCGTACGCGCTGAGCGCCTCGGTGACCGGCTGGAAGAACGTCGTGCCGCCGGAGCTGCAGTTGCCGCTGCCGCCCGAGGTCAGGCCGATCGCCTTGGAGCCGGAGTAGAGCGGACCGCCCGAGTCGCCGGGCTCGGCGCACACGTTGGTCTTGATCATGCCGTACACGACGTCGCCGTTGCCGTAGTTGACCGTGGCGTTGAGCGCGGAGACGGTGCCGCTGTGGATGCCGGTCGTGGAGCCCCGGCGGGTCACGGACATGCCGACCGTGGCATTGGCCGCGCTGGTGATGTCGACGCTGCCCACGGTGCCCTCGTGCGAGACCGCGGAGTTGTCGTAGCGCACCAGCCCGTAGTCGTTGGTCGGGAAGCTGGAGCCGACCGTCGGGCCTATGTAGGTGGTGTTCGAGGAGTTCGTGTACCAGGGCGGGTTGCCATCGGTGCAGTGACCGGCGGTCAGGAAGTAGTACGTGCTGCCGCTGCGGACGTTGAACCCGAGGGAGCAGCGCCAGCCGGGTGCGTAGATGGCGTCACCGCCCGAGAGCAGCTTGCTGAACTTGCCGGGGGTGTGCTCGATGCGCAGGGCTCCCGCGTTGCTGCCGGCGGAGTCCTTGATCTGCTGGACCTCGGCGGCGGAGACCGTGCTGTCGACGGTGACCACGAGCTTGCCGGTCGCCGGATCGACGTTCCAGGCGGTGCCGGCGACATCGGCGCCGAGGACGGCGTCACTGGCGGCGGCGAGCTGGTTGGCGCTGTACGTTCCGGTGGAACTGGCCTGGGCGGTGGGGACGGCCAGGGCGGCGACGGCCACGAGACCGGCAGCGATGGCGATGGCCCTGCTGCGTCTCGCGGTACCGCTGAGGGGGGTGGTGCGCTTGATCCTCACTGTCATTCCTCCCGAGGGGAATCGGGGGTCCGCCTGTGGGGTGGTCGGACCCGTGAGGCGCAGTCACGCGCACGGCCATCCGTCCGCATTCCGGATATGCCGTGCCCCTGACAAGCGCTGCTCGGGAGTATTCAAGGCGTCAACTTCCGGCGCAAGGGCGCCTTTTGGCCTGAGCCCGGCCCGCACGGCGCGCGAAGGCCCCCGCAGGCGGAATCCCGCGGGGGCCGGACGGAGGCTCTTCCTCAGCCGTCGGCGCGGTGGCGCTCGCCCGCCTCCACAGCGACCGGGAGGGTGTTGCCGGGCGGCGGGAAGGGGCAGATGAAGTGGTCCGCGAAGGCGCACGGCGGCAGCAGCGCGCGGTTGAGGTCGACGGTCACCGAGCCGTCGGCCGCAGGTGCGGCGGGCCGCAGGAACCGGAAGCGGTAGCTGCTGTTCCCGCTGGTGGCGTCGGCGAAGACCGCCCAGAGGGACCCGTCGGACTCGACAGCGACCTGGAGCGTGTGCCCGGCCCCGTCCAGCTCGAAGGCGATCTCCCCGGCGAGCCCGAGTCCGCGTTCGACACCGTCGGCGTTCTCGACCCGGACGGAGCGGGAGGCGGCGTACGGACGGAAGGTGCCCGGCACCGCCCAGCGGGCGTCGTACGGGGTCGCGTCGATCGCCCGGAACGCGCGCCGCGCGGGCGATTCGGGGTCGAAGACCCGCACCGCCCACAGGCCCTCGCGGCTCAGCACGACCAGCCTGCGGCCCTCGTGCGCGACCCGGGACGCGTCGACCGGGCCCCGGTCGGCGCCGAGCCGGACCTCGCCGGTGAAGGGCTTCCCGTCCACGGTCAGCCCGTCCGCGGGCGCGGCCTCCAGGACCAGCGCGCCGTCCTCCTCCCGCCACCGGCCCGGGACGGCCGGAATTCGCCCCTCCGGGTGATCGGCGAGCCAGTGGGTGCCGGTGAGGGAGAGCGGCCCGTACGGCGCCGAGACCGTGGCGGTCCGCTCCTCGTGCCAGCGCTCCCAGTCCCGCGCTGCCTGCTGCTGTGCGTGCGTGCTCATGGATCAACCCTTCCATACCGGTTCGGCGAGACCGAGGTGCGACCGCAGCGTGGAACCGGTGTACGCCCGGCGGAAGACCCCCCGTTCCTGGAGGAGCGGGACGACCCGGTCGACGAAGTCGTCGAGGCCGCCGGGGGTGAGGTGCGGCACGAGGATGAAGCCGTCGGCGGCCCCGGCCGCCACGTACTCCGTCAGCTGCGCGGCGACGGTGGCCGGGCTGCCGATGAACGACTGGCGGCCGGTCGCCTCGACGACCGTCTGCCGGATGGAGAGCCCCTTCTCCCGGGACAGCGCGCGCCAGCGGGCCGCCACCGCGAGCGGGTCGCCCTGCCGGACCCGCCCCCGGGCCAGCTCGGCGCCGGGGTCCGGGTCGCTCGCGGGCAGCGGCCCGTCCGGGTCGTACCCGGAGAGGTCGCGGCCCCAGACCTGCTCCAGGGCGGCGATCGCGTTCTGCGGCGAGACCTGCTGGAGACGGATGGCGGCCGCACGCTCCTGCGCCTCGGCGTCGGTGTCGCCGAGCACGAAGGTGACGCCGGGCATGACCTTCAGTTCGTCGGGCTCCCTGCCGTGGGCCGCGAGCCGGCCCTTGACGTCCGCGTAGAAGGCGCGTCCCGCTTCGAGGGTGCCGTGCCGGGTGAAGACGATGTCGGCGGCGGACGCGGCGAAGTCCCGGCCCTCGGGCGAGTCTCCGGCCTGGATGACGACGGGGTGGCCCTGCGGGGAGCGCGGAACGGTGAACTCGCCCTCGACGGTGAAGTGCCGGCCCCGGTGCGAGACCGGGCGCGGGGCGCCGTCGGGGGTCCAGGAGTCCCACAGCTCACGGGCGGTGGCGACGAACTCGGCGGCGCGGGTGTACCGCTCGGAGCGGTCCAGATAGCCGCCGCGCCGGAAGTTCTCGCCGGTGAAGGCGTCGGACGAGGTGACCGCGTTCCACGCGGCCCGGCCGGCGCTGAGATGGTCGAGGGTGGCGAGCCGGCGGGCCAGTTCGTAGGGCTCGTTGAACGTGGTGTTGACGGTGGCGGCGAGGCCGAGCCGGTCGGTGACGGCCGCCAGCGCGGACAGCACGGTCAGGGACTCGGGTCTGCCGACCACGTCCAGGTCGTGGATCCGCCCCTTGTGCTCGCGCAGCCGCAGCCCCTCGGCGAGGAAGAAGAAGTCGAACAGGCCCCGCTCGGCCGTGCGCGCGAGGTGTTCGAACGAGGAGAACTCGATCTGGCTGCGGGAGCGCGGGTCGGCCCAGACGGTGGTGCTGTTCACGCCGGGAAAGTGCGCGGCGAGGTGCATCCGTTTCGGGGCGGCGGCCGTCATACCCGCTCCCCCACGCGTGCGTACCGGTTGGCGGGACGGGCCAGACCCAGGTGCTCGCGCAGGGTGCCGCCCGGGTAGAAGGTCCGGAACAGGCTGCGGTGCTGGAGCAGGGCGACCGTGCCGTTGACGATCCGTTCGAGGTCGCGCGCGGGGGTGATCGGGGTGAGGTGGAAGCCGTCGACCGCGCCGGCCCGGTGCCACTCGGTGATCAGATCGGCCAGATCGACCGGGCCGCCCCGGAAGTAGGTGCCCCGGTCGGGCGGCGGCGGCCCGCTCGCCAGCCCCGGCTCGAAGGCCGTCTCGGCGTCGCCGAGGTCGACGGTGAGCGCGGCGAGCACCCGCAGCGCGTCGGGGTCCCGGCCGTGGGCGGCGGCCCGGAGGCGCACGTCGTCGCGGATCGCGGCGGTCCGCTCGGGGGTGGTGGCCCGTACGAGGACGACGTCGGCGTGGCGCGCGGCGGCGTCCCTGGCCGGCCCGGCCGTGCCGTCGGCCACGACGACGGGGTGGCCCTGCGGCGGCCGGGGCACGATCGCCGGCCCCCGGACGCTGAACGCGGCGCCCTCGAAGTCGATGTGATGCAGCTTGTCGCGGTCGATGAAGCGGCCGGTCGCGGTGTCACGGATCTCGGCGTCGTCCTCCCAGCTGTCCCAGAGCCGGGCCGAGACCTCGGCGCACTCGCCCGCCTCGTGCCACAGGTCCGGGGCGGGCGCGGCGGGGCGGCGGCCGAACAGCCGGGCCTCCGCCTCGGTCGTGGACACGCCGACCTGCCAGCCCGCCCGGCCCCGGCTGACCCAGTCCAGGGTGGCCACGGCCGACGACACATGGAACGGCTCGGTGTGGGTGGTGGTGACCGTGGGCACCAGGCCGACGCGGCGGGTGGCGGGGGCCACCCGGGCGAGTACGGCGAGCGCGTCGGGCCCCGGCCGGGCGAACGAGTCGCCGAGGGTCACGAAGTCGAGCGCGCCGCCCTCCGCGAGCCGGGCGAGCCCGGTGTGGTGCGCGGCGTCGTAGCGGGGCGGGCCGCCGATCTCGGCGGCCAGATGGAGGGGCCGGAGGGCTGGCATGGCAAATCCTTTCGGCGGAGCGTGGGTGCCTGCCTTCGGGCGGCACGGTGGGGGTGGGCACGGGAGGAGGCCGCCGGCGCTCAGTCCCCCGGGTCCGGGTGGAGGCGGCGCAGCAGGAGCAGGGCTGCCCGCGCGGTGGCGTCGTTCTGGCCGAACGCCGGGCCGCCGGTGCGCGGCCGGGTGAACGCCCCGCTCGTGCGCGCCCCGGTGTGCGGGCCGAGCGCGAAGCGGCGCGGGTGCGGGCGGCCGGCGCGGTCCACGATCCGGCCGTCGCCGGGGTCGACCGCGAGCAGCCCGGAGGCGGTGGCGGCGGCCCCGTCCTCGTACAGCGTGCGCAGCAGGGGTGAGCGGGTGCGCCCCGGGGCGGGGGCGGGGAGGCGGGCCTCGACCAGGGCGCGGGCCTCGACCCGCTCGCCCGGCACGGTGGCGCTCGCCGCGCGGAAGACGCCCCGTTCCTCGTCGGCCTCGACCGTGGTGCCGGCACCGAGGAAGCGGACGACGCCGGCCCGGGAGAGCGCGAGCAGCTGCCGCAGCCGGGGGCCGGGCGGGCCGGAGGCGAGGTAGCTGAAGAAGCCGTGCCACTCGTCCCCGGTGTCGCCGAGCCGGACGAGCGTTCCGTAGACCGAGAGCAGTCCGAGGAACACGGCGAGGTCCTCGCTGTGCCCGGGATCGCTCCGGCGTGCGAGGTCGGCGGCGATATGGGCGCGGACCGCTTCCTGGAGGGCGCCGGACGAGGGGTGGCGGATCCCGTCCAGGGGGCGGTCGAGCGCGTCGAGGTCGAGCCGGTCGGCGGGGTCGGGAACGGCGTCGGCGATCAGGTCCCGCAGTTCGGTGCTGCCCGGATCGGCCGCGGCGTACTTCTCTTCGAAGGCGGCCCGGTCGGCGGCGGTGCGCTCGGGGTGGGCGGTGAACAGCCGGTGGTAGTGGGCGTACCCCAGCTCCTTGTCGACATGGGGCCGGATGTCGCGGCGGTAGTCGGGCGGCCGGGGCCGGTCCCGCAGCTCCGCGGCGCGCGCGGGCCCGAAGAATCGTGGCAGCGGCGGCCGTTCGCCCTGTAATCCGTAGCCGATCTTGGCGCGGTACGGGACGCCGCGCCGCGATCCGGCGTACAGGACCGGCTCCTGGCCGGAGGGCACGTACGCCCCGTTCTCGTACCGTCCGCCGCGTCCCTCGGTGAGCAGCACCATGAGGTCGATGAAGGCGAGTCCGAGCCCCCGGACGATGACGGGTTCGCCCGCGGGCAGCGCGCTCAGGTCGCTGTCGGCGGTGAAGGCGGGCGGCAGGTGGACGAGGCCGTGCCGGTCCGCGAAGGCGGAGAGCGCGCGCTGTTCACCGTCCGGCCCGGCGTCCAGGTGGCCGAGGGTGAGGACGACCAGGTCGGCGGCGAGCGGTGCGGCGCGGCCCGCGAGGTGGACGAGCTGGCGGCCGTCGCGCGGGCCGGTGACGCGCAGGGCCGGGGCGCGGTGCTCATGGACGGTGACCGAGGGCGGGAGGGCGGCCACCGCGTGCGCGTACACCCAGCGCAGATAGGCGCCCTGGAGTCGCCGGCTCGGGAAGTCCCGCCCCCGCAGCGTCTCGATCTCGGCGCGCAGCCGGGCATCGGCCGCGGCCTCGGCGCACCGGATCCGGCCCTCCCGTACGTCCGCCGCCCAGGCGTCGAGCGCGGGCCCCTCCCGGACGGGGCCCTCCTGGCGGACGGTGTCGTCGGTGAACATCGTGACGTCCTCGGCCATGGAGTTCATCCACAGCAGCGGGGACTGGTCGCGGCGCCAGATCCGGCCGCTCCCGGGCGGGTGGGGGTCGATGAGGTGGAGGTCCAGCGGCCGGTCCCCGTACAGGGCGGGGGCGTTGGCGGCGAGCCGTTCGACCAGGCCGGTGCCGCGGGGCCCCGCGCCGATGACGGCCAGCGCGGGCCGGGCGCTCACCGGTGGTCCGGGGCGGCGGACGCGCGCCGGACGGCATCGTTGTCTTCGGGGGGTGCGAGGGGAGGGGCGGTCTGCGCGGGCATGCGGAAGCTCCGTGGATGCGGCGGTCGGACACGGGGCGCACCCTCGGCACGGAGAACAGCAGCGTGGAACACACGACGGACGGGCCCCTCAGCCCGGTCCTCCTCCGAAGGGAAGCGCCGTCCACGCCGGGCTGTCAAGCCTGTCCACACTGTGAGCAGTACATCTCAGGGCGGTTGACGGGCTATCGGATGCCTGTTCCACTGGGGCCATGCATTCGCAGCAGTGGCTGGTCAAGCGCTCCCACATCGACTTCGGTCGCGTGTGGTCCTGTTCCTGTTGAGCCGACGCCCTGCTTCCCGCGCCTTCCCGCTCGCGCCGTGATCCGGTGTCCGAGCATCTGCCCAGGCGCGCCCCCGCACGTCCGGAACAGCAGCACACCCTCCCCTCGCTCCGTCCCGCTCCGCCATGTCGCGGAGCGGGACGTACGGCTGACACCGCCTCAGCAGTCGCACCCGCAGTCACAGCCGTCACAGCAGCTGCAGCAGTCGCAGCAGTTGCTGCACGCGTCGCAGCCGTCGCAGCAGTCCCCGCAGTCGCACTGACTGCACAGCCCCTCGCGCCGCTGACGCGACCAGGGGTCCTCGAAGGTGCCGCAGCACATCTGGCAGGTGCAGGCGAGGCCGGCCCACACCAGGCAGCCCACGACGAGTCCGCGCCGGTCGCGCGGCGGCTCGGGCGGCAGGGGTCCGAAGGGCCCGCCCGGTCCCGTGGGCGCGTACGGATTGCCCGGCGGCGGCCCGAACGAGCCCGCGGGTCCCGTTCCTGACGGTTCGCCGGACACGGTCAGGAGCCCGCCGGATCCGTGGGAGCAGACGTCCGAGGCGAAGGCGCGGTCGACCGAGCGCCGCAGTTCGTGGGCCAGCAGCACGTGCGCGAGCCTGCCGTTGGTGAACTCCGCGTCCTTCAGTGCCAGCCGCACGCCCCGCAGCGCGTCGTCGCACAGCCGCCGGGCCTCGGCGCGCGAGGTGCCGGTCGCGGTGAGCGGGTTCCAGGCACCCGCGGCGGCGTCGGCCTCCTGATCCTCCACGGCGTCCAGCAGGTGGGCGAGGCGCCCGAAGAGGCGCCCGGCCTCGGCGAGCGGCTCGGCGTTCTGCGGCTTGCCCGCGAGGACGGCGGTGTGGGCGAAGGCGGCGGCCGTGGCGGTCTCGGTGGGCTCGGTGACCGTCAGCAGCGGGGTGCCGGGGCCGGCGAGGAGTTCGATGCCGGTCTGCCGGTCGACGGCGTCGACGAGGACCGCGGTGTCGAAGCCGAGCTGTGCGCCGGTGCGCGCCCCGGCCCGGTCCCAGCTCGCCGCCACCCGGCGGGCCGCCGCGGCCACCGGGCGGCGGGCCAACAGGCCGTCCCGGTCGGCGACGTGGTCCCGCACCTTCGCCGACGCCAGCACCAGCGAGACGGCGGCCGCCAGCCGGGCGCCCTCGCCGCGCGCGACGGGCGCGGTGCGCATGGACCGCAAGGGGCAGGGCCCGGCCGTGCGCCGCTGGCCGGCGGTGCGTTCGGTCTGAGCCTCCGTCAGGACCGAGACGATCAGGCCGTCGTAGTTGGTGACGATCCGGGCGAACTGCCCGTGATCGGAGCGGAGCGCCAGA
The DNA here is from genome assembly GCA_036226585.1 of Streptomyces sp. NBC_00708. Taxonomy (GTDB): domain Bacteria; phylum Actinomycetota; class Actinomycetes; order Streptomycetales; family Streptomycetaceae; genus Streptomyces. Next base: position 1,348,542 of record CP108997.1, read on the forward strand.
CAGAGTCCGCAGAGGTGGGCCATCCACTCGGCCTTGAGCCCTTCGGACAGTCGATGCGTACAGGGCCTGACGATTCCGAACACGGCCATCCCCCGGGAGTCGTTCACGTGTGCGCCGCACTCGGGCGCGGACGCGACGTGCATCGTATCGAGTGACCCGTTCACCCGTACGTCCCCCATGTCACCCGTACGGACCGGCGCATCATATTTTCTTTCTTCAGGCCCCTTTACCGGTACGAACCCTGACGAATCGCCATATCCTCTGCACCAGTACCGTCACGAATGCCCTGCGCGCCGCCTATCCCCTTGGCGCACGATCCGCATCATGGACGACCATAGGGATACGAAAGAGATGCGGAACACCAAGGAACCGCGGTGAGAGGAGGCGTCCATGGGATCGGTGCGCAAGGCGAGTGCCTGGCTGGGCCTCGTAGAGGACAACGACGAGCGGTACTACGACGACGACGAGTACGCCGAGGGTGCACGGACCGGTACCGGTCAGGCCTGGGTGACCGACCCGCGGGTGCGGGTGGCCTCGGAGACGGCCGAGGAGACGGGCCGCCGGATCGCCACCGTGACCCCGGACAGCTTCCGTGACGCCCGCGCCATCGGCGAGCTCTTCCGGGACGGCGTCCCGGTGATCATGAACCTCACGTCCATGGACTCCGCCGACGCCAAGCGCGTGGTGGACTTCGCCGCAGGGCTGATCTTCGGACTGCGCGGGTCGATCGACCGCGTGGCCACCCGGGTCTTCCTGCTGACCCCCGCCGACACCCAGGTGATGAACGGCGAAGCCGCCGGCCGGCCGGCCGACGGCTTCTTCAACCAGAGCTGACCGCCCTCCGGGCGCTCATCGGAACGCGTCCAGGCCGGTGAGCGCCTTCCCCAGGACCAGCTGGTGCATCTCCACGGTCCCCTCGTAGGTGAGCACCGACTCCAGGTTGGTCGCGTGCCGCATCACCGGGTACTCCAGCGAGATCCCGTTGGCGCCGAGGATCGTGCGCGAGGTGCGGCAGATCTCGATGGCCTCCCGCACGTTGTTCAGCTTCCCGAAACTGACCTGCTCGGGACGCAGCCGCCCCGCGTCCATCCGCTGCCCGAGGTGGTGGGCGAGCAGGATGCCCTTGTGCAGCTCGACGGCCATGTCGGCGAGCTTGGCCTGGGTGAGCTGGAAGCCGCCGATCGGCTTCCCGAACTGTTCACGGGTGCGCGCGTAGTCGACAGCCGCCTCGAAGCTCGACCGGGCCGCGCCCATGGCCCCCCAGACGATGCCGTAGCGGGCGTGGCTCAGACAGCTGAGCGGTCCGCGCAGACCGGTGACCCCGGGCAGGACGGCGTCCGCGGGCAGCCGCACCTCGTCCAGGATCAGCTCGCTGGTGACCGAGGCGCGCAGCGACCACTTGTGCCGGATCTCGGGGGCGGAGAAGCCCGGCGCGTCCGTCGGCACCACGAAGCCCCGGATACCGGCGCCGGCCGGGCCCTCGTCGGTCTGCGCCCAGACGACCGCCACACCGGCGACCGAGCCGTTGGTGATCCACATCTTGCGCCCGCTGAGCACCCAGTCCTCGCCGTCGCGCTTGGCGTACGTGCGCATGGCGGCCGGGTCCGATCCGTGGTCCGGCTCGGTGAGGCCGAAGCAGCCGATGGTCTCGCCCGCCGCCATGCCGGGCAGCCACCGCTGCTTCTGCTCCTCGGAGCCGAAGCGGTGGATCGCGTACATGGCGAGGGAGCCCTGTACGGAGACGAGCGAGCGGATGCCCGAGTCGGCCGCCTCCAGCTCCAGGCAGGCCAGCCCGTACTGGACGGCGGTGGCGCCGGCGCACCCGTAGCCCTGGAGCGACATGCCGAGCGCGCCGAGGGCGCCGAGTTCACGGGCCAGCTCTCGGATGCCGGGGAGTTCCCCGTTCTCGTACCACTCGGCGATGTGCGGCAGGACGCGGTCGGCCGCCCAGGTGCGGACGGTGTCGCGGATCGCGAGGTCCTCGGGGCTCAGCAGGTCGTCGACGCCGATCGGGTCGCGGGGGTCGAAGGGCGGGAGCTTCGAGGTGGTGGACATGAGGGTGTGCCTCCGGCGGCTCGCACGGTACCGATGTCGGTGGGGGTGGCTCGAAATCCGGTCGAAAACTAGCAGCGTTAGTTACGACGCCGTGCCGACGTTACGACTCAGTGCGCCGCGCGTCCAGAGCGCGCCGCCCCGGCCGGCCGGCGCCGGGCGGGCACCCGCAGCGGCACGTCGGCGCGTTCCGCGGACTCCCGGGGCGGCGCGTCGAGACGCTCCACGGACGCCCGGGGTTCGCACAGCTTCGGCGCGCACTCCATCACCCGGGGCAGCCGCAGCGCCGCCAGCCCCCCGAGCAGCAGCAGACCCGCACTGACCAGCAGCGTGATGTGCAGCCCGTCGATGAAGGCGTCCCGGGCCGTGGCACGCAGAACGGCACCCAGGGGCCCGCCCAGGTACGCGGCCTCCTGATAGGCCTCGCCGAGCGAGTGGGCGGCACCGGCGGCGGCCGACGCGGGGACGCCCTCGGCGTGCAGGCCCGCGAGGCCGGGGGTGTACGCGGCGTTCATGACACTGCCGAGCAGCGCTATCCCCATCCCGGCGCCCAGCTGGTACGAGGTCTCCCCGATCGCGGCCGCCCCGCCGGCCCGGTCCGCCGGGGCCTCGCTGAGCATCGACTCGTACGCACCGAACAGCGTGGACTGGAGGCCGAAGCCGAGCGCGACGAAGGCGGCGGTGAGCAGGGCGGGCCGGTCGTCGCGGCCCATCACGGTCAGCGTCAGCACCGAGGCGGCCGTCAGGACGAAGCCCCAGCCGACCATCCGGCGCGGCCCGATCCGGCGCAGGGTGTGGGAGCCGGTGGCGCCGGCGGCCATCGCGGCGAAGGTGAGCGGCAGCAGCCTGAGACCGGTCTCCAGGGGGCTGAGGCCCAGGACGAGCTGGAGGTACTGGACGGCGACGAGCTCCAGGCCGACCAGGGCGAGCATGGCGAGGACGATGCAGCCGACGGCGGCCGAGAAGGCGGGCCTGGCGAACATGCCGATGTCGATCAGCGGGTGGGTGCGCCGTCGCTGGCGGCGGACGAAGGCGACGAGCAGCGCGGCCCCGAGCAGCAGCGGTACCAGGGTGGCGACGCCGGTCAGCCCCTCGCCGGTGCCGGCCCGCTTCACGCCCAGCACCACACCGAGCACCCCGGCCGCCGCCATCAGCGCGCCGAGCACGTCCCAGGGGCCGTCGTCGTTGCCCCGGGACTCGGGGAGCAGCAGCCGGCCGACCGGCAGGATCAGGGCCATCAGCGGAATGTTGATCAGGAAGACCGAGCCCCACCAGAAGTGCTCGACGAGGAAGCCGCCGATGACGGGCCCGGTGGCGGCGCCGACGGCCGCGACCGCGGACCAGACGCCGATGGCGACGGCCCGTTCGCGCCGGTCGGGGAAGACCTGGCGCAGGATCGAGAGGGTGGCGGGCATGATCATCGCCCCGCCGACGCCGAGCAGGGCGCGGGCCGCGATGAGCACCCCCGCGCTGTCGGCCAGGGCGGCGACCGCGGAGGCGACCCCGAAGAGGGCGTAGCCGAGCAGCAGGACGCGCCGCCGTCCGACCCGGTCACCGAGGGTGCCGAAGAGGATCAGCAGGGAGGCGCAGACGAGCGGGTAGGCGTCCACGATCCACAGCAGGCCGGCGGCGCTGGGCCGCAGGTCCTCGGTGACGGCGGGCACGGCGACGTGCAGCACCGTCGCGTCGAGCGCCACGAGCAGCAGGCTGAGGCAGAGGACGACCAGGACGACCCAGCGGTTGGCACCGTCGGCGGCTGTGCGCAGGCGGATTCGGGCTGTGGGCGTCCCGGACATGCATCTACCTCCCAGAATGGTCCCTCGCACTCGGCGGGCCCACGGGACGCGGTGACCGCTGTTCCCCCCGGGGCCCGGCATCGACGGGCGAGTGATGCGTCAGCGTACGCGAGTTCGGCAGGGCCACACGTGGCCCATCTCATACCGCCCGACCCCGCGAAGTGTGGCGTACGCCACTGCGGCCGCGTCGGCCCGTGCCGCCACCGGGGACCGCCGGGACCTGCGAGAACCCGCCCCGGGGCCGGCCGGCGACACCGTACGGCCCTCCGCCCGAAGCCGTACCGTAACCGGACTGACACCCTCCGTTCCGTTCCGCCGCGCTGTCGACAAACACACTTCGCGACCCCGGGAATTCTTCGCCGACACCGGCGAATTACATTCTCGAACAGGTATCGCAAAAGAACGGAAATGAATACGAGAGTTATTCAGACACCCTGGAAAAACCCGCCGACTGAGACATACTCCACATCACATCGTCATCACAAAGCGCCCGGATCGACCGGCGCGCCCACTCACTCGCTGTAACGTCGATTGGGTGCGTACCGACATCTTCGCCCGGCTGGACCGGGAGCCGGAACCGCCGAAGATAGAGACACCGCGGATGAGCCGTCACCGCATCGCTCTCTTCGGCGGGACGTTGGCGTTCTATGTGGCCATCGTCGTTGCCGTGCTCATGTCGTCCTGGCTGGTGACCCTGGACTGGAAGGTCATGCTCTTCCGGCCCTACCAGCAGTGGCCCGAGATCCACGCCGCCCTCGACTACTACGTGGTCCTCGGGCAGCGCGGACCCACGGCGGTCATGGTCGCCTGCTGGCTCGGCTGGCGCTCCTGGCGGCAGCACACCCTGCGTCCGCTGCTGACGCTCGGCGCCTCGCTGCTGCTGCTCAACCTGACGGTGGGCGCGGTCAAGATCGGCCTCGGCCGGCTCGGCCCGCACTACGCCACCAGGATCGGATCGGCCGAGCTCTTCGCCGGCGGCGATATATTTCCGTCCGGCCACACCGCCAACGCCGTGGTGACCTGGGGCATCCTCGCCTACCTGGCCGCCACCCCACGGGCCAGGCGCTATCTGTCGGCCATGTCGGCGATCGTCTCGCTCGGCGTCGGCCTGACGACGGTCTACCTCGGTACGCACTGGCTGAGCGACGTGCTCCTCGGCTGGGCGGCGGGCCTGCTGATCCTGCTGGGCCTGCCCTGGGTGGAGCCGCTGATCACCCGCGCCGAGTACTGGATCTTCGCCGCCCGCGCACGGCTGGGCGCGCCGGGCAGCCGGCCCGCTCCCCCGGTGCCCGCCGACGACGCCCCGCTGCCCGTGCCGGCCGTACAGCCGGCCGCCGACGAGGCGGCGGCGCAGAGCCCGGCACACGGCACGGCCGGACGTCCTCCGGCCGCGGGCAGCCGCCCGCGGCCCCACCCCGCGCCCGCGGTGCATCCGGCCCACGCCGTGCGCTCGGAGCGGTCCCCGGTGACGCCGGCCGGCAGCCGCCGCCCGCCGCACGCGGACCGCGCGCCGCGCGGGGGCACGGCCCCGGCGAGGCCGGTCGCCGGCGGCTGACGCCCGTCGTACGCACGTGGGGCCCCGACCATGTCCGGTCGGGGCCCCACATGCGTACGGAGAGGGTCACGGGCCGCTCAGCCGGTCCAGCAGCGCCGGACGACACCGCCGTCGACCTCGAAGTTGATCCGGCCGGCCAGGAACTCCATGGTGATGACCGTGCCCGGCGGCAGGGCCCGTACGGTGGACCAGCCGCGCTCCCGGGCCCGCTGTTCGGCGGTCTCTGCGGAGAGCCCCACATACGCGCCGGTGGCGTCGTCGGGCTGGGCGGGAGGAGTCGGTATGGGTGCCATGCCTCTCACCGTAGGCGCACGGGCGCGGAGGCGGTAGCCGGGGCCGCGCGCGGGCACACGGCATCCCCACGTCCCTCACCGGTCACGCTTGTGTCACAGGATCACGACACGTGTTCCGCTCGAACCCCTTCACCCGAACGTGCGATTCACAACCGGACGGACAGTAATCGCACAGGCTCGCAAACGATCATCGGACCGGATCGCGGAAGACGGGAAAACGGGGGCGATTTCCACCTCGCGGCGAGGCTGAATTCCAGGACGGAAAATGTTCCGCAAAGACGCGCTTCGCCGGTAATTCATCCTCCCTTATCGCACCCTTATCCCACGGGGACGACAGGCACACCATAGGACAGGCTCACCGCGCACACCGGACCGTATAGCGGACAACCCGCTCCCACGCATTCCGGCACGCCGGGGCGGGGAGCCGTCCGGCCCGCGCGGGCGTACACGGCTCCCACGCCCCGTACCGGGCCGCCGAGGGCGGGCTTTATCCCGCTTTGTCGGCCGGACCCGTCGGGCCTCGCGTGCCCCGGCCGGATTCCGTACGGCTTCCCGCGTGACCCCGGCAGCGGCTCGCCCGTTGTCATCTTCGAGCCGGGAACCGCCCGGCGCACGTACCGAGTTCGAGGAGCCACCCGTGCCGCGCATGCTCGACGTCAGCGAGGACGTACGCGCCGAGATCGGCGATGCCGAAGCCGACCGGCTGCTCGTCGGCGACAACGCCCCGGGCAGTTACGACTGCACCTCCTGCCGCACACCCGGCGACTCCGAGCAGGAGCGCACCAGCACGGTGCTGTTCGTCGGCGACGAGACGGCCGTGCTCGCCTTCGCGCACGCCAGCTGCATCCCCTCGCAGGTCGTCCAGGTCGCCGAGGAGCAGCTCCAGGGGGCCGTCCGCAGCATCACCGGCGAGCAGGGGGCGGCACCGGACCGGTCCGTCCCCGAGCAGGCCGTCCTCGGCATCACCAGCGGCCTCGTCCTGATCGACGACGAACTGCACCCGGCCCTGGTCGTCGAGCCGACCGGCGCGATCGCCCGCCCGGGGACGGACGGCCGGGACGGCGACCAGTTCCTCCAGCTGCTCCTGGAACAGGGCTTCCAGCCGGTCCACCGCATGGAGCAGGTGCCGGACGTGCTGCACGGCTGGTCGATCCTGCTCGCGATGGGCCAGCTGCACGCCGTGCTCCAGCCGGGTACGGGGGGCGGTGCCCCGGTCGCCTGGTGGCAGGCGCACGCGCCCCTCCAGGTCACCGAGGGCTGGCGGACCGCCGCCAACAAGTCGCAGACCGTGCTGGTCTACGCCGCCCCGGCGGGCTCCATCGGCCAGCAGCCCCGCGAGGACCTGCTCCGCGACGCGCTGGAGAAGGCGTCGGCCGCCGGACTCCTGGTCGCCGCGGCCATGCCGCTGGCCGGGACCTGATCATGACCGCGCACCCCGCGCGCCGACGGCGAACAGTTGTGTCCCCGACGGGTGTTTCCGCGGCGGGCCCGCATCCGACGGCCGACGGCGTCGTTGGCACCTACGTGCACTCATACGACCCCTCCCACCAGCGTCCGAGCCCGATCCCTGCCATGCGTCCCTCGCAGGACCCCTCGGGCGGCCCGTCCCACACCCCGATCTACGACGCGCTGTACTCCGAGTACCGCCGTTCGTTCCGGGCGTTGCCGGGTGACCGGACCGGCGAGGAGAGTCTCGGCCTCCAGGCGCTCGGCAGCGGCCTCTTCGGCTCGCGCGCCCCGCTGCGCGGCCACTCCTCGCCCGGCGGAGCGGTGACGGCCACGACGGGCGACCGCACCGGCACGGGCACGCGCGCCGGTGGTCTCGGCAGCTGGCAGCGGGTGGGACGGCACGCGGGCCGCAGCAGGCCCGCCGCGCTGCCGCCCGGCTCACGGGACGCCTGACCGCCCGTACGACGCAGCCCCGGACCGCTCGGTGACCGAGCGGTCCGGGGCTGTGTCGTGTCCCGTGACCTCGAAGGGGCCTACTTCTTGCGGCCGCGCTTCTCGCGGACCCGTACCGAGATGTGGATCGGGGTGCCCTCGAAGCCGAACTCCTCACGCAGGCGGCGTTCGACGAAGCGCCGGTAGCCGTGCTCCAGGAAGCCCGAGGCGAAGAGGACGAAGCGGGGCGGCTTGGTGCCCGCCTGGGTGCCGAAGAGGATGCGGGGCTGCTTGCCGCCGCGCACCGGGTGCGGGTGGGCGGCGACGATCTCGCCGAGGAAGGCGTTGAGCCGGCCGGTCGGGACGCGGGTCTCCCAGCCCTCGATCGCGGTCTCGATCGCCGGGACCAGCTTCTCCATGTGGCGGCCGGTGCGGGCGGAGACGTTGACCCGGGGGGCCCACGCGACCTGCGCGAGCTCCGTCTCGATCTCGCGCTCCAGGTAGTAGCGGCGCTCCTCGTCGAGCGTGTCCCACTTGTTGAACGCGAGCACGACGGCGCGGCCCGCCTCCACGGCCATGGTCACGATGCGCTGGTCCTGGACGCTGATCGTCTCGCTGGAGTCGATCAGGATGACCGCGACCTCGGCCTTCTCCAGGGCAGCGGCGGTACGCAGCGAGGCGTAGTAGTCCGCGCCCTCCTGGAGGTGGACACGGCGGCGGATACCGGCCGTGTCGATGAACTTCCAGGTGACGCCGCCCAGCTCGATCAGCTCGTCGACCGGGTCACGGGTGGTACCGGCCAGCTCGTTGACGACGACGCGGTCCTCCTTGGCCACCTGGTTGAGCAGCGAGGACTTGCCGACGTTCGGGCGGCCGATGAGCGCGATGCGGCGCGGCCCGCCGGGGGCGGAGCCGAAGGACTGCGGCGGGGCCTCGGGCAGGGCCTCCAGGACGGCGTCCAGCATGTCGCCGGTGCCGCGGCCGTGCAGCGAGGAGACCGGGTGCGGCTGGCCGAGACCGAGGGACCACAGCGCGGTGGCGTCCGCCTCGCCGCTCTGGCCGTCGACCTTGTTGGCGCAGAGCACGACGGGCTTGCCGGCCCGGCGCAGCAGCTTGACGACGGCCTCGTCGGTGTCCGTGGCACCGACGGTGGAGTCCACCACGAAGACGACCGCGTCGGCCGTCTCGATCGCGTACTCCGCCTGGGCGGCGACGGAGGCGTCCAGGCCGAGGACGTCCTGCTCCCAGCCGCCGGTGTCGACGACCTTGAAGCGGCGGCCCGCCCACTCCGCCTCGTAGGTGACGCGGTCGCGGGTGACGCCCGGCTTGTCCTGGACGACGGCCTCGCGGCGGCCGATGATCCGGTTCACCAGGGTCGACTTGCCGACGTTCGGGCGGCCGACGACGGCGAGGACGGGGAGCGGTCCGTGACCGGCCTCACCGAGCGCGCCCTCGACCTCCTCGAGGTCGAACCCCTCCTGCGCGGCGAGCTCCATGAACTCCGCGTACTCGGCATCGCCAAGCTCTCCGTGCTCGTGGTCCGAGCCGCCGGAGTGAATCTGGTCGTTCATGAAGTCCGTTCCTCTTTGCATCATCATCGATGGACCCCGCAGCGCGCGGTCCACTACTCAAGTCTTACCCGGTGCGCCCGGTGAGGCGCCCGGCGTGCTCCAGGTGGCCGGTCAGCCGGGCCTGGATGCGCAGCGTGGCCTCGTCGAGCGCCTTGCGCGTACGCCTGCCGCTGCGGTCACCGGCTTCGAAGGGCTCTCCGAAGACGACGTCCACGCGGCTGCGCAGCGGCGGCAGTGCCGATATCAACCGTCCGCGGCGCTCGGTGCTTCCCAGGACGGCCACGGGCACGATCGGCGCCCCGCTGCGTACCGCGAAGTACGCGAGCCCGGCGCGCAGCGAGGCGAAGTCTCCGTCGCCCCTGGTGCCCTCGGGGAATATCCCGAGCACCCCGCCGTCCTCCAGCACACCGAGCGCGCGGGTGATGGCGGTGCGGTCGGCGATCGTACGGTCCACCTTCAGCTGGCCGATTCCGCGCAGGAACGGGTCCAGGGGGCCGACGAACGCCTCTTTCTTGATCAGGAAGTGGACGGGCCTGGGCGCGGTGCCCATCAGCATCGGCCCGTCGATGTTGTGCGAGTGGTTCACCGCGAGTATGACGGGTCCGGAGGCGGGGACCCGCCAGGCGCCGAGCACGCGGGGCTTGAAGAGCCCGTACATCAGCCCGATCCCGATGCCGCGCCCGACCGCCGCGCCGCGCGGCGAGGGCGTGCTCGTGGCGTCGGTCACTTCGCGGCCCGCTTCTCCCCGACGAGGGTGACGACGCACTCGATGACCTGCTGGAGCGTCAGCTCGGTGGTGTCCACCTCGACCGCGTCGTCCGCCTTGGCGAGCGGCGAGGTCTTGCGGCCGGAGTCGGCGGCGTCCCGCTTGATCAGCGCCTCCTTGGTGGCGGCGAGATCGGAGCCCTTGACCTCGCCGCTGCGGCGGGCGGCGCGGGCCTCCGGCGACGCGGTGAGGAAGATCTTGAGATCGGCGTCGGGCAGCACGGTGGTGCCGATGTCGCGGCCCTCGACCACGATGCCCTTCTCCGCGCTCGCGGCGATGGTGCGCTGGAGCTCGGTGATCAGGGCGCGCACCTCGGGGACGGCGCTGACGGCGCTGACCTTGGAGGTGACCTCCTGGGTGCGGATCGGGCCGGAGGCGTCCTCGCCGTCGACGGTGATCGTGGGGGCGGCCGGGTCGGTGCCGGAGACGATGACCGGCTTGGCGGCGGCGGTCGCGACCTGGGCCGCGTCCCGCACGTCGATGCCGTTGTTCAGCATCCACCAGGTGATGGCGCGGTACTGGGCGCCGGTGTCCAGGTAGCTCAGGCCGAGCTGGGCGGCGACGGCCTTGGAGGTGCTGGACTTGCCGGTGCCGGAGGGGCCGTCGATGGCGACGATCACCGCGGCCGGGGCGGTCCGGACGGCGGCGCTTACGGTTTCCACGGTGGTGGACACCTTCCTGGTGCTCGGGTCGGGCTGGACGGGACGCGTGAACCCGCCCCGCACAAGGTTACCGAGTGCCGGGACGGGTCCGACCACCCCTGTGGACAAGTGTGCGACCGGGGTGCCGCGCCGCCGTTCCTACTGCCGGATCGACCAGCCGCGCTCGCGGAGGGCGGCGGCCAGGGCCGGGGCGGCGCTGGGTTCGACCATGAGCTGGACGAGGCCCGCCTGCTGGCCGGTGGCGTGCTCGATGCGCACGTCCTCGATGTTGATCCCGGACCGGCCGGCGTCGGCGAAGATCGCGGCCAGTTCTCCGGGGCGGTCGCTGATGAGGACGGCCACAACCTCGTACGAGGCGGGGGCGGCGCCGTGCTTCCCGGGCACCCGGACGCGGCCCGCGTTGCCCCGGCTCAGCACGGAGCGGATGCCTTCGGTGCCAGCGCGCCGCTTGTCCTCGTCGGCGGACTGGAGCCCGCGCAGCGCCGTCACGGTCTCCTCCAGGTCCGCGGCGACGCCGGCGAGGACGTCGGCGACCGGGCCCGGGTTGGCGGACAGGATCTCCACCCACATCCGCGGGTCGGAGGCCGCGATCCTGGTCACATCCCTGATCCCCTGCCCGCACAGGCGCACCGCGGTCTCGTCGGCGTCCTCCAGCCGGGCGGCGACCATCGACGAGATCAGCTGCGGGGTGTGCGAGACGAGGGCGACGGCCCGGTCGTGCGCGTCGGCGTCCATGACGACCGGCACGGCACGGCACAGCGCGACCAGTTCGAGCGCCAGGTTCAGCACCTCGGTGTCGGTGTCCCGGGTCGGGGTGAGGACCCAGGGCCGCCCCTCGAACAGGTCGGCGGTGGCCGCGAGCGGTCCGGAGCGCTCCTTGCCGGCCATGGGGTGCGTGCCGATGTACGGGGCGAGGTCGGCCCCCAGCGCCTCCAGCTCGCGGCGCGGGCCGCCCTTCACGCTGGCGACGTCCAGGTAGCCGCGGGCGACGCCGTCGCGCATGGCGGCGGCGAGCACGGTCGCGGTGTGGGCGGGCGGCACGGCCACGACGGCCAGGTCGACGCGGCCCTCGGGCGGCTCGTTCGTACCGGCGCCGAGCGCGGCGGCGGTCGCGGCCGACTCGGGGTCGTGGTCGACGAGGTGGACGGTGATGCCGCGGCTCGCGAGGGCGAGGGCCGCGGAGGTGCCGACGAGGCCGGTACCGATGACGACGGCGGTTCTCACTGGGCGATGTCCTTGCGCAGGGCGGCGGTGGCGCCGAGGTAGACGTGGTTGATCTCGGCCTTGGACAGATACGTCTCGACGTGCGCGAGGATGCGGACGACCCGGGGCATGGCGCCCTCGATGTCCAGTTCCTGGGCGCAGATCAGCGGTACGTCGACGATCCCGATGCCGCGTGCGGCGGCGGCCGGGAAGTCGCTGTGCAGGTCCGGCGTGGCCGTGAACCAGATGCTGATCAGGTCGTCCGCGACGAGCTCGTTCCGCTCCAGGATGGCGGTGAGCAGGGCGCTGACCTGCTCGTCCATGTGCCCGGCCTCGTCCCGCTCCAGCTGGACGGCTCCGCGGACCGCTCGTACCGCCACGTCATGCTCCTTGCTCGTCCGTACCGCTTCGTGCGCACCGCTTCATACGTATCGCTTCATACGTATCGCTTCGCACGTATCGCTTCGTGCGTGTGCGATCAGCGTAGAGGGACGGCGGGGTCCCGTGCCCGCCCGCCCTTTTTATGAGACGCGCCCGCGCCCGGTCCTCGCGTAACCTCCCGGCATGATCACTCCGGCCGACGAGAAACTGGTGCGCCACCACACGGTCTACTCCTGCGTGATGGGGTCGCGCGCCTTCGGTCTCGCCACGGAGGACAGCGACACCGACCGGCGGGGGGTCTACCTCGCGCCGACCCCGCTGTTCTGGCGCTTCGAGAAGCCGCCCACGCACATCGAGGGCCCGGCCGAGGAGCAGTTCTCCTGGGAGCTGGAGCGCTTCTGCGAGCTGGCCCTGCGCGCCAACCCCAATGTGCTGGAGTGCCTGCACTCGCCGCTCGTGGAGCACGTCGACGCCACCGGCCGGGAGCTGCTCGCGCTGCGCGGGGCGTTCCTCTCCCGGCGGGCGCACGACTCGTTCGTACGCTATGCCGTGGCCCAGCGCCGGAAGCTGGAGGCGGACGTCCGCCAGTACGGCGCCCCGCGCTGGAAGCACGCCATGCATCTGCTGCGGCTGCTGGCGAGCTGCCGGGACCTGCTGCGCACCGGCGTCCTGGACATCGAGGTGGGCGAGGCCCGCGAGGAGCTGCTCGCGGTCAGGCGCGGCGAGGTCCCCTGGCCCGAGGTGGAGCGCCGCATGACCCGCCTGACCGCCGAGAACGACGAGGCGGCCCCCGCCTCCCCCCTGCCCGCCGAACCGGACCGGACCCGCGTGGAGGACTTCCTGGTCCGCACGCGCCGGGCGTCGGCGGTGGCGTCCGGCTGAGGCCGGGCGCGCTCACGCGTCCCAGAGCGCCGCCAGCGACAGCAGGTCGCTCCGGTACTCGATCCGGTCCGACCATGCGGCGGGCCAGGCCGAGGCGCCCAGGTGGGCGCCGGACAGTGCGCCGGTCAGGGAGGCGATCGAGTCGGAGTCGCCCCGGGTGCAGGCGGCCCGGCGCAGGGCGGTGACGGGTTCGTCCGGGAAGAGCAGGAAGCAGTGCAGGGCGGTGGCGAGGGCCTCCTCGGCGATCCAGCCGTCGCCGGTCGCCTCGCAGGGATCGGTCTCCGGGGACGGGTTCCGCAGGGCGTCCCGCACCGTGTCCAGCGCGGCGAGGCAGTCGTCCCAGCCCCGGGCGATGAACGCCTCGGGCGAGGCGTCGTGCGTGTGGCGCCACAGGTCCCCGAGCCACCGGGTGAGGTAGCGGTCGCGGTTCTCGTACGCGTAGGAGCGCAGCCGGCCGATCAGGCCGAGGGGGTCGGCGCCCTGGGCGAGCAGGTACACCGCGCGGGCCGTCAGGTCGGAGGCGGCCAGGGCCGTCGGGTGGCCGTGGGTGAGGGCGGACTGGAGCTGGGCCGCCCCGGCGCGCTGTTCCTCGCTGAGGCCGGGCACCAGGCCGACGGGCGCGACGCGCATGTTGGCGCCGCAGCCCTTGGAGCCGGTCCGGCTCGCCTCCTGCCAGACGCGGTCGCCGTCGAGGAGTTCGCAGGCCTCCAGGCAGGTGCGGCCGGGGGCGCGGTTGTTGTCGGGCGAGTGGTACCAGGCGACGAACTCGGCGCGCACCGGGCCCGCCATCCGCTCGGGGGAGAGCGGCCCGCCGTCCATGGCGGTGCGGATGCCCCGGCCCAGGGCCAGGGTCATCTGGGTGTCGTCGGTGACGAAGGCGGGCGTGGGCAGCTCCATCTCCCGCCAGGGGCCGCACTTCGCGAGGATCGACGGCACATCGTTGAACTCGGTGGGGAACCCCAGCGCGTCGCCGAGCGCGAGGCCGGTCAGCGCGCCGGTCGCGGCGCCCTTCGTACGGATCGTGGTCATGCCTGTCGTCCTTCGGGTCGCAGCAGCGGAGGGTGCAGTGCGGTGGCGTCGCCCGCGCGGTACAGGGCGGCGGGTTTGCCCCGGCCGCCGGTGCGGCGGGGGGCGCCTTCGGCGGGCTCGACGAAGCCCGGGGTCGCGAGGACCTTGCGGCGGAAGTTGGGGCGGTCGAGATCGACGCCCCAGACCGTCTCGTAGACCTGTTGCAGCTCGCCCAGGGTGAAGTGCGGCGGGCAGAACGCGGTGGCCAGGCAGGTGTATTCGAGCTTGGCGCCGACCCGGTCGCGGGCGTCGGCGAGGATGCGGTCGTGGTCGAAGGCGAGGGTGCCGGTCCGGGCGGCGTCCCACCAGCGGGCGCCCGCCGCGTCGCCGCCGCCGCGCGGCTCGGGCAGGTCGGGGACGAGGGCGGTGTGGGCGACGGAGACGACGCGCATCCTGGGGTCGCGGTCCGGGTCGCTGTAGGTGCGCAGCTGCTCCAGGTGGAGACCCGAGACGGTGGCGTCGCTCAGCCCCGTCTCCTCGGCCAGTTCGCGGCGGGCGGCGGCCCCGGCGGACTCGCGGGGCAGCAGGAAACCGCCCGGCAGAGCCCAGTGGCCCTTGTACGGTTCCTCGCCGCGTTCGACGAGCAGAACGTGCAGCCGGGAGTCGCGGACCGTGAACACGGCCAGGTCGACGGTGACCGCGAACGGCTCGAAGGCACGCGGGTCGTAGCCCTCGGGGGCGGCGGCGCTCATCGGTGCTCCGGGAGGGGTGCGGCGAAGTCCCAGCCCTCGGCGAGCAGCGCGTCGACGGCCTCCACCGCGCGGGCGAGGCGCACCTCACGGCTGCCGGTCAGTTCGATGAACGGCCTGCCGGTGCGGGTGAGTTCGGCCCGGAACCGGTCGGTCATCCAGGGCCGCAGCTCCTCGCCGTCGCGCAGCCCGTCGTCCTCGAAGGCGACGCCCTCGTGGTCGGTGAGCAGCCACAGGTGGTGGGCGGCCCGGTCGGCGATGCGCTCGACGAGGGGGTTGCGGCCTCCGGCATACCGCTCGTGCCAGACGGTGGTGGCGAAGGAGTCCGTGTCGCAGACGAGCACCGGGGAGCCGGTGCGGGCGGCCTCCTCCTCGCGGGCGTTCTGCGTCTCGGCGATGTGCGGGAAGTCGTGGGTGAAGAGGGTGACGTCCTCCCACTGGGCCCGGGGCCACCGTTCGCGCAGCTCGGCCAGCTTCCGTTCGCTGAACTCGCGCCCGTACTCGGCCACGTACCCCGTGTGCGCCCAGACGCCGCCGCGCTGCCGGTAGTGCGCGGCGAGCGCGCGGGCCAGCGTGGTGGTGCCGGTGGACTCCGCGCCGAGGACGACGACGCGGCGGGCGAGCGCCGCCCGGACCGGCGCTTCGAGGAAGCCCCAGCAGCCGGCCGGGTCCGCGCGGACGGCGGTGCCGGAGACCGGGTACGCGGTGCGGCCGGGGTCGACGCAGACGGACTCGGCGCCGAAGCGGCGGGCCAGCTCGTCCCCGTACGACTCCGAGGTGAAGACGGCGTCCACGCGGTCGGGCACCGCCCCCGTGAAGACCGCCATGTGGGCGTCCCAGATCGCCGGGTCGTGGAGGTCCATGCGCGTGTCGTCCACCGCGCCCACCACCGTCGCATCCGGGTGCGCCTGCCGCATCCAGTCGACCCGGTCGGCGAGCGGGACGGACTCCACCGAGGCGGCGCAGACCAGGACGGTCAGCCGTTCGCAGCGGGCGGCGGCGGTGCGGACGAGGTGGTGGTGGCCGGCGTGCGGCGGGTAGAACTTGCCGAGCACGAGTCCGTGCGGATAGCGCTTCATGCCAGGGCCTTCGAAGGTCGTCGCGGGTCGGCTGCGGTCAGGTCGCGGCGCCAGTTGCGCAGGCCGGTCAGGCACAGCGTCAGGAAGCCGACGTACAGCAGCGAGGTCAGGTACAGCTCCTTGTACGCGTACAGCGGGATGTACACGAGGTCGGCGGCGATCCACAGCCACCAGGACTCGACGAGCTTGCGGCACTGCCCGTAGGTCGCCGCGAGGGACAGCGCGGTGGTCAGCGCGTCCCAGAACGGCACGGTCGAGTCGGTCGCCCGGTCGAGCAGCACGGTCAGCGCGCCGGTCCCCACCACCCCCGCCGCGAGCAGCCAGGCCCACTCGGTGCGCGTGGTGCGCCGCACCGGCAGCCCGTCGGTCCCTGGTCCACCCCCGTGGGTCCAGGTCCACCAGCCGTACACGGCGAGGGCGATGAAGACGATCTGGAGTCCGGCGTCGGCGTACAGGCCGGACTGGGTGAACAGCAGGATGAAGAAGACGTTGTTGGCGATGCCGATCGGCCAGTTGGCGAGGTGCTGGCGGGCCACGAGCCAGACGCAGAGCGCCCCGCTGCCGAAGCCCAGCACCTCGGTCCAGCTGACCGGGGTGTCCAGGACCGTCACCAGGGGTTGCTGCAGGGGATCGAGTATGTCCGCGAGACTCACGCCCGCCTCCTTAATAGTCACTGTGACTATAAAGGCTCGGCGGGGCATGCGAAAGGCCCGCGGCCGGTTCCCTTCCGGAAATTTCCGGGGAACCGGCCGCGGGCCTTCGGGTGCCGCTTGCGGGGAGGGCTACAGACCGACCTCGCGCATCAGCATGCCCACCTCGGTGTTGGTGAGCCGGCGCAGCCAGCCCGACTTCTGGTCGCCCAGCGCGATCGGGCCGAAGCCCGTGCGCACCAGCCGGTCGACGGGGAAGCCCGCCTCGGCCAGCATCCGGCGCACGATGTGCTTGCGGCCCTCGTGCAGGGTCACCTCGACGAGGTAGTTCTTGCCGGTGTTCTCCACGACGCGGAAGTGGTCGGCGCGGGCGTACCCGTCCTCCAGCTGGATGCCGTCCTTGAGCCGCTTGCCCAGGTCGCGCGGGAGCGGTCCCTGGATGGCCGCCAGGTACGTCTTCTTCACGCCGTACTTGGGGTGGGTGAGACGGTGGGCCAGCTCGCCGTGGTTGGTGAGCATGATGATGCCCTCGGTCTCGGTGTCCAGCCGGCCGACGTGGAACAGCCGCGTCTCGCGGTTGGTCACGTAGTCGCCGAGGCACTGGCGCCCGTCCGGGTCCTCCATGGAGGCGACGACACCGGCCGGCTTGTTCAGTGCGAAGAACAGATAGGACTGGGCGGCGACGGTCAGCCCGTCGACCTTGATCTCGTCCTTGTGCACGTCGACGCGCATGCCCTGCTCGACGACGATCTCGCCGTTCACCTCGACACGCGCCTGCTCGATCAGCTCCTCGCACGCACGCCGCGAGCCCATGCCGGCGCGGGCGAGGACCTTCTGCAGCCGCTCGCCCTCCTGCTCGGCGCCCGGGTGCGTCTTGGGGGTCTTGATCTCGGGCTTGTTCGCGTACCGGTCGCGGTTGCGCTGCTCGATCTTGGCGTCGAGCTCGCGCGGACGCGCCGGGGCGCCGTACGGGCCGCGCCGGGGGCCGCCCTTCGCGCCGCCGCCCTGGGCGCTCTTCGGGCCGCCCTTGGCACCGCCGCGAGCCGCCGCGCCACGCCCCTTGCGGGCGCCGCCGTCGGTGCCGGGCTTCTCGGAGCCCACGTCGTAGCGGCGCTCCTCGGGCCTGGGCTTGCGGGGGCGCTCCTCGTTCCGGCGGTCCTCGCGCTCCGAGCGGGGGGTGCGCGCGTTCGGGTTGCTGTTCCTGCCGGTGCCGCTGTTGTTCCTGCCGCTCCGGCCCCCGCCGCTGCCGCCGCTCCTGCCGCCGCCGCTACCGCTGTTCCTGCCACTGCTTCGCATCAAAAGTCCGTCTTGTCGTCTGCGTGAGTTTCCGGGGTGTCCGGTGCGTCCGGATCGAACGACGGCACACCCTCTGGCGTCTCGGCCTCGATCGCGTCCGCCTCGGGGAGGAAGGGCGCGAGCTCCGGGAGCTCATCCAGGCCACGCAGGCCCATCCGCTCCAGAAAGTAGTTCGTCGTCCTGTACAGGATCGCACCTGTTTCGGGTTCCGTGCCCGCCTCCTCGACCAGACCCCTCTGCAACAGGGTCCGCATGACCCCGTCGCAGTTCACCCCGCGCACCGCCGAGACCCTCGACCGGCTCACCGGCTGGCGGTACGCGACCACCGCCAGGGTCTCCAGCGCCGCCTGGGTCAGCCGGGCGTGCTGGCCGTCCAGGACGAAGCCCTCGACCGCCGCCGCGTACGCGGGCCGGGTGTAGAACCGCCAGCCGCCCGCGACGAGGCGCAGGTCGAAGCCGCGCCGCTGCACGGTGTACTCGTCGGCCAGCTCCCGCAGCGCGGCGGCCACGGCCCGCCGGGGACGTTCCAGCACCTTGGCCAGGTGTTCCTCGGTGGCGGGCTCGTCGACGACCATGAGGACGGCTTCCAGGGCGGGCTTGAGGTCGAGGTCCGCGACCGCGGAGCCGGTGGGGTCCTGCTCGCTCATGGCGTCACATCCTCCGGGGTTGCGGGGGCGTCCGGGCCGTCCGGGGCCTCCTGGTCGAACTCGTCCGTCACGGTGGGCTCGGCCCCCGCTCCCCCGGCCCAGCGCACCAGCAGCTCGCCGAGCGCCACGTCCTGGTCCAGGGCGACGGCCTTCTCCCGGTACAGCTCCAGCAGGGCGAGGAAGCGGGCGACGACGGTCAGGGTGTCCGGGGCGTCCTCGGTCAGCGCCCGGAAACTGATCTCGCCGGCCTCGCGGACCCGGGCCACCACGATGCCCGCCTGCTCGCGCACGCTGACCAGCGGGGCGTGGATGTGGTCGACGTAGACCTGCGGCCGGGGCCTCGGCTGCATCGCCTTCACGGCCAGCCGGGCGAAGCCCTCGGGACCGATGCTGATGACGACGTCCGGCAGCAGTTCGGCGTGGTGCGGTTCGAGGCCGACGGTACGGGGGAAGCGGCGCGCCTCCGATTCGAGCCGGCCGCTGAAGATCTCGGCGACCCGCTTGTACGCGCGGTACTGCAGGAGCCGCGCGAAGAGCAGGTCCCTGGCCTCCAGGAGCGCGAGGTCCGCCTCGTCCTCCACCTCGGCCGCCGGGAGCAGCCGGGCGGCCTTCAGGTCGAGGAGGGTCGCGGCGACCACCAGGAACTCGGTCGTCTGGTCCAGGTCCCAGTCCGGGCCCATCGCCCGGATGTGGGCCATGAACTCGTCGGTGACCTTGGACAGGGCGACCTCGGTGACATCCAGCTTGTGCTTGGAGATCAGCTGGAGCAGCAGGTCGAAGGGCCCCTCGAAGTTCGCCAGCCGCACGGTGAACCGGCCGTCACCGGGGGCGGGGGCGGCCTCGGGGATCTCCTCGGGCGGTCCGGGCGTCTCCTCCGGTACGGGCGGCGCCCCGGCGGGTGCGGGCGTCTCCACGGGCACGGGCACGGGCTCGCCCGCCGCCCCCGGCCCGCGCCCCAGCGGGCGGCGGGCGATACGGGCGGGCTCGTCGGGTGTCGGCATGGAGATCCAGGGTGCGCGGGGCGGGCTACGGCGGCGGGCGGCGGCCCGTACGGAAGGGGGCAGGCCTTCCGGGCAGGCTACCGGCGCCGTACCGGTCAGCGGCCGCGCAGCCGCCGTACGAGGATGCTCGCGTCGCCGCGCGACTCCAGGTCCGCCAGAACGACGGCGACCGCCTCGCGGACGATCCGGCCCCGGTCGACGGCGAGACCGTGCTCGCCGCGCAGGACGAGGCGCGCGTGTTCCAGGTCCATCAGCTCCTCGGCGGAGACATAGACCGTGATCTTCTCGTCGTGGCGCTCGCGTCCGCTGGGCCGCCGGTTCGCGCCGCGTCCGCCGCCGCCGCGCCTGCGCTGCTGCACGACGGGGGCCTGGGGCGGCTCCTGCGCGGCGGGCTGCTGCGGGCGGCGGCCGGCCTGGGCGGCGACGGCGACCCGGTCGGAGTCGGCGGACCGGCTGCGCGAGTCGCCCGCGTCGGCGCCGGCCGCGGAGTGCTCCTGGCGCGCGGGCGCGGTTGCGGCGTCCGGGGCGGCCTCCCCCGGCGCGTCGGTCCCGGGTTCGTTCTCACCGGCCGGGGCCGGCACCCGGGCCTCGCCGTTCGCCTTGCGCCTCCGCTCCGCGGGCGACGAGGCCTGGAGCCCCATCCCCCCGGTCGTACGGAACAGTTCGTCGGCCCCGGGCAGACTCACTCGGCGTGACACCGGGCGAGCACCTCCCTGGCGAGCTGGCGATAGGCGGCGGCACCGACCGAGTTGGAGGCGTACGTGGTGATGGGCTCACCGGCGACCGTGGTCTCCGGGAAGCGGACCGTGCGCCCGATGACCGTGTGGTAGACGTGGTCGTCGAAGGCCTCGACGACGCGCGCCAGGACCTCGCGGCTGTGCACCGTACGGGAGTCGTACATGGTGGCGAGGATGCCGTCGAGCTCCAGGTCGGGGTTGAGCCGCTCCTGGACCTTCTCGATGGTCTCGGTGAGCAGGGCGACCCCGCGCAGCGCGAAGAACTCGCACTCGAGCGGGACTATCACCTTGTGCGCGGCCGTCAGCGCGTTCACCGTGAGCAGGCCGAGCGAGGGCTGACAGTCGATCACGATGTAGTCGTAGTCGGCCATCAGCGGCTTCAGGGCGCGCTGCAGCGTGGACTCGCGGGCCACCTCGCTGACGAGCTGCACCTCGGCCGCGGAGAGGTCGATGTTGCTGGGGAGCAGGTCCATGTTGGGGACCGCGGTCTTCAGCAGGACCTCGTCGGCCGCCATGCCCCGCTCCATGAGCAGGTTGTAGACGGTGAGGTCGAGCTCCATCGGGTTGACCCCGAGGCCGACCGAAAGGGCGCCCTGCGGGTCGAAGTCGACGAGCAGGACGCGTCGTCCGTACTCGGCGAGCGCGGCGCCCAGGTTGATGGTCGACGTGGTCTTGCCGACGCCGCCCTTCTGGTTGCACATCGCGATGATCTTCGCGGGGCCGTGATCGGTCAGCGGACCCGGGATCGGGAAGTAGGGCAGGGGGCGGCCGGTCGGGCCGATCCGCTCGCGGCGCTGCCGGGCGGCGTCCGGCGCGAGCGTGGCCGCGTACTCCGGATCGGGCTCGTACTCGGCGTCGGGGTCGTAGAAGTGCCCCTGGGGCGTCTCGTCGAAGTCGGCGAGGCGGGCGGTGTCCCGGCCACTCTCGTTGCCGGCCATGGCGTTCACGTGTAGGCCGTCCATCATCTGGGGGGCTGTCGTCATGTGCTGGTGGGTGGAGAAGGTGCGGACAGCGACGGAGCCGACAGCCTCCAGCCCGTTCGGGCTCTGGCCCCGTGCAGGCATCCCTGGTTGAACACCCCCGGGAGTAATTGTCGACTCATTCACAAGTCGTCTTACCTCCTTGGACGTGACCAGGAACTTATCGATAGGTCAGCGTGGCACCATGCCGACGATTGGCGACTCTATGGCGTGTCCCCTGTCCGCAGCAACACAATCCGCCGGACCCGGCCCGTTGTGTCGGCAATCGAACGCCCCGCTGTCAAGGGCGCGCAACCCTCGGTACACACTTTTCCCCGGTGTACGAAACGGTTAAAGGGTTACGTTCGAGACGAGTTGCTCGGGGGCGCGCGCGACCCCGGCACACGTCCGGCCGGACCTCGGTGACAAGGTCCGGCCGGGCGCACGGAGTTGACGAAGGGGTTGACCCCCGGTCAGCCGATGAGCGTGCTCAGGTCGACATGGTCGAGGCCGTGGGCCTCGGCCACCTCGCGGTAAACGACCTGTCCGTCATGGGTGTTGAGGCCCTTGGCGAGCGCGGCGTCGCGGCGCAGCGCCTCCTCCCAGCCCCGGTTCGCCAGCTCCACGATGTACGGAAGCGTCGCGTTGGTGAGGGCGTACGTCGAGGTGTTGGGCACCGCGCCGGGCATGTTCGCGACGCAGTAGAAGACCGAGTCGTGCACCCGGAAGGTCGGCTCGGCGTGCGTCGTCGGATGCGAGTCCTCGAAGCATCCACCCTGATCAATCGCAATGTCGACAAGTACACTTCCGGGCTTCATCTTGGCGACGAGCTCGTTGGTGACCAGCTTCGGGGCCTTGGCTCCGGGGATCAGCACGGCACCGACGACGAGGTCGGCCTCGACGACGGCCTTCTCCAGCTCGAAGGCGTTGGAGACGACGGTCTGCACCTTGGTGCCGAAGACCTTGTCCGCCTCGCGGAGCTTGTTGATGTCCCTGTCGAGCAGCGTGACGTGGAAGCCGAGGCCCACGGCGATCTGGGTGGCGTTCCAGCCGGAGACACCGCCGCCGATGACGACGGCCCGGCCCGCCGCCGTACCCGGGACGCCGCCCGGCAGCACGCCGCGGCCGCCGGCCGAGCGCATCAGGTGGTACGCGCCGACCTGCGGGGCCAGCCGGCCCGCGACCTCGGACATCGGGGCGAGCAGCGGCAGCGCGCGGTTCGCGGTCTCGACGGTCTCGTACGCGATGGCGGTGGTGCCCGACTCCAGCAGGGCGTCGGTGCACGCGCGGGAGGCGGCGAGGTGCAGGTAGGTGAAGAGGGTCTGGCCCTTGCGGAGGCGGTGGTACTCCTCGGCTACGGGCTCCTTGACCTTGAGCAGCAGGTCGGCGGTGGCCCAGACCTCGTCGGCGGTGGGCAGGATCCGCGCCCCGGCCGCGACGTACTCCTCGTCCGTGATGGAGGAGCCCGCGCCGGCGTTCTGCTCGACGACGACCTGGTGGCCGTGGCGGACGAGCTCATGCACACCGGCAGGCGTGATCGCCACGCGGAACTCGTTGTTCTTGACTTCGCGGGGGATGCCGACCTTCATGTCGATCACGGTCCTTGGCTCAGAGGATAATCCGGGCACAGCGATGCAAACAGGGTAGATGCATCACATGTGAAGGCACCGCGAACGGCCGCGGTACAGCCAGTCTAATGAAGGGCTTCCCGCTGTCTAGCCTTGCAAAGCATTATTTTTCTGTCGAAGCACTGCGGGTTTCGTAGGTCTCGCTCGCCCCGCCCAGCAATCTGTCGGCCGCACCCCGGTGCAGCCCCGCCGCCGCGGGGTCACCGAGCCGGTCCAGGGTGTCGGCGAGCCGCAGCTCCAGCGCGGCCTGCAGCCGTACGTCCTTGGCCCGCCGTGCCCACTCCACCGCCTCCCGGCAGGTCCGCAGCGACTCCTGCGGCCGGCCCGCGTACTCCTGGACCCGGGCCATCTCGCTGAGCGCGCGGGCCTGGGCGGGCAGGTCACCGAGCCTGCGGTGGCCCGCCGCCGCGGCCCGCCAGTTCCGCAGCGCCTCCCCGTACCGCCCGGCGTAGGTGTGGACGGTGCCGAGCCGCCCGTACAGGCGTGCCGCGTCGGCCTGCTCGCCCTGGGTGAGGCGCTGGGCGAGCGCCCGGCCGTACCAGTCGGAGGCCCGGGGGTAGTCGCCCAGCTCCGCGTAGGCGCCGCCGACGGACTCCATGGCCCGCCCCGTGGCGTACGGATCCCTCGCCGCCCGCCCGGCGTCCAGCGCCTCCCGGTAGCGGGCCAGCGCCTCCTTCGTCCGCCCCGTCCCGGCGTCCAGGTCGGCCAGGTTGAGCAGGGCCGCCGCCCGTTCGCGGGGCAGGTCGCGGCGCTCCGCGACGGCCAGCACCAGACCGTGCAGGGCGTACAGGTCGGGCGCGGCGGCGTCGGTGCCCTCGTGCGCGGCGAGCGCCCGCACCAGTGCGGCGACCAGCCGGCGGGCCAGCGTGTCGAGTCCGCCGTCCTCGACGGCGATCCGGGCGGCGGCCAGCAGCGCGGGCCTGCGGGCGCGCAGCCAGGCGGCGGCCTCCCCGGGGTTCGGGAAGCGCAGCGAGCGCGGGAGCCCGGCGAGCTTGCGACGGGACGGGGAGCCCTCGGGGTCGGTGACGGCCCGGCACGACTGGAGCAGGCGCACGGTGCGCTCCAGCATCCGGGCGCGGGCGAGCTGGATCTCGGCCGGGCGGTCCCGGTCCTCCAGCAGCGCCCGCAGCATCCCGGCGAGGCAGCCCGGCACCTCGTACCGCGGCTCCCCGGCTCCTTCGCGGCGCAGCAGGCCGAGTGTCACGAAGTCGTCGAGGGTGGTCCGGGCGGCCGAGACCGAGCAGCCGGCCAGCGCCGAGGCGGTGTGGGCGTCCGCGAGCCCGCCGGGGGCGAGGGCGAGCAGTCGCAGTATCCGGGCGGCGGTGGCCGGCAGCGAGTCGTGGACGAGGCGGAAGGCGCGGGTCAGCGGACGGGTGCCGGCGGGCAGCTCGGGGTCGTCGGGCAGCGCGCGCAGCTGTCGTCCGGCGTCGGCCACCGAGGCGGTCGGGCGGGCGGCGAGCCAGCCGCCGATCAGGACCAGCGCGGCCGGCTGCCCGCCGCAGTCCTCGGCGAGTGTCTGGGCGGTCAGGGGGTCGACGGTGATCCGGACCTGGCCGGCTCCGCGGCCGAGCAGTTCGACGGCGGAGCCCGTGTCCAGGCCGCCGATGGTGCAGGGCCGGACTCCGGGGATGCCGGTCAGCGGCCCCTCGGAGACGGCGACGACCAGGCAGTCCGGGTTGTCGGGGAGCAGCGGGTCGACCTGTTCGGCGTCCTGCGCGTCGTCGAGCAGGAGCAAGACCCGGCGGACGGCCAGCGCCTCGCGGACCATCTCGGTCAGCTCGTCCGCGTCCGCGCCGGGCGGTCCGGCCAGCTCCAGCAGGCCCAGGAGGTCGCGGGCGGCGCGTTCGACGGGGACGGGGGCGCCGCCGGGTTCGGTGAGCCGGACGCGGAGCAGCCCGTCGGGGTAGTCGCCGGTCTCCAGGAGCCGGCGGGCCAGTTCGGCGGCGAGCGCGGTGCGGCCGGAGCCGGGGCGTCCGGCGATCAGGAGGACGCGGGCGCGGGCGCTGCGGCGGCCGGCCATGGTGTCGAGTCCGGCGCGCTCGATGTCGTCGCGCAGTTCCTTCAACTCGCGTACGCGGCCGAAGAATCGGGCTGGTTCGTGGGCGGCAGGCTCCTCGGTCCCCGCTGCCTCGGCCGGGCCGCTGGTGTCCACCGCCTGATCCGTCACGGGCCACGCTCCACTTCGCTGCACGCGTTGCCCGCCGGGAGTCCGGTCAGGGCATTCGAAGCGTAGTTCAGCCGGGTGGGCGGTCGAGGGGGAGCGCGCTCCGGACATCCCTCGATCGGATCAGCATTTTTTACGATCGAGGGATGCGCGGGAGTGACCGTGTCCGGTGCCGCACCGGCCCTTCCCGGTACGGCTTCCGACGGCCCGTCAGCGTAGGAGCCGACGGGCCGTCAGCGTAGGAGTCGACGGGCCGTCAGGCCTCGAAGGGGCGGGCCGGCCAGGGCGCGTCGGCGGGCCGCAGCGCGTCGGTGCCGTCGCCCGCGAGGACCGCGGCGAGCGAGAGGACGCCCACGACCAGGCAGCTGTTGTGCAGGTCGCCGGCGAGGACCTTGCGCACGAGGTCCTGGAGCGGCACCCGGGCCAGCTCCATGTCCGCCTCCTCCTCGGCGACCTCGAAGCGCTCGCCCTCCGCCTCGGAGACGTCCCGGGCGAGGAAGATGCGTACGGCCTCGTCGGAGCCGCCGGGCGAGGTGTAGATGTCGGTCAGCACCCGCCAGTCCTCGGCCTTGACGTGCGCCTCCTCGTACAGCTCGCGCTGTGCGGCGTGCAGCGGGTTCTCGCCGGGCACGTCGAGCAGGCCGGCCGGGATCTCCCACAGCTTGTGGCGGACCGGGTGGCGGTACTGGCGCAGGACGAGGACCCGGCCCTCGTCGTCGAGCGCGAGCACGGCGACCGAGCCGGGGTGGACCTGGTAGTCGCGGTGCGCGACCGTACCGTCGGGCATCTCGACGTCATCGGCGCGGACGCTGGTCTTCTTCCCCCGGAACGGGGTCGCGCTCGCGGTGACCCGCCATTGTTCGGGCGTGTCCTGGATACCCATCTGCGTCCTCCCACGAAAAACGGTGACCGGGGCCCGCGTCCCTGTTCGGACGCGTGCCCCGGTCAACCGTAACGCCTGTGGGCCTGCCGTTTACCTGGCCTGCTCGCCCTCGGCCGCGGCGCCCGTCTTGCGGGCGACGGCCGCCTTCACCAGGCCGGCGAAGAGCGGGTGCGGGCGGGTCGGGCGGGAGCGCAGCTCCGGGTGCGCCTGGGTGGCGACCAGGTAGGGGTGCACCTCGCGCGGGTACTCGACGTACTCGACGAGCTTGTTGTCCGGGGACGTGCCGGAGAAGACCAGTCCGGCCTTCTTCTCCAGCTCGGCGCGGTAGGCGTTGTTGACCTCGTAGCGGTGGCGGTGGCGCTCCTCCACGTACGGCTGGTCGTCGTAGGCCTCGCGCACGACCGAGCCCTCGGCGAGCTTCGCCGGGTACAGGCCGAGCCGCATGGTGCCGCCCAGGTCGCCGGCGCCCTCGACGTACGCGAGCTGCTCCTCCATCGTCGAGATGACGGGGTGGCCGGTCGCGGCGTCGAACTCGGTGGAGTTGGCGTCGGGGATCTCGGCGAGGTTGCGCGCCGCCTCGATCACGATGCACTGGAGGCCCAGGCAAAGGCCGAGCAGCGGCACCTTGTTCTCGCGGGCGTACTGGATCGCGCCGACCTTGCCGACCACACCGCGCTCGCCGAAGCCGCCGGGGATGCAGATCGCGTCGATACCGGCGAGGGCCTTCTGCGCGCCGGCCGGGGTCTTGCAGTCGTCGGAGGCGACCCACTCGACCTTGACGCGGGCCTTGTTGGCGAAGCCGCCGGCCCGGATGGCCTCGGTGACCGAGAGGTAGGCGTCGGGCAGGTCGATGTACTTGCCGACCAGGGCGACGGTGACCTCGTGGTCGGGGTTGTGGACGCGGTCCAGCAGGTCGTCCCAGGTGGTCCAGTCGACGTCGCGGAACGGCAGGTCGAGCTTGCGCACGACGTAGGCGTCCAGGCCCTCGGTGTGCAGCACCTTGGGGATGTCGTAGATCGACTTGGCGTCCACGCAGGCCACTACGGCGGCCTCGTCGACGTCGCACATCAGCGAGATCTTGCGCTTGATGGCGGTCGGCACGTCACGGTCGGCGCGCAGCACGATGGCGTCCGGCTGGATACCGATGTTGCGCAGGGCGGCCACGGAGTGCTGGGTGGGCTTGGTCTTCAGCTCGCCGGAGGGGCCGATGTAGGGCAGCAGCGAGATGTGCACGACGAAGACGTTGTCCCGGCCGACCTCGTGGCGGACCTGGCGGACGGTCTCCAGGAACGGCAGCGACTCGATGTCGCCGACGGTGCCGCCGACCTCGGTGATGACCACGTCGACGTCGTCGGTGGCCATGCGGCGGATGCGGTGCTTGATCTCGTTGGTGATGTGCGGGATGACCTGCACGGTGTCACCGAGGTACTCGCCGCGCCGCTCCTTGGCGATGACCTGCGAGTACACCTGGCCGGTGGTGACGTTGGCCGAGCCGTCGAGGTCGACGTCGAGGAAGCGCTCGTAGTGGCCGATGTCGAGGTCCGTCTCCGCGCCGTCGTTGGTCACGAAGACCTCGCCGTGCTGGAACGGGTTCATCGTGCCCGGGTCGACGTTCAGGTACGGGTCGAGCTTCTGCATGGTGACCCGGAGGCCGCGCGCCTTGAGCAGGGCGCCGAGGCTGGAGGCAGTCAGACCCTTGCCGAGGGAAGAGGCGACACCCCCGGTGACGAAGATGTGCTTGGTCGTCGTGGATGTGGGCTGCATAGCCAAAGGGGGCTCCCGTGGTCGCGATCATGAGGTGCGTACCGGCTTGCCGTCCGGATTTCCGGAGATGCCGTCGCTGCGGTTCGGGGGCCTCGTCCGCTCTCGAGGACGACCACCGGTCCACGGGCTACCAGGGTATCAGCGACAGGGGGAGACCGCTTCCGGCCACCCGGCGCGCGAGCGCCGCGCGAGTCACGTGTGCCACTCGCACCCCACTCGATCGGCGCAGCCCAGTTGGCGAGAGGGTCGCGCGGACCACCCGGGTGCGTCGTATCCTGCTCGGACACTCGCTCGGGCGAGGCAGAAGCTCGCAGGTCCCCCCACAACAACCCCTTGCTACGACCTCTTGACCCGCAGTAAGCGCCCCACGGGGCGACATGGCCGTTCGACTGGAGATGCACGTGGCCGGGCGCATCGAGGATTACGCACTCATCGGAGACATGCAGACCGCTGCCCTGGTCTGCCGGGACGGCACAGCGGACTGGCTGTGCCTGCCCCGCTTCGATTCACACGCCATTTTCGCGGGCCTCCTGGGCACCGACGAACACGGCTTCTGGCGTCTGGGACCGGCCCACCCCGAGGGCACGGAGCCTCCGGCGGCCGACCGCCGCCGCTACCGCGGGGACTCCCTGATCCTCGAATCGGAGTGGGACACGCCGCGCGGCACGGTCAGAGTGACCGACTTCATGCCGCCGCGCGACGGCGCGCCCCAGCTGATCCGGATCGTGGAGGGCGTCAGCGGCCGGGTGCCGATGCGCTCGGAGCTGCGCATGCGGTTCAGCTACGGCCGCGTCACCCCCTGGGTGCACAAGGTGGACTCACGTACGGTCGCCGTCGCGGGACCGGACTCGGTCTGGCTGGACACCCCCGTCGACACCTACGGCGAGAACCTGACCACGTACTCCGACTTCACCGTCGCCCCCGGTGACCGGATCGCGTTCACCATCAGCTGGCAGCCCTCGCACCACGAGCCGCCCGCGCTCCCGGACCCGGACGGCTCGCTGGAGGCGACCGCGGACTTCTGGCGCGAGTGGGTCGAGCAGTGCACGTACCACGGGCCCTACCGCGAGGCCGTGGTCCGCTCGCTGATCACGCTGAAGGCTCTGACGTACGCGCCGACCGGCGGGATCGTCGCCGCGCCGACCACCTCGCTGCCCGAGGACATCGGCGGCTCCCGCAACTGGGACTACCGCTACACCTGGCTGCGCGACGCCGCGATCACCCTCTCCTCGCTGCTGCGCACCGGCTACCGCGAGGAGGCCCGCGCCTGGCGCGAGTGGCTGCTGCGCGCGGTGGCCGGCGACCCGGAGAACCTGCAGATCATGTACGGGATCGCGGGCGAACGGGAGCTGGGCGAGGCGGAGCTGGAGTGGCTGCCGGGTTACGAGGAATCCGCCCCGGTCCGCGTCGGCAACGGCGCGGCGGGCCAGCTCCAGCTGGACGTGTACGGCGAGGTCACCGAGGCACTGCACCTCGCGCACATGACGGGCCTGGCCCGCAACGACTACGCCACCGGGCTCCAGCTCAAGCTGATCGAGTACCTGGAGAAGCACTGGGGCGAGCCGGACGAGGGCATCTGGGAAGTGCGCGGCCCGCGCCGCCACTTCGTGCACTCCAAGGTGATGGCCTGGGTCGCGGTCGACCGGACCATCAAGCTCATCGAGTCCGGCGACACGGACGGGCCGCTGGAGCGCTGGCGCGAGCTGCGCGACGACATCCACCGCGATGTCTGCGAGCGCGGGTACGACAAGGAGCGCAACACCTTCACCCAGTCCTACGGGTCGAAGGAGCTGGACGCCTCCCTGCTGCTCATCCCGCAGATGGGCTTCCTGCCGCCCGACGACAAGCGGGTCATCGGCACCATCGAGGCGATCCAGCGCGAGCTGTCCACGGAGGACGGCTTCGTGCTGCGCTACCCGACGGCGGGCGACGACGCGGGCGTGGACGGTCTGGAGGGCGACGAGGGCGCGTTCCTGGCCTGCTCGTTCTGGCTGGCGGACGATCTGGCGATGATCGGCCGGGTCGACGAGGCCCGCCGCCTCTTCGAGAAGCTGCTGTCCCTCCGCAACGACCTGGGCCTGCTGGCCGAGGAGTGGGACGCCCGCCTCCAGCGCCAGGTGGGCAACTTCCCGCAGGCGTTCAGCCACGTTCCCCTGATCGACACGGCGTTGCGCCTGACGGCGAGCGGTGCGTACGTGGGCTGACGGCCACGGTCCCGCCCCGTTCCCGCCCGGCTGCCGTTCTCCGGCAGCCGGGCGGAGCCGTATCAGCCCTCCGCCGCCCCCGTCGCGACCGGCCGGTCCGAGGACGGCAGGCCCCACTCGCTCCAGGAGCCGTCGTACACGGCCGTCCCCCGGTAGCCGGCCAGCTCGGCGCCGAGCGCGAGGACGCAGGCGGTCACGCCCGAGCCGCAGCTGACGTACAGGCGCTCCCGGTCGCCGGCCGCACCGGCGAACACCGCGCGCAGTCCGTCGGGCGGCAGCATCCGCCCCTCGTCCTGGAGCAGGCCGAAGGGCAGGCTGACGGACCCCGGCATATGGCCGCCGCGCAGCCCGGCACGCGGTTCGGGCTCCGTGCCCTCGAACCGCCCCCGGGTCCTGGCGTCGAGCACCGCCGCGTCCGGGGCGGCCAGGGCAGCCGCCACCGTGCCCGCGTCCACGAGGAGCCCGGGACGGGGCCGGGCCGTGAAGTCCCCGCGCGCGGGGACGGGTCCGGGCGCGCCCTCGTCGACCGGCAGCCCGGCGGAGGTCCAGGCGGGCAGGCCCCCGTCGAGGACCGCGGCCCGGTCGAAGCCCATCGCCCGGAGCATCCACCACGCGCGGGCGCTGGAGTAGATCCCGGCGGCGTCGTACACGACGACGGTGTCCGCGTCGTTCAGGCCGAGCGCCCGCATCCCGTCGGTGAACCGGGCGGCGTCCGGCATGGTGTGCGGCACCGGCGCCGTGGGGTCGGAGAGGGCGCCGTCGATGTCGAAGACCCGGGCGCCCGCGATCCGCGTCCCGCTCCCCCGGTGCGCGCCGACCGAGGCGTCGAGCACCAGCAGCCCGGGAGCGCCGAGGCGTGCGGCGAGCCAGTCGGTGGGGACGAGCGGTCCCGGCAGCGCGCCGACGTCCGCGCCCTGCTCCCGGTCGCCCCGTACGTCCTCGCCCATGTGCCCTCCCCGCCGCCCTGCCCGGATTTTCAAGATCGCAGCCGGTCCGGACGCTGTCAACGGCACTCAGCGCATCAGCGGCTGGACCAGCTCGTCGTACACGCAGAGCACCTGCGCCACCGTGTCGTCCTCGGTCGGCCAACTCGCCGCCTGCCGCAGCCCGTCGGCGGCCAGCCGGTCCCGCTCGGCCGGGTCGTCCAGCAGCCCGGCCACCGACAGGGCCAGCGCGTCGGCGTCCGCGTACGGCACGAGGACCGCCGCGTCCCCCACAAGTTCGGGCGTGCCGCCGACCGCGGTGGCGACCAGGGGAACCCCGGCCCGCAGCGCCTGCTGGGCCATCGTCGAGCGGGACTCCCAGCGGCTGGTCAGGACGGCCACGTCGGCCGCGGCCAGCAGCGCGGCGGCGTCGTTCCGGTCACCCAGCAGTTCGACGGGCAGTCCCTCGGCCGTGATCCGCCGCCGCAGGGCGGCCCGCTCCCGCCCCTCCCCGACGACGGCCACCAGCGGCACGGGGTCGAGCAGGCGCCACGCGGCTGCCGCGTCGAGCAGGGTCCCATAGCCGTGGTGCGGTACGAGACTGCCGAGTGCGACGATCAACGGCCGCTCCACCGCCCCGAGTTCGGCGCGCACCTTCTCGGCGGGCGGCCCGGCGGGCAGGGGCGGCCGGGGTGCGGCGACGGGCGCGAGGCGGGCGTCGCGGGCGCCCCGGGCACGCGCCCGGTCGACCAGGTCGGACGAGGTGGCGAGCACAACGGCCGCCGCGCGCACCGCCCTTCGCTCCAGCAGGTGCAGCAGCCGGCGGCGGGCGCCCTCCGCGTGGGCGCGGGTGTGCCAGGTGACGACCAGGGGAATGCGCCGGCCTCCGATCGCCAGCGCCGCCCGCACGGCGGCGTGCAGGCCGTGCGCGTGGACGACGTCCGCGTCGGCGCAGGCGGCACGGAGCGCGGAGACGGCTGCCGGATCGCTGCGCCGGGGCACGGGGGCGAAGTGGGCGCCCGTGGCGGTGAAGTCGTGGGTGCGGTCCAGTGCGGCGGGCGCGCAGACCGTGACCTTCACCCCCCGGGCGACCAGTCCGGCGGCCAGCGAGCCGGCATGCGCGCTGCTGCCGGCGCTGCCGCCGCCGAGTACCTGGACCGTGCGCAGCTGTGACACGTCGATTGGCTCCCGGGGCTCCCGAGTCGGGGGTACGAACACGGCCAAGGATGCCAGTCCGTACGCACGTTCCGGCACGACGGAACCGCTACTCCGGTGCTCATCGCGACAAACCGGGCGCCCCACACCACCCGCACGGGTGAAAGTGTGTACGGCGCCACGACACCCGTACGGCCGGGACCGGAGCGGCCGGGACCGCTCCGGTCCCGGCCGCACAAGCCCCTGCCCGTCCGGCGCGGGCCGTGGCGAGCCGTTCCCCTACCCGTCGGCGCGGGCCGTGGCGAGCAGTTCCTCGGCGTGGGCGCGGGCCGTCTCGGAGTCCTCCTGGCCCGCGAGCATCCGGGACAGCTCCCGTACCCGGTCCTCTCCCTCCAGCACGGTGACGCCGCTGCTGGTCACCGAGCCGTCCACGGTCTTCTCGACCAGCAGCTGCCGGTCCGCGAACGCGGCGACCTGGGGCAGGTGCGTGACGACCACGACCTGGGCCGACCTGGCGAGCTTCGCGAGCCGCCTGCCGACCTCCACGGCCGCCTTGCCGCCGACACCCGCGTCGACCTCGTCGAAGAGGTAGGTGGGCACGGGGTCGGAGCCCGCGAAGACCACCTCGACGGCGAGCATCACCCGGGACAGCTCACCGCCCGATGCGCCCTTGGCGATCGGCCGGGGCTGGGCGCCGGGGTGCGGGGCAAGGAGCAGTTCGACCTCGTCGGCGCCGGACGGGCCGTAGGCCACGTTCCGGCCGTCGATCGCGATGCCGGACGCCTCGTCCGGCGCCTCGGTCTGCCGGATGTCGAAGGAGACCCGGGCGTGCGGCATGGCCAGGGACGCCAGCTCCTCGGTCACCGCATCGGCGAAGGACGCGGCGGCGGCCGTCCGGGCGTCGGTCAACGCCTGCCCGAGGCCCGAGAGTTCGGCGCGCAGCGCGTCCCGCTCGGCGGTCAGCTCCCCGATCCGGTCGTCGTCGCCCTCCAGCTCGGTGAGCCGGTCCGCGCCCTCCTGCGCCCAGGCGAGTACGGCGGTGATGTCCTCCCCGTACTTGCGGGTGAGGGCGGTGAGCGCGGCGCGCCGCTCCTCGACCGCGGCGAGCCGCAGCGGGTCGGCGTCCAGCTGGTCCGCGTACCCGGACAGTTCGCCCGAGACGTCGGCGAGCAGGATGGAGATCTCGCCGACCCGGTCGGCGAGCGAGGCGAGCGCCGGGTCGTGCGCGCGCACCCCGTCGAGGGCCTGCCGGGCCGCTGCCACCACGGTCGTGGCGTCCAGGGCCTCCGGGTCCTCCGGGTTGCCGGCCAGCGCGGTGTGCGCGAGGGCGGCGGCGGAGGCGAGCGCGTCGGCGTGGCCGAGCCGCTGGGCCTCGGCGGCCAGCTCGGTGTCCTCGCCGGGCAGCGGTTCGACGGCGGCGATCTCGTTCAGCCCGAAGCGCAGGAGGTCGGCCTCCTGCGCGCGTTCGCGGGCGCGCGTCGTCAGCTCGTCCAGCTCCGCCGCGACGTCCCGCAGCCGCCGGTAGGCCGCCGCGTACTTCGCCAGCGGCGCGGCGACGCCGTCGCCCGCGTACCGGTCGAGGGCCTGCCGCTGCCGGGCCGGCTTGAGGAGGCCCTGCTGGTCGGTCTGGCCGTGCACGGCGACGAGTTCGTCGGCCAGCTCGGACAGCACGCCCACCGGCACGGATCTGCCGCCCAGGTGCGCCCGGGAGCGCCCCTCGGCGGAGACGGTGCGGCTGATGAGCAGCGCACCGTCCTCGATCTCGGCCCCGGCCTCCTCGGCGCGCAGCGCCACCGCGTCGCCGCCGGCCACCGTGATCCGGCCCTCGACGACCGCTGCCTTGGCACCGATCCGCACCAGGGCGGGGTCGGCGCGCCCGCCGAGCAGCAGCCCCAGGCTGGTGACGACCATGGTCTTGCCGGCGCCGGTCTCGCCCGTCACCGCGGTGAAACCGGGTGACAGCTCCACCACCGCGTCGTCGATGACCCCGAGCGACCGTATCCGCATCTCCTCCAACACGGACATGACCATACGAGGTTTCCCCGCCCGCGTGCACACGGGCCACGGGCGGGACGCCCCGATCGTGGGGTCAGTGGGGCGCGCCCCGCCATCCCGAGACGGGCAGGGCGAACTTGGCCACCAGCCGGTCCGTGAACGACGCCTGGTGCAGCCGGGCCAGCCGTACGGGCACGGCACCGCGCCGCACCTCGACGCGCGCCCCGGAGGGCAGCTCGACGGTCCTGCGCCCGTCGCACCACAGCACTCCGTGCGGGGTGTGCGGCTGGACCTCGACGGCGAGCACCGAGGTCGGCGAGGTCACCAGCGGCTTGGCGAAGAGCGCGTGGGCGCTGATCGGGACCATCAGCAGCGCCTCGACCTCCGGCCAGACGACGGGCCCGCCGGCCGAGAAGGCGTACGCGGTCGAGCCGGTCGGCGTCGCGCACACGATGCCGTCGCAGCCGAACCCGGTCACCGGCCGGCCGTCGATCTCCAGGACGACTTCGAGCATCCGCTCGGGCGACACCTTCTGCACGGCCGCCTCGTTGAGCGCCCAGTCGGTGTGCACGACATTGCCGTTGCTGTGCACCAGGACGTCGATCGTCATGCGTTCCTCGACCGTGTACGCCCGGGTGACGACCCGGTCGACGACCTTGTCGAGATCGTCGCGCTCCGCCTCGGCGAGGAAGCCGACCCGGCCGAGGTTGACGCCGAGCATCGGCACCCCGGAGGCGCGCGAGAGCTCGGCGCCGCGCAGCAGCGTCCCGTCGCCGCCGAGGACGATCAGCAGCTCACAGCCGTTGAGCACCTCGGGCGTGGCATCGGTGACGGTCTCGACGGACGCGGGCAGCGGCAGGTCCGCCGCCTCCGTGGCGAGGACCCGCACGCCCAGGCCGCTGCGGAGCAGCCCCTGGACGACGAGTTCCGCGCTGCGGATCGCGGCCGGGCGGCCGGTGTGCGCCAAAAGGAAGACTGTTCGTGCCGCATTCGTCGTCAACGAGGCCCCTCCGCCACTGCACGGTCGACATCCGCGGGATCCAGTTCCGGTGCTCCGGCCCGCAGCCACAGAAAGTACTCGACGTTCCCGGAGGGCCCCGGCAGCGGGCTGGCCGTCACGCCCCGGACCCCCAGGCCCAGCGCCCACGCCCGGCGGGCCACCTCCCGTACCGCCTCGGCGCGCAGTTCGGGGCTGCGCACCACACCGCCGCTGCCGAGCCGTTCCTTGCCGACCTCGAACTGCGGTTTGACCATGAGGACCAGGTCGGCGCCGGGGGCGGCACAGCGGACCAGGGCAGGCATGACGAGCCCGAGCGGGATGAACGACAGATCGCCCACCACCAGGTCCACCGGCTCGCCGTCGATGGCCTCCAGGGTCAGTTCCCGCACATTGGTGCGGTCCTTGACCACGACCCGCTCGTCGGACTGGAGCGACCAGGCGAGCTGCCCGTAGCCGACGTCCACGGCCACGACCTGCGCGGCCCCGGCGCGCAGCAGCACATCGGTGAACCCGCCGGTCGACGCCCCCGCGTCCAGCGCCCGCCTGCCCCCGACCTCAAGACCCAGCGGGACGAAGGCGGCGAGGGCGCCGGCCAGCTTGTGGCCGCCGCGCGAGACGTACTCGGGGTCGCTGTCGTCCTTGGTGACGACGACGGCGGCACTGGTCTCGACCTGGGTGGCCGGTTTCGTCGCGGTGTTGCCGCCGACGGTCACCCGGCCCGCCGCGATCAGCTGGCTCGCGTGCTCGCGCGAGCGGGCGAGCTTGCGGCGTACCAGCTCGGCGTCGAGACGGCGGCGGGCGACTCCTGCCACGTTCGGTTCAGCTCCTGTGGTTGTACGGGGGCACCCCTGCGGGTCCCGGTGCGGGGGCGGGCCCGGCGTCCAGCGCGCTCAGCGCCTCGCGCAGGCCCCGGTGTACATCCTCGTACACCTCGGTGTGTCCGTCCGCCGCGAGGTGGTCGGCATCGGCCAGCCGCTCCAGCAGGCCGTCCACCCCGGTGTCGCCGGTCGGGGTCCGTACGACACCGAGGGGCGCCGGCCCCGCGGGCTCGGCCGGCCCCGGCGGGGCGTCCGTCTCGGGCTGGGGCATCGGGTCGCTCATGCGGGAAACGCTACCGCGAAGGGCTGGGGTACCGTCGATCACGATGGCGACCATGGCGGAGTGCCGCAGCGCACTCGACAGACTTTCCGACAACCTCGCGGGGGCGGACGGCGACGTGCGCCGCGCCGCCGACCTGGACCGCTCGCTGAGCTGCCACATCAGGGACCTGGACATCACGTTCACCGGGCGCCTGTCCGGCGGCCGCATCCAGGTCCTGGACACCCTGGAGGGCCCACCCCGCGAGAAGGCCGAGATCCGCCTCGCGATGACCGGCGACGACCTGGTCTCCATGGTCGACGGCGACCTGAACTTCGCGAAGGCCTGGGCCTCGGGCCGGGTCCGCCTGGAGGCAGGCTTCAGAGACCTCCTGAAACTGAAGTCACTGCTGTAGCGGCACACCACTCAAGCCCGTCCGGCGATTCAGGACATCTCTGACCTCAGCGAGACGAGCCCACGCCGGCCAAAATCAAGCCCGTCCGGCGCTTGAGGACGTCTTTTCGACCCCGCGCGCAACGCGCGCCCCGCGCACCCGCGCAGCAGGTACGACTAGCGGCGTCCCGGTCTCCGGATCGGGAATCACCTGACACCGCAGCCCGAACACCCGCTCCACCAGTTCCGCGGTGACGATCTCCCCCGGTGCCCCCTCCGCGACGACCTCCCCGCCGCGCATCGCGATGAGATGCGTGGCGTACCGCGCCGCGTGGTTCAGGTCGTGCAGGACGGCCACCAGCGTCCGCCCCCGCGTCTCGTGCAGCTCCGCGCACAGGTCGAGCACATCGATCTGGTGCTGGATGTCGAGATACGTCGTCGGCTCGTCGAGCAGCAGCAGCGGCGTCTGCTGCGCGAGCGCCATCGCGATCCAGACGCGCTGCCGCTGACCGCCGGACAATTCATCGACATAGCGATCGGCCAGCTCACCGACGCCCGTGGACGCCATCGACTCCTGGACGACGCGTTCGTCCTCGGGCGACCACTGCCGCAGCAGCCCCTGGTGCGGGTAGCGCCCCCGCGCCACGAGGTCCCCGACGGTGATGCCCTCCGGCGCGATCGAGGACTGCGGCAGCAGGCCCAGCGTCTTCGCGACCTTCTTCGCGGGCAGCCCGTGGATCGACTGCCCGTCCAGCAGCACCTGGCCCCGGCTCGGCTTCAGCATCCGGGACAGCGCCCGCAGCAGCGTCGACTTGCCGCAGGCGTTGGGGCCGACGATCACGGTGAACGAGTGGTCGGGTATCTCGACCGAGAGGTTCTCCGCGATGACCCGCTGGTCGTAGCCGAGGGTCACCGAGTCCGCGGTGAGGCGCTGCATGGTCGTACTCCGGGGGTCGGACGGTCGGGAGGAGGCGTCGGCACGGGACTTCATATGCGTCCCGCCTTGCGCTCGGTCACCAGCAGCCACACGAGATAGCAGCCGCCGAGCACACCGGTGACGACGCCGACGGGCAGCTGCCGGTCGCCGAACGCGTCGAGCGCGATCCAGTCGGCGACGAGCAGGAGCGCCGCGCCCATGAAGGTCGCGGCCACCAGGTTGGGGCCCGTGGAGCGGGTCAGCCGGCGCGCCAGCTGCGGGGCGCTGAGCGAGACGAAGGCGATCGGCCCGGCGGCGGCCGTGGCGACGGCGACGAGCAGGACGGCGGAGCCCATGAGGAGGAGGCGGGTGCGTTCGACGCGTATCCCGAGCGCGTACGCGGCGTCGTCGCCCATCTCCATGACCCGCAGGGCAGGCCCGTGCCCGTACACCAGCGGGAGCAGCACGGCGCAGACGACCAGCAGCGGCCAGACCTGCGCCCAGTCCCGGCCGTCGAGCGAGCCGGTCATCCAGACGACGGCACGCGTGGCGTCGACCAGGTCGGCTTTGGTGATCAGGTACTGGGTGGCGGCCGTCAGCATGGCCGCCGCACCGATGCCGACCAGGACGAGCCGGAAGCCGTGCACCCCGCGCTTCCACGCCAGCAGGTAGACCGCGACACCGGTCACCAGGCCGCCGATGACCGCACCGGCCGAGACCGCCGCCGCGCCGCCCTGGAAGAGGACGATCACGGTGAGCGCGCCGACCGTGGCGCCCTGCCCGAAGCCGAGCACGTCGGGGCTGCCGAGCGGGTTGCGGGAGATGGTCTGGAAGACGGCCCCGCCGGCGCCGAGCGCGCCGCCGACGAGGAGCCCGACGAGCACCCGGGGCAGTCTGAGGTCGGTGACGATGAACTCCTGCTGGAAGGTCCCGTGGCCGAAGAGCGTGGTCAGGACCTCGCCGGGCGTCATCGAGAAGTCGCCGCTGCCGATGAGGACGACCGCCGCTGCCGCCGCCACGAGCGCCAGGAGCAGGACGACCAGGGCGGCCCGCACGTTCATCCGGAACGAATATCCGCCGGGCGTCCGGACGGCCCGCACCGGACCGGCGGTGTGCGCCGTTTCCTTCGTGGTCGTGGCCTTCACAGCTGGGACATCCTCTTGCGTCGTACGAGGTGGATGAAGACCGGCCCGCCGATCAGCGCGGTGACGATGCCGACCTGGAGTTCGGAGGGGCGGGCGATGACCCGGCCCACCACGTCCGCGCCGAGCAGCAGCACCGGCGAGAGGACGGCCGCGTACGGCAGGATCCACCGCAGGTCCGGCCCGGTGAGGGTGCGCACCAGGTGCGGGATCATCAGCCCGATGAAGACGATCGGCCCGCACGCGGCGGTCGCCGCCCCGCAGAGCAGGGTGACGGCGAGCATCGCGAGGACGCGGGTCCGGGTCAGGTTCGCGCCCAGCGATCTGGCGGTGTCGTCGCCCATCTCCAGGGCGTTGAGCGGGCGCGCGATGAACACGGTCAGCAGGACGCCCGCCGCGATGAACGGCCACACCTTGCCGACGGTCTCGGTGTTCGCGGAGGCCAGCGAGCCGACCGTCCAGAACCGCAGCCGGTCCAGCGCCGCCGAGTCCAGCAGCTGTACGGCGTTGACGTACCCGTACAGCGCGGCGGTGACGGCCGTCCCGGCGAGCGCGAGCCGCACCGGGGTCGACGAGCGGCTTCCGCCGAGGAAGTACACGGCCACCGACACGATCGCGGCGCCCGCGAAGGCGAACCACACATAGCCGGTCAGCGAGGTGACGCCGAAGAAGCTGATGGCGGAGACGACGGCGGCCGAGGCCCCCGCGTTGACACCGAGGATGCCGGGCTCGGCGAGCGGGTTGCGGGTCAGCGCCTGCATCACCGCCCCGGCGAGGCCGAGCGCGGCGCCGACGAGGAGCCCGAGCACGGTGCGCGGGACACGCACCTTGCGTACGAGGACGTCGTCGCCGCTGCCCGCGTAGTGGAACAGTCCGTGCCACACGTCGGAGAGGGGCAGCGCCTTGGCGCCGATCCCGATGGACGCGAGGCACACCAGCACGAGGACGGCCACGGCCACCAGGAGCCCCGCCGCTCTCGCCGCGTGACGCCTGCGGGGAGCGGCGGCCTTGTCCGGCGCGGCTATCGGGCCGGAACCGGGTTCCGGGGGGCTTTCAACCAACACCCGGTTAGGTTAGCCTACCCACCCTCCCTGACCCGCGCCCCGGCCTCAGAGCCCCAGCCGGCCCAGCGCCTTCTCCGCGTCCAGGTCACAGGCATGGTCGCCCGCCTGGGACCAGGCCGCCGCGCACAGCGCCCGCAGCCCGTCGAGCGGTTCGCCGTCGCCGTCCAACACCAGCCGGCCGTCCCGGGCGGACGCCGACCAGCCGCCGCAGCGGAATCCCCCGCCGTCCTCCTCGACCTCGGGCTGTCCGGTGAGCAGCCCGCGCAGGTCCGCGTCGATGTACGTCGGCCGGTGCTCGGGCACCGCGGTCACCAGCTGGGCCGCGTCGGTCACCCCGGTCAGCACCAGCAGCGAGTCGACCCCGCCGTTGAACGCCCCCTCGATATCCGTGTCGAGCCGGTCGCCGACCACCAGCGGCCGTTCGGCCCCGGTGCGGAGCACGGTCTCGCGGTGCATCGGCGGGAGTGGCTTCCCGGCGACCTGCGGCTCGGCGCCGGTCGCGATCCGGACGACCTCGACGGCCGCCCCGTTGCCCGGCGCGATCCCCCGGGCACTCGGAATGGTCAGGTCGGTGTTGGACGCGAACCACGGCAGCCCGCGGTTGATCGCGTACGACGCCTCCGCGAACCGGCCCCACGCCATGTCCGGCCCGCCGTACCCCTGCACCACGGCGACCGGGTCGTCGTCCGCCGACTCGACGGGCTCGAGACCGCGTTCCCGCAGCGCCACGCGCAGTCCCTCGCCGCCGATGACCAGCACCCGCGCCCCCGCCGGCAGTTGGTCCGCGACCAGCCGGGCCACGGCCTGCGCCGAGGTGATCACGTCGTCGGGCTCGGCCGGGACACCCAGCTCGGTCAGGTGCCCGGCCACCGCGGCCGGGGTGCGCAGCGCGTTGTTGGTGACGTACGCCAGGTGCATTCCGCCGTCCCGGGCCGTGCCCAACGCCTCGACGGCGTGGTCGATCGCGTGCCCGCCCGCGTACACGACACCGTCCAGGTCGAGCAGCGCCGTGTCGTACGCCTCGCTCAGCGCGGTGCTGCTGCCGCTCGGCCTGGTCCTGCTCGTCCCACTCATGTTCCGCGCTCCTATCGCTGCTTCTCCCCCGATCATCGCGCATCCCCGTACCGCACATACGATGCACAAATGAACACACCAGGCACGGCGGACCGGGGACTGCGGCTGATTCCGTTCCGCGGACTGCGGTACGTCCCCGAGCGGGTCGGCAGCCTCGCCGCGGTGACCTCTCCCCCGTACGACGTGGTCGTACGGCCCGACGGACTGCACCACCTGGAGTCGGCGGACCCGCACAACATCGTCCGGCTGATCCTTCCGCAGGCCGGCACGGTCGCCGCCCGCAACGCACAGGCCGCCGCCACCCTGGACGACTGGCTCGCCAAGGGCGTGCTCGCGCCGGACGACGAGCCTTCCCTGTACGTGTACGAGCAGCGCGGCGACGGCATCCTGCAGCGGGGGGTGATCGGCGCCCTCGCGCTCTCCGGGCCCGCCGAGGGCATCGTGCTCCCGCACGAGGACGTCATGGCGCATGTCGTCGAGGACCGGGCCGACCTGATGCGCGCCACCGCCGCCCACCTGGAACCGCTGCTGCTGACCTACCGGGGCGACGGGGAGGCCGCCACGGGCGCGACCGCCGTCGTCGAACGGACCGTGGACCGCCCGCCGTTGCTCGACACGACCACGGAGGACGGTTTCTGCCACCGGCTCTGGGCGGTCACCGATCCCGCCGAGCGCGCGGAGATCGAGGCGGACCTGCTCCGTCACCAGGCGCTGATCGCGGACGGCCACCACCGCTGGGCCACCTACCTGCGGCTCCGGCAGGAGCACACCGACCCGGGCCCCTGGGACTACGGCCTGGTCCTCCTCGTGGACACGGCCCGCTACCCGCTCCGGGTCCGCGCCATCCACCGCCTGCTGCACGGCCTGCCGGTCGCCGACGCCCTGGCCGCGCTGGCGGGCCTGTTCCGGATACGTGAGGTGGCGGGACCGCTCCCCCGGGCGCTGGACGCCCTGGCCGACGCGGCCGCCGAGGGCAACGCCTTCCTGCTCGCCGGCGACGGGGGCTTCCATCTGGTCGACCGCCCCGACGGGGCACTGCTGTCCCGCACGGTGCCGGCGGACCGGCCGGCGGCCTGGCGCACCCTCGACGCGACGGTCCTGCACTCGGCGCTGCTCGACCATGTGTGGGAGATCCCGGACGACCCGGCGCACATCGCCTACATCCACGACACCGCGGCCGCCGTCGAGCAGGCCGAACGGCACCACTCCACGGCGGTGCTGATGCACCCCGTACGCGAGGAACTCGTCCGGGACCTGGCCCGGCAGGGCGTCACCATGCCCCGCAAGTCGACGTCCTTCGGCCCGAAGCCCGCCACGGGCCTGGTGCTGCGCAGCCTGAAGCTGGGCTGAACGCGAAAGAGGGCGGCACCCGATGCGGGTGCCGCCCTCTTCTCATGCGTTACGCCTGGGACTTGCCGTCCTCGTCGGCGTCGTCGCCGTCCTCGTCGGCCGCCACGGGCGCCTGGGCTTCGGCGTGCTCGTCGTCCTCGTCCAGGGCGTCGACGAACTCGACCCCGTCCAGCTCGGCGAGGCGGTCCGACGCGTCGGTGGCGCCGTCCTTGTCGGCCTCCAGCGCCTTGCCGAACCACTCGCGCGCCTCGTCCTCGCGGCCCGCTTCGAGCAGCGCGTCGGCGTAGGCGTAGCGCAGTCGCGGCGTCCACGGGTGCACGGCGTTCGAGGCCAGCTCGGGGCTCTGGAGCGTGACGATGGCGGCGTCGATCTGCCCCATGTCCCGCCGGGCACCGGCGGCCACGAGACGCATCTCGACCTGCCCCGCCTTGTCCAGCTTCTGCACCTCGGGTTCACCGGCCATCGCCATGGCCTTCTCGGGCCGGCCGAGACCGCGCTCGCAGTCGGCCATGACCGGCCACAGCTCCGCCGAGCCCGTCATCCGCCGGGCCGCGCGGAACTCCGCCAGCGCCTCCGCGTACTTCTGGGTCGCGTACGCGGCGAAGCCGGCGGCCTCGCGGACGGCGGCGACGCGCGAGGCCAGCCGCAGGGCGATGCGCGAGTACGCGTACGCCTCTTCGGGGTCCTCGTCGATGAGCCGGGCCACCATGACCAGGTTCCTCGCCACGTCCTCGGCCAGCGTCTTCGGCAGGCTCAGCAGCTCCTGGCGGACGTCCGGGTCGATCTCGTGACCGGTGACCTCGTCCGGGATCGGCAGCCGCTTGATGGGCTCGCGGTCGCGGTCGTCCCTGCGCTCGTAACCGCCCGGCCGGCCGCCGCGGTCGTCACGGCCCCGGTAGCCACCGCGGTCACGGTCGTCCCGCTGTCCTCGGTAGCCGCCACCCCGGTTGTCGTCGCGACGGGGGCCACGGTCCCGGTCACGGTCGCGGTCGTCGCGGCGGAACCCGCCACCCGCCGGCCGGCTGTCGTCACGGCGGGGGCCGCGCGGCCGGTCGCGGCGATCGTCACGCCGGTCGTCACGCCGGTCGGAGCCGTAGCCGCCGGAACGGCCGCCGCGGTCGTCGTCGCGACGGGGACCACGGTCCCGGTCACGGTCGTCACGGCGGTCGAAGCCACCCGGCCGACCGCCACCGCTGTAACCGCCGCGGTTGTCATCACGGCGATCGTCACGCCGGTCATCGCGCCGGTCGTCCCGGCGGAAGCCACCACCGGAGTTGCCGCCCCGGTCGTCGCGGCGGAAGCCGCCGCCGGAGGAGCCGCCACGGCTGTCGTCACGGCGGAAGCCGCCACCGGAGTTGCCGCCGCGGTCGTCGCGACGGAAGCCGCCACCACGGTTGTCGTCGTCCCGACGCGGCCCACGAGGCCGGTCGTCACGGCGGTCATCGCGGCGGTCGTCACGGCGCTCGAAGCCACCCGGCCGGCCACCACGGTCGTCCTCACGACGCGGCGCACGGTCATCACGACGGAACCCACCACCACGGTTGTCGAAACCACCGCCACGGTCGTCACGGCGGAAGCCGCCACCGGACGAACCACCACGGTCGTCCCGGCGGAAACCACCGCCGGCGGAACCGCCCCGGCTGTCGTCACGACGGAAGCCACCGCCGGAAGAGCCGCCACGGCTGTCAT
This sequence comes from Streptomyces sp. NBC_00708, assembly GCA_036226585.1. Taxonomy (GTDB): domain Bacteria; phylum Actinomycetota; class Actinomycetes; order Streptomycetales; family Streptomycetaceae; genus Streptomyces. The sequence continues at coordinate 1,392,131 of CP108997.1, forward strand.
CGCGACGGAAGCCGCCACCGGCGGAGCCACCGCGGTCGTCGCGACGGAAGCCGCCACCACGGTTGTCGTCGTCCCGACGCGGCCCACGAGGCCGGTCGTCACGGCGGTCATCGCGGCCCTCGAAGCCACCCGGCCGGCCACCACGGTCGTCCTCACGACGCGGCGCACGGTCATCACGACGGAACCCACCACCACGGTTGTCGAAACCACCGCCACGGTCGTCACGGCGGAAGCCACCACCCGACGAACCACCACGGCTGTCATCGCGACGGAACCCACCACCGGTGGAGCCACCGCGGCTGTCGTCACGACGGAACCCACCTCCGGAGGAGGGCCGGTCGTCGCGACGCGGACCACGGTCCCGGTCGTCGCGACGGAAACCGCCACCCGAGGGGCGGTCGTTGTCGCGGCGCGGGCCGCGCGAACGGTCGTCGCGGCCGCCGCCGAAGCCGCCCCGGTCACCGCCGTCCCGGCGACGCGGCTCGCGCTCCGAACGATCGTCGGGAGAGTTGGTGGACATGGGTGGGGCTCCTGTCATTCGGGGTACTACAGACATTCTCGCGCAGCCGGACACCCGACGCGCTTCGGGAAAAAACAAAAGGACCCTTGGTCCCAGCGTTGAACGCTGGGACCAAGGGTCCATCAAAAATTGTTCGGCGGCGTCCTACTCTCCCACAGGGTCCCCCCTGCAGTACCATCGGCGCTGAAAGGCTTAGCTTCCGGGTTCGAAATGTAACCGGGCGTTTCCCTAACGCAATGACCACCGAAACACTATCGGCCACTCCGCAAAAAAGCGGAGTATCGGCACTTAGCGAACAAGCACACTTTTCAATTAATTGAATGACGCTGTTCAACCAGCACGACTGTTCGTGGCCTGGGAACAACACAGTGGACGCGAGCAACTGAGGACAAGCCCTCGGCCTATTAGTACCAGTCAGCTCCACCCGTTACCGGGCTTCCACATCTGGCCTATCAACCCAGTCGTCTACTGGGAGCCTTAACCCTTCAAGAGGGTGGGAATACTCATCTCGAAGCAGGCTTCCCGCTTAGATGCTTTCAGCGGTTATCCTTTCCGAACGTAGCCAACCAGCCATGCCCTTGGCAGAACAACTGGCACACCAGAGGTTCGTCCGTCCCGGTCCTCTCGTACTAGGGACAGCCCTTCTCAATATTCCTACGCGCACAGCGGATAGGGACCGAACTGTCTCACGACGTTCTAAACCCAGCTCGCGTACCGCTTTAATGGGCGAACAGCCCAACCCTTGGGACCGACTCCAGCCCCAGGATGCGACGAGCCGACATCGAGGTGCCAAACCATCCCGTCGATATGGACTCTTGGGGAAGATCAGCCTGTTATCCCCGGGGTACCTTTTATCCGTTGAGCGACAGCGCTTCCACAAGCCACTGCCGGATCACTAGTCCCGACTTTCGTCCCTGCTCGACCCGTCGGTCTCACAGTCAAGCTCCCTTGTGCACTTACACTCAACACCTGATTGCCAACCAGGCTGAGGGAACCTTTGGGCGCCTCCGTTACTCTTTAGGAGGCAACCGCCCCAGTTAAACTACCCATCAGACACTGTCCCTGATCCGGATCACGGACCCAGGTTAGACATCCAGCACGACCAGAGTGGTATTTCAACGACGACTCCACAACCACTGGCGTGGCCGCTTCAAAGTCTCCCACCTATCCTACACAAGCCGAACCGAACACCAATATCAAACTATAGTAAAGGTCCCGGGGTCTTTCCGTCCTGCTGCGCGAAACGAGCATCTTTACTCGTAGTGCAATTTCACCGGGCCTATGGTTGAGACAGTCGAGAAGTCGTTACGCCATTCGTGCAGGTCGGAACTTACCCGACAAGGAATTTCGCTACCTTAGGATGGTTATAGTTACCACCGCCGTTTACTGGCGCTTAAGTTCTCAGCTTCGCCACCCCGAAAGGCAGCTAACCGGTCCCCTTAACGTTCCAGCACCGGGCAGGCGTCAGTCCGTATACATCGCCTTACGGCTTCGCACGGACCTGTGTTTTTAGTAAACAGTCGCTTCTCGCTGGTCTCTGCGGCCACCCCCAGCTCACGGAGTAAATCCGATCACCAGTGATGGCCCCCCTTCTCCCGAAGTTACGGGGGCATTTTGCCGAGTTCCTTAACCATAGTTCACCCGAACGCCTCGGTATTCTCTACCTGACCACCTGAGTCGGTTTAGGGTACGGGCCGCCATGAAACTCGCTAGAGGCTTTTCTCGACAGCATAGGATCATCCACTTCACCACAATCGGCTCGGCATCAGGTCTCAGCCTTAATGTGTGACGGATTTACCTACCACACGGCCTACACCCTTACCCCGGGACAACCACCGCCCGGGCTGGACTACCTTCCTGCGTCACCCCATCGCTTACCTACTACAAGTCTGGTTCATCGGCTCCACCACTACCCTCAACTCCGAAGAGATCGGGCCGGCTTCACGGACTTAGCATCGCCTGATTCAGTACTGGGCGTTTCAAAGCGGGTACCGGAATATCAACCGGTTGTCCATCGACTACGCCTGTCGGCCTCGCCTTAGGTCCCGACTTACCCTGGGCAGATCAGCTTGACCCAGGAACCCTTAGTCAATCGGCGCACACGTTTCTCACGTGTGTATCGCTACTCATGCCTGCATTCTCACTCGTGAACCGTCCACAACTCGCTTCCGCGGCTGCTTCACCCGGCACACGACGCTCCCCTACCCATCCACACAGGCGTTGGCCCTATTGTGTGAATGACACGACTTCGGCGGTACGCTTGAGCCCCGCTACATTGTCGGCGCGGAATCACTTGACCAGTGAGCTATTACGCACTCTTTCAAGGGTGGCTGCTTCTAAGCCAACCTCCTGGTTGTCTCTGCGACTCCACATCCTTTCCCACTTAGCGTACGCTTAGGGGCCTTAGTCGATGCTCTGGGCTGTTTCCCTCTCGACCATGGAGCTTATCCCCCACAGTCTCACTGCCGCGCTCTCACTTACCGGCATTCGGAGTTTGGCTAAGGTCAGTAACCCGGTAGGGCCCATCGCCTATCCAGTGCTCTACCTCCGGCAAGAAACACACGACGCTGCACCTAAATGCATTTCGGGGAGAACCAGCTATCACGGAGTTTGATTGGCCTTTCACCCCTAACCACAGGTCATCCCCCAGGTTTTCAACCCTGGTGGGTTCGGTCCTCCACGAAGTCTTACCTCCGCTTCAACCTGCCCATGGCTAGATCACTCCGCTTCGGGTCTTGAGCGCGCTACTGAATCGCCCTATTCGGACTCGCTTTCGCTACGGCTTCCCCACACGGGTTAACCTCGCAACACACCGCAAACTCGCAGGCTCATTCTTCAAAAGGCACGCAGTCACGACGCACCGAGCAAGCTCGATGCGCGACGCTCCCACGGCTTGTAGGCACACGGTTTCAGGTACTATTTCACTCCGCTCCCGCGGTACTTTTCACCATTCCCTCACGGTACTATCCGCTATCGGTCACCAGGGAATATTTAGGCTTAACGGGTGGTCCCGCCAGATTCACACGGGATTTCTCGGGCCCCGTGCTACTTGGGTGTCTCTCAAACAAGCCGCTGATGTTTCAGCTACGGGGGTCTTACCCTCTACGCCGGACCTTTCGCATGTCCTTCGCCTACATCAACGGTTTCTGACTCGTCTCACAGCCGGCAGACTGTGAAAGAGAGATCCCACAACCCCGCATACGCAACCCCTGCCGGGTATCACACGTATACGGTTTGGCCTGATCCAGTTTCGCTCGCCACTACTCCCGGAATCACGGTTGTTTTCTCTTCCTGAGGGTACTGAGATGTTTCACTTCCCCTCGTTCCCTCCACACTGCCTATGTGTTCAGCAGCGGGTGACAGCCCATGACGACTGCCGGGTTTCCCCATTCGGAAACCCCCGGATCAAAGTCTGGTTGACGACTCCCCGGGGACTATCGTGGCCTCCCACGTCCTTCATCGGTTCCTGGTGCCAAGGCATCCACCGTGCGCCCTTAAAAACTTGGCCACAGATGCTCGCGTCCACTGTGCAGTTCTCAAACAACGACCAGCCACCCATCACCCCACCCTTAACCAGGTGAGTGCACTGGGGCCGGCAACCGAAGGACGACCATGACGGCCGTACCTTCAGATACCCAACAGCGTGCCCGACCCGACGAATTGTTCCTACACGTTCCACGCCTAAGCAGTACTAGTGACCAAACAACTCGCCGTGCCGAATAGTCAACGTTCCACCCATGAGCTGACCACCGTCGAACATTTGCCGACGTAGTGGCTCTGGACCCCTTTGACAGGGTCTAGATGCTCCTTAGAAAGGAGGTGATCCAGCCGCACCTTCCGGTACGGCTACCTTGTTACGACTTCGTCCCAATCGCCAGTCCCACCTTCGACAGCTCCCTCCCACAAGGGGTTGGGCCACCGGCTTCGGGTGTTACCGACTTTCGTGACGTGACGGGCGGTGTGTACAAGGCCCGGGAACGTATTCACCGCAGCAATGCTGATCTGCGATTACTAGCAACTCCGACTTCATGGGGTCGAGTTGCAGACCCCAATCCGAACTGAGACCGGCTTTTTGAGATTCGCTCCGCCTCACGGCATCGCAGCTCATTGTACCGGCCATTGTAGCACGTGTGCAGCCCAAGACATAAGGGGCATGATGACTTGACGTCGTCCCCACCTTCCTCCGAGTTGACCCCGGCAGTCTCCTGTGAGTCCCCATCACCCCGAAGGGCATGCTGGCAACACAGAACAAGGGTTGCGCTCGTTGCGGGACTTAACCCAACATCTCACGACACGAGCTGACGACAGCCATGCACCACCTGTACACCGACCACAAGGGGGGCACCATCTCTGATGCTTTCCGGTGTATGTCAAGCCTTGGTAAGGTTCTTCGCGTTGCGTCGAATTAAGCCACATGCTCCGCTGCTTGTGCGGGCCCCCGTCAATTCCTTTGAGTTTTAGCCTTGCGGCCGTACTCCCCAGGCGGGGAACTTAATGCGTTAGCTGCGGCACCGACGACGTGGAATGTCGCCAACACCTAGTTCCCAACGTTTACGGCGTGGACTACCAGGGTATCTAATCCTGTTCGCTCCCCACGCTTTCGCTCCTCAGCGTCAGTAATGGCCCAGAGATCCGCCTTCGCCACCGGTGTTCCTCCTGATATCTGCGCATTTCACCGCTACACCAGGAATTCCGATCTCCCCTACCACACTCTAGCCTGCCCGTATCGACTGCAGACCCGGGGTTAAGCCCCGGGCTTTCACAACCGACGTGACAAGCCGCCTACGAGCTCTTTACGCCCAATAATTCCGGACAACGCTTGCGCCCTACGTATTACCGCGGCTGCTGGCACGTAGTTAGCCGGCGCTTCTTCTGCAGGTACCGTCACTTTCGCTTCTTCCCTGCTGAAAGAGGTTTACAACCCGAAGGCCGTCATCCCTCACGCGGCGTCGCTGCATCAGGCTTTCGCCCATTGTGCAATATTCCCCACTGCTGCCTCCCGTAGGAGTCTGGGCCGTGTCTCAGTCCCAGTGTGGCCGGTCGCCCTCTCAGGCCGGCTACCCGTCGTCGCCTTGGTAGGCCATTACCCCACCAACTAGCTGATAGGCCGCGGGCTCATCCTTCACCGCCGGAGCTTTCAACCTTCCTCCAGGAGGAGGAAAGTATTATCCGGTATTAGACCCCGTTTCCAGGGCTTGTCCCAGAGTGAAGGGCAGATTGCCCACGTGTTACTCACCCGTTCGCCACTAATCCACCCCGAAGGGCTTCATCGTTCGACTTGCATGTGTTAAGCACGCCGCCAGCGTTCGTCCTGAGCCAGGATCAAACTCTCCGTGAATGTTTTCCCGTAATCGGGGAACACATCACGAGAGCGGAACAACAAAGGTCGGAATAAGACCCGTTGTCCACTGCGTCCTCGCTGTGTTTTTACCTACCCGACCCGCAAGCGGGTCTTGTAGGACTTTCAAAGGAACCACCAACCTGCCGAAGCAGGCCGGGGTATCAACATATCTGGCGTTGACTTTTGGCACGCTGTTGAGTTCTCAAGGAACGGACGCTTCCTTTGTACTCACCCCTGCGGGCTTTCCTCCGGGCGCTTCCCTTCGGTCTTGCGTTTCCGACTCTATCAGACTCTTTCGTGTCCGATTCCCGGTCGAAGCGGGTCAAGCGATTTCCGCTTTCCAGTCTTCGCTTTCGCGTTTCCCTTTCGGCGTGTCCACTACTTTAGCGGATTCTCCCGGTTACTCATAATCGAGTCAGTGGGCCTGAATTCCGGCATGCCGAAATTCGCACCCTCTGGGGTGAGTCGTAGGTAGTGGTTGGCCGCTTCGGATGTGCGTGGCCTGCGGTCCGATGGACCGAACCAACAGCTATATCCGTGTCAAGCGACTCGGACAACATTAGGGGCCCCACTCGGGCGAGTCAAGTTGACCTCCGACGCGGGACATGGGCCCGGTACGGGCTCACCGTGGGGTCACCGTCGATCCAGAACCGCCAGGGGTGCACCGCCCCGTCCCCGCCCACTCCGGTGCGCGGGCCGTTGCGCACCTGGTCACGGGGTGGCGGGGTGCCATGGAGCACGGAGAGCTCGGCCCCCTCATGGGCGATGGCGTCCGTGCCGTCCAGTGCCCGGCCGATGTCCAGGGCGGTCGCCAGGCGGGCCGGGCCTTTGGCCAGTTCCTTGTCATTACGGGCCGAAACTCGACGTTTGCGCGTCAGCTCGGCGCCCTCGAAGATCTCGCCGGCCCGCAGCAGCCCCCCACTCGACCGGCCCTCGGGACCGCATCGGGTTCATCCAGTGCCACATACGTAGGTAACTCACTAGGCATGTACGTCGTTCCAGCAGCATCGACAAAGCGACGACAAGCAGGAGACAGGTAGTGCGAGCAGTCATCTACGCCAGGCTCAGCCCCACCCCGAGGGGCGAGGAATCCAAGGGTGGGAACCTGACACAACAGGTCGAGCTGAGTCAGGCGCTGTGCGACCGGAAGGGCTGGTCAGTCGTAGCCACGATCGTCGAGAAGGACACGTCGGCTTCGACGAAGCGGGGAACCAAGCGGAGCGCCGAGTGGGAGCGCGTCAAGGGTCTGGTGGAGGACGGCAAGGCGGACGCCATCGTGTCCCGCCACTACGACCGTATGTACCGCACCCCCTGGGACCTTGAGGATCTAGTGGACCTGGCCGAGGCGACCGGCGTCACGCTGGCCGCCGCACAGGCACAGGGAGTGCTCGACCTGTCCAGCCCGTCCGGCCGTCTCGCTGCTCGCATCGGCGCTGTGGTGGCTCGCAACGAGACCGAGATGCGAGTCGAGCGTCAGGTACTCGGTCACCAGCGGCGCAGGGAGTCGGGGAGGCCCTTCTGGAGTACTCGCCCCTTCGGTTTCGAGAGAGACGGCAGGCACCGGGAAGTAGAGGCGGAAGCCCTGCGCCAGGCGTACCGGCATGTCCTCGCCGGCGTCACCCTCTGGTCCATCGCGAAGGACTGGAACACGCGTGGGCTGTTCTCGCCGCACGGCAAGGAGTGGCGCAGCTCGAACCTTCGGATCGTCCTCTTGAAGCCGAGGAACGCGGGAATCCAGACGTACTCGCAGTGGGTCGAGAAGCCGGACGGGAAGCGCGTGCGAAGGACCGAGGAGACCGGCGCGGGCAACTGGGAGGCGATCGTCTCCGAGGGCATATTCCGTGCGCTGGTCCGATACCTGAGCGACCCCGAGCGCAACACGGGCGGTGGCGGCAAGCGCAAGGCCCTGTTGTCCGGCGTGGTCCGCTGTTCGAAGTGCCAGGCCGTCGTCACTCAAGGGTGGAGCAAGAAGAACGCGGCAGGCGAGCGGTACCGCATCTACACCTGTTCGGGTGGCCGGTGCATCACCTGCCCCGCGGACCCGCTCGACTCCTTCGTGGTCAGGAAGGTTATCGACAGGGCCGAGGAGTGGAACGCCGCACCGGCCACGGATGCCGCAGACGAGGAGCGAGAAGCCGAGCTGCTGGCCGAGGAGACGGCCGCATGTGAGAGGCGCACCGCCCTGGCGGAGATGTTCGCCGTGGGGGACATCGACGCATCGACCCTGCGGGCGGGCGTCGGCAGGTGTGACGCCGACCTGACCAAGATCAGGGCCGAGCTGGCAGACCTGGCATCGCAGCGGGTGCGTGTCGACCTGGGCGACGTCGAGTACCTGTGGGAGGAACTGGACTACGAGGACCCTGACCGCATCGACTACGTGCGGACCGTCGTCATGCAGGTCTGCGAGCTAGTCGAGCTGATGCCGCGTGGTCGAGGAGTCCGATCCTTCAAGGGCGAGCACTGTCGGATCACGTTCCGGAACCCCTGAGATCCGCGCGGAGGGGCCGAGCCGGCCGTCGGCGCCGAGTGACGACGGGCCCTGTCTGACGAGAGTCGGGCGGGGCCCGTCGTCGTACCCGGCGGGAAGGAGTCGTGCATCCCTCGGAGCCCTGTGCGCACCTCTCGCTGCCCAGTTCATGCAACAACGTGCATGGGTCATGTCTGTGCGTGGACGGTGGCGAGCGGCCCCCGTACGGTCGCCTCAGGTGGGCCAGCTGGGCCACCAAGTCAAGAGGGTTCCGCATGGCACGCGAAGAACTGACTCGGCTCACTGGCAACGGCACGTGTGGAGAGGATGACTGCCCGAACGTCTACCGCTCCGCTTCCGGCTCCATCGTGGTTCAGGGCGATGTATCCGAAGCCTTCACTCCCCCGCAGAGGGAAGGGCTCGTGGAGATCCCCGAGAGCGTTCTTCGGGAGGCCGTTCGTGCTCTTGGATGGTGACGGCTGGCGAGCGATGCTCCGGGGTTTCCAGAGACAGGCGGAGCTGAAGTCGCTCGAAGCGTCGTCCACGCAACACAGCGGCTCAGGCTCCGGCGGACGGTTTGGCTCTCGGGCTCAGTCGGTACGCCGAGACCGTCGGATCACCGGCGAGGTAAAACCGGTGTTGCCAGTCGTGGGCCTTGCTCACCCCTACCCGAGGACCAGCCTGGACGAGCGCGGCAGGTGCCGACTCGCCCTCGCACAACAGGACCGAGGTACCTGTCAGGAGTTCTGCGCCATTGTGCTCTCCCGTGATGCCGAGTGCCTGGCAGAAGTTCCCCGGACCTCGGGCGAGCCGTGCGCTCTCGACCCCCTCCCCTCGCCGCTTGCGTGCCAGGTCCTCCCCCTCGATGACCCTGCCTGCCCGGATGAGGACGGCCGAGGCGATACCGTCCGTCCCGGTGACGACGTTGGCGCACCAGTGGAGGCCGTGGGACCGGTAGACGTACAGGTGTCCTGCGGGTCCGAACATGACCGCGTTACGGACTGTCCGGCCTCGGTAGGCATGGGAAGCCGGGTCGGCCGCTCCGGAGTACGCCTCGGTCTCCGTGATGGCGACGCTCACGGTTCCCTCGGGGGTCTTGCAGGTGAGGACGCTGCCGAGCAGCCTGGGGGCGACCTCTTCGGCAGGATGGGCAAGGGCGTCGACGTTCATGCTGACCGCCTTGACATGTCATACGTGAAGCAGAGGTATACGTGGCCGGGCGAACCCTCCGGGGTGCTGCGGACCAGGGTGCGGCCGAGGATGTCCGGGGCGACTTCCAGTACGGGGCGGTCGAAGAAGTCCCGCTTCAGCGGCGTACGGTCCGGGCCATCGATCATGAGGTTCGAGGTTAGCGGGAACCGACTACGGTCGTGGCGCGTATGTAGGGGTCAGGACCTAGGAGGAGAAAACATGGGCTTCAAGCGGCTGCTCGCGAGCATGGGTGCCGGCGGCGCCTCGGTGGAGACGGAGCTGTCCGAGATCAACGTCGTCCCGGGCGGGGTCGTCCAGGGCGAGGTGCGGATCCAGGGCGGTTCCGTCGACCAGCAGATCGAGGGCCTGTCCGTGGGTCTGCAGGCCCGGGTCGAGGTCGAGGGTCAGGACCAGGAGTACAAGCAGGACATCGAGTTCACCAAGCTGCGCATCGGCGGGGCGTTCGAGGTGCGGGCCGGGGCGGTGCACGTGGTGCCGTTCGGCCTGGAGATCCCGTGGGAGACGCCGATCACCACGTTCGCGGGCCAGCAGCTGCACGGCATGAACATCGGGGTGACCACCGAACTGGAGATCGCGCGGGCGCTGGACTCCGGCGACCTCGACCCCATCAACGTGCACCCGCTGCCGGCCCAGGAGGCCATCCTCGACGCCTTCGGACGGCTGGGCTTCGGCTTCCGCAGCGCCGACATGGAGCGCGGCCACATCCGCGGCACGCGTCAGCGGCTGCCGTTCTACCAGGAGATCGAGTTCCACCCGCCGTCGCAGTACCGCGGCCTGAACCAGGTGGAGCTGTCGTTCGTCGCGGACGACCGCGAGATGGACGTCATCCTGGAGATGGACAAGAAGCCCGGTCTGTTCAGCGAGGGCAGCGACTCGTACCGCGCGTTCAAGGTCGGTCTGCACAACTTCCACGAGACCGACTGGGCGGCATACCTGAACCAGTGGCTGGCGCAGGTCGGCGGTCAGCGCAACTGGCTCTAGGGCCTTTCGTTCGGATCAGGCTGGATCAGGGAGCGGGGCGTGGTGCGTGTGGCTGCAAGGCGGAGGAGGGCGACAACGCGGAGCGTTGGCAACCGACGACAACGCGGCAGACGCGCGTGCCACGCCCCGCGAGCCCAGCATGATCCAAACGAAAGGCCCTAGGGTCGGAAGGGAAGAGAGATCTTCCCGGACAATCCGACGGAGCCGACAGAGAGGTGCTGACGTGACCGAGCCGAAGAGGGCGCCGCTGCCGCACGACTTCCATCCGGAGGTTCCCTCGTTCACCGTGGTGAGCGAGGACATCGCCCCGGGGGCCGTGCTCGCCGACGCACAGGTGTACGCCGCCGGGAACACCTCGCCGCAGTTGCGGTGGGAGGGGTTCCCGGCGGAGACGAAGAGCTTCGCCGTGACGTGCTTCGACCCCGACGCGCCCACGGGCAGCGGGTTCTGGCACTGGGTGGTCTTCGACATCCCGGCGTCGGTCACGGAGCTGCCGGCGGGTGCGGGCGGCGGGAAGTTCGAGGGGCTGCCCGCCGGCGCCGTGCACGCGCGCAACGACTACGGGACGAAGGACTTCGGCGGTGCCGCTCCGCCGGCCGGGGAGAACCACCGCTATGTGTTCACCGTGTACGCGGTGGACACCGAGCAGCTCGGTCCCGACAGCGACACCCCGCCGGCGGCGGTCGGGTTCAACCTCCGGTTCCACACCCTGGGCCGGGCGCAGTTGATCGCCGAGTACGCGGAGCCCGCCGAGAACGCCTGAGTACCAAAACTTCCGCAGCCGTTTGCCCTGCCCTGGTCCTGGAGAGATCAGGGCAGGGCATTTTTTAATGCGTTGTCCATCACGGCGTGCCCGGCCAGAGTTGATCCGGGCCTGCCAGGGGGCGGCCGGCACACGGGAGGTGGGCGGGATGCGGGACACGCTGGTACTGAACGCGAGCTTCGAGCCGCTGTCGACGGTGACGCTGAACCGCGCGGTGGTGCTGATCCTTCAGGACAAGGCCGTCGTCGAGCAGTCGCACCCCGGCCTGCGGATGCGCGGGGCCGATGTGGACATACCCGTGCCCCGTGTGATCAGGCTCTGCCGGTACGTACGGGTGCCGTTCCGAAGACAGGCTCCGTGGTCCAGGAGGGGCGTGCTGGTCAGGGACCAGCACCGGTGCGCGTACTGCGGGAAGCGTGCGAGCACCGTCGACCACGTGGTGCCGAGGGCACAGGGCGGGCAGGACACCTGGCTGAACACGGTGGCCTCGTGCGCCGAGGACAACCACCGCAAGGCGGACCGTACGCCGGAGCAGGCGGGGATGCCGCTGCTGCGCAAGCCCTTCGTACCGTCCCCGGCGGAGGCGATGCTGCTGGCGCTGGGGGCGGGCGACCGCTCGGCACTGCCTGAGTGGCTGGCGCGGAGCGCGGCGTAGCCGCCGTACGCCTCATGACGTCACCGGAGCCCGTCTCCCAGGGGGAGGCGGGCTTCGGTCGTTCAGCGCAGCAGCAGCTGGACGATGGCGGCCGTGCCGACCGTGACGATGAGGGCGCGCAGGAGGGTGGGGCTGAGGCGGCGGCCCACCTTGGCGCCGATCTGGCCGCCGAGTGCGGAGCCGACCGCGATCAGCACGACGGCGGTCCAGTCGAAGTCGGCGACGAAGAGGAAGAAGAGCGCGGCGATGCTGTTGACGACGGCCGCGAGGACGTTCTTCACGGCGTTGAGGCGCTGCATGGTGTCGTCGACCAGCATGCCCATGAGGGAGAGGTAGATGATCCCCTGGGCGGCGGTGAAGTAGCCGCCGTAGACGCTGGCGAGGGTCAGGCCGATGAGGAGGAGGGGGCCGCCGTCGGGGTGGGCCGGGGTGCCGGTGCGGGCGCGCCGGCGCTGGACGGCGCGGCTGATGCGCGGTTGCAGGATCACCAGGACGAGGGCCAGGGCGACGAGGACCGGGACGATGGTCTCGAAGGCCGTGGACGGCAGGGCCAGCAGCAGGGTGGCGCCGGTGAGTCCGCCGATGAGGGCGCCCACGGCGAGCTTGAGGACGCGGGAGCGCTGGCCCTTGAGTTCCTCGCGGTAGCCGATCGCGCCGCTGATGGAGCCGGGGATCAGGCCGAGCGCGTTGGAGACGGTGGCGGTGACCGGGGGCAGGCCGGTGGCGAGCAGGACGGGGAAGGTGATGAGCGTCCCGGAGCCGACGATCGTGTTGATCGCGCCGGCGCTGATCCCCGCGGCGAAGACGGCGAGCATCTCCCAGATGGACATGGTGTATCCCCCGTGCGTGATCGGTGCTTGCTGCACGAATCATGCACGGGGGGTGTACACGTCAGTCGACCGGGGGTTCCTCGCGCCGTTCCTTGCCGGTGTTGAAGCCGGGTGCGCCGCCGCCGAGGTTGCCGAAGGCGCCGCTGAGGCCCTTGAGGGCGTCGCCGATCTCGCTGGGCACGATCCAGAGCTTGTTGGCGTCGCCCTCGGCGATCTTCGGCAGCATCTGGAGGTACTGGTACGAGAGCAGCTTCTGGTCCGGGTCGCCGGCGTGGATGGACTCGAAGACCGTGCGGATGGCCTGGGCCTCGCCCTCGGCGCGCAGGGCGGCGGCCTTGGCCTCACCCTCGGCGCGCAGGATCGCGGACTGCTTCTCGCCCTCGGCGGTGAGGATCGCGGACTGGCGGGTGCCCTCGGCCTGGAGGATCGCGGCGCGCTTGTCGCGGTCGGCGCGCATCTGCTTCTCCATCGAGTCCTGGATGGAGGTGGGCGGCTCGATCGCCTTCAGCTCGACACGGTTGACGCGGATGCCCCATTTGCCGGTGGCCTCGTCGAGGACTCCGCGCAGGGCGGCGTTGATCTCCTCGCGGGAGGTGAGGGTCCGTTCCAGGTCCATGCCGCCGATGATGTTGCGGAGCGTGGTGACGGTGAGCTGCTCGATGGCCTGGATGTAGCTGGCGACCTCGTACGTCGCGGCCCGCGCGTCGGTCACCTGGTAGTAGATGACGGTGTCGATGTTGACGACCAGGTTGTCCTGGGTGATGACGGGCTGCGGCGGGAAGGGCACGACCTGTTCGCGCAGGTCGATCCGGTTGCGGATCGAGTCGATGAACGGGACGACGATGTTCAGGCCCGCGTTGAGGGTGCGGGTGTACCGGCCGAAGCGTTCGACGATGGCGGCGCTGGCCTGCGGGATGACCTGGATCGTCTTGATCAGGGCGATGAAGACGAGCACCACCAGAATGATCAGGACGATGATGATCGGTTGCATCGTTTCCTTGTGCCCTTCGGTTGATGATCGTCATCGAGTCTGACAGAACGCGCCTTGCCGTGGGGGCAGTTCGGTCACATGACGACGGCCGTCGCCCCGTCGATGTCGACGACGTCGACCTGTTGGCCCGGTTCGAAGCTGAGTCCGGCGTCGAGTGCGCGGGCCGACCAGATCTCTCCGGCCAGCTTGATGCGGCCTCCCTCGCCGTCCACCCGTTCCAGGACGACGGCCTGACGGCCTTTCAGGGCGTCGATGCCGGTGGCGTGCTGAGGCGTGCGGTCACCGCGCTGCCGGCCCGCGATCACACGCACCACGGCCGTCAGCGCCACCGAGACGATGACGAAGACCAGGACCTGGGCGACGATCCCGCCACCGAGGGCCGCCACCACCGAGGCGGCGACCGCCCCCACGGCGAACATGCCGAACTCGGGCATCGCGGTGAGGACGAGCGGAATGCCCAGTCCCACCGCACCGATCAGCCACCACACCCACGCGTCGATGTCCACGTGGTCATGGTAGTTCCGCCTGCACCCTTACGGACAGGGCACAACCGGGCAGGACCCGGCAACACCCCCTAGGCGAGGGGCAGTCCGCGGGCGGTGTAGCGGTCGCCCTGGTGCTCGACGACGAGGGGCAGGCCGAAGCAGAGGGAGAGGTTGCGGGAGGTGAGCTCGGTCTCCATGGGGCCCGCGGCGAGCACCTTGCCCTGGCGGATCATCAGGACGTGGGTGAATCCGGGGGCGATCTCCTCGACGTGGTGGGTCACCATGATCATGGAGGGCGCGTACGGGTCGCGGGCCAGCCGGCCGAGGCGGCGTACGAGGTCCTCGCGGCCGCCGAGGTCGAGACCGGCGGCGGGCTCGTCGAGGAGGAGCAGTTCGGGGTCGGTCATCATGGCGCGGGCGATCAGGGTGCGCTTGCGCTCGCCCTCGGAGAGGGTGCCGAACTTGCGGTCGAGGAACTCGGTCATGCCGAGCCGGTCGAGGAAGGCGCGGGCCCGGTCCTCGTCGACCTTGTCGTAGTTCTCGTTCCAGGTGGCGGTCATGCCGTAGGCGGCGGTGAGCACCGTCTGCAGGACCGTCTGGCGGCGGGGGAGCTTCTCGGCCAGGGCGACGCCCGCGATGCCGATGCGGGGGCGCAGGTCGAACACGTCGGTGCCGACCCCGCCGAGCTGCTCGCCGAGGACGCTGACGCTGCCCCTGGTGGGGAAGAGGTAGCTGGACGCGATGTTGAGCAGGGTGGTCTTGCCGGCGCCGTTGGGGCCGAGGATGACCCAGCGCTCCCCCTCCTTGACCGACCAGGAGACGTCGTCCACCAGAGCGCGTCCGTCGCGGACCACGGATACGTCCACCAGCTCCAGTACATCGCTCATGAGCGCGTTGTCTCCCCATGCAGTCTCGAGATCGTCGCGTGCCTGTGGGCACAGCTCCCAGGGAAAACCTACGCCACCGCGTGAGTGCGGGCGGCGCTGGGCCCGCCGTCGCGGACCGGGCCGGGTGCGAGGGGACACCCCCTAGGCTGTCCGCATGCTTTCGGAACCACGTTCAGGGCTGCTGGCCGCTTGGGGGAACGCGTTGCTGGCGGGGCTCGTGTCCCCGGACGACGCCGCGCTCGCCATCGTCGGGGAGGACGCGGTGCACCGCGTGGAGGGGCTGCCCGGTGAGGCCGGCCCCGTCGGGCTCACGTTCGCGCTGGGGCGGCTGCGGTCGCTGGGGGTGAGCGGCTTCCGGGTCGCCCTGCCGGTGCCGGGGCATCCGCTGGGACTGAGCGGCCCGGCCGATTTCAACGCCCGCGCGCTGGAGGCGGAGGAGGCGGTGGTCACCCACGGCGCGCCTTACGGGCTGGTGCCGGAGGTGCGTGAGGCGGGCCCGGCCGGTGATGTGCACGTGGACGTGGTGTGGCACTGCCTGGCGGTACGGGAGGCGCCGCCGGCCGATGTGCCGTCGCTGGGCGAGGCGGAACGGGAGCTGGCGGAGGCGCTGCGGGACGCGACGGCGCTGCTGTCCCGGCTCGACGTGGCCGGTTCGGGGCCGGTGGCCGAGGCGGCGGTGGACGCGTACCGGGCGCGGGCGGAGCGGGGGCGCGAGGTGCTGGCCCCGGGCTACCCGCCGAGGGCGGTGCGGGTGCTGGAGCTGGCGCAGCGGGTCGGGCTGCTGGTCTCGGTGGCGTACGAGAACGGGCACGGCGGCGCCGTGAGCGCGTCGGAGATGGCGGCCCGGGGCGAGGCGCTGCGGCCGGTGGAGCGGGTGGCGCGGCGGGCGCAGGTGGCGGCGTACAACGCGTATGTGGAGGAGCGGGCGCGGTAGGAGCACGGGGGCCGGCCCCGTGCTCCCCTGTCTCAGCCGGCCGCTCCGTTGCGGACCGCCCACAGGGCCGCCTGGGTGCGGTCCGAGAGGTCCAGTTTCATGAGGATGTTCGAGACGTGGGTCTTGACCGTCTTCTCGGACAGGACCAGGGCGCGGGCGATCTCCCGGTTGGACCGGCCGTCGGCGATCAGGCCGAGCACTTCCCGTTCGCGTTCGGTCAGGGTGCTCCCCCGGCCGGTGCCGGAGCCCGGCTCGTCCTGGGCGAGGAGCGCCCCGGCGACCTCGGGCTGGAGCAGGACGTGCCCGGCGTGGACGGAGCGGATGGCGCCGGCCAGGGCGTCGGGGTCGACGTCCTTGTACACGTAGCCGGAGGCGCCCGCGCGCAGGGCGGGTACGACCGTGCGCTGCTCGGTGAAGCTGGTGACGATCAGTACCTTGGCCGGGTTCTCCAGCTCGCGGAGCCTGCGCAGCGCCTCGATGCCGTCGGTGCCGGGCATCTTGATGTCCATCAGTACGACGTCGGGCCGCAGCTCCTCGGTCCTGGCCACGCCCTCGGCGCCGTCGGACGCCTCGCCGACGACCTCGATGTCCTCCTGGATCTCCAGGAACGTACGCAGGCCGCGGCGGACGACCTGGTGGTCGTCGACGAGCAGCACCCTGATGATCCTGTCAGCCACCGGGAATCTCCATCTCGATCGTGGTGCCCCTGCCGGGCTCGGACGCAACGGTGAGCCGGCCGCCGACGCCGCTCGCGCGGTCCCGCATCGAGACCAGGCCCAGGTGGCGCCCGGCCCGGCGGGTGGCGGCGGGTTCGAAGCCCCGGCCGTCGTCGCGGACGCGCAGCACCGTGGCACCGTCGCGGCGGGCGAGGGTGACGTCGACGCGGCCGGCGTCCGCGTGGCGCAGGGCGTTGTGCAGGGCCTCCTGGGAGACCCGGAGCAGTGCTTCCTCCTGGGCGGCGGGCAGGGCCCGTACGCCGGAGGATCCGAAGGTGACCCGGGCGCTGTGGGCCCGGTCCAGGACCTGGATCTGGGTGCGCAGGGTGGCGACGAGGCCGTCCTCGTCGAGGCCGGCGGGGCGCAGCTCGACGACGGCGGCCCGCAGCTCGTCGGCGGCCTCGGCGGCGAGGGCGGCGACCTGCTGGAGCTCGCCCTTGGCGCGGGCCGGGTCGCGGTCGACCAGGGTGGCGGCGGCCTGGGCGGTGAGGCGCAGGGAGAAGAGCTTCTGGCTGACCGCGTCGTGCAGCTCGTGGGCGAGCCGGGAGCGCTCCTCGGCGATGGTGAGTTCGCGGCTGCGCTCGTAGAGGCGGGCGTTGGTGAGGGCGATCGCCGCGTGCTGGGCGAGGGTCGAGAGCAGTTCCTCGTCCTCGGCGGTGAATCCGCAGGTGCCCTCGGGCTTGGGGCACCTCTTGTTGGCGAGGAATAGCGCGCCGATGGTCTCGTCGCCGTCCCGGATGGGCAGGCCGAGGAAGTCGGACATGTCGGGGTGGGCGCTGGGCCATCCCTCGAAGCGCGGGTCCTTGCGGACGTCGCCGAGGCGCTCGGTCCTCCCGCCGTGGAGCATCGCGGCGAGGATGCCGTGCTGCCGGGGCAGCGGGCCGATGGCCTTCCACTGTTCGTCGCTGACGCCGTCGACGACGAACTGGGCGAAGCCGCCGTGGTCGTCGGGAACCCCGAGGGCGGCGTACTCGGCGTCCAGGAGTTCGCGGGCCGAGGCGACGATCGTCTTCAGGACGTCCCGGACCTCCAGGTGGCGGCTCATGGCGAGCAGCGCGGCGCTGACGGCGGCGAGGCCCGAGGGCGGTCGGTGGCTCATGCGCCTCACGGTACCGGCGGGGTCCGCTCCCCCGTATCGGACCGGGGACGGCCGGGGACCGGGGCGCAGGGACTAGGACCTTGGGCGGGGAGCGGCGGGCAGGGCGTGGCGGGCGGTGCGCACCGGGTGCCCGGAACCCCTTCCGGAACGTTGCATTCCGAATTGCGCAAGCAACACAGGGTGACGCCGTTATCGCCCCGATGTGAGGCCGCGCATAGGGCCCACGTCACTTACGAAGCCGCTTAGTGGAGCGAAAAGGGCGATTTGGGTGGTGATGACCTGGGGGCGAACCCGGCAAACCGCCCTCCATTCCACTACCCGGCTTCGTACGTCACACCTTTGCCAGAGCATTTTGCCGCCGCTAAGAATTGAGCTCGTCCCCGACGGAGATGCGTAGTCGCTCCCGTCTTCGTCCTCCGTGAGGACCCCCCGAATTTCGAAGAGGTAAGCCTGTATGTCCGCGTCCCGCATCACCGGTCGTCTCCGAAACCTGAACAAGACCCAGAAGCTCTCCGCCGCCGGCGTCTCCGCCGTCGCCGCCGCTGCCATCTCCTTGTCCCTGGTACCCGGTCACGCCGAGGCCGAGACCGAACCGCAGGCTCTCTCCGCAGCCCCGGTCATCTTCGACTCCGCGAGCTCCAAGCAGGCCCGTGCGATCCAGGACAGCGTCATCGAGCAGCACTCGACCGCCGAGAAGCTGGTCAAGGCCGCCGACGCCGCCAAGGCCAAGAAGGCCGCCGCGGTGAAGGAGAAGGCCGAGGCGAAGGCCAAGAAGGCCAAGCTGAAGAAGGCCAAGGCCAAGGCGCACAGCAAGGCCAAGTCCCACAAGAAGTCCTCGCGCGGCCACCAGACCGCCAGCCGCTCCTCCGCCCGTACGCACCTGTACGGCAACAACCTGGACGGCTGGATCCGTGAGTCCCTGGCCATCATGAAGGAGAAGGGCATCCCGGGTACGTACGAGGGCCTGCACCGCAACATCATCCGTGAGTCCAGCGGTAACCCGAACGCCATCAACGACTGGGACATCAACGCCCAGAACGGCGTGCCGTCGATCGGTCTGCTGCAGATCATCAAGCCGACGTTCGACTACTACCACGTGTCCGGCACCCCGCACACGCAGTACGACCCGGTCGCCAACATCACCGCGTCGGCCAACTACGCCGCCGACAAGTACGGCTCGATCGACAACGTCAACAGCGCGTACTGATCCGCAGCGATCCGTACGCCGGTGACAGAACGCCGAAGGGCGGCACCCCGCGCGGGGTGCCGCCCTTCGGCGCGTGTCCGGGCCGGTTACTTGCGCATGACCTCGGGCTCGTGGCGGCGCAGCAGCCGGGCGACCGCGAAGCCGCAGACGACGCCGATGAACAGCAGGATCCCGACGTTGATCCCCCACTGGCTCGCCGTGTGCTCCCAGAGCGGGTCCAGGTCCGTGGGGTTGTTCTGGTCCCACGGCGGCATGAGGTGGGCGAGGTCCAGCGTCGAGCCGGCGCCCGCGATGGCCCAGCGGGAGGGCATCAGCCAGGCGAACTGCTCCAGGCCGGGCGATCCGTACACCTGGAAGAGGATGCCGGTGAAGACGACCTGGACGATCGCGAACATGACCAGCAGCGGCATCGTCTTCTCGGCGGTCTTCACCAGCGAGGAGATGACCAGGCCGAACATCATCGAGGTGAAGCCGAGCGCGATGATCGTCACGCAGAGCTCGACGGCCGGCGGCATGATCAGGCCCTCTTCGGGCAGGTCGCGGGTGGCGAAGCCGATGCCGCAGATGATGACGCCCTGGAAGGCCGTGATCAGGCCGAGGACGATGACCTTGGACATCAGATAGGCGGAGCGGGACAGACCGGTGGCCCGTTCCCGTTCGTAGATGACGCGTTCCTTGATCAGTTCGCGTACGGAGTTGGCCGCGCCGGAGAAGCACATCCCGATGGTGAGGATCAGCATGATCGTTCCGGCGTCGCCGTTAAACCTGTGCGGCGGCTTGGGCGGGGCGAGCCCGTAGTCGGACGGGATGACCACGCTGACGACGCCGAGCACCGCGGGCAGGATCACCATCAGACCCATGAAGCCCTTGTCGGAGCCGATCACCGAGAGGTAGCGGCGCACCAGCGTCCACAGCTGCGTGCCCCAGCCCTGCGGCTTGGGCGGGCGCATCTGCTGCGGCGGCGGCATGTGCACGGACTGCACGGCGACGGCGTCGATGTCGGCGGCGTACATCTGGTAGTGCTGCGAACCGCGCCAGCGGCCCGACCAGTCGTAGTCGCGGTAGTTCTCGAACGCGGAGAAGACATCGGCCCAGGTGGTGTAGCCGAAGAAGTTGAGCGCCTCGTCCGGCGGGCCGAAGTAGGCCACGGCGCCGCCCGGCGCCATCACCAGCAGCTTGTCGCAGATCGCCAGCTCGGCCACCGAGTGCGTGACGACCAGGACGGTACGGCCGTCGTCGGCCAGACCGCGCAGCAGCTGCATGACATCGCGGTCCATGCCCGGGTCGAGGCCCGAGGTCGGCTCGTCGAGGAAGATCAGCGACGGCTTGGTGAGCAGCTCCAGCGCCACCGAGACGCGCTTGCGCTGGCCGCCGGAGAGCGAGGTGACCTTCTTGTCCTTGTGGACGTCGAGCTTCAGCTCGGTGAGGACCTCGTGTATCCGGGCCTGGCGCTCGGCCTCGGTGGTGTCCGCGGGGAAGCGGAGCTTGGCCGCGTACTTCAGGGCGCGGGTGACGGTCAGTTCCTTGTGCAGGATGTCGTCCTGCGGGACCAGGCCGATGCGCTGGCGCAGCTCGGCGAACTGCTTGTAGAGGTTCCGGTTGTCGTAGAGGACGTCGCCCTGGTTGGCAGGCCGGTAGCCGGTGAGCGCCTTGAGCAGGGTGGACTTTCCGGAGCCGGACGGGCCGATGACGCCGATGAGCGACTTCTCCGGGACGCCGAAGGAGACGTCCTTGAGGATCTGCTTGCCGCCGTCGACCGTGACCGTGAGGTGGCGGGCCGCGAAGGAGACCTCACCGGTGTCGACGAACTCTTCCAGCCGGTCGCCGACGAGCCGGAACGTCGAGTGACCGACGCCGACGGTGTCGTTCGGGCCGATGAGCGCCGAGCCGGACTTGGAGAGCGGCTGACCGTTGACGTACGTGCCGTTGTGCGAGCCGAGGTCGCGGATCTCGAAGCGGCCGTCGGGCGTCGCGTGAAACTCGGCGTGGTTCCGGGAGACCTGGAGGTCCGAGACCACCAGGTCGTTCTCCAGCGCACGACCGATCCGCATCACGCGGCCGAGCGCCAGCTGGTGGAACGTGGTCGGGCTGCGGTCCCCGTGGACCGGCGGCGCCCCCGCGGGGCCGCCGATGCCGGGACCGGGCGGTCCCGGGGCCCCGCCCTGCTGCGGTACGTGCGGCTGCTGCGGCTGCGCGGGCTGCTGCCAGCCCTGCTGCTGCTGCGGCACGGGCTGCTGGGGGGCCGGCTGCTGCCAGCCCGGTCCGCCGCCCTGCTGCGGCTGCTGCTGCGGCGGGGCCTGCTGCGGCTGCGCGGGGCCCGCGCCCCGGCCGCTGTAGACGTCCGCGGCGCTCAGGTTCAGCCGGGGCCCGTCGGTGGCGTTACCCAGGTTCACGGCGGAGCCCGCCGCGATCTCCATCTGATGGATCCGCTGCCCGTGCACGTACGTGCCGTTGGTGCTTCCGTGGTCCTCGATGAACCAACTGCGGCCGTTCCAGCTGATCGTGGCGTGCCGCCACGAGACCCTGGCGTCGTCGATCGCCATGTCGCCCTGCGGATCACGTCCGAGGGTGTACGACCTGGACGGATCGAGCGTCCAGGTCCTGCCATTCAATTCCAGTACGAGTTCCGGCACTCCGCGCCCCACTAGTTGTCCCCCGTGTTACCCCCGTCGCAGGGAGTCTAGGGATGCTGAACATCGTGGGGAACTATTCCAGGACCAGTCCCCGATACGAAAGCCGGGCGCCCCAGGGTGACCTCACCGAGACCTGTGCAGCCAGGCGAAATGGGGACGGACCGGTGCGCGCGGGCAGGCTGTCCGGCACTCGGGACGGGCTGCCGACGAGGGCGCGCGGACCGATACGGTGGAGACACCATGAGCGCATCCCGGCCCCCTGAGCCCGCCCTGTCTCCCGAGCCCGCCGCGTTCCGGCAGGGTCCGGACGTACCGACTCTCCTCGTGAAGATCTTCGGGAAGGACCGCCCCGGGATCACCGCGGGCCTCTTCGACACCCTCGCCGCCTACTCCGTCGACGTCGTCGACATCGAGCAGGTCGTCACGCGGGGCCGTATCGTGCTGTGCGCGCTGGTCACCGCCCCCACCGCGGGCGGGACCACCGAGGGCGACCTGCGGGCCACCGTGCACAGCTGGGCGGACTCGCTGAAGCTCCAGGCCGAGATCATCTCCGGTACGGGCGACAACCGGCCGCGCGGCTATGGGCGTTCCCATGTCACGGTGCTCGGTCACCCGCTGACCGCGGAGTCGACGGCGGCCATAGCGGCCCGGATCACCTCGACCGGCGGGAACATCGACCGCATCTTCCGGCTGGCGAAGTACCCGGTCACCGCGGTCGAGTTCGCCGTGTCCGGTACGGGGACCGAGGAGCTGCGCTCCGCGCTGGCACCGGAGGCCGCGGGCATCGGGGTGGACGTGGCGGTCGTGTCGGCGGGGCTGAGCCGCCGGGCGCAGCGGCTCGTGGTGATGGACGTCGACTCGACGCTGATCCAGGACGAGGTCATCGAGCTGTTCGCGGCCCACGCCGGCTGCGAGGCCGAGGTCGCCGAGGTGACCGAGCGGGCGATGCGCGGCGAGCTGGACTTCGAGCAGTCGCTGCACGCCCGGGTGGCGCTGCTGGCGGGGCTGGACGTGTCGGTGGTGGACAAGGTCCGCTCCGAGGTACGGCTGACGCCCGGGGCCCGGACGCTGATCCGTACGCTGAAGCGGCTCGGCTACCAAGTAGGCGTCGTCTCCGGCGGGTTCACCCAGGTGACCGACGACCTGAAGGAGCGGCTCGGGCTCGACTTCGCCTCCGCCAACACGCTGGAGGTCGTCGACGGGAAGCTCACGGGCCGGGTGACCGGGGACATCGTCGACCGGGCGGGCAAGGCCCGGCTGCTGCGGAGCTTCGCCGCCGAGGCGGGGGTGCCGCTGGCGCAGACGGTGGCGATCGGTGACGGGGCCAATGACCTGGACATGCTGAACACGGCGGGGCTCGGGGTCGCCTTCAACGCCAAGCCGGTGGTCCGCGAAGCCGCGCACACGGCGGTGAACGTGCCCTTCCTGGACACCGTGCTGTATCTGCTGGGCATCACCCGCGAGGAGGTCGAGGCGGCCGACGGCCTCGTCGAGTAGGTCCCGCTGTCCCTACGGCCAGGGCCCCGGCGCGCACCGCGTGGTGCGCGCCGGGGCCCTGGCCATGAGAGCGGCGGGTCAGTCGTTGGGGGTCCAGTACTCGGTGAGCCGGCCGACGCCGTGCTCGACGGTCTTCCAGGAGCCGGAGAACTCGACGACGGCGAAGGCGGCGGTCGGGAAGCCGCCGCGCGCCATCCGGGCGAGTGCGTCGCCCTCGCCGCTGCCGGAGAGGGCGTCGGCGAGCGCGTGCATCCCGGGGTTGTGGCCGATGACCAGCAGGTTGGTGACGTCGTCCGGGGTTTCGTCGACCAGGGCGATCAGCTCGCCGAGCGAGGCGTCGTAGAGCCGCTCCTCGTACACGGTCCTCGGGCGCTGCGGCATCTCGTGCACGGCCAGCTTCCACGTCTCCCGCGTTCTGACGGCGGTCGAGCAGAGGGCCAGGTCGAAGACGATCCCGGAATCGGCGAGCTTGCGGCCCGCCATGGGGGCCTCCATACGGCCGCGCTCGGCCAGCGGCCGCTCGTGGTCGGACTCCTGCGACCATTCCGCCTTGGCGTGCCTGAGAAGGACGATCCTGCGAGGTGTATCGGCGCTCATACACCTCAGCTTCGCATGAAACGCGCCAGCTGGCGCAGGGTGTTGGAGCCTTCGCCCGTACCGGGCACCGCGGACCCGGCCATGGTCGGCGGGCACCCCCGGGCGCCGGACTCAGCGGGTCAGCAGCTGCACGAGGTGCCGCAGCAGCTCGCCGGTCGACGATTCGCCGGTGGCGGCGTGTGCCTGGCCCGGTCCGGCGATGAGCAGCAGCAGCGCGGCGAAGGCGATGGCGGGCAGCGCGATGGCCCACCACGGCAGCCGGACGTCGACACCGCTCGGCTCCGGGTGGGTGGGCCGGGTGTGCGTGAGGGCCGGCATGTCCGCCTCCGTGGTCCGTGGATTCCGATACTCAAGAACCTACGGAGGCGGGGACGCCGGTCCCATCCGGTGACCCACCCACTTCACCCTGACCCTGGCCCCCTAGGGGATGGGGGTGCTAGCACCACCCTCGCCGGAGCCGGGGTGTCACGGGGAGGCGATGGAGGCGATGACGCCGACGACGACCGTGATCAGCAGCATGGCCCCGAAGACGAGGAGCAGCTTCTTCTGACCGTTCTGGGGATTCGGATCGAGCACAGGTGACATGGCCCCAGTCTCGCATCTCAGGATTCGTCCTCGATCGTCCGGTCCCGGCCGGCCAGGACGCCCATGACCATCTGCGGGACCATGAGGGCGGCCATCAGCGCGATGGGCAGCCCCCAGCCGCCGCTGTGCTGGTAGAGCACGCCGACCAGGAGCGGTCCCGGGATCGAGATCAGGTAGCCGGTGGACTGGGCGAAGGCGGACAGCCGGACCACTCCGGCGCCGCTGCGGGCCCGCATGCCGATCATGGTGAGGGCGAGCGGGAAGGCGCAGTTCGAGATGCCCAGCAGCAGCGCCCAGGCCCAGGCGCCGCCGGAGGGCGCCAGGTAGAGGCCCGCGTAGCCGGTGAGGCCGCAGGCGCCGAGGAAGACGACGATCGGGCCCTGGTTCCGCATCCGGGCCGCGACGCGCGGGATCACGAAGGCGAGCGGGACGCCCATGGCCATGGTGAGGGCGAGCAGCACGCCCGCCGTGCCGGCGGAGACCCCGGCGTCCCGGAAGATCTGGGGCATCCAGCCCATCGTGATGTAGGCGGCGGTGGCCTGGAGGCCGAAGAAGCAGGCGAGCGCCCAGGCGGTCCTGCTGCGGGTGATCCGGAGCTCCGGGGCCTGGGGCCGCGCGGTGGCGGTCCGGGGACCGGACGACGGTTCGTGGGCGGTGGCCCGGTCCCGTACGAGCGGGATCCACGGCAGGATCGCGGCGGCGGCCAGCACGGCCCAGATGCCGAGCCCGGCCTTCCAGCTGCCGCCCATCGCGTGGGTCATGGGCACGGTCACGGCGGCGGCGAGCGAGGTGCCGAGGGCCAGGGCCATGGAGTAGAGCCCGGTCATGGAGCCGACGCGGTCGGGGAACCAGCGCTTGACGATCACCGGCATCAGGACGTTGCTGACGGCGATGCCCATGAGGGCCAGGGCGCTGGCGGCGAGGAAGCCCGCGGTGCCGCCGACCAGGGGCCGGATCACCAGGCCCGCGGTGATGGCGACCATGCCCGCGCAGACCACCGCGCCGGGTCCGAAGCGGCGGGCGAGGCGCGGGGCCATGACGCCGAAGACCGCGAAGCAGAGCGGCGGCACGGAGGTGAGGACCCCGGCGACGCTGCCGCTCATGTGCAGCCCGTCGCGCACCTCTTCGAGGAGGGCGCCGAGGCTGGTGATGGCCGGGCGGAGGTTGAGCGCGGTGAGGACGAGCCCGATCGCGACCAGGCGCGGGGCCCACGACGCGGGGCCGGTCCGCGGGGCGGGGGCGCCGGTGCGGGAAGCCGCCGTGGTGCCGGGGCTCAGGGTCCCGGTGGCGGTCTGGGGAGTGGTTTCGTCGTCACGCATGACCCCATCATAGAATCATGGGATGATTGATTGTCCACTCCGTCCGTGCACCGGACCCTGAGAGGATCGGGACCCTGAGAAGATCCCGGCCCATGAGAAGTTGCGACCGAGGAGCACCATGGCGCTGACGTCCACGCGGCGTTCGGCACTCGCCGACCAGGTGATTGCCCAGCTGCGGAACCAGATCACCACGGGTGAGTGGCCGGTGGGTTCCCGCATCCCCACCGAACCCGAGCTGGTCGAGCAGCTGGGGGTGGCCCGTAACACCGTCCGCGAGGCGGTCCGCGCGCTCGCGCACAACGGGCTGCTCGACATCCGGCAGGGCTCGGGCACCTATGTAGTGGCCACGAGCGAGCTGGCCGGGGTGATGCACCGCCGGTTCGCCTCGGCGGACCCGCGCCACATCGCGGAGCTGCGCTCGACCCTGGAGTCGTCGGCCGCGCGACTGGCGGCCGTACGGCGAACCGAACGGGACCTGAAGCAGCTGGACGCGCTGATGAAGCGCCGGGAGGAGACCTGGGCGGCGGGGGACGCGGAGGCGTTCGTGGCCGCCGACGCGACGCTGCACCTGGCGGTGGTCGCCGCCTCCCACAACGACGTGCTGACGGGGCTCTACGCCGACCTGGGCGACCTGCTGCGGGACTACCTGCGGGGCGACGTGGGCCAGGAACTGCGGCCGGAGAACCACATGGACCACAGCCGGCTGGTCGAGGCGATCCGCGCGGGCGACGCGGAGACGGCGGCGGCGGAGGCCGCGAGCCACGCGCTGACCTGCCTGGCGGACCGGGTCTAGCTCCCCGTACCCGTGCCGTGGGTGACCCAGGCCGAGGCGACTTCCTTCCAGCAGCGGTCGGTCAGGCGCACCGTGCGCCCCGGCCCGACCGTGACCGGCCTGCCGTCCGCGTCGACGTCCCACCAGCGGGCGCACTCGGTGTGCAGCTGGACGCGGTCGGCCGTGGGGTACGGGTTGTGGCAGTGCGCGACGACCCGGGAGCCCTGGACGGACGTACGGCACTCGGCGCCGGAGGGTTCCGGGCTGGGCGCCGGGGGCGCGGCGGCGCCGGTGGCCCCGACATGCCCGGCCGCGTACAGGCCGGCCGGGACGAGCAGGCCGGCGACAACCGCGCAGGAGGCCAGCAGGGAGCGGGTCCGGCGATGTGTGCGACGCACAGCGATCTCCTCCCCTGGGGCCTGCGGACGAACGGCCGACCGGGACCGGACGTCCGGTTCCTCCACATTCTGCGGTGGATCGTCCGGCTTTTCGACCTGAGCGCGGCAAGGGCGTACGCGGGGGGAGAAACGACCGCGCACCGCCTCCGGAGGACTCCGGGGACGGTGCGCGGGCGGAACGTACGGGCCTGAGAGGTCAGGCGCCCATCATGTGCACGCCACTGTCGACGTGGATGATCTCGCCGGTGGTCCTCGGGAAGAAGTCCGAGAGCAGCGCGACGATGCCGCGGCCGGCCGGCTCCGGGTCCTTCATGTCCCAGGCCAGCGGCGCGCGGGTGTTCCACACGTCGGCGAGCCCGTCGAAGCCCGGGATGGACTTCGCGGCCATGGAGCCGAGCGGTCCGGCCGAGATCAGGTTGCAGCGGATGCCGTCCGGGCCCAGGTCACGGGCGAGGTAGCGGGAGGTGGCCTCCAGGGCGGCCTTGGCCGGACCCATCCAGTCGTACTGCGGCCACGCGAACTGCGCGTCGAAGGTGAGGCCGACGATCGAGCCGCCCTCGCTCATCAGCGGCTTGCACGCCATGGCGAGCGACTTCAGCGAGAACGCCGAGACGTGCATCGCCGTGGCGACCGACTCGAACGGGGTGTTGAGGAAGTTGCCGCCGAGCGCGTCCTGCGGCGCGAAGCCGATGGAGTGCACGACGCCGTCCAGCGAGCCCAGCTCGTCGCGCACCAGGCCGGCGAGACGGTCCAGGTGCTCCTGGTCGGTCACATCCAGCTCGATGACCTTGGCGGGCTTGGGGAGCTTCCTGGCGATGCGCTCGGTCAGCGTGGGCCGCGGGAACGCGGTCAGGATGACCTCCGCGCCCTGCTCCTGGGCGACCTTGGCGGCGTGGAACGCGATGGAGGACTCCATCAGCACCCCGGTGATCAGGATGCGCTTGCCGTCGAGAATTCCGCTCATGGTGATCAGTGACCCATGCCCAATCCGCCGTCAACGGGGATGACGGCTCCAGTGATGTACGACGCGTCGTCGGAGGCGAGGAAGCGCACCGCGGCGGCGATCTCCTCGGGCTGCGCGTAACGCGCGAGCGGCACCTGGGCCACGATGCCCTTGCGCTGCTCCTCGGTGAGCACCTGCGTCATGTCGGTGTCGACGAAACCGGGCGCGACGACGTTGAAAGTGATGTTCCGCGAACCGAGCTCGCGCGCCAGGGACCTGGCGAAACCGACCAGACCGGCCTTGGAGGCCGCGTAGTTGGCCTGGCCCGCCGAGCCGAGGAGGCCGACGACGGAGGAGATGAGGACCACGCGGCCCTTCTTGGCGCGCAGCATGCCGCGGTTGGCGCGCTTGACGACCCGGAAGGTGCCGGTGAGGTTGGTGTCGAGTACGGACGTGAAGTCCTCCTCGGACATGCGCATCAGCAACTGGTCCTTGGTGATACCGGCGTTGGCGACCAGCACCTCCACATTGCCGTGCTTCTCCTCGATCTCCTTGTAGGCCTGCTCCACCTGCTCGGGATCCGTGATGTCGCAACGGACCGCGAGGACACCGGCCTCGGTGAGCACGGCGGGCGGCTCGCCGGAACGGTAGGTGATCGCGACCTTGTCGCCGTTGTCGGCGAAAGCGCGGGCGATGGCGAGGCCGATGCCCCGGTTTCCTCCGGTGACGAGAACCGAGCGGCTCAACGGATCACCCTTTCGATAGCGGTCTGGTACCTCGGAAACCTATCGGTACCGCCCGCGCGCCGAGGAATCGGCCCCTGACAGGGCCTTCGGCCGGGCACTGTCGGGTTCCTACAGTCGGCCGTGCGGACCGCCCCGGGGAATTCGGCCGCGACGGGGCGGGGGGCCGTGCTTCACTGCCTCGTACACGATCCGTGGGTATGTGACCGCGAAGGAGAGGCCGCCCGTGCCCCATGAGGTAGATCAGTCGTTCCTGGCGCTCCCGCTACGGGCTCTCGCCGACGCGGCGCTCGCCCGAGCGCGGGCGCTCGGCGCGGCGCACGCCGACTTCCGCTTCGAGCGGGTGCGCAGCGCGACCTGGCGGCTGCGGGACGCCCGGCCCGCCGGGGGCTCCGACACCACCGACCTCGGGTACGCGGTCCGGGTCGTGCACGGCGGGGCCTGGGGGTTCGCCTCGGGCGTCGACCTGACGATGGACGCGGCGGCGCGGGTCGCCTCGCAGGCCGTCGCCATGGCGAAGCTGTCGGCGAAGGTGATCGCGGCGGCGGGCTCGGACGAGAGGGTGGAGCTGGCGGACGAGCCCTCGCACGGGGAGCGCACCTGGGTGTCGGCGTACGAGGTCGACCCCTTCGACGTACCCGCCGAGGAGAAGGCGGGTCTGCTCGCCGAGTGGAGCGCGCGGCTGCTTGCGGCCGAGGGCGTGGCGCATGTGGACGCCTCGCTGATGACCGTGCACGAGAACAAGTTCTACGCGGACACGGCGGGCACGGTCACCACGCAGCAGCGGGTCCGGCTGCACCCGCAGTTCACCGCGGTGGCCGTGGACGCGACGACCGGTGAGTTCGACTCGATGCGCACCATCGCGCCGCCGGTGGGGCGCGGCTGGGAGTACCTGACCGGGACCGGCTGGGACTGGGACGCGGAGCTGGAGCGCATCCCGGGGCTGCTGGCCCAGAAGATGCGGGCGCCGAGCGTGGAGGCGGGGACGTACGACCTGGTCGTGGACCCGTCCAACCTCTGGCTGACCATCCACGAGTCCATCGGCCACGCCACGGAGCTGGACCGGGCGCTCGGCTACGAGGCGGCCTACGCCGGGACCTCGTTCGCCACGTTCGACCAGCTGGGCAAGCTGGCGTACGGCTCGCCGGTGATGAACGTGACCGGCGACCGCACCGCCGAGCACGGGCTCGCGACGATCGGCTACGACGACGAGGGCGTCGAGGCGCAGTCCTGGGACCTGGTGAAGGACGGGACGCTGGTGGGCTACCAGACGGACCGCCGGATCGCGAAGCTGACGGGCCTGGGCCGGTCCAACGGGTGCGCGTACGCGGACTCCCCCGGCCATGTCCCCGTCCAGCGCATGGCGAACGTGTCGCTCCAGCCGGACCCGGGCGGGCTCTCCACGGAGGACCTGATCGGCGGGGTCGAGCGCGGGATCTACGTGGTCGGCGACCGGTCCTGGTCGATCGACATGCAGCGCTACAACTTCCAGTTCACCGGACAGCGGTTCTTCCGCATCGAGAACGGGAAGCTGGCCGGGCAGCTGCGCGATGTCGCGTACCAGGCGACGACGACGGACTTCTGGGGCTCGATGGAGAAGGTCGGCGGCCCGCAGACGTACGTGCTGGGCGGCGCCTTCAACTGCGGCAAGGCCCAGCCGGGCCAGGTCGCGGCCGTCTCCCACGGCTGCCCCTCCGCCCTCTTCCGAGGCGTGAACATTCTGAATACGACGCAGGAGGCCGGGCGATGAGCCGCGTCAGCAAGCCGTACGAGATCGTCGAGCGCGCGCTCGAACTGTCCACCGCCGACGGCTGTGTGGTCATCGCGGACGAGGAGTCCTCGGCCAATCTGCGCTGGGCCGGCAACGCGCTCACCACCAACGGTGTGACCCGGGGCCGGACCCTGACCGTCGTCGCCACGGTCGACGGCGCCGAGGGCACCGCCTCCGGTGTGGTCTCCCGCGCCGCCGTCACCGCGGACGACCTGGAGCCGCTGGTGCGGGCCGCCGAGGCCGCCGCGCGCTCCGCCGGGCCGGCCGAGGACGCGCAGCCGCTGGTCACCGGGGTGCCCGCGTCGCCCGACTTCACGGACGCGCCGGCCGAGACGGACTCGGACGTGTTCGCCGCGTTCGCCCCGGCCCTCGGGGACGCCTTCGCGCGGGCCCGTTCCGGCGGGCGCGAGCTGTACGGCTTCGCCCACCACCAGATGACCTCCAGCTACCTGGGCACGTCCACGGGGCTGCGGCTGCGCCACGACCAGCCGAACGGCACGCTGGAGCTGAACGCCAAGTCGCCCGACCGCACCCGTTCGGCCTGGGCGGGCCGCTCCACGCGGGACTTCAAGGACGTCGACCCGGCGGAGCTGGACGCGGAGCTGGCGCGGCGGCTCGGCTGGGCGGAGCGCCGTATCGAGCTGCCCGCCGGGCGGTACGAGACGCTGCTGCCGCCGACCGCCGTCGCGGACCTGCTGATCTACCAGCTCTGGTCGTCCACGGCGCGGGACGCGACGGAGGGCCGCACGGTGTTCTCCAAGCCGGGCGGCGGTACCCGGCTCGGCGAGACGCTGTCCCCGCTGCCGCTGACCCTGCGCAGCGACCCGCACGCGCCGGGGCTGGAGTCGGCCCCCTTCGTCATCGCCCACTCCTCCGGCGACGGCGGCTCGGTCTTCGACAACGGACTGCCGCTGGCCCGGACCGACTGGGTCGCCGACGGCCGCCTGGAGCGGCTGACGACGACCCGGCACACCGCGGGCCTGACCGGGCTGCCGGTCGCCCCGGCGGTCGACAACCTGATCCTGGAGGGCGGCGGCGAACGGTCGCTGGAGGAGATGGTGGCCGCCACGACCGGCCGGGCGCTGCTGCTGACCTGCCTCTGGTACATCCGCGAGGTGGACCCGGCCACGCTGCTGCTGACCGGGCTGACCCGGGACGGCGTCTATCTGGTGGAGGACGGCGAGGTGGTGGGCGAGGTGAACAACTTCCGGTTCAACGAGTCCCCGGTCGACCTGCTGTCCCGGGCCACCGAGGCGGGCCGCACCGAGAAGACCCTGCCGCGCGAGTGGGGCGACTGGTTCACCCGGGCCGCGATGCCCGCGCTGCGCATCCCGGACTTCAACATGAGCTCGGTCAGCCGGGGTGTGTGACCGGCCTAGACTGAACGAGAAAAACATATGCACTATTGATCACGAGGAGCACAGGAACCGTGACGGACATCGTCGACGAGCTGAAGTGGCGCGGGCTGTTCGCCCAGTCCACCGATGAAGACGCATTGCGCAAGGCTCTCGCGGACGGTCCGGTCACGTTCTATTGCGGTTACGACCCCACCGCGGCGAGTCTGCACGTCGGCCATCTGGTGCAGGTGCTCACGATGCGCCGGCTCCAGCAGGCCGGTCTGCGTCCGCTCGCCCTGGTGGGCGGGGCCACCGGTCAGATCGGTGACCCCCGGCCGACCGCCGAGCGCACGCTGAACGACCCGGAGACGGTCGCCCGGTGGGTGACCCGGCTGCGCTCGCAGATCGAGCCGTTCCTGTCCTTCGAGGGCGAGAACGCCGCGGTCATGGTGAACAACCTGGACTGGACCGCGGGCCTGTCCGCGATCGAGTTCCTGCGGGACATCGGCAAGCACTTCCGGGTCAACAAGATGCTGACCAAGGAATCCATCGCCCGCCGGCTGGAGTCCGACGAGGGCATCAGCTACACCGAGTTCAGCTACCAGCTGCTCCAGAGCATGGACTTCCTGGAGCTGTACCGCCGCTACGGCTGCACCCTGCAGCAGGGCGGCAGCGACCAGTGGGGCAACCTCACCGCCGGTCTCGACCTGATCCACCGCCTGGAGCCGGGCGCCGAGGTGCACGCGCTGGCGACCCCGCTGATGACGAAGGCGGACGGCACCAAGTTCGGCAAGTCGGAGAGCGGGGCCGTCTGGCTCGACGCGGAGATGACCACGCCGTACGCGTTCTACCAGTTCTGGCTGAACGTGGACGACCGGGACGTCTCGCGCTACATGCGCATCCTCAGCTTCCGGACCCCGGCCGAGCTGGAGGAGCTGGAGAAGGTCACCGAGGAGCGCCCGCAGGCGCGGACGGCGCAGCGCGCGCTGGCCGAGGAGCTGACGACGCTGGTGCACGGGGCGGACCAGTGCGCCGCCGTGGTCGCCGCGTCGAAGGCCCTGTTCGGCCAGGGCGAGCTGGGTGAGCTGGACGAGGCGACGCTGAGCGCCGCCCTGTCCGAGGTGCCGCACGCCCGGGTCACCGAGCTGGGTCCGCTGGTGGACCTGCTGGTGGAGGCCGGCCTGGCCCCGAGCAAGTCGGGGGCGCGGCGCACGGTCAAGGAGGGCGGCGCGTACGTGAACAACGTCAAGGCCGTCGACGGCGAGGTGGCGCCGGGCCGCGAGGAGCTGCTGCACGGGCGCTGGCTGGTGCTGCGCCGGGGCAAGAAGAACCTGGCGGCGATCGAGGTCACGGCCGGCTGAGCCGTATCCCTGCCGCACGACAGCGGCCGGGCGCGCATGATGCGTGCCCGGCCGCTGTCGTCGGTTCCGGCGGGTTCAGGTGCGCTGTCTGCTGCCCCGCAGCGAGGCCCACAGCATGTCTCCGACTCCGACCACGACCACCGCTCCGATGAGCTGGAGCACATGGCGGGTCCAGTCGATGCCCTTGGTGTCGTTGACACCGATCCAGGTGGCGACAGCGTTTCCGAGGACGCTGCCGATCATGCCGAAGATGACCGTCAGCCAGAGCGGGATCTGCTGCTTCCCCGGCAGGATCGCCTTGGCGATCAGACCGAGCACCAGACCCACGATGATTGCCCACAACCAGCCCATGCTGCCTCCTCGAGCGACGCGGTGTCGCACATGTCCCGCCCAGTCTCGGGGCCGGGGCGGCACTCCGCACGCCGGAGGGGCCCGTGCGGGCGAGTGGCGGAATGTACGCATACGGCGTGCCCCGGTCTCGTACGCGCCGGATGCCGGGCGTAGCGTAAGAGCGGCCGGTCCGGGTCCGGGGAAGGTTGGTGGGGACGTGGTGCGCAAACAGGGTGGTGCGGAGGTCTTCCGGATCACGGGAGCCCGTCAGGGGCTCGCCGACGACGTGCGGGGCAGACAGCGCCGCTACGTGATCTCGATGACCGTGCGCACGGTGTCGGTGGTCGCGGCGGCGGTCCTGTGGAACGTGGAGCGGCACATCGCGTTCGTGGCGCTCGCCCTCGGAGTCCTGCTGCCGTACGTGGCCGTCGTCATCGCCAACGCGGGCCGCGAGACCAGCCCGGCGCTGCCGTCGACCTTCGTGCTGCCCGCCCCCGCCCATCCGGCGCTGGAAGCCGGTCCGGCGCCGTCCTCACCGCAGTCCGGACGCGGTTTCCGCTCTTCGGATGGGCCGGAGCACGGCTGAGCCCCGGACGGGCCCAAGCTCAAGAAAAGCTCAGATCAATCATGAAGTTCCAGTGCACCGCGGCAGGGTGTGCGTGACATACTTTGCAGGCGCTCCGCATCCCCCGTCGGAGCGACGGACCGACGCCGGGCAGCTCCCCCCGTGGCTGCCCGGCGTCGCCATTCCTCCGGCAGGGGATGCGCGCGGACCCTCTAGGGTTGAGTACGTGAACTCCCCCGAATCCGCCGAGAATCCCGCCCCCGTCTGTTCGGCCAAGGGCTGCCGGGCCGACGCCGTATGGGTGCTGGCCTGGAACAATCCGAAGCTGCACACGCCGGAGCGGCGCAAGACGTGGCTGGCCTGCGAGGAGCACCGGGAGCACCTGTCCTCGTTCCTCGGGGTGCGGGGCTTCCTCAAGGACGTGGTGACGCTGGCGGAGTGGGAGTCGCGCCCCGCGTCCGCCTAGGGGCGGGATCAGCCGCCGATCGCGGACATCGGGCGGTCGGGCTGGAGGAAGCTCGGGTCGTCAAGGCCGGAACCGGCCTTCTTGCCCCACATGGCGAGCTTCCAGATCCGGGCGATCTCCTCGTCGGGCGCGTCCGAGCGCAGCGCGCCGCGCAGGTCGGTCTCCTCGCGGGCGAAGAGGCAGGTGCGGACCTGTCCGTCGGCGGTGAGGCGGGTGCGGTCGCAGGCCCGGCAGAACGGGCGGGTGACAGAGGCGATGACGCCGACCCGGTGCGGGCCGCCGTCGACGGTCCAGCGCTCGGCGGGGGCGGAGCCGCGCTCGCCGTCGTCCTCGGGGGTGAGGTCGAAGCGGGTGCGCAGGGACGCGAGGATGTCGCCCGCGGTGATCATGCCGTCGCGCTTCCAGCCGTGCTGGGCGTCGAGCGGCATCTGCTCGATGAAGCGGAGCTCGTAGCCGTGCTCGACGGCCCAGGCGAGCAGGTCGGGGGCCTCGTCGTCGTTGAGCCCCGGCATCAGGACGGTGTTGACCTTGACCGGGGTGAGCCCGGCCTCGTGGGCGGCCTCCAGGCCCGCCAGCACGTCGTGGTGGCGGTCGCGGCGGGTGAGGGTCTTGAACACCTCGGGCCGCAGGGTGTCGAGCGAGACGTTGACCCGGTCGAGCCCCGCGTCCTTGAGCGCGGCGGCGGTCCGCTTCAGCCCGATGCCGTTGGTGGTGAGGGACATCCTGGGGCGCGGGTCGAGGGCCGCGCACTGCTGGACGATGGAGACGAGTCCGGGGCGCAGCAGCGGTTCGCCGCCGGTGAAGCGGACCTCGGTGACGCCGAGCCGGGTGACGGCGACGCGGACGAGCCGGACGATCTCGTCGTCGCTGAGCAGGTCGGGCTTGGCGAGCCACTGCAGGCCCTCCTCGGGCATGCAGTACGTGCAGCGCAGGTTGCAGCGGTCGGTGAGCGAGACGCGCAGGTCGGTGGCGACCCGGTCGTAGGTGTCGATGAGCATGGTGGGCCCCCTCCCCCGGTGACTTCCCGGTCGCGGTAGCTGACTCTTCGAGCCTACGCGAGACCGGTGACGGCGGAGGGGCCCGTTTGGCACGAGGTGCGGCGGGGCCGCGTCGTAGGACCCTACGACGCGGCCCGGTACGAACCGCTCAGTGGGCGCCGATGCCGGTGAGGGACTTGACCTCCAGTTCGGCGTACTTGCCCTTGTCGGGCTCCTCCTTGGACAGGAGGGAGCCGATCCAGCCGAGCAGGAAGCCGAGCGGGATGGAGATCAGGCCGGGGTTCTCCAGCGGGAACCAGGCGAAGTCGACGCCCTTGAACATCGAGGTCTTCTCGTTGCCGGAGACGACCGGCGAGAACAGCACCAGGATCACGGAGGAGGCCAGGCCGCCGTAGATCGACCACAGCGCGCCCTGGGTGGTGAAGCGCTTCCAGAAGAGGCTGTAGAGGATCGTCGGCAGGTTGGCGGACGCGGCGACGGCGAAGGCCAGGGCGACGAGGCCTGCGACGTTCATGTCGCGGGCGAACGCGCCGAGGACGATCGCGGCGGCGCCGATGAAGACGGTGGCCCAGCGGGCGGCCTTCATCTCCTCCTTCTCGGTGGCCTTCCCCTTGCGGATGACGTTGGCGTAGATGTCGTGCGCGAAGGAGGACGAGGAGGCGAGGGTCAGTCCGGCGACGACGGCGAGGATGGTGGCGAAGGCGACCGCGGAGATGACGGCGAGCAGGACGGCGCCGCCGGTGGTGCCGACCCCGCCGAGGTATTCGGCGAGCTGCGGGGCGGCCGCGTTGCCGGCGGGGTTCTTCGCCTTGATCTCCTCGGGGCCGATGAGGGCGGCGGCGCCGAAGCCGAGGGCGATCGTCATCAGGTAGAAGGCGCCGATGATGCCGATGGCCCAGTTGACGGACTTACGGGCGGCCTTGGCGGTGGGCACCGTGTAGAAGCGGATCAGGATGTGCGGCAGTCCGGCGGTGCCGAGGACGAGGGCGATGCCGAGGGAGAGGAAGTCCAGTTTCGAGGTGCCGGTGGCGCCGTACTTCAGGCCGGGCTCCAGGAACGCGGAGCCGTGGCCGCTCTTCTCGGCGGCGGTGCCCAGCAGGTCGGAGACGTTGAAGTCGAACTTCCACAGCACCATGAGCGTCATCAGGATGGCGCCGGCGATGAGCAGCACGGCCTTGACCATCTGCACCCAGGTGGTGCCCTTCATGCCGCCGATGGTGACGTAGACGATCATCAGTACGCCGACCAGCGCAACGATGAGGATCTTTCCGGCGTCGCTGGTGATGCCGAGGAGCAGGGAGACCAGGACGCCCGCGCCCGCCATCTGCGCCAGCAGGTAGAAGATCGACACGACGATGGTGGAGACGCCGGCCGCGGTGCGGACCGGGCGCTGGCGCATCCGGTAGGCGAGGACGTCGCCCATGGTGTAGCGGCCGGAGTTGCGCAGCGGCTCGGCGACGAGCAGGAGCGCGACGAGCCAGGCGACGAGGAAGCCGATGGAGTAGAGGAAGCCGTCGTAGCCGAAGAGGGCGATGGCGCCGGCGATGCCGAGGAAGGACGCGGCGGACATGTAGTCGCCGGAGACCGCGAGACCGTTCTGGAAGGCGGTGAACTGGCGCCCGCCCGCGTAGAAGTCGGCGGCGCTGCGGGTCTGGCGGCCGGCCCAGACGGTGATCCCGAGGGTGGCGGCGACGAAGACCGCGAAGAGGGTGATGATCAGCGGCCGGTGCTCGGTGGCCGAGGCGGCGAGGGTCACGGCGGCGTGCGGGGAGTGGTACGCGGCGCTCATACGTCGGCCTCCATACGGGACTTGATGGCCTCGGCCTTCGGGTCGAGCTTCGCGTTGGCGTGCCGCGAGTAGAACCAGGCGATGAGGAAGGTGGTGAGGAACTGGGCGAGGCCGAAGACGAAGGCCACGTTGATGTTGCTGAACACCTTGGTGCCCATGAAGCCGCCCGCGTAGTTGGAGAGCAGCACGTACAGCAGGTACCAGAGGACGAAGGCGATGGTCAGCGGGAAGGCGAACGAGCGGTGGGAGCGGCGCAGTTCGCCGAATTCCGCGCTGGCCTGCTCCGCGAGGAACGCCTCGGTCGTGGGCTGGGCAGGGCTCTTGTCCGTACTGCCCTCGGGCGGCGGTGCATCGGTAGCCACGGATTCTCCTCGCGACGCGGGTGCGGTGGTGGGGACGATGGGTTTCACTGGGGGACCTCGTGATCGGGGGTGGTGGAGCGCTTCCCCTGACAACGGCACGCAACGCACGGCGAAGCGGTTCACTTCGGTTCGCGCCTTCTCCCGCTCACCCCTTCGGGGGGTCGGATGTGCACGTGTTCCCGCGAATCGATTGATGTGCCGGGATGATCGGCGCTAGCTTCACTGGTCATGTACGCGACTGGACACGCCCCGTGTCCGGTCACTGACACGGATGAAGTGGAGACCCCATGGCTCATCTGGGATCCAGACGGACGCGCGCACTGACGCTGCCCGTCGGATTGGCCCTCACCGCCTCGCTCGGCTTCCTGCCGGCGGGTGCCGCCTCCGCGGCCCCGGCGCACGGCGCGCCCCCGGCCGCCGCACCGGCGGACGGTCCGGAACTGTCGTACGTGGTCAACACGCGGGGCGGGGCCGGCACCGTCAAGCAGGTACGCACGGCGATAGAACGGGCCGGCGGCACGGTGGTGATCGCCTATGACCGGATCGGTGTCATCGTCGTCCACTCGAAGAACCCGGACTTCGCGAAGACGGTCCGGAAGGTCAGGGGCGTCCAGTCGGCGGGCGCCACGCGCACCAATCCGATCGTGCCGCAGGCCACCAAGGACATCGGGGTGGACCAGCCGCTGACCGCCGCGCAGGAGAAGGCCGCCGCGGCGGAGGCGACGGCGGACCAGGACCCGATGGAGCCGTTGCAGTGGGACCTGCCGGCCATCAAGGCGGACAAGGCCCACCAGAAGTCGCTGGGCAGCTCCAAGGTGACCGTCGCGGTCATCGACACCGGCGTGGACGACACCCACCCGGACCTCGCGCCGAACTTCGACCGCGCGGCCTCCGCCAACTGCGTGTCCGGCGCCCCGGACACCACGGACGGCGCCTGGCGCCCGAAGACCGGCGAGAGCGACCACGGCACCCATGTCGCGGGCACCATCGCGGCGGCGAAGAACGGCATCGGCGTGACGGGCGTGGCGCCGGGCGTGAAGGTCTCCGGTATCAAGGTCGGCAACCCGGACGGCTTCTTCTACACGGAGGCCGTCGTCTGCGGCTTCGTCTGGGCCGCCGAGCACGGGGTCGACGTCACCAACAACAGCTATTACACCGATCCTTGGATGTACAACTGCAAGAACGACCCCGACCAGGGCGCCCTGGTCGAGGCCGTGTACCGGGCCACCCGGTACGCCGAGCTCAGGGGCGCGGTCAACGTCGCCGCCGCGGGCAACTCCGCCGAGGACCTGGCGGCGGACTCCATCGAGGACACGACCAGCCCGAACGACACCACCCCGGGCAGCCGGACCGTCGACCCGCGCCAGTGCCTGGACATCCCGACGATGCTGCCGGGTGTCGTGACGGTCTCGGCGACCGGCGCGAAGGGCCTGAAGGCCTCGTACTCGAACTACGGGAACGGCGTCATCGACGTGGCCGCGCCGGGCGGCGACTCGACGGTCTACCAGACGCCCGAACCGCCGGCGACGAGCGGGCTGATCCTCTCGACGCTGCCGGGCGGCAAGTACGGCTACAAGGCCGGTACGTCGATGGCGTCCCCGCACGTCGCGGGCGTCGTGGCCCTGATCAAGTCGAAGCACCCGTACGCGCCGCCCGCCGCGGTCAAGGCGCTGCTGACGCTGGAGGCGGACGCGAAGGCGTGCGGCGCGCCGTACGACATCGACGGTGACGGCACGGTCGACGCGGTCTGCGAGGGCGGCAAGAACCGCAACGGCTTCTACGGGGCCGGTGTGGTCGACGCGCTGGACGCCGTGCGCTGGTGACGCCGGGGTCCGGGGGCCGGTACGACACGGCCCCCGGGCCGCCGGATCACGGCGTGATGAGGACCTTCAGCGCCGTGCGCTCGTCCATCGCCCGGTAACCGGCCGGTACGTCGTCGAGGCCGACGGACAGGTCGAAGACGGGTGAGGGGTCGATGGTGCCGTCCAGCACGTCGGGCAGCAGCTCCGGGATGTACGTGCGCACGGGGGCGACGCCGCCGCGCAGGGCGATGTTCCGGTCGAACATGTCGCCGAGGTCCAGCCCGGTGCCGCTGCCGTGCGGGACGCCGACGTAGCCGATCGCCCCGCCGTCCCGGGTGATGCCGACGGCGGTGCGCATCGACTGCTCGGTGCCCACGGCCTCGATCACGCAGTGCGCGCCCTCGCCGCCGAGCAGTTCCCGTACGGCCGCGACCGCCGCGTCACCGCGCTCGGCGACGACGTCGGTGGCGCCGAAGTCCCGGGCGATGTCGGTGCGCGCCGTGTGCCGGCCGAGCGCGATGATCCGCTCGGCGCCGAGCCGCTTGGCGGCCATCACTCCGCACAGCCCGACGGCCCCGTCCCCGACGACGGCGACGGTCGAACCGGCCCGCACCCCGGCGCCGACCGCCGCGTGGTGGCCGGTGCCGAGCACGTCGGACAGGGCCAGCAGCGCGGTGAGCAGCCGGTCGTCGGAGGCCGCGGCGGTGGGCAGGGCGACCAGCGTGCCGTCGGCGAAGGGGACGCGGACGGCCTCGCCCTGCCCGCCGTCGGAGCCCACCGAGCCCCAGAAGCCGCCCCGCGGGCAGGAGGTGGTCAGCCCCTCGGCGCAGTACGCGCAGGTGCCGTCGGACCAGACGAAGGGCGCGACGACCAGGTCCCCGACGGCGAACCCGCGCACCTCGGGCCCGGCCTCCTCGACGATCCCGAGGAATTCGTGGCCGATGCGCTGGCCGGGCTGCCGGGCGGACTCACCGCGGTAGGCCCACAGGTCGCTGCCGCAGATGCAGGCCCGCAGGACCCGCAGCACCACGTCCGTGGGCTGCTGGATCACGGGGTCGGGGACCTCCTGCACGCGGATGTCGTGGGGGGCGTGGATGACGGTGGCGCGCATGCGTGGGGGTCCTTGCCGGTCTCAGATGCTGATACTCCTTTCACGGTACGCCCCCGGCCCGGGCTCCCTCGAAGCCGGGGCGAGCGCGCCCAGGGTCAGCAGGAGCTGTGCGGCCACATAGGTGAGCATCACCCAGAAGCCGGGGGCCGGCAGCTGCGGCCAGTCGGCGATGCCGGTGGCGATGAGCGCGTCGGAGAGCAGGAAGAGGGCGCCGCCGGTGGCCGCGTACCGGCCGAGGACGCCGGAGCGGTACGCCATGGCGGTCAGCAGCAGGCTGTAGCCGGCCATCGGGATCCGCAGCCCCGCCGGCAGCCCGTCCCAGATCAGCGCGACGAAGACGACGAGCACGACGGCGTACGCGATCCCGGGCAGCAGCGCCCCGCGCGCCCGGCCGAACAGCACCAGGTAGCAGACGTGCCCGGCGGCGAAGGAGGCCATCCCGACGAGGAACGCGGGATCGGAGTCGGCCAGCAGGAACACGTCGCCCGCCCAGCCGCACAGCAGCGCGGCGATCAGCGGCCGGGGCCCGCGCCGGGCGAACGCGTACCCGGCGAGCAGCGGCATCAGCAGCGGCTTGGCGCCGAGGTGGAGCCACTCCGGGCCGGTGAGGACGCCGACGAGGTCGACGGCGCACGCGATGAGGAAGGCGATGAGCAGCGGGCGCGCGTACCGCTCGCGCCCCTCGGCGACCGTGCCCTCGCTCATCCGGTGTGCTCCGGCGCGGGGGCGGCGACAGGTCCGGCGGGCGCGGTACGGGACGCGGCCCCGGCCGGCTGCCAGCCCGGTCCGCGGAAGACCCGGCCGGCCCGCTCGCTCCAGCTGCCCGCCGCCCGGATGTCCCGGGCGATGGCGGCGTACTCGTGGGTGGCGACCCGCAGCGGGTTGTACGTGTGGATGTTCTTGGTGAGCCCGTACACCGGCCGCACCGTCTCCGAGGCGAACGAGCCGAACCAGCGGTCCCACACGATGAGGATGCCGCCGAAGTTGCGGTCGAGGTAGCCGCCCTGGGAGGCGTGGTGCACCCGGTGGTGGGAGGGCGTGTTGAGCACGTACTCGAAGGGCCTGGGCAGCTTGTCGATCCGTTCGGTGTGCACCCAGAACTGGTAGACCAGGTTGGCCGACGAGCAGAACGCGAGCGCCGCCGGGTGCACCCCGCACGCGATGAGCGGCAGATAGAACGGCCAGGACGTCAGCGAGGTCCAGGGCTGGCGCAGCGCGGTGGAGAGGTTGAACTTCTCGCTGGAGTGGTGGACCACGTGGCAGGCCCACAGGATGCGGATGACGTGGTGGCCCCGGTGGGACCAGTAGTAGAAGAAGTCCTGCGCGAGCAGCATCAGCGGAACCGTCCACCACAGCACCGGCACGCGCAGCGGCGTCAGCTCGTACACAGCGGTGTAGAGGGCGACGATGGGCACTTTCCACATCAGGTCGAAGACCAGACTGCCCAGCCCCATGGTGATGCTGGTGGCGGCGTCCTTCGCCTCGTACCCGGCGGCGTCCTCGTCGGGGTGGAAGTGGTGGAGCGCCATTTCCAGGACCGTGAGCAGGACGAAGGCCGGTATGGACCAGAGCACTACATCGGGCAGGTTCGTCGGCATGCCTGCACCGTAGAGCCGCGCCGGGCCGGGGGCCAGATGTTGTTACCAACAAGTATGCGAGACCTGTTGTCAGCAGAGTTTGGCGACTTCCGACAGCGTCCGGCTCCTACACCCCCGCCGCGCCCAGCAGGTGCCCCGCCGCGTACGTCACCGCCATGGCCACCGCTCCCCCGCCCATGTTGCGCAGCACCGCCGGGCCGGCCGCCGCCTCGCCCAGGCGGGCGCTCCACCAGCCCGTCACGGCCAGCACCGCGAGGACACTGAGCACGGTCACCGGGACCCGGACGGTGGACGGGGGCAGCACGATGGCCAGCAGAGGCAGCAGCGCGCCGGCGGTGAACGCGAGGAAGCTGGCGCCCGCCGCGTGCCAGGGGTTGGTGAGGTCGTCCGGGTCGATGCCCAGCTCGACCTCCGCGTGGGCACGCAGCGCGTCGCGTTCGGTGAGCTGGACGGCGGCCTCGCGGGCGACCTCACGGCTCAGGCCCTTGCCCTCCAACAGGCCGGTCAGCTCGACGAGTTCGGCCTCCGGGGTCTCCTGGAGCTCGCGCCTCTCGGTGGCCAGCGCGGCCTTCTCCGAGTCGCGCTGGGTGGAGACCGAGACGTACTCGCCGGCCGCCATCGACAGCGACCCGGCGAGCAGCCCGGCCAGCCCGGCCGTCAGCAGGGCGCCCCGGTCACTCGTCGCCCCGGCGACCCCGACGACGAGCCCGGCGGTGGACACCACACCGTCATTCGCACCGAGCACGGCGGCCCGCAGCCAGTTGAGCCGGGCGCCCAGGCCGGAGCCGTGGGGTTCGTCGTGCTCGGACGGTCGCGTCATCCCGGGATGGTCTCATCCCCAGCGGCCCGGCCCGCGTCCGACACCGCCGACGGGGCCGTCCTCAGCACCGTGCCGCCGGAGCCAGCGAGCGGACGTCACCGGCCGGGACACGGCGCAGTGCCTTCTGGCCGCGCACCTTGAGGGTGACCGCTTCCCGGTCGCTGAGGACCAGTTCACCGCAGGTGGTGCCGGTGGCCGTGGAGACGACGACGAGCGGTCCGGCCGGTGTGGGCTCCGCCGCCTTCTCCGCCGGGACGGTCCAGGTCACCGCGATGGCCGCGACGACCGCGGACAGGCCGGCGACGGAGCAGCGGCGCGCCGAGGCCAGCACGTCCTGGATGCCTTCGACCTCGTCGAGGACGGCGGACAGCAGTTCGTCCCCGGTCAGCCAGGTGCCCTGACCGAGGCTCCCGTGCGCGGCACGCACCGCCAGCAGGGCGCCCCGCAGGAGCAGCAGGAAGGCCAGGACGAGCAGGCCGGCGGTGAGCCGGCGCCAGCCCGGGGTGAGGCCGGCAACACTCTCCGGCCCCTTGAGGACGAAGACGACTCCGACGAGCCCGGTCAGCGCGGTGAGGCCGTTGCGCCAGCCCTCGGCCTGCTTCCGTGCGGCGGTGAGCTGTTCGAGTTGCAGTTGCTGGCCGAGCTGGGCGAACCGCTTCCTGGTCAGGTCCGTCACGGCACCGGCACATCCCAGAAGGCACCGCAGCCGGATTCCGGGAACTCGGCGGGCCGGTCGGGGTGCGGGTAGCCGCATTGGCAGTAGACCGCGATGTTCCCCGTCAGCTTCTCCGGGGTCCTGCGGCGGCCGAGCAGCCTGCCCTTGCCCTTGTACGGGCCGAGAACCCCGTACGACACCCGGAACACGCCGCTCGCGTGGCAGTGGGGACAGTCGCTCGTCACGACGTACCAGCGGCCGTCGGCCGAGCGCGTGACGGTCGGGGTGCCGACAGGGGCGAGCTGCTGTTCGCGGAACGCTTTCAGATCATGCGCGGGCGGCATCGGCCTTCCTCTCGTACGGCGCGTCGTCGTGGTACGAACGCGCGGGCGGGGTCGGTGCGGGGGCGTCGGGGTACGTCTCCGGGACGTCGAGGCCGAACACGCCCGCGTACAGCCGCAGCCGCTCCGCGACCCGGTCGGTGGTCCACTCCAGCTCCCGCGCGCCGACGGCGATCCGCTCGCCGGAGACCGGGCCGGCGAGCGCGGGAGCCCGGCCGGTGTACTCGTCGGTGAGCAGGATCAGATCCTGCCACAGTGGAATGTCGGAGAACTCCGGCCGTTCGACGAGGAGTTCGACGCCGAAGGGCCGGTAGAGGGCGAGCCGGTCCCATGCCCGGTCCATCGGCCAGCCGAAGCGGGCGGCGACCCGCAGGAGGTCGAGCGGACCGACGGGCCGGTCGCCCACAAGGTCGTCCTCGAACATCGCGGTGTCGTGTGGGGTGGGGCGCCACTGGGCCCATTCCGCGTCGGCCGTGTCGTCGCGGGGCTGCCAGGGGCTGCCGAGGGGGGCGAAGCGGCTGAGTTCCCTAACGCTGTCGCCGAGGGTGCCCTCCCTGTCGTAGGCGTGGCGCGACAGCCTTCGGGCATGGCCGTCCGTCAGCCATCGGAATCCTTCAGGGGCCCACTCGCAGCTCACAGCCACGTCCGTCGGGCTGACGTATTCACCGGTCAGGCACTCGGGCGGGGGCTCCAGCAGGAACTCGGCGTCCAGCAGCACGGCGAGTTCGGTCAGCTTCGCGTACACCACGCCGAGAGGAAGGCCCCGTGCGGACGCCGCCACGACGGCGTAGGCGGAGTCCAGGCGCGTCGGGCCGCCGGGCGTCGTCACCCAGTCGAGCCCCCAGGTCCATGGCATGAGAAGAGACATGTCCTCCTGAGGAACGGCAAGCCAGCGGTCGACGAGTCCGGGGGCCCGGGAGTCCAGGAGCCCGGATTCGGCCAGGCTGGTCAGCGCAGCGACGATGTCGGTGGTGTCGGCCTGAGACGTCCGGACCGCGACGGCCACCTCGGCGAGCGGCGCGAGGTACGGAGTGTCCCGTGGATGAACCTCGTAGGGCTCATAGCGTTTCTGTGGCACGGCCGGGTCCCTCACCAGCACG
This sequence comes from Streptomyces sp. NBC_00708, assembly GCA_036226585.1. Lineage (GTDB taxonomy): Bacteria > Actinomycetota > Actinomycetes > Streptomycetales > Streptomycetaceae > Streptomyces. Next base: position 1,437,112 of record CP108997.1, read on the forward strand.
GCTTCCAGCTTGGTGAAGGCGCGGTCCCGCAGACTGTCCAGGTCGGGAAGGGCCAGGTCCATTGAGCCGAACCAGGGAGCGAAGCGTTCGTACGTCCCGCTCAGCGTCAACGACGTGCGGGCGGCCGCTCCGACCCAGCTGCGCAAGGCGGGACCATGCGTTCCACGCCAGAGGGCGCGCCCAAAAACAGCTTCAAGATCGGTGTACGTCGCACGGTTGGCCCGGACCCGCAAGGTTGCCGCCATGTCGCGGTCCTTCGACAGCCCGAGCCATTCATACCGGGCGACGACGTCCTCGAACTCCTGCTGGGACGGCAGGTCGTCCGTCTCTGCTTGTTCTCTCTCCTTGGCGAAGTCGGGGTGCAGCCGCAGTACGCGCAGCTCCCGCTGCGTCGCCGGCCGGTCCGCGGGCACCCGGTCGTAGTCGGTGTCCAGTGGTACCAGAGGGAAACCGGCCTCGGTGAATCGCCCCGCCCTTGCCACGGCCTCCCGCAGGTGGAGTCCCGCCTCGACCGAAAAGTGTTGCAGCAGCGTCACCACCTGGGAGAGCCACGAACTCTGCTCGTTCGCGTCCGTCTCCTCCGTCCATGTGTGGATCAACGAGTCGGAGAAAGGCTCGTGGTCGGTCAAAAGCGCGCCGTCGACGGAATCGAGCGCGATCGCGTGCGCCACTTCGAGATCGGCGACGGCGGGGACACGGACTCCGCAGATGGCGTATCTACGGAGCCCTCGGAGCAGCCCGGCGAACGTGGCCGGCGCTTCTCCCGCCTGCGGCACCACGGACTCGGCCAGGCTGCCCCCTCGCCCGTACTCCTCCGCGACGATCCGGCTCTCCCGTGGTAGAGGCCGCGGGTAGCCGGCCAACGACTCCGGAGCCGGCACGTCCATCCACTTGGCCTCCAAGGGAATACGAGCCGCTCGCAGGGCGGCCACGCGCCACGCCACCACGCCGGGCTCCACGCCCTGAAGGTTTCCGTGCAGGAAGACGAGGGAGTTCCGGCCGTCGTGGAGCACGAAGTCCATCGGCAGGCATCCGAGGTCTCTGAGAGAGATTCCGGCCGAGCTGTACCAGCTCGTTGCGCTGGCCACCGGCCGGCCCTCCGCGAGGAGCCTGGCCACCAGCGGTTGCGCGCCGCCGCAGTGGCTGTGCGCGAAACTCCAGAGCCACTCGACTGTGAACCATTCCGGAAGGACCATGTTCGCGGTCAGACGGCGCACATGGTCCGCAACCCATTGCTCGTCATACGTGAGGATCCTCGTTCTGCTGGTGTTCAGCTCCGGAGAGTGCGTCTCTCTGAGATCGACCACACACCCGAACATGATTCCGTCGAGCGGATTTCCCCCCATGTGGAACGAGCCTCCTGAAGCCACCTCCTGTTCGCTCACCGGTGTCCAGATCCCGTCCACGAGGAGGCAGCCCCGCCCCGGAACCCACCACACGTCATGGTCCGCCCGCACCGGGCTCACGCGGTCGCCGTCGTAATAGAGGACGTCCGGCTCCCACTCCTTCACCACCGCGTCGCCCTTCTCGACGCGCATCGCGAAATCGCACCGCCACACATACTTGGCCAGCTCGTCGGCGGCCTCGATCGCGTCGCCGTTCAGATAGAGACGTACCCGCGTGCCGCCGCCCGGCTGGGAGGCGTCGCTCTCCCTGATACGGAAGAGGCTTCCGCTCGACGCGATGTCCACCCGTAGCCCGCGGCCGGACTCGGGGCGGCCGAACTCGTCCGTGGCCCGGGTCCAGATGCTGATCTCGTCGGCCAGCATGAAGTAGCTGAACACCCCGATGCCGAAGCGGCTGTTCGCGAAGATCCGGAGGTCCTCGTCGACGGCCCGCCACCGTGCCTGCTCCCTGCGGTACTCCCGGGACTGCTCGAAGCGGCGCCCGGCCCTCGAGAACGTGCTGCGCAGTGCGGTCTGACTCATCCCGACGCCGTTGTCCTCGCACTCGACATAGGCGCGGCCGTCCTCGTCCACTCCCTGCCGGAAGACGATCGCGCCGTCCCACTGCTGGCGCATGCCCTCCTTCAGCTCGCCGTAGCGGACCCGGGCGCCGCGGTAGCGGCAGGCGTCCAGGGCGTTCTGGTACAGCTCGCGCAGGGCCAGCGTGCGTTCCCCGTAGAGCTGGGAGCCCATGAGGAGTTCGCGCATCTCGTCCTCGGCGAGGCTGAACCGCATCAGCGGAAGTCCGTACGCCTCGCCGCGCCCGTCCGCGTTGTACCGGGGGCGCAGCTTGCGGCAGGTGACGCGTTCGGGGAGGTGGGCGAGGGGGCCGGCAGGCTCGGCCGGGGCGAGGTGCTGCTTGATGTGCTGAACGGCGTCGTCCGCCCACTCGGTCAGCTTTTCGAGGGCGGCGTGGACCGCCGGGTGCGGGCAGGGCAGGTCGAGGTCGATGCAGGTGCCGAGCCGGTCCCTGGACCAGCGCAGCTCCTGGACGCCGGTGACGGCCTGGGCGGGGACGAGCCCGTCGGTGACGCCGATGTTGTCCACCAGGACGCCCGGCATGTCCCTCAGGTCCCCGCCGAGCAGCCCCGCGAGCCCGAGGAGCCAGGACAGCTCCCTGGCCCGCCACCGCTCGACCGGTCCGGTGCGCGGGGCAATGTCCGAGAGGCGCTGCGATTCGTCGGCGGCCTCGCGCTCGCCCCCGTACGGCTGAGTGGGCGGGACGGCGGTCTGGCGGCACACCCGGACCAGGCCGTCCAAGACCTCGGCAAGCCGGGCGGACTCCTCGTTTCCCAGCATCGCGGCGGCCAGCGGGCGCAGCAGGTTCGGCGCGTAGATGTCCCAGAGGTCCTCTCGCCCCAGGACGTGGCGGTGCATCAGCCAGGCGGCGACGGCACCGGCCTCCTCGGTGGCGCCGCGGCCGGCGAGTTCGCGCCCCTTGCGCCAGATGAGCGGGTGGGCGGCGTACGTGTGCTCCAGGTCGATGCGGGCCGCGTCGGCGCCGAGTTCCCCCGTGGCCGGGTCGAGCCGCAGGGGCTGAGCGGCGGCCGCCTCCTTGACGCCCATCGCGTAGACGGCCTCGCGGACGAAAGGGGCGGCCATGAGGGCCGCGAACTCGCAGGGGTCCAGGAGCGGGCCGCCCTGGGTGACGGAGGGGGCGAGGAGCGCGCGCAGTCCGGTCGTCAGCACACGTACGGGATAGCCGTCGTCGGCCCACGGGTCGCTGACCTCGCCCAGGGCGGAGGCACGCAGCCTGGCGCACTCCAGGACCAGCCGTTCCAGGGCATTCTGGAGATCGCGCCTGCGCTCGTCGTCGCACTGGACGGCGGCCCACAGCTCGGGGTCGCCGATGGCCACGGACCACTCCTCCTGGAGGGTCCGCCCGGCGCAGAGTTCGACCCCGTTGATGGCGCCGGGCCCGCTGGGCGCGTACTGCGGGGCGGGGCGCTGTGCGTGCTGCGCGGCGCGGGCGAACTCCGTGGTCCTGCGGACGGTGTGGGCGATGACGTCGCCCACGGTGCGCGGGGAACTGTCGGAGGCGAGTGCCTCGGACAGCGCCCGGGTGAAGTGGCTGCCCTCCTGGTCGTCGGATCCGCAGGTCTGGCCGGCCGCGCAGCCGAAGAGGACGGCGACCCGGTCGCGCCAGGAGGGGAAGTTGGTCGCGGGGCCGCCGAAGGACACGTCAGCGTCGGGGTGGGCGTCGCGGCAGGCGTCGACGGTGAGCAGAACGGTGTCGGCCCGGCAGCCCTTGAGCAGGGTCGTCAGGTCGAGTCCGATCAGTCCGGCGGTGTCGACGTGCGGCGGGTCGGTCGACCAGTTGAGCTGGGCCTCGGAGGGGACGAGGTAGTCGGAGCCGTCCGCGGAGAGCCCGTGTCCGGTGAAGTGGATGAGGACGGTGCCGCCCTCGGGGGCGGTGCAGCAGACCCGGCTGATCGCGCTGATGATCCGGGACCGCAGCGCCGGGCGGTCGGCGGTGAGCCCCAGCGTCTCCACGGTGTACCCCGAGGACCGCAGCGCGGTGTCCATCAACTCCGCGTCCTTGACCACCGCTTGGGTCAGATCCGGGAAGTGGTCGCTCAGTTCGTACTGCGGCACCGCGATGATCAGTGCCCGCCTGCTCTCCCCCACGACCTGTGCCGCCTCCCCCTCGTACCTGTCCGGTAGCGGATCAGCCTGCCACAGGCGGAGCCCGGGACGGACGGGTTCGGCGACCTCTGCGCATACACCCCCGCCGCCACCGAATAGGGGACTGTCCGACACGGCCCGTATTCTCTGTGACCATGCTCGACGACCCGCAGACCGCAGCACCGTGGCCGGCCGCCTACCCGCAGGGGTACGCGGTCGTCGACGTGGAGACCACCGGGCTCGCCCGGGACGACCGGATAGTGTCCGCGGCCGTCTACCGGCTGGACGCGCGGGGCAACGTCGAGGACCACTGGTACACGCTGGTCAACCCGGAGCGCGATCCGGGGCCGGTCTGGATCCATGGGCTGACCAGTGACGTGCTGGAGGGGGCGCCGCTCTTTCCCGAGGTCGCGGCCGAACTGTCCGAACGGCTCGCGGACCGGGTGCTCGTGGCGCACAACGCCGCGTTCGACTGGTCGATGCTGGCCCGGGAGTACGCGCGCGCCTCGGTGACCGCGCCGGTGCGGCAGCGGCTGTGCACCATCGCGCTCGCCAAGGAGCTGCGGCTGCCGCTGGCCAACCACAAGCTGGCGTCGCTCGCCGAGCACTTCGGCGTGGTCCAGCAGCGCGCGCACCACGCGCTGGACGACGCCCGGGTGCTGGCCGAGGCGTTCCGCCCGAGCCTGCACGCGGCGGCGCGGGACGGGGTGCGGCTGCCGCTCCTGGAGTGCCGGCCGCTGACCGAGTGGTCGCACTCGCCGGTGACCCCGCGGACCGGCTCCTCCTCGTACGGGGGACAGGGCACCTGGCGCGCCTCGCGGAAGCGTCCGGCCTGCCCGTATCCGAACCCGGGGCGGTACGACAAGGACAAACCACTCATGCAGGGCATGCGGGTGGCGTTCTCCGGGGACACCTCCATCGACCGCGAACTGCTGGAGGACCGGGCGGTGGAGGCGGGGCTGCACGTGGCGACCAGCGTCTCCCGGCTGACCAGCCTGCTCGTCACCAACGACCCGGACTCGGCGACGTCGAAGACGGTGAAGGCCAAGTCCTTCGGCACGCCGGTCCTGGACGAGAGCGCCTTCACACACCTTCTGCGGGACGTCGCCCCCGCTGTCGCGAAGGTGCCGGCACCGACGCCGTCATCGGAGTGAACCGGGGGCGACTCGCCGTCCGCCGTCCGCCCGGCGCCGCCCCCGCGTCCCACCCTGTGGCGCATGGCACGTTGTGAGGTCTGCGGAAACGATTACGGGATGTCCTTCGAGGTGCACGCGCAGGGCGCGGTGCACGTCTTCGACTGCTTCGCCTGCGCCATCCACCGCATGGCGCCCATCTGCGAGCACTGCCGGGTGCAGGTCATCGGCCAGGGCGTCGAGGTCGACGGGCACTGGTTCTGCGGCGGGCACTGCGCCCGCGCGGAGGGGAAGGTGGGCATCGTCGACAGGGTCTGAGCACCGGGTGCGCCCCCTTCGGCCACCCCCTGCGCGATGCGCCCCGCGACCGGTTGTACCGTCGTGGGGTGTACCGCTTCCTGATGACCCGGCAGTGGCTGATCCTCGCCCTCCTCTCCCTCGTCCTCATCCCCACGATGATCGAGCTGGGTTTCTGGCAGCTGCACCGGCACGAGCACAAGGTCGCGCAGAACGCCCTGATCTCGCGCAACCTCAAGGCGGACCCGGTCCGGGTGTCCGCGCTCACCTCCCCCGGCCACACCGTTCCGCGCGCCGACTACTGGCGCACCGTGACGGCGACCGGGACGTTCGACGAGAAGCACGAGGTCGTCGTGCGCCGCAGGACCGCCAACGACGGCTCCATCGGCGTCCATGTGCTGGTCCCGTTCGACCTCAAGGGCGGCGGCACCGTCATGATCAACCGCGGCTGGGTCCCGTCCGCCGCCGACCAGCACGCCTTCCCCGATGTCCCGGCCGCACCCCGGGGCGAGGTGACCGTCACCGGGCGGCTCAAGGCCGACGAGACGACCGGCGCGAGCGGCATCAAGGACATCTCGGACCTTCCGGACCGTCAGGTGATGCTGATCAACAGCGCCCAGCAGGCCCGGCTGCTCGGCCGTCCGGTGCTCGGCGGCTATATCGAGCTGACCGGACCGGCGCCGAAGAACGGCTCGCCCGAGCTGATCGAGGCCCCCGACGACAGCTCCATCGGCCCGCACATGGCGTACGCCGTCCAGTGGTGGCTGTTCGCCGCCGGTGTCCCGGTGGGCTTCGTGGTCCTGGCCCGGCGCGAGAAGCGCGACCGGGTCGCGGCGGCACAGGCGGCTGCCGCCGCCGAGCGGGACACGACGCCGGAGCCCGTGCCCGCGCAACCGTGACTCCCACCTCTCCTGGCACACAGTCTGCTTAACGGGCGCCCGGTTCGGGAAGACGCCAGAACGTGACCCCACGCATCGAGGACTACGCCCTCATCGGCGATCTCCAGACCGCGGCCCTGGTCGGCAAAAACGGTTCTGTCGACTGGTTGTGCCTGCCCCGCTTCGACTCGGGCGCCTGCTTCGCCGCCCTGCTCGGCGACGAGGACAACGGCCACTGGCGGATCGCGCCCAAGGGCGCGGACACCTGCACCCGGCGGGCCTACGCGGGCGAGTCCCTCGTCCTGGAGACGTACTGGGAGACGCGCACCGGCACCGTGAAGGTCATCGACTTCATGCCGCAGCGCGACAAGGAACCCGATGTGATGCGGATCGTCGAGGGCGTCAGCGGCACCGTCGACATGACCTCCGTGATCCGGCTGCGCTTCGACTTCGGGTCCATCGTGCCGTGGATGCGCCGCTCGGACGGCCACCGGGTCGCGGTCGCCGGACCGGACTCGGCCTGGCTGCGCAGCGAACCGCCGGTCAAGACGTGGGGCCAGCAGTTCTCCACCTGTTCCTCGTTCACCGTGTCCGAGGGCGAGAAGGTGGCCTTCGTGCTGACCTGGCACCCCTCGCACTCCCCGCGGCCCAAGCTCGTCGACCCGTACGAGGCGCTGGAGAGCTCCCTGACCGACTGGGCGCAGTGGTCCGCCCGCTGCAAGTACGAGGGGCCGTACCGGGACGCCGTGATCCGTTCGCTGATCACCCTCAAGGCGCTCACCTTCGGCCCGACCGGCGGCATCGTGGCGGCCCCCACCACCTCGCTGCCGGAGGAGATCGGCGGCGTACGGAACTGGGACTACCGCTTCTGCTGGCTGCGGGACTCCACCCTCACCCTCGGCGCGCTGATCTCGGCCGGTTATCTGGAGGAGGCCGCCGCCTGGCGCGACTGGCTGCTGCGCGCGGTCGCCGGCGATCCGGCCGACCTGCAGATCATGTACGGCCTGGCCGGCGAGCGCAGACTCCCCGAGTCCGAGCTGCCCTGGCTGCGCGGCTACGAGAACTCCGCCCCGGTCCGGATCGGCAACGCGGCGGTGCGCCAGCGCCAGCTGGACGTGTACGGGGAGGTCATCGACTCGCTCCGGCTGGCCCGGGACGCGGGGCTGGACGACAAGCCGCACGCCTGGAGCCTCCAGCTCAGCCTGCTCGGGTTCCTGGAGTCCACCTGGCGCGAGCCGGACGAGGGGCTCTGGGAGATCCGCGGGCAGCGGCGCCACTTCGTGCACTCCAAGGTGATGGCCTGGGTCGCCGCCGACCGGGCGGTGCGCAGCCTGGAGGACGACCCCACGCTGGCCGGGGACGCCGACCGCTGGCGGGCGATGCGCGACGCCGTCCACCGGGAGGTCTGCGAGAAGGGCTACGACCCGGTGCGCAACACCTTCACCCAGTCGTACGGCTCCCGGGAACTGGACGCCGCGACGCTCCTGATCGCCAGGACCGGCTTCCTGCCGCCGGACGACCCGCGCGTGATCGGCACGGTGGACGCCGTGCGCGAGGAACTGGGCAGCGGCGGCGGGCTGGTGCGCCGCTACAGCACCGACGGCACCTCGATCGACGGGCTGCCGGGCGGCGAGGGCGCGTTCCTGGCCTGCTCGTTCTGGCTGGCGGACGCGCTGCGGATGACCGGGCGCACCGACGAGGCCACCGCGCTGTTCGAACAGCTGCTGGCCCTGCGCAACGACGTGGGCCTGCTGGCCGAGGAGTACGACACCGCGGCGCAGCGCCAGCTCGGCAACTTCCCGCAGGCCTTCAGCCACATCGGCCTGGTCGGCACGGCGGTCGCGCTGTCCGGGGCGCGGTCCGCCGAGGCGGAGGCCGCCGAGGACACGGAGACGGGCGGCACGGCAGGATAGGGCCATGGATCTTGGACTGAAGGACCGTGTGTACATCGTCACCGGAGCGACGCGCGGGCTCGGTTACGCCACCGCCCGCGCCCTGGTGGCCGACGGCGCGAAGGTGATCATCACCGGCCGGGACGAGAAGCGCGCCCAGGAGGCCGCCGCCGAGCTGGGCCCGGACGCGGTCGGGCTCGCCGCCGACAACGCCGACCCCGCGGCGGCCGAACGGCTGGTGGAGGCCGCCAGGGAAGGGCTCGGCCGGCTCGACGGCATCCTGATCAGCGTCGGCGGTCCGCCGCCCGGCGGTATCGCGGACAACACCGACGAGCAGTGGCAGGCGGCCTTCGCGTCCGTCTTCCTGGGTGCGGTACGGCTGGCCAGGGCCGCGGCCGCGGCGCTCGGCGAGGGCGGGGCCATCGGCTTCGTGCTCTCCGGCTCCGTCCACGAGCCGATCCCCGGGCTGACCATCTCCAACGGGCTGCGCCCCGGACTGGCCGGCGTCGCCAAGTCGATGGCCGACGAGCTCGGCCCGCGCGGGATCCGCGTCGTGGGCCTGCTGCCGGCCCGGATCGACACGGACCGGGTGCGGGAGCTGGACGCGCTGTCCGGGGACGCGGAGGCCTCACGCACCGCCAACGAGGCGAACATCCCGCTGCGCCGCTACGGCACCCCGGAGGAGTTCGGCCGCACGGCCGCGTTCCTGCTGTCCCCCGCCGCCTCGTATCTGACGGGCATCATGGTGCCCGTCGACGGCGGGCACCGGCACGGCTTCTGAGCCGCGGGCCGGGGTACGGCGGCGGCGCGGGGCCCGCGCCACCGCACCGCCCGTCAGCTCACCCGCGCGGCCCGGTGCTTGACGGCCTTCAGCCGGACCTCGGCGGGCAGCCGGTCGAGACCCGCCGAATCCCGGGCGTGCGCCAGCGCCTCGTCGCTCAGCCGGCCCAGCGCCTCGTCCGGCGCGGCGTGCGGCTCCATCAGCAGACGGACCCGGGCGGCCGGGGTGGAGCGCTTGCCGGTCAGGGTGACCTGGGCGCGGGCCACCCCGTCCAGGGCGCCCGCCTCCCCGGCGAGCACACCCTCCAGGGCCCGGCCGCGCAGCAGGGCGCCCTCGCCGTCGCCGCTCTCCACCAGCACCTCGGAGAGCCGGGAGCGGCGGAACTGCGCCAGCAGCCACCACAGGGCGAGGACCACGAGGACGGCGAGGACCGCGATCACCGTCGGCCACCACCAGCCCTCGGAGCGCCAGCGGTCCCGGTCCGCGTCGCTGAGCAGCACGTCGTTCTTGCCGTACCAGGGCCACCAGGACGGGACGGACAGACCGGTCGCGGCGGCCAGAACACCGCCGCCGACACAGATCAGCACCAGCCCGGCCAGGCCCAGCAGTACCCGGTTGACGGTCCTGAGCACGCCGTTCACCCCTTCTTCGCCGGCCGGCGGACATGGACCGACAGGCTCGGCTGCCTGGCGAGTCCCAGTTCTCGGATCCCCGTGGAGAGCACGGAGTCCAGGTCGGCCCGCACCTCGTCGAGTTCCCGGAAGTGCGACACGGCGCGCACCCCGACCTTGCTCCGGCCCATCCGGACCCGGACGGACTGCACACCGGAGACCTCGACGGCCCGGTCCCGCAGGACCATCGCGGCGGCCGTCCGGTCGAGCGCGGCGCGCACGTCGGCGTGTTCGCGGCGCATCGGGAGCAGGTCGCGCAGTCCCGGGGTGAGCGCGAGGAGCAGCAGCCACAGGCCGAGGGCGGCGGCGACGGACGCGCCGGTGAGCACCCAGACGTCGTCGAGCCGGCGCGTCGCGAGTTCGTCCGCGAGGGTGCGGCGCCACTGCATCGCCGGGTGTCCGGCGCGGACCGCGGCCACGTCGTAGAGGAGCAGGCCGCTCGCGCCGAGGACCACCGCGGCGACGATGCCGGCGGGGATGCGCCGGGCGGACCAGAAGCGGCCCGCACCGCCTTCGGGCCGGTCCTTGCCGGGCGCGGGGTCGTACGCCGCGGACGAGGCGGACTGGTCGAGCGCGAGGACGGCACCGCCATGTTCCACCGGCCCGGCGCCGGGCGGTCGCCGCGTGCCGTCGTCCGGGTCGTGGGGCTCGGTCATCGGATCCTCCCCTGTGCCGCGAGGCTCGCTCCTGAGGGGTGCAGGCGTTCGACCTGTACGGCCACTTCGGGCACCTCCATCCCCGCCAACGCCTTTACCCGCTCGGCGACCCGCCGACGCACGGCGCCGCACTGGTGGCCGATGTCGCTGGGATATCCCAGCTCCAGGCTCACCCGTACGCGGGCGGTGTCGCGGTGCACGGTGACCGTGGCACGCGGCGACGCCGCCTCCTTCGGGGACGCGTCGACCGCCTCCTTCGCCGCCTGCGCGGCGATCTTCGCGACCACCCGGTCGGCGATCCGTGTCTCTCCCCGCTCCCCGGCCGCGACCGCGCCGCTCGCCCCCGACACCGCCGTCACCGCCGTCGGTCGCCGCGCTCGCGACTCCGGAAGAAGTCGCCGGGTTCCAGGTCGCCGTCGAGGAAGCGGCCGGCGATGAAGCCGACCGCCCCGAGGGCGGCCACCAGTACAAAGGCACCGAACCCGCCGAAGTAACCGGCGAAACCGAGCGCCATGCCGGCCAACAGACCGACCACAGCCATGCTCATCCTGTGCTCCTCAACCGCTGGACGCCGGGGCTACTACTGGACACGCGACTCGGAATCGTCGTCGTCATCGTCCTCGTCGGGCAGTTTCACGTCGCTGACGGCGATGTTGACCTCGACGACCTCCAGGCCCGTCATGCGCTCGACGGCCGCGACCACGTTCTCCCGTACGTCGCGGGCGACATCGGCGATCGACACGCCGTATTCGACGACGATCTCCAGGTCCAGCGCGGTCTGGGTCTCGCCGACCTCGGCCTTGACCCCACGGGTGACGGACTTGGAGCCGCCGGGGACCCGGTCGCGGACCGCCCCGAACGTCCGGGACAGGCCGCTGCCCATCGCGTGCACCCCGACGACGTCGCGCGCCGCCATGCCGGCGATCTTCTCGACGACCCCGTCCGCGATCGTCGTACGGCCGCGGGTCCCGGGGTCGCCTCCGCCGCGCTTGGTCAGGCCGCTGCCGCCCGAGGCGCCGCTGTCGGGGTTCTCGGGCCGGTTCCGCTGTGGGGTCTCGGTCATCGCCGTACTTCCCTTCGGGGCAGTTTGGACTTCTTCGCCCACATTAAGGGCGCTTGCCCCGACTCGCGCCATGGATACGGCAGTCTGGTGGCCATGACGACGGCTGACAGCCCGCACAGGGCCCACGCGTGGACGGCTGCGGTACGGCAACGGCTCTCGCTGGGCCGGCTGCTCCCTCTGGGCGGTCCGGCGGACGGCGCCTGGATCGCGGAGCGAGCCGCGGTCGCGGTGCTGCGCCGGGCGGTGGACGGCCAGGCGGCCGGGCCGGTGCTCGGTGAGCTGCGCATCGCCGTGGCCGACCCGGAGTCGGCTCCCGCCGCCCAGGTGCCCCCGCCCCCGAGCGCGCTGCCGCCGGGTCCCCTACGAATCGAGGCGACGATGACCGCGACGGCCGATCAGCCCCTTCCCGCAGCCGCCGAGGCGTTGCGCGCGGCCCTTCTGTCGGCCGCCGCGCGGCGGCTCGGCCTGGCGGTCACCGAGGTGGACCTGCGGGTGACGGGGCTGCTGGACGGCTCGTCCGAACGGGTGGAGCCGGAGCCGGTGGAGGTGCGCCCGGCGCCCGCGGAGAACGCGGCGGGGCAGGCGGCCGCCTCCGTGACCGGGGTGGCGGCGCTGACCGGTGTGCTGGGTCCGGCGGTGCGGATGGGCACCGGCCATGTGCAGGTCGAGCTGGCGACGGAGAGCGGGCACCGTGCGCTCGATGTGGCCCGCGCCGTGCGGGAGGCGGTGACGGAGGCGTCCGAGGGCCGGCCGTCGGTCGCGGTGCTGGTCACGGCGGTGTCCGGCGAGGCCACGCCGGGCTGACCGGAGGCGTGCGATGCCTCCGGCCGGCCCCGGGATCAGCCGAGGGCGCCCGCCAGGTCGCGGAGGCGGCGGCCCTGCGCGGCCCGTTCGGCGGCGCGCTGCTCCTCGTACGTACGCGAGACGGCGCCGCTCAGCAGCGCCTTGGTCTCGATGACGGCGTCACGCGGCGCGGAGATCAGGGCGCCGGCCAGGTCGCGGGCGGCGCCTTCCAGTTCGGCCGCGGGCACGACGAGGTTGGCCAGCCCGGTGCGCTCGGCCTCCTCGGCGTGGACGTAGCGGCCGGTGGCGCAGATCTCGAGCGCGCGGGCGTACCCCACGAGGTGCACCAGGGGGTGCGTACCGGTGAGGTCGGGCACCAGGCCCAGGCTGGTCTCGCGCATGGCGAACTGGACGTCCTCGGCAACGATGCGCAGGTCACAGGCGAGGGCGAGCTGGAAGCCCGCCCCGATGGCGTGCCCCTGGACGGCCGCGATCGTCACGATGTCGTTGCGGCGCCACCAGGTGAACGCCTCCTGGTACTCGGCGATCAGCGCGTCGAGGTCGGCCTCCGGGCCGCGCCCCATGTCGAGGAAGGACGGCTCACCGTCGAACCCCTCGGGGGTGAAGGCCTGGCGGTCGAGTCCGGCGGAGAACGACACGCCTTCGGCGCGCAGCACGACGACCCGCACACTGCCGGGCAGAGCCCGTCCGGCCTCGGTCAACGCCCGCCACAGAGCGGGAGACTGGGCGTTGCGCTTGGTCGGGTTGGTGAGGGTCACCGTGGCAACCGCGTCGTCGATGGTGAGTCGTACGCCGTCCTTGTCGAGCACGGAGTCGAGCGAGGTCATACGGAGCCTCCGGATCGGGTGCAGTCAGCACATGGAGCTAAGTGACTGAACAGTAACCACCGGATCGACCCTGCGGTCGACCGGGTGGCCGCACCCGGACCGGGAGCCCCCGGGGCCCTGACGTGCCCCGGTCCGCTGCCGGCCGTCAGGCCGTCGCGGCCTTCTTGCCTCGTGTGGCGCCGCCGCGTCCGCGGAGCGTCACTCCGGACTCGCTGAGCATCCGGTGGACGAATCCGTAGGAGCGGCCCGTTTCCTCGGCCAGCGCCCGGATGCTCGCACCGGAGTCGTACTTCTTCTTCAGGTCTGCCGCGAGCTTGTCGCGCGCGGCGCCGGTCACCCGGCTGCCCTTCTTCAGAGTCTCGGCCACCCGTGCCTCCTCATGGGAAGTGCGCTCTGGACTCTCATGATCACCCCTCACGCGCTTCCTGGCCACCCATTCGGCAAGGTCCGTGCGACCGGATTCACGCCCCGCGAGTGCGCCGGCGTGACCGGAATGCCTCATTCCAGCGGGTCGCGCCGGACAGTCGGCGGGCGCCTGGGGAGGAACGTCCAGGTCAGGGCCCGCACGGGGAGGAGGGCCGAAATGGGTGCGCCCGGCAGCTGTCCGCCGGGCGCCGCGCCGAGGTACGAGACGTACTCACACAGATGACGGATCCCGGATAGGCCGAATGATCCAGTGCGGGGGGATCAGGCCAGCGCGACCAGGTCCCGGTAGTCCGCACCCCACAGGTCCTCGATCCCGTCCGGGAGCAGGATGATCCGCTCCGGCTGCAGGGCCTCGACCGCGCCCTCGTCGTGCGTGACGAGGACGACCGCGCCCTTGTACGTACGCAGCGCGCCGAGGATCTCCTCGCGGCTGGCCGGGTCGAGGTTGTTGGTGGGCTCGTCGAGCAGGAGCACGTTGGCGGAGGAGACGACCAGCGTCGCCAGGGCGAGACGGGTCTTCTCGCCGCCGGAGAGCACCCCGGCGGGCTTGTCCACGTCGTCCCCGGAGAACAGGAACGAACCGAGTGTCTTGCGGACCGCGACGAGGTCGAGGTCGGGCGCGGCGGAGCGCATGTTCTCCAGGACCGTGCGGTCGGGGTCCAGGGTCTCGTGCTCCTGGGCGTAGTAGCCCAGCTTGAGGCCGTGGCCCTCGACGATCTGGCCGGTGTCGGGCTGCTCGGCGCCGCCGAGCAGCCGCAGCAGCGTCGTCTTGCCGGCGCCGTTGAGGCCGAGGATGACCACGCGGGAGCCCTTGTCGATCGCGAGGTCGACGTCGGTGAAGATCTCCAGGGAGCCGTAGGACTTCGACAGCCCCTCCGCCATCAGGGGCGTCTTGCCGCACGGCGAGGGGTCGGGGAAGCGCAGCTTGGCGACCTTGTCGGCGACCCGGACCTCGTCGAGGCCGGACAGCAGCCGGTCGGCGCGCTTGGCCATGTTCTGCGCGGCGACGGTCTTGGTGGCCTTGGCGCGCATCTTGTCGGCCTGCGCGTTGAGGGCCGCGGCCTTCTTCTCGGCGTTCTGGCGCTCGCGCTTGCGGCGCCTCTCGTCGGCCTCGCGCTGCTGCTTGTAGAGCTTCCAGCCCATGTTGTAGACGTCGATCTGCGAGCGGTTGGCATCGAGGTAGAAGACCTTGTTGACGACCGTCTCGACGAGTTCTTCGTCGTGGGAGATCACGACGAACCCGCCGCGGTAGGTCTTCAGGTAGTCGCGCAGCCAGACGATGGAGTCCGCGTCCAGGTGGTTGGTGGGCTCGTCGAGGAGGAGCGTGTCGGCGTCCGAGAAGAGGATGCGGGCCAGCTCGACGCGGCGGCGCTGACCGCCGGAGAGGGTGTGCAGCGGCTGGCCGAGCACCCGGTCGGGCAGGCTGAGCGCGGCGGCGATGGTGGCGGCCTCGGCCTCGGCGGCGTACCCGCCCTTGGTGAGGAACTCCGTCTCCAGGCGCTCGTACTTCTTCATCGCCTTCTCGCGGGTGGCGCCCTTGCCGTTCGCCATCCGGTCCTCGTTCTCCCGCATCCTGCGCAGGATCTCGTCGAGGCCGCGGGCGGACAGGACCCGGTCCCTGGCCAGGACGTCGAGGTCGCCGGTGCGGGGGTCCTGCGGGAGGTAGCCCACCTCGCCGGAGCGGGTGATGGTGCCGGCGGCGGGGGTGCCCTCGCCCGCGAGGCACTTGGTGAGGGTGGTCTTACCGGCTCCGTTGCGGCCGACGAGGCCGATGCGGTCGCCCTTGGCGATGCGGAAGCTGGCGGATTCGATGAGCAGACGGGCGCCGGCGCGCAGCTCGATGCCGGAGGCGGTGATCACGGGGAAGTACTCCAGGGCGGAATGGACGGCGGAGGAACGGCAGGCGGGGACGACTCGACGCCGTTACTCACGCACACGCACAAGGAGGACTGCCATGGGAACCAGTCTACTGGCGGTGTCCAACGACTTTTCCGCGTGCTCCACCCGGCTCCCCACCTGGTGAATCCGGGCATGAACGGACGAACTGCCGGATACTCGGCGAAGGGAACAAGCGGTGACCGTTCGTGGCGGAGGGTGGTGCGATGCAGTTCGACGACGACGCCGATCTGGACACGTCGGAGGTCAGGGACGTACGCGGCAGCCGGATCCCGGGCGGCCGGGCCACGGTGGGCGGCGGCATCGCCGGGGTCGTCGCGCTGATCCTGGGACTGCTCTTCGGGGTCGGCCCCGATCAGCTCGGGCTCTCGTCCGGCGACTCGGACCCGGGCGCGACCGCGTCCTCGGCGGCGCAGGTCCAGCAGGAGTGCCGGACCGGGCGGGACGCCAACACCAAGGACGACTGCCGGATCGTCGCGGTGGTCAACAGCGTGCAGGACTACTGGGACCAGGAGTTCACCCGCCGCGACGCGCAGTACGCCACGGCGCGCACGGTGCTGTTCACCGACCGGATCAGTACGGCCTGCGGCTCCGCGACCTCGGCCGTGGGGCCGTTCTACTGCCCCGGTGACCGGCAGGTCTACCTGGACCTGGGGTTCTTCGACGAGCTGCGGACGAAGTTCGGATCGAGCGGCGGGCCGTTCGCGCAGGCGTACGTCGTCGCGCACGAGTACGGGCACCACGTGCAGAACCAGATGGGGACGCTGGGCCGGACCCAGGACGGGCGGACCGGCGAGAACAGCAACGCGGTGAAGGTGGAACTCCAGGCGGACTGCTACGCCGGGGTCTGGGCGCACCACGCGACCACCACGCCCGACGAGTCGACCGGCAGGCCGCTGATCACCGAGGTCACCCGGGCGGACATCCGGGACGGCCTGGACGCGGCGGCGTCGGTCGGGGACGACCGCATCCAGGAGAAGTTCCAGGGCCGGGTCACGCCCGAGTCCTGGACGCACGGGTCGGCGGCGCAGCGCCAGGAGTGGTTCACCACGGGGTTCCGCGGCGGGGACATGGACGACTGCGACACGTTCCGCTGACGTCCGCCGGGACGTTGTCGGTGGGCGGTGCCAGACTGAGATCTGGATCACATGTGCCGTACGAAGGGGCTGAGCGCGATGGCCGAGACAGGTGTGGCGACGGTGTACCCGACGATCCTCTACGACGACGCGAAGGCCGCGATCAGGACGCTGACGGAGGGCTTCGGCTTCACGAAGGAAGCGGTGTACGAGGCGGAGGACGGCTCGGTGGTGCACGCGGAGCTGTCCTGCGGCAACGGCAGGGTGATGCTGGGGTCGCGGGGGCGGGAGGGGGTGTTCGCGCGGGCGATGGCCGGGGGTGGGCCGGCCGGGGTCTATGTGGTGGTGGGGGAGGTCGACGCGCACTATGCGCGGGCCGTTGAGCACGGGGTGGAGATCCTGATGCCGCCCACGGATCAGTCGTACGGATCGCGGGACTACATGGCGCGGGACGGGGAGGGGAATGTGTGGAGCTTCGGCACGTATGCGCCGGGGGCGGCGAGCTGAGGCGGGGCGCGGGCGGGCGGGCGCCTGCGGCGGGCCTGTTCCCCTACCCGCCCCTTCCCGAACCGGGGCGCTGCCCCGGACCCCTGCTCCTCAAGCGCCGGAGAGGCTGAGTTTCGGGGCTCCGCCCCGGACCCCCGCGCCTCAAACGCCGGCGAGGCTACCTGTAAGCCCCTCCGGCGCTTGAGGAGCGGGGGTGTGGGGGCAGCGCCCCCGCGTCATGAGCCGCCCGTGTGGACCTGGAAAGCCGCCTTGCGGACCGCCTTGGCCAGGGCCGGGTCGGGGTGGGCCGCAGCCAGGGCCACCAGGACCTGGACCGTGCGGGGGTGGCCGACGGCCCGGACCTCGTCCAGGAGGGCCGGGACCGTGCCCTGGACCGCGGAGTCGAGGTGCCGGACAAGGAGGCCCGTCTCGCCGTGGTCCGCGACCGCCGCCGCCGTGTCGACCCAGAGCCACGTGGCCTCCTCGCGGCTGAGGACCTCCTGCGCGTCCTCGGGGTCCGTACCGTCGTACTCCGCGAGCCACAGCAGCGCGTAGGGCCGCAGCGACGGGTCGGTGACGACCGCCCGTACCTCGGGCTCGGCGGGCGCGCCGACGACGCGCAGGGCCTCGAAGGCCAGCCCGCGCAGCAGCGCGTCCTCGCCCCGGGCGACGTCCAGGAGCTCGGCGACGGCGCTGCCGACGGGGCGGGCGGCCAGCCAGGCGCGGTATTCGGCGCGGGCCGGTCCGGGGGTGAGGCGGGCGCAGCCCAGGAGCATGTCGGCGGCGGCCTGCTCGATGTTGCCGGCCGGGCTCTGGGCGGCGACGCAGATCTGCTCCAGCTTGACCCAGACCGCCCAGTTGCCGAGCGGCGTCAGGGTGGCCTGACCGGCGCCGAGGGTGAGCGCGCCGACTGCGGCCAGGCCCTCCAGCGCCCAGTCCAGCAGGAGCGCGACGAGCGCCGGGGAGTGGGCGGTGGGAGCCGGCTCGGCGGGGACGGGCAGCGGCTCGGGGCCGTACGGCACCTCGCAGCGCTCCTCGTGGAGTTCCGCGACGCGCTGGCCGAGGAGGTCGAGCAGGGCGGGCACGGTGACCGGGCCCGCCGAGAGCTGGAGCAGCGAGAGGACCTGGGGGACGGCCTCGACGGCCTCGGCGACGGCGGTGGACTCGACGTCCAGGGGCGCGGGGTGGACGAGCGACCACGCGTCGAAGAGGGCCACCCAGCCGCGGAGCACCGCGGAGTCGTCCCGGTCCCAGGCGCGCAGCCGCCAGCCGGGCCGCGCGGTGTCGCCGTGCAGCTCGACCAGGCCGGCGAGGCGGGCCCGGTCCCAGCCGGAGCGCACCTGCGCCGGGGACAGTTCCAGCGCGGCGGCGGCGTGTTCGAGGGCCTGTGCCGCCAGCGGCGGGGTGCCGGGGGTCGCCCCGTCGGCCGCCCAGTGGGCGATCCGTACGGCGTCGGCGAGCACCTTCCTGGCCTGGCGGGCCAGTTCGGCCCGGGGCGGGGTGCCCTCCGGGGGGCGCGGCGCGGGCCTCGTGCGCCGGGTCGTCACGGCCTTGCGAGCGGTGGTGAGGGATCGCGGGCGGACAAGTCGCAGCCTGGAGTCGCGCGGGGTACGGGACGTCACGGGGAGCAGTCTTGCCCCTGACGGCCCGAAAGCCCAAACGGAACCCGGGTCACCGGTGTCCGCGGGCCCCTGTGCCGGCCGGGACCAATCGGCCGAACCGGCGCATCACCTCACATCAGGGGCGTGAGAAAGCGGCGCAGGGTCTCCTCGTAGCGGGCCGGGCCGGCGTTCCACATCGCCGCATGCGGAGCCCGGTCCACGGTGTGCAGGGAGACGACGTCGGGGCGGGTCGCGGCGAGCCGGCGGGAGTGCGACCAGGGCGCCAGGGTGTCGTCGGGGCCGTGGAAGATCAGCGTCGGGACGTGCAGGCTCACCGGCAGCGAGGTCTCCAGGAGCCCCGTGCCGTGCAGCCCGGTCTGGCCCTGGGCGGCCCGCACGGCCAGCGGCAGCAGTGCGGCGGGTACCCCGCGCGCGGCGGCCAGGCCGCGCAGGGTGTCGGTCCAGTCCAGCACCGGGGAGTCGAGGACGAGGCCGGAGATCCGGTCGCGGAGCGCGGAGCCGGCGCAGGCGTGCAGGGCCATGGACGCGCCGGTGGACCAGCCGTACAGGATGACCTGCTCGGCGCCGCCCCGGACGGCGAAGCGGAGGGCGGCGTCCAGGTCGCGCCACTCGGACTCGCCGAGGTGGCCGAGCCCGTCCGGGGAGCGGGGGGCGCCCGGGTCACCCCGGTAGGCGAGGTCGAGCACGGGCAGCTGCTGGCCGTGCAGGAAGCCGAGGAGGTTCAGCGGGTGCTCGCGGGTCGCGCCGATGCCGTGCACGGTGATGACCCAGGTGGGACGGGGCGCGGGGACGAGCCAGGCGGGCAGTGCGCCGAGTTCGCCGGGGATCTCCACCTCGCGGAAGGCGAGACCGAGCGCGCTGCCGGGGTCGCCGCTGTACACCTGGGGCGTGAGGCGGACCTTGTCGCCGGGGGCCAGGATGCCGTGGTCGACGCGCTCCAGCCGGCGTACGACGGTGTCGGCGGCCTGGTGGGCCCGGTCGAGCACGGGGCCGACGACGGCATGGACGTTCTTGCCCGTCAGCCCGTAGGTACCGGGGCGCAGTGAGGTGAGGGACCGGGTCAGGGTGACCTGTCCGGCGGCCGTCGCGTGGACGGTGAGTTCGCGGTCGGCGGGGAGCGGACGTCCGGGCGGCGTCTTCAGGGCGACGTCGCCCGCGATCCGGCCGGCCGCGACCGCTGCCGCACCGGCGCCGATGAGTGTGGTGACGGCCGCTGCCGTCGCTGTTACCGGGCGCACACCCTCAGTGTCGGGGTGCGGGCGGCGCGATGCCAGTGGGCGGGGCCGTACGGGCCCCGTACGGACCGCCTCAGCGCTGCCCGTACCCCTTCAGGGCCTCGCCCACCTCGCCCAGCTGGTCCTCCGTGAGCAGGGACGGGCTGCGTCCGGGCACGGAGCCGGCGGCGAGCCAGACGTGGCAGAGCCATTCGAGCTGGGCGGTGCGGTCGTACGCCTCGTCGAGGGTGGCCCCGTAGGTGACGGTGCCGTGGTTGGCGAGCAGGCAGCCGGTGCGGTCGCGGAGGGCGGCGAGCATGTTCGCGGCGAGTTCGGGGGTGCCGTACCGGGCGTAGGGGGCGACCCGGACGGTGCCGCCCAGGATCGCGGCGGCGTAGTGGACCGGGGGGACCTCGGTGACGAGTGTGGAGACGGCGGTGGCGTGGACCGCGTGGGTGTGCACGACGGCGGTCGCCCCGGTGTTCCGGTAGATGGCGAGATGGAGGGGAAGTTCGCTGGTGGGGGTCAGTTTCCCGAGGATCTGGTTGCCTTCCGGATCGACGCCGGTCAGGTCCTCGGGGCGGAGCCGTTCGTACGGGACTCCGCTGGGTGTGACCAGCACGGTGTCGCCGATGCGCACGGAGACGTTTCCGGAGGTTCCGACGACCAGCCCCTCGGCCGCCGTCCGGCGGGCCGTGGCGACGACCGCCTCCCACCCCCGGCCGATCGCCTCGTGCTGTCGGTCACTCATACGAAGATCCTTTCCGGGCCCCGCCCGGCCGCCGCGGCAGGGGTCACCGCAACGCCCTGCTCAGTTCATCTTCTGTTCACTCAAGTTGCCTACGTTCCACGTGCCAATGACGTCGAACGATTGCCTGGGTAAATGGAACACATCACGCTGCTGCTCGCGATAGTGATCGTGACAGCTCTAGTGTTCGATTTCACGAACGGTTTCCACGACACCGCCAACGCGATGGCCACGACCATCTCGACCGGCGCCCTCAAACCCAAGACGGCGGTCGCGATGTCCGCCGTTCTCAATCTGGTCGGCGCGTTCCTGTCCGTGGAGGTCGCCAAGACGATCTCCGGCGGGATCGTCAATGAGGACGGCCTCAGAACCGAGGTCATCTTCGCGGCGCTCGTCGGCGCCATCCTGTGGAATCTTCTGACCTGGCTGGTCGGGCTCCCGTCCAGCTCCTCCCACGCACTGTTCGGCGGCCTCATCGGCGCCGCGGTGATGTCCGCCGGCTGGTCGTCGGTCAACGGCGGCACCATCGTCACCAAGGTGCTGCTGCCCGCCCTCGCCGCCCCGATCGTGGCCGGCCTGGCCGCGCTGCTGGCCACCCGGCTCACGTACCGGATCGGCGGGAAGATCCGGAACGACGCCCAGGAGAAGGCCACCGCCAAGGGCTACCGGGCCGGCCAGATCGCCTCGGCCGGTCTCGTCTCGCTCGCCCACGGCACCAACGACGCGCAGAAGACCATGGGCATCATCACGCTCGCCCTGGTCACCGGCGGTGTCCTCTCCCCCGGCTCCAACCCGCCGGTGTGGGTCATCGTCAGCGCCGGCCTGGCCATCGCGCTCGGCACGTACCTCGGCGGCTGGCGCATCATCCGCACCATGGGCAGCGGCCTGACCGAGCTGAAGCCCCCGCAGGGCTTCGCCGCCCAGACCAGCGCGGCCACCGTCATCCTGGCCTCCTCGCACCTCGGCTTCTCCCTGTCCACCACGCAGTCCTGCTCCGGGGCCGTGATGGGCGCGGGCCTCGGCCGCTCCGGGGGTGTGGTCCGCTGGTCCACCGCCACCCGGATGTTCGTCGCCTGGGGCCTGACCCTGCCGGCCGCCGGTCTGGTCGGCGCGGGCGCGGAGTTCCTGACCAAGCAGGGCACCTGGGGCGTCGTGGTCGTCGCGGCGCTGCTGGTCGCCGGTTCGGGAGCGATCTGGATGCTCTCGCGCCGCCGGCCCGTCGGCCACGACGATGTGGCGCCCTCCGAGGACGCGGCCCCGGCCGAGCCCGCGGGTGTCGTCACCCAGGCCATCGCGGCCGTGAGCCCGCCGCCCACCCTGGCCCAGGCCCACGACCTCGCCGCCACCATCCCGGCGCCCGCCGCACCCGTCGCCGCCGATCCGGCCCGACCCGCCACGGTCTGACAGACCCCGGTACTCCGGTAAGGACACCCCGTATGAACATCGACTGGGCAGCTCTGGGCACCGTCTTCGGCGTCTCCCTCGTCACCACCGTCGCCCTGGTGGGCCTCTTCACCCTCGGCATCGTCGGCCTCTCCAAGCAGCCGGAACCGGCCGCGCAGGGCGGTCCGGCGGGCGGCTCGCTGCTGCTGGCCCGCGCCGGGGCGTACGTCTGCTTCGGGCTCTGCGCGGCGGCCGTCGCGTACGGCATCTATCTGATCGTCGCCTGACGCACCACCACCCCCATCGGGCCGGACGCACCCCGTGTGCGTCCGGCCCGATGTGCGTCCGCCCACACCGCGCCGCCGCAGGTCAACAGCGAGTTGACGGGCGTTCGCGGGGCGTGGTGGACTGCCGGAGCCATTACGGCGACAGCAGAGGAAGCCGGTGCGAATCCGGCGCGGTCCCGCCACTGTCACCGGGGAGCGGTCCCCCACCACCGCACGTCACGGCTCGCGCGAGCGGGCTGGAAGACCGGGGGAATCCGCCGATCCGGAAGCCAGGAGACTCTTGTCGCCGTCACGTCGAACCAGGGCGCGGACCCTGAGTGAGGACATGTCGCCATGCCCGGCTGCCGTACGGCTCCCTCCCCAGCACCCCTGTCTGCGGACACCGGTACGGCCGGCTGACCCGTGCGTGCCGACCGCATCTACGCGTACGGCGCCACGGCCGGCCTGATCGGCGACCTGCTGCTCGGTGACCCCCGCAGGGGGCACCCGGTCGCCGCCTTCGGACGGGCCGCCGCAGCCGTCGAACACCGGCTCTGGCGCGACCACCGCGGCTGGGGCGCCCTGCACACCCTGCTCTGCGCCGGAGGCGCCGCCGGGTCCGCCGCGCTGGCCTCCCGCGCCCTGCGCCGCCACCCCGCCGTGTCCGTGGCCCTGACCGCCGCCGCCACCTGGTCCGTCGTCGGCGGTACGTCGCTGGGGCGCGAGGCCCGCGCCATCGGCGGGGCGCTCGCCGCCGGGGACGTCGAACTGGCCCGGGAGCGGCTGCCGCACCTGTGCGGGCGCGACCCGCAGGCGCTGGACGCTCCCGGGATCGCCCGCGCCGTCGTCGAGTCCGTCGCCGAGAACACCTCGGACGCCGTGGTCGGCGCCCTGGTGTGGGGCTCCCTCGCCGGTGTCCCCGGACTCGTCGGCTTCCGCGCCGCCAACACGCTCGACGCGATGGTCGGCCACAAGTCGCCCCGCTACCGGCGGTACGGCTGGGCATCGGCCCGGCTCGACGACCTCGCGGGCTGGCCGGGCGCCCGGCTGACCGCCCTCCTCGCCGTGGCCGCCGGGGGCCGGCCCCGGGAGGCGGTACGGGCCTGGCGGGCGGACGCCGCGAAGCACCCGAGCCCCAACGCGGGCCCGGTGGAGGCCTCGTTCGCCGGGGCGCTCGGCGTACGGCTCGGCGGAACCCTCGCCTACGGCGGGCGCGTCGAACACCGGCCCGTGCTCAACGGGGACGCCGGGCGGGCGGTGGAGACCGGGGACATCGAGCGTGCCGTGCGCCTCTCGCGCCGGGTGGGCGTGCTCGCCCTGGGCGTCACCGTGGCGGCCCGGCTGGGCGCGGCAGCGGTCGCGCGCCGGGCCGCACGACCCCACGGACCCCGTATTTCCGGACGGAGAGCGATATGAGCGGCGGACTGCTGGTCGCCGGGACCACCTCGGACGCGGGCAAGAGCGTCGTCACCGCGGGCATCTGCCGCTGGCTCGTACGCCGGGGGGTGAAGGTCGCCCCGTTCAAGGCGCAGAACATGTCGCTGAACTCCTTCGTCACCCGCGAGGGCGCCGAGATCGGCCGCGCCCAGGCGATGCAGGCCCAGGCCGCCCGCGTCGAGCCGACCGCCCTGATGAACCCGGTGCTGCTCAAGCCCGGCGGCGACCGCTCCAGCCAGGTCGTCCTGATGGGGCGGCCGGTCGGCGAGATGAGCGCCCGCGGCTACCACGGCGGGCGGCAGGAACAGCTGCTGTCCACCGTCACGGACTGCCTGGAGCAGCTGCGGGACACATATGACGCGGTGATCTGCGAAGGGGCGGGCAGTCCGGCCGAGATCAACCTGCGGCGCACGGACATCGTGAACATGGGCATCGCCCGTGCGGCGCGCTTCCCCGTGGTCGTGGTCGGGGACATCGACCGGGGCGGGGTCTTCGCCTCGTTCTTCGGCACGACCGCGCTGCTCGCGCCCGAGGACCAGGAGCTGATCGCGGGGTACCTGGTCAACAAGTTCCGGGGCGACGTCTCACTGCTGGAACCGGGGCTCGACATGCTCCGCGATCTGACGGGCCGCCCCACCTACGGAGTGCTGCCCTTCGCGCACGGGCTCGGCATCGACGAGGAGGACGGCCTGCGTGTGTCGCTGCGCGGCACCGTACGGGAGTCGGCGGTCGCCCCGCCGCACGGCGAGGACATCCTGCGCGTCGCCGTGTGCGCGGTGCCGCTGATGTCCAACTTCACCGATGTGGACGCGTTGGCCGCCGAACCCGGCGTCGTCGTCCGCTTCGTGGACCGGGCCGAGGAACTGGCCGACGCGGACCTCGTCATCGTGCCCGGCACCCGGGGCACCGTGAAGGCGCTCGCCTGGCTGCGCGAGCGCGGGCTCGCCGACGCGCTGCGACGGCGCGCGGCCGAGGGCCGGCCGGTGCTCGGCATCTGCGGCGGCTACCAGATCCTCGGCGAACACATCGAGGACGAGGTCGAGTCGCGCGCCGGGCAGGTCGACGCGCTCGGGCTGCTGCCCGTACGCGTGCGCTTCGACCGCGAGAAGACCCTCGCCCGGCCGGCCGGCGAGGCGCTCGGCGCGCCCGTCGAGGGGTACGAGATCCATCACGGCGTCGCCGATGTGCGCGGCGGCGAACCGTTCCTGACGGACGGGCGGGGCACGCCGCTGGACGGCTGCCGGTCCGGTTCCGTCTGGGGCACCCACTGGCACGGTTCGCTGGAGAGCGACGCGTTCCGCCGCCGGTTCCTGACCGAGATCGCCCGCATCACGGGCCGCCGCTTCGTGCCCGCCCCCGACACCTGTTTCGCCGCGCTGCGCGAGGAGCAGCTCGACCGCCTAGGCGACCTGATCGAGGAGCACGCGGACACCGACGCGCTGTGGCGGCTCATCGAGTCGGGCGCGCCGTCCGGACTGCCGTTCATCCCGCCGGGAGCGCCCGCCATGCCCGTCAAGGAGGCCCTGTGAGTACGCCTTACCCCTTCACCGCCATCGTCGGCCAGGACGACCTGCGGCTCGGGCTGCTGCTCAACGCGGTCAGCCCGGCCGTGGGCGGGGTCCTGGTCCGGGGTGAGAAGGGAACCGCCAAGAGCACCGCCGTCCGCGCGCTGGCCGCGCTGATGCCGCGGGTGTCCGTCGTCGCGGGCTGCCGGTTCTCCTGCGACCCGGCGGCGCCCGACCCGGCGTGTCCGGACGGCCCGCACGAGGACGCCTCCGGCGTGTCGCGGGCGGCGCGGACCGTGGAGCTGCCCGTCGGCGCGTCCGAGGACCGGCTCGTCGGGGCGCTCGACATCGAACGGGCCCTCGCCGAGGGCGTGAAGGCCTTCGAACCGGGGCTGCTCGCGGACGCGCACCGCGGAATCCTGTACGTGGACGAGGTCAACCTCCTCCACGACCATCTGGTGGACCTGCTGCTGGACGCGGCGGCCATGGGTGCCTCGTACGTGGAGCGCGAGGGCGTCTCCGTACGGCACGCGGCGCGGTTCCTGCTCGTCGGGACGATGAATCCCGAAGAGGGCGAGCTGCGGCCCCAGTTGCTCGACCGGTTCGGGCTGACCGTGGAGGTCGCCGCCTCCCGGGAGACGGACCAGCGGGTGGAGGTGGTCCGGCGGCGGCTGGCGTACGAGGACGACCCGGCGGCGTTCGCGGCGCGCTGGGCCGACGAGGAAGCGGAGTTGCGGGACCGGATCACGGCGGCGCGGGCGCTGCTGCCCGAAGTGCGGCTCGGGGACAAGGCGTTGCGTCAGATCGCGGCGACCTGCGCGGCCTTCGAGGTCGACGGGATGCGCGCCGACATCGTGATGGCCAGGACCGCCACCGCGCTGGCCGCGTGGGCGGGGCGTACCGACGTACTCGCCGAGGACGTCCGGCAGGCGGCGCTGCTCGCGCTCCCCCACCGGCGCCGGCGCAACCCCTTCGACGCGCCGGGGCTCGACGAGGACAAGCTCGACGACACGCTGGAGCAGAACGGCGGCGGGGACGACGATCCGGAGCCGGACGGGCCCGGTGACGGCGGTGACGGTGGCGGCGGTGGCGGGCTGCCGCCGCAGGGGGACGGCCCCGACACGCCGCCCCCGCCGGCCGACGGGAGCGACGACACGCCCGGCACGAGCGAATCCGAGCAGTCCGGGCCCGCCCCGTCCGTGCCGGGTCAGGGCGGCGAGCAGCAGCCCGTGCGGGCCGGCGAGCCGTTCCGTACGAAGATGCTGAGCGTGCCCGGTCTCGGCGAGGGCGCGGCGGGGCGGCGGTCCCGGGCGCGTACCGAGCACGGGCGGACGACGGGTTCGCGGCGGCCCGAGGGCGCGCTGACCAAGCTGCACCTGGCCGCGACCGTCCTGGCCGCCGCCCCGCACCAGCGGGCGCGGGGCCGGTCCGGGCGGGGTCTGGTGGTGCGGCGCGACGATCTGCGGCAGGCGACGCGGGAGGGGCGCGAGGGCAACCTCGTGCTGTTCGTCGTGGACGCCTCCGGTTCGATGGCCGCCCGGCAGCGCATGGGCGCCGTGAAGGGCGCGGTCCTGTCCCTGCTGATGGATGCCTACCAGCGGCGCGACAAGGTCGGGCTGATCACCTTCCGGGGCCGGGACGCGGAGCTGGCGCTGCCGCCGACCTCGTCGGTGGACGCGGCGGCGGCCCGGCTGGAGTCGCTGCCGACCGGCGGGCGCACCCCGGTGGCCGCCGGGCTGCTCAAGGCCCATGACGTGCTGCGGGTGGAGCGGCTGCGCGATCCGTCCCGGCGGGCGCTGCTGGTCGTGGTGACGGACGGGCGGGCGACCGGCGGGCCGGACCCGGTGGCGCTGGCCGCGCGGGCCGCCCGGCTGCACGCGGCGGAGGGCACGGCGTCGGTCGTCGTGGACTGCGAGTCCGGGCCGGTACGGCTGGGACTCGCGGCGAGCCTCGCGGGCGAGCTGGGCGGCACCGCCGTCACGCTCGACGAACTGCGGGCCGAATCGATCGCCGGGCTGGTCAAGGACGTCCGGGGCGCGGGTCCCGGGCACAGCGACAGGAGGGCCGCGTAATGCCGCAGGGACAGCCGGAGAGCGTGCCGGACGACGGACTCACCACCCGGCAGCGGCGCAACCGCCCGCTGCTGATGGTGCACACCGGCATCGGCAAGGGGAAGTCGACGGCGGCCTTCGGGCTCGCGCTGCGCGCCTGGAATCAGGGGTGGCCCATCGGGGTCTTCCAGTTCGTGAAGTCGGCGAAGTGGAAGGTCGGCGAGGAGAACGCCCTGAAGGTCCTCGGCGCGAGCGGCGAGGGCGGGCCGGTCGCCTGGCACAAGATGGGCGAGGGCTGGTCCTGGGTCCAGCGCGACGACCAGACGGACAACGAGGCGAAGGCCCGTGAGGGCTGGGAGCAGGTCAAGCGCGACCTGGCCGCCGAGACGTACCGGCTGTACGTGCTGGACGAGTTCGCCTACCCGCTGCACTGGGGCTGGATCGACACCGACGAGGTCGTCTCGGTGCTGCGCGACCGCCCGGGTACGCAGCATGTGGTGATCACCGGCCGCAACGCGCCCGCCGCGCTGCTGGACGCGGCGGACCTGGTGACGGACATGTCGAAGGTCAAGCACCCGATGGACGCCGGCCAGAAGGGCCAGAGGGGCATCGAGTGGTGAACATCCCCCGCCTGGTCGTCGCCGCGCCCTCCTCGGGCAGCGGCAAGACCACCGTCGCGACGGGGCTGATGGCCGCGTTCGCCGCGCGGGGGCTCGCCGTGTCCGGGCACAAGGTGGGCCCCGACTACATCGACCCCGGTTTCCACACGCTGGCGACCGGGCGGCCGGGGCGCAACCTCGACGCGTACATGTGCGGGCCCGAGCTGATCGCGCCGCTCTTCGCGCACGGGGCACGGGGGTGCGGGCTGGCGGTCGTCGAGGGCGTGATGGGGCTGTACGACGGTGCCTCGGGGCTCGGCGAGCTGGCGTCCACGGCGCATGTGGCGAAGCTGCTGCGGGCGCCGGTGGTACTGGTCGTGGACGCGTCCTCGCAGTCCCGGTCGGTGGCGGCGCTGGTGCACGGGTTCGCGTCCTGGGACACGGAGGTGCGGATCGGCGGGGTGATCCTGAACAAGGTGGGGTCCGACCGGCACGAGGCGCTGCTGCGGGAGGCGCTGGAGGAGTCGGGGGTGCCGGTGCTGGGTGCCTTGCGGCGGGCGGAGGGGGTTTCCGTGCCGTCGCGGCATCTGGGGCTGGTGCCGGTGGCGGAGCGGCGGTCCGATGCGGTGGCCGCTGTCGCGGCGATGGCGGGGCAGGTGGCTGCGGGGTGTGACCTGGAGGGGTTGGTGGCGTTGGCGCGGTCGGCGCCGGCGTTGCCGGGGGTGGAGTGGGGGGCGGGGGGCGCCGTGGGGGGCGCCTTCGGCGGGGCTGTTCCCCTCCCCGCCCCTTCCCGTAACCGGGGCTCCGCCCCGGACCCCGCTCCTCAAACGCCGGAGGGGCTGGATATGGCGGAGGCGCGGCCCATCGTTGCTGTGGCAGGTGGGGCTGCTTTTACGTTTTCCTACGCGGAGAACACCGAGTTGCTCGCCGCTGCGGGGGCCGACGTCGTGACCTTTGATCCGCTGCGGGACGAGGCGTTGCCGCTGGGGACCCGGGGCGTCGTCATCGGGGGCGGGTTCCCCGAGGTGTACGCCCCCGAGTTGTCGGCCAATGAGGCGTTGCGGAAGGCCGTGGCGGAGCTGGCCCGGAGCGGGGCGCCGGTGGCTGCCGAGTGTGCCGGGTTGTTGTATCTGGCGCGGTCGCTGGACGGGCTGCCGATGTGCGGGGTGCTCGACGCCGACGCGCGGATGACCAAGCGGCTGACGCTCGGGTACCGGGATGCCGTGGCGCTCACCGACAACGTGCTGGCGCCCGCCGGGGCGCGGATGCGGGGGCACGAGTTCCACCGGACCGTCATCGAGCCCGGGGCGGGGGACGAGCCCGCCTGGGGCATGCACCGGCCCGAGCGGCGCGTCGAGGGGTTCGTGCGGGGGAACGTGCACGCGAGCTATCTGCACACGCACTGGGCCGCCTCGCCCGGCACGGCCGTGCGGTTCGTCGAGCGGTGCCGGGGGTGACCACGGGGGCGGGGTCACTGCGCGAGGCCCACCACCAGCCAGATGAAACCCGCTCCGGCCACCGTGCACAGCAGGGTGGAGAGGGCCGGGTGGTCGTGATGCGCCTCGGGCAGGATCTCGGCGGCGGCGAGGTAGAGGAGCGCGCCGCCGAAGAAGCCGAGATAGCAGCCGAGGAGTTCCTCCGGCAGGGTGAACAGCAGCGTCGTCGCCGCCCCGACGACGGGCGCCGCCGCGTCCGCGAACAGCATCGTCAGGGCCTTGCGGCGGGCGTTCCCGTACAGGCTGGTGATCGTGTACGTGTTGAAACCGTCCGCGAAGTCGTGCGTGATCACGGCGAGCGCGACGGCCGCCCCCATCCCGCCGCCGACCTGGAACGCGGCGCCGAGCGCGACGCCGTCCATCAGGCTGTGGCCGACCATCGCGGCCGCCGCCGTCAGCCCGACCTGCGGGACGCGTTCCTCGGCCGCCCCGTGTGCCGCCTGGCGCACCGCGAGCAGCCGCTCCACCAGGTGGGCCACGAGGAAACCGCCGACGAACAGCAGCAGGGCCGCCGGGACGCCGAAGACCAGGCCGCCCGCCGCCTCCACCGCCTCGGGCAGCAGGTCCAGGCCGACCACGCCGAGCATCAGCCCGCCGGCCAGACCGAGGACCAGGTGGCGGCGGTCGCTGACGCGCTGGGCGACCCAGCCGCCGGCCAGGGTCATCAGGAACGCGCCGAGCGCGACGAACACCGCCATGGCCTCTTGCTAGCCGATGCAACCCGGTCCGCGCATCTCGACGCGCTCGTGGTCGGGGTCGGCGCCGCCCGGGGCGTCTCGGCGGACGAGGTGGCCGGGCTGGTCGCGGAGGTCCTGCGGGAGGCCGGACTTCCGGTGGGCGCGGTCGCCGAGTTGGCCACCGCCGAGGCGAAGGCCCGTGAGCCGGGGATCGTGGGCGCCGCCGCACGGCTGGGCGTGCCGCTGCGGGCGCACCCGGCCGAGGTGCTGGCCCGGGTCGCCGTCCCGCACCCCTCCGGCGCGGTGCTCGCCGCCCTCGGCACCCCCTCGGTGGCCGAGGCCGCCGCCCTCGCCGGGGGCGGTCAACTCCTCGTGCCCAAAAGGAAGTCGCGGCCCCGTGACGGGCACCCGTCGATGGCCACCTGCGCGGTCGCGCGCCGGCCGGTCGGGACCGTTGCGTGAAACCGGGTGCGGGGCGCATAGTCATCCTGCCGGAGTCCACCCAGACGACGGCGCACTCCCCCACACCACACCCCCACCACGGCGGTCATGCACACTCCCACTGAGAGTCCCGACGCGACAGGCGCGGGCACGCACGATCTGCGTCACCACGGCGACGCGGAAGTACGCGGACGGGACCGGGATCTGACCGATCTCGCCGTCAACGTACGGGCCGGGACCCCACCGGCCTGGCTCAAGGAGCGGATAGCCGGCTCGCTGGGTGCGCTCGCCGCGTATCCCGACGGGCGCGAGGCACGTGCGGCCGTCGCCGAACGGCACGGACTGCCCCCGGAACGCGTCCTGTTGACCGCCGGTGCGGCCGAGGCGTTCGTCCTGATCGCCCGCGCGCTGCCGGCCGAGCGGCCGTATGTGGTGCACCCTCAGTTCACCGAGCCCGAGGCGGCGCTGCGCGCGGCCGGGCACGAGGTGGGGCGGGTCCTGCTGCGGCCCGGGGACGGCTTCCGGCTCGACCCGGCCGATGTGCCCGCCGAGGCGGATCTCGTGGTGGTCGGCAATCCGACCAACCCGACGTCCGTGCTCCATCCCGCCGCCGTCCTCGAACGGCTGGCCCGCCCCGGGCGCACCCTGGTGGTCGACGAGGCGTTCATGGACGCGGTCCCGGGCGAACGCGAGGCCCTGTGCGGGCGTACGGACATCCCCGGGCTCGTCGTCCTGCGCAGCCTCACCAAGACCTGGGGGCTCGCCGGGCTGCGCATCGGTTACGTGGCGGCCGCCCCGGAGACGATCCGCACCCTGGAGGAGGCGCAGCCGCTGTGGCCGGTGTCGTCGCCCGCGCTGGCGGCGGCGGAGGCGTGCGTGGAGCCCAGGGCCCTGGCGGAGGCCGCCGACGCGGCGGACCGGATCGTCGTGGACCGGGCCCATCTGGTCGCCGGTCTGCGCGAGTTCACCGAGGTGCGGGTGGTGGAGCCGGCCGAGGGGCCGTTCGTGCTGATCCGCCTCGACGGGGCCGCCGAGATAAGGGACCGGCTGCGGCTGCTGGGCTTCGCGGCCCGGCGCGGCGATACGTTTCCCGGGCTCGGGGACGGCTGGCTGCGGCTGGCGGTACGCGACCGGACGACGACCAACCGCTTCCTCCAGGCCCTCGACCTGGCGCTCCAGGCGCTGACGGTGGCGGGGCGGTAGGACGGCGCACTCGTGGGTGAGCGGTGCTCCCGCCGTCGGCCGTCTCTTCATGAGGTGAGCGGTGCTCCGGTCCCGGAGCGCCTGCACGCACGGTGAGCGGTGCTCCCGCCGCCGGCCGTCTCCTCATGAGGTGAGCGGTGCTCCCCCCTCGGAGCACCGCTCACCACCCCCGCCCCCGGGGTTCCTCCCCTCGGGCCGTCAGCCCCGCGCGCGGCGGCGGGTCACGACCATGGCGCCCGCGCCGGCCGCCAGCAGCAGGGCCGCGCCGCCCGCGATGTACGGGGTGCTGGAGCTGCTGCCCGTCTCGGCCAGGTCCGCGTCGCTCGCGGCGGGTGCCTGGTCCGTGCCGGTCTGGGTCTTCACGTCGCCGCCGCCCCCGGTGGTGTCGGCCTTGTCGCCGCCGCCCGTGGAGCCGCCGTCGCCGGAGCCGCCGCCGGTCGAACCGCCGTTGCCGGAGCCCCCGTTCTCGCCGCCGCCGTTCTCGTTGCCCCCGTTCTCGTTACCCCCGTTCTCGTTGCCGCCGTTGTCACCACCGCCGTTGTGACCGCCCCCGTTGTCCCCGCCGCCGCTGTGGCCGCCGTGGCCCTTCGGGGTTTCGCAGGTGGCCTCCGCGAGCGTGACCTCGCCCTGGACGTCCGCGACGTTCAGCCGGCCCGGGTTGACCGACACCTTCAGCTGGAGCGCCACCGCCGCGGCCGTGCGCGAGGTGGTCTCCGTCTTCGACAGGTCGAGGCTCACCTCTCCGACACCCGGCACCGCGACCCGCGTGGTGCCGCCCGCCGTGAGCGTGACGCGCTTGCCGAGCACCGACACATGCCCGAGCACGTTGGACTCGGCGACCGGGCGGCTGCCCGCCTCGCAGACCGCCTTGGAGGTGACCTTCTCCACCTCGATCAGCGGGAACACCGCGAGCCCCGGCAGGCTCACCCGGGCGTTGGCGAGGTTGCTGTAGCCGGCCGCGCGGTGCTTGTCGGCGGTGGCCTTCGCGGTGGCCACGTCCGCCTTGAGGACGCTGAACGGCTTTCCGCGGTCCACCCCGTCGAGCCGGACGCTCAGCGCGGTCTCCTCGGCGGTGCGCGGTGCGTGCACCTCGTTGAGCGTGACCTTCAGCGGTACGTCGACCGCCTTGTTGAGGAGCGAGACGTCGAGCGCGGTGCGGAGCACGGTCGCGCTCGCCTTCCCGTCGCCGCCGGACGTGGTGGTGGTCGCGGGAGCCGCGTGGGCCGGGACGGTGACCAGCAGCGCGACGGGTGCGGCGGCGACCGCCAGGGCAGCGAGACGGAAGGTGTTGCTGTTCAAGATGGTGGAACCCCCACAAGAGACATGGAGCCACCGGCGCCGTCCAATGGGGGACATCGCGGGCACCGGTGGCCTCGACTCCGTGAATCTTTACGCACAGAGGGTGAACTGGCGGACACCTGAGCCCAGTTCACTCCAAAGGGGGGTTTCCGTGCCTGTTTTCGAATATTCCGGCACGTGCGTTCCTCGCGTTCACCCGTTTCACTGAGCGCCACGGCGTTTCGGACAGCGCGGGGGCTGCTCGTACGGTGACCGTGCCGCGTACACGGAAAAGGTTCAACGAGCGGGCCGCCCCCGGGTCACTGCCGGTCAACGCGGTGCGTCAGGCGATCACGCGCCCGTTCAGGACGACCCGGCGCGGCCCGGCCAGCACCCGCACGTCGGCCCTCGGGTCCTCGTCGTACACCACGAGGTCGGCCGGTGCCCCCTCCTCCAGACCCGGCCTGCCGAGCCACGCGCGTGCGCCCCAGGTCGTCGCGGACAGCGCCTCCAGCGGCGGGATGCCCGCCTTCACCAGTTCCGCGACCTCGTCGGCCACCAGACCGTGCGCGAGGACGCCGCCCGCGTCGGTGCCGACGAAGACCGGCACCCCGGCGTCGTAGGCGGCGCGCACGGTGTCGTAGCGGCGTTCGTGCAGCCGGCGCATATGGGCGGACCAGCGCGGGAACTTGGCCTCGCCGCTCTGCGCCAGCGAGGGGAAGGTGGCGATGTTGACCAGGGTCGGGACGATCGCCACACCGCGCTCCGCGAAGAGCGGGATGGTGTCCTCGGTCAGCCCGGTGGCGTGCTCGACGCAGTCGATCCCGGCCTCCACGAGGTCGCGCAGCGAGTCCTCCGCGAAGCAGTGCGCGGTGACCCGGGCGCCCAGCCGGTGCGCCTCGGCGATGGCCGCCTCCACCGCCTCGCGCGGCCACAGGGCGGTCAGGTCGCCCACCTCGCGGTCGATCCAGTCGCCGACGAGCTTCACCCAGCCGTCGCCCCGCCGCGCCTCCTGGGCCACGTAGGCGACGAGTTCGTCCGGCTCGACCTCCCAGGCGTAGTTACGGGTGTAGCGGCGGGGCCGGGCGATGTGGCGGCCGGCCCTGATGATCTTCGGCAGGTCCTCGCGGTCGTCGATCCACCGGGTGTCCGCGGGCGAGCCCGCGTCCCGCAGGAGCAGCGCCCCCGCCTCCCGGTCGTCGAGCGCCTGCTTCTCGCTGGTCGCCGCGTCCACGGCGCCGTGGTGGTCGAGTCCGACGTGGCAGTGGGCGTCGACCAGTCCGGGCAGGGCCCAGCCGGAGACGGTGACGGCGTCGTCCGCGCCGGGTGGCCGCTCGTAGGCGACCCGGCCGTCCACCGCCCACAGCTCGTCCCTGACCTCGTCGGGTCCGGTGAGCACCCGCCCCTTCACATGCAGCACCCGCGATGCCTCGTGATCAGTCATGCCCAGCACTGTACGAGGGGCCGTCGCGGGGCCGTCGCCCTGTCCCGGGCCGTGCGGCGGGCCCTGGGTACTCTCGAGGACGCCCGGTCAGCAGACCGGCGCCCGCCGATCCGAACCCGAAGAGAGCACCGCCGTGACGCACCCCTTCCTCGACCTCGCCCCGCTGACCGCCGCGCACTTCGCGGCGATCGAGCGGCGGGTGGCCGGTCTGCTGGCCACCGAGCAGGACGTCGTCGTCATGCAGGGCGAGGCGCTGCTGCCCCTGGAGGGCTGCATCAGGGGCGGCGCCCGGCCCGGTTCGACGGCGCTGAACGTGGTGACCGGCCCCTACGGGCAGACCTTCGGCAACTGGCTGCGCGACTGCGGCGCCGAGGTCGTCGACCTGGAGGTGCCCTTCCACACGGCCGTCACCGCCGCCCAGGTCGCCGAGGCGCTGGCCGCGCACCCGGAGATCGACTTCGTCTCGCTGGTGCACGCCGAGGCGGCGACGGGGAACACCAACCCGGTCGCGGAGATCGGCGAGGTGGTGCGGGCGCACGGGGCGCTGTTCATGCTGGACGCGGTCGCCTCGGTGGGCGCGGAGCCGCTGCTGCCGGACGCCTGGGGCGTGGACCTGTGCGTGATCGGGGCGCAGAAGGCGATGGGCGGGCCGGCCGGGGTGTCGGCGGTGTCCGTGAGCGGGCGCGCCTGGGAGCGGATCGCGGCCAACCCGCAGGCGCCGCGCCGCTCGTACCTGTCGCTGCTCGACTGGAAGGAGCGCTGGATCGACGGTGGCCGCAAGGCGCTGCTGCATGCCCCGGCCCAGCTGGAGATGCTGGCCCTGGAGGCGTGCGTGGAGCGGATCGAGGCGGAGGGCCTCGACGCGGTGATGGCGCGTCACGCGGCGGCCGCCGCGGCCACCCGGGCCGGTGCGGTGGCACTGGGCGGCGGTCTGACCCCGTACGTGCGTGAGGCGCGGGACGCGGCCCCTGTGGCGACGACGCTGCGCACGCCCGAGGGGGTGGACGCGTCGGCGCTGGTCGCGCGGGCGCTCGCGGGCGAGCCGTCGCTGCCGCTGATCGCGGGTGGCGGGGCGCTGTCCAAGGAGATGATCCGGGTCAATCACTACGGGGTGGATGCGACGCGGGGCGCGGTGCTCGCCTCGCTCGCGGCTCTGGGGTCGGCGCTGGCCGACGCGGGCCGGCAGGTCGATCTGGAGGCTGCCCGGAAGGCCGTCTCGGAAACCTGGCCCAGCGAATAAATCGCACCGCTTTCGACAATTGCGGGGAGCTGCTTAATTCTGAGCAGCTCCCCGCATTCTTATGCCCGCTCCTCCCGAGGCTAAACACCCTCGTTTCCGAGCCCCCTCCCGGGCTCATTTCGCTTGTGTGTGGAGAGAGTTATGGGCTTGTGACCGACTCCACACAGCCGGAGTTCTGTCCGAAAAATCCGGGTCAAAACGGAAGGAAACGCCAGCGATTCGCGCCGGTGCGCGCACCCGCCCGATAACACAGCCGATCGCTCCACCCAACCCCTGACGTCGATGCAATTTCGAAATTTGCTAGGTAAATTCAAATGCCATGACCGCCGCACCAGCAGATTTTGCAAGTGCCCGAAGCGAATTCCTTACGATCGACACGCCACGAGTGGAGGACGGAGCCGCGATCTGGCGCATCGCCCGCGACTCCGAGGTCCTGGACCTCAACTCCTCGTACAGCTACCTGCTGTGGTGCCGTGACTTCGCGGCGACCTCCGTGGTCGCGCGTGACGAGACCGGCACGCCGGTCGCCTTCGTGACGGGGTACATCAGGCCCGACCGCCCCGAGACGCTCGTCGTCTGGCAGGTGGCCGTCGACCACGGCCACCGCGGGACCGGCCTGGCGGCGAAGCTGCTGGACTCCCTGACCGCACGCGTCGCCGCCGAACAGGGCCTCGCCTCGGTCGAGACGACCGTCACCCCGGACAACACCGCGTCGGACCGCCTGTTCACCTCCTACGCGCAGCGCCACGACGTGGCCCTGGAGCGCGAGGTGCTCTTCGACGGCGGACTGTTCCCCGAAGGCACCCATCTGCCGGAAGTGCTGTACCGCATCGGGCCGTTCCACGCCTGAGCGCGCGCACCTCCCCCCACCGCAGCTTCCTTCAACGCCGCCCGTCACACCACCTCACGCCCCGCAGGAGACCCGCTGTGACCATCACCCCGCCCGCCCTCAGTGTCTTCGAGACCCTGGAATCCGAGGTCCGGAGCTACTGCCGCGGCTGGCCCGCCGTGTTCGACCGCGCCCAGGGCGCCCGGCTGACCGACGAGGACGGCCACTCGTACCTGGACTTCTTCGCCGGCGCGGGCTCGCTCAACTACGGCCACAACAACCCGGTGCTCAAGCGCGCGCTGATCGACTACATCGAACGCGACGGCATCACGCACGGCCTCGACATGGCGACCACCGCCAAACGGGCCTTCCTGGAAACCTTCCAGAACGTCGTGCTGCGCCCCCGCGACCTTCCGTACAAGGTGATGTTCCCCGGCCCGACGGGCACCAACGCCGTCGAGGCCGCCCTGAAGCTCGCCCGCAAGGTCAAGGGCCGCGAGTCCGTCGTCTCGTTCACCAACGCCTTCCACGGGATGTCGCTCGGCTCGCTGGCCGTGACCGGCAACGCGTTCAAGCGGGCCGGCGCCGGCATCCCGCTGGTGCACGGCACGCCGATGCCGTTCGACAACTACTTCGACGGCCAGGTCCCCGACTTCCTCTGGTTCGAGCGGCTGCTCGAGGACCAGGGCTCCGGGCTCAACCACCCGGCCGCCGTGATCGTGGAGACCGTCCAGGGCGAGGGCGGCATCAACGTGGCCCGCGCCGAGTGGCTGCGCGCGCTCCAGGAGCTGTGCCACCGCCAGGACATGCTGCTGATCGTCGACGACATCCAGATGGGCTGCGGCCGTACCGGCGGCTTCTTCTCCTTCGAGGAGGCCGGCATCACGCCGGACATCGTGACGCTGTCGAAGTCCATCAGCGGCTACGGACTGCCCATGTCCCTGTGCCTGTTCAAGCCGGAGCTGGACGTCTGGGAGCCGGGCGAGCACAACGGCACCTTCCGCGGCAACAACCCCGCGTTCGTCACCGCGGCCGCCGCGCTCGACGCCTACTGGGCGGACGGCCAGATGGAGAAGCAGACGCAGGCCCGGGGCGAGCAGGTGGAGCAGACGATGCTGGCCATCTGCGGCGAGCACGACAGCGCCCGCTTCCGGGGCCGCGGCCTGGTCTGGGGCCTGGAGTTCGACGACCCGGCGCGTGCGTCGGCCATCTGCGCCCGCGCCTTCCAGCTGGGGCTGCTGCTGGAGACCTCGGGCCCGCAGAGCGAGGTCGTGAAGCTGCTGCCGCCGCTCACCATCACCCCCGAGGAACTGGACGAGGGCCTGCGCACGCTGGCCCGCGCCGTCCGCGAGACCGCCTGAACCGCACGGCCCCCACCCGCACCACCGTCGTAGAGAGAAAGGCACCGAACCACCGTGATCGTCCGATCGTTCGCCGACGTCGAGAACACCGACCGGCATGTCAAGGCCGCCTCCGGGACCTGGGAGAGCAAGCGCATCGTGCTCGCCCAGGAGAAGGTCGGCTTCTCGCTCCACGAGACCACGATGTACGCCGGTACCGAGACGTCGATGTGGTACGCGAACCACATCGAGGCGGTCCTGTGCGTCGAGGGCGAGGCCGAGCTGACCGACGACGAGACCGGTGAGAAGCACTGGATCACGCCGGGCACCATGTACCTGCTCGACGGCCACGAGCGCCACACGATGCGACCCAAGACGGACTTCCGTTGCGTCTGCGTCTTCAACCCGCCGGTCACCGGACGGGAGGAGCACGACGAGAACGGTGTCTATCCACTGCTGACCGAGGAGGGCTGAACCCATGACCACCGACGTACGCACCGACCTGTACCCCTCGCGCGGCGCCGCCGAGATGACCACTCCCCGCCAGGACCCGGTCATCTGGTCCGCGCCGGGCGCGCCGGGTCCGATCACCGCCAAGGAACTCCAGGGCTACGAGCACGACGGCTTCCTCACCGTCGAGCAGCTGATCGCCCCGGACGAGGTGACCGGCTACCACGCCGAACTGGAGCGGCTGATCGCCGATCCGGCCGTCCGCGCCGACGAACGCTCGATCATCGAACCGAAGTCGCAGTCCGTGCGCTCGGTCTTCGAGGTCCACCGGATCAGCGAGGTCTTCGCCCGGCTGGTCGCCGACGAGCGGGTGGTGGGCCGGGCCCGCCAGATCCTCGGCTCGGACGTCTACGTCCATCAGTCGCGGATCAACGTCAAGCCCGGCTTCGGTGCCTCGGGGTTCTACTGGCACTCGGACTTCGAGACCTGGCACGCCGAGGACGGTCTGCCGAACATGCGGACGGTGTCCGTGTCGATCGCGCTGACCGAGAACCACGACACCAACGGCGGGCTGATGATCATGCCCGGCTCGCACAAGTCGTTCCTCGGCTGTGCGGGCGAGACGCCGAAGGACAACTACAAGAAGTCGCTCCAGATGCAGGACGCCGGCACCCCGTCCGACGAGGCGCTGACGAAGATGGCGGACCGGCACGGCATCAAGCTCTTCACGGGCAGGCCGGGTTCGGCGACCTGGTTCGACTGCAACGCGATGCACGGCTCGGGCGACAACATCACCCCGTACCCGCGCAGCAACGTGTTCATCGTGTTCAACAGCGTGGAGAACACCGCACAGGAGCCGTTCGCGGCGCCGATCCGCCGCCCGGAGTTCATCGGGGCGCGCGACTTCACCCCGGTGAAGTAGGTTCCGGCAGAGCCTTGGAGGGGGTGGGACGGCGGACCGTCCCACCCCCTCCGGCATATCTCGCTGGACCACGCGGGGGCCACCGGCGACAGTGAGCGCATGACTTCCCATGTGCAGCACATCACCATCGACTGCGCCGACGCCTACACCCTGGGCACCTTCTGGTCGGCCGTGCTCGATGCCCCGCTCTCCGACGACGATCTGCCCGGTGACCCCGAGGCCCTGATCGAGATCCCGGGCACCGCCCTCCTCTTCGTCACCGTGCCGGACAAGAAGCAGACCAAGAACCGCGTCCACCTGGACGTCCAGCCCCAGGACCGCACCCGGGACGAGGAGGTCGAACGGCTGCTGGCCCTCGGCGCCACCCTGGTCGGCGACCACCGCAAGCCGAACGGACGCGGCTGGGCGACCCTGGCCGATCCGGAGGGCAACGAGTTCTGCGTGGAGTGCGGCGCCGCCGAACGCGCGGCGCTCACCGGTACGCGGCTGCCGGTCACCGCCGACGACGTGACCGAGGCGGTCCGGCTGACGGTCGACACCCTCGCCGCCTCCGCTTCCGCCGACTGGCGCGTCCCGGCCGGGACCCTGACGTGGGACTGCTGGGAGACCGCGGAGCACCTGAGCGACGACCTGTTCGCGTACGCCGTCCAGCTCGGCCCGCGCACGCCGTCGGTGGAGACCGAGGTGCCCTACCACTGGGGCCCCCGGCGCGAGGGCGGGCCGTGGAACGCGATCTTCGCCGACCCGGAGGCCGGCACGGCGGGGCTGCTCCAGACGCTGGAGGCGAGCGGCGCGCTGCTGGCCGCGATGGTGCGTACGGCCTCGCCGGCCCTCCGCTCGTACCACGGGTACGGGGTCTCCGACCCGGAGGGCTTCGCGGCCATGGGTGTCGTGGAGACCCTGGTGCACGCCCATGACATCGCGTCCGGCCTGGGCATCTCCTGGGAGCCGCCCGCCGCCCTGTGCGACCGGGCGCTGGCCCGGCTCTTCCCCGACGCGCCGGACGACGCGGACCGGTGGGCCGTGCTGCTCTGGTCCACCGGCCGCGGCGACCTTCCGGGCCGCGAGCGCGTCACCTCGTGGAAGTGGCGCAGCGCCCCGCTGGAGACGAAGACCCCGCAGGCGTGATGCCGCGCGGTTACCGGTGGGCGAACCAGTTCGCGGCCGGCAGCAGCTTCTGGTCGTAGCCGAACAGGGCCTGGTTCTCCCAGGCGTTGCCGGAGGCCGGGTCCGCCGGGTCCCAGCCGCTGCCGCCGACTGCGGTCCAGGCCGGCTCCCAGTACACCGCGCCCAGGCCCCGGCCGCCGGGGACCGCCTCGACGACGTTCAGCACGTCGCGCAGGTTGGCGGCCTGGCCCGCCGGGGTGGCCGGGTAGCCGCTGACCAGCTGGTCCGCGGTGGCGATGTTGTTCTCCAGGCCGTCGGCGCCGGCGAGGGTGTGGGCGTAGGCGGTCTCGGCGACCAGTACCGGCTTCCCGTAGCGGGAGGCGGCGTCGTCCAGGTTGGTCTGGAGGTCGGAGAGCGGTCCGTGCCAGTAGCCGTAGTACGAGAGCGCGATGACGTCGAAGGGCACGCCGTACGCCACCGCGTTGTCGAACCACCAGCGGGTGCCCGCGTTGTCGCCGCCCTTGGCCAGGTGCAGGGCCACCTGCGTACCGGAGGAGACCGCCTTGGCCGCGTTCGCGCCGGAGGTGAGGAGTCCGGCGAGCTGGGACCAGTGGTCGGTGGAGCCCTCGGGCCAGAGCATGCCGGCGTTGATCTCGTTGCCGATCTGGACCATGTCGGCGGTGGTGCCCTGCGCCTTGAGCGCGTTCAGCACGTCGTACGTGTGGTCGTAGACGTCCGTGCGCAGCTGCGCGTAGCCGTGTCCCGACCAGGCGGCGGGCTTGTTCTGCTTGCCGGGGTCGGCCCAGCTGTCGGAGTAGTGGAAGTCGACGAGCACCTTCATGCCGAGGGCCTTGGCGCGCTTGGCCATGGCCAGGACGTGGGCCTTGTCGTTGAAGCCGTCGGCCGGGTCCACCCACACCTTGAGGCGGACGTAGTTCATCCCGGCGGACTTCAGCAGGCCCATCGCGTCGCCGGTGGTGCCGCTCGCGGAGCGGTAGACGGCGCCGTGGGCCTCGTTCTTCGGGAGCGTGGAGAGGTCGCCGCCCTTGACGGTGAGGCCGGTCGCGCCGGGGACGAAGGAGATGTCGTCGAAGTTGGCCCACTCCCCCGCGTGGGCATCGGAGTTCAGGCTGATGGTGCAGGCGCCGCCGACCACCTTCACGGAGGTGACGAGACGGATCCAGGCGCCGTTGGCGGTGGGCGGCAGGTCGGTGCGCTGCTCGGCGCTGCCGCAGTTGCGCAGGGCGATGTAGGCGGAGTTCTGGCCGCCGCCGGAGCGCACCCAGGCGCTCAGGGTGTAGGTGCCGTCCGTGAGGCCGGTGAGGTACTGGTACGTCTCCACCTTGTAGGCGGAGGCGGACCAGTGGCTGAGCCGGGTGCTGCCGCCGTGGCCGCCGGCCTCGGTGAACGAGGCGGCGTTCTGCCCGCCCGCCGAGTAGGCCGACCAGCCGGTGGAGCCCGACTCGAAGCCGGGGTTGGCGAGGGTGGTGGCGGCGTGGGCGGACTGGGCGGGCAGGGCGGCCAGCAGGAGTCCGGAGAGCGAGGCGGCCAGCGCCGCCGCTCTCTTCCTGCCGTGCTTCGTTGCGTGCATCGTCGATGTCCCTTCGACCGTGCGCGGGAGTTGCCTGGGGGTGGAGCGGTCGTGCGGCCTCAGCCGTCGAGCCGGACGACGCGGACGGCACCCGCCGGGACGGCGAGTTCGCCCGCGACGGGCTCGGCGGTGAGGAGTTCGGTGCCGGGGGCGTCGAGCGGCACCTTCGCCGCGTCCCCGGTGTGGTTGATGACGAAGAGGTACGTGCCGCTCTCACCGGCCCGGGTGACGGCCTCGACGTCGTACGGAAGCGAGGTGCGGGGCGCGATGCCGGCGTCCTCGCAGGCCCGGTCGAGGACGGCGTCCAGGTCCGCGCCGCTCAGCCGGGTG
Organism: Streptomyces sp. NBC_00708; assembly: GCA_036226585.1. Classification (GTDB taxonomy): domain Bacteria; phylum Actinomycetota; class Actinomycetes; order Streptomycetales; family Streptomycetaceae; genus Streptomyces. Next base: position 1,479,241 of record CP108997.1, read on the forward strand.
GAGACGTACCAGGCGGTGCCCTCGCCGAGGCGGTGGCGGGTGACGGCGGGGCGGCCCGCCGGGATGCCGTTCGCGTAGGACCACACCGTCTCGGCGCCGCGCGGGATCACCACGTCCGACCAGAGGTCACCGGTGAGCTCCGGGCCCTCCGGGGCGCCCTCGGGGGTGATCAGGCGGACCGTTTCCCCCTCGGCGAGCGGCGAGAACTCCTCGACGGTCAGCCCCAGCACGTCCCGGAGCGGGCCCGGGTACGGCCCGGGGTGCACGGCGTCGTTCGTGTCGACGATGCCGGAGAAGTACGAGACGACGAGGGTGCCGCCGCCCTCCACGTACCGGCGCAGGTTGCGGCCGGTCTCCTCGGTGGCGAGGTAGAGGGCCGGGACGACGACCAGGGGGTGGCCGGAGAGGTCGGCGTCGGGGTGGGCGAAGTCGACGGTGAGGTGCCGGTCGTAGAGCGAGGCGTAGAACGTGTCGGCGCGCTCGCGGGCGTCGTGGTCCTGGCTGGGCCGCCACTCCAGGGACTGCGCCCACCAGGACTGCCAGTCCCAGACCATGGCCGCGTCGGCGACGGTCCGGGTGGCGCGGACGCCGTCCAGCAGGCCGATGTCCGCGCCCAGCCGGGAGACCTCGCGCCAGATCCGGGAGTCGGTGCCGGCGTGCGGGAGCATCGCCGAGTGGAACTTCTCGGCGCCGCGCCGGGACTGCCGCCACTGGAAGAACATCGCGCCCTCGGAGCCCCGGGCGACGTGGGAGAGGCTGTTGCGGGCCATCTCGCCGGGGCGCTTGGCGGGGTTGCGGGGCTGCCAGTTGACGCCGCCCGCGGAGTGTTCGAGGAGCAGCCAGGGGGCGCCGCCCGCCACCGAGCGGGTGAGGTCGGCGGCCATGGCGAGGTTGACGTGGGTGCGGCGGCCGTCGGTGATCAGGTAGTGGTCGTTGGTGACGAGGTCGACCTCGCGCCCCCAGGCCCAGTAGTCCACCGACTCGCACTGGCTGAGGGCGGTCATGAAGTTGGTGGTGACGGGGATGCCGGGAGCGTACCGGTGCAGCAGGTCGCGCTCGGCGCGGAAGTTCTCGCGCATGGTGGCGTCGGCGAAGCGGGCGTAGTCGAGCTGCTGGGCGGGATTGCCGACGGTCGGGGTGGTGCGGGGCGGGTCGATCTCGCCGAGGTCCCGGTAGCGCTGGCCCCAGAAAGCGGTCCCCCAGGCCTCGTTGACGGCCTCGACGGTGCCGTGGCGGGCGGTGAGCCAGCGGCGGAAGTGGGCGGCGCAGTGGTCGCAGTAGCAGGCGCTGACCGGGACGCCGTACTCGTTGTGGACGTGCCACAGGGCGAGGGCCGGGTGGTTTCCGTAGCGGCGGGCGAGCTGTTCGGTGATGCCGGCCGCGGCGGCGCGGTAGTCCGGGTTGCTGTGGCAGATCGCGCCGCGCGAGCCGAAGGCGTATCGGACTCCGTCCCGGCCGGCCGGCAGGGCGTCGGGGTGTGCGCGGTAGAACCAGGCGGGCGGGGCGACGGTCGGGGTGCCGAGGTCGGCGCGGATGCCGTTGACGTGCAGCAGGTCCAGGAGCCGGTCGAGCCAGCCGAAGTCGTAGCGGCCGGGCTCGGGTTCCAGCAGGGCCCAGGAGAAGATCCCGACGCTGACCAGGGTGACGCCGGCCTCCCGCATGAGGCGCATGTCCTCGTGCCAGACCTCCTCGGGCCACTGCTCGGGGTTGTAGTCGCCGCCGAAGGCCAGCTGGTGCAGACCCTTCGGGAACGTCGCGCGAGGGGTGTGCGGCATGGGTGTCTCCTGGGCTCTTTGCTACACATACTGGGAACGTGCACACGCCTCATCGGCGGTGCTGGCCCAACATAACCGCACAGCAACAACCATTGACAAGTGTCGGTTTCGTTTCTCTACTGTGAACGCTCACAGCGCACATCAGGCGCTGCACCCTCGCTTCTCGTCAGGGGAGACCTCCATGAAGTACCGCATCGTCGCGACGGCCGCGGCCGCCTCGCTCGCCGCCACCGCACTGCTCACGGGCTGCGGCTCGTCGGACGACGACGGCGAAGGACCGGCCGCCTCCGGTCCCGTCTCGCTCACCTACTGGGCCTGGGCCCCCGGCCTGGACAAGGTCGCGGACATCTGGAACAAGGGCGAGGGCAGGAAGGCCGGCATCAAGGTCACGGTGAAGAAGCAGGCGTCCGGCGACGACCTGGTCACCAAGATCATCACCGCGGCGAAGGCGCACAAGGCCCCCGACCTGGTGCAGGCGGAGTACCAGGCCCTGCCCACCCTGGTCTCCAACGACGTGCTCGCCGACATATCCGAGGAGGCGGGCGACGCCGAGGACGCGTTCGCCGAGGGGGTCTGGCAGCAGGCGACCGTGGGCTCGGCCGCCCTGTACGCGCTGCCGCAGGACTCCGGCCCGCTGATGTTCTACTACCGCAAGGACCTGTTCGAGAAGTACGGGCTGTCGGTGCCCACCACCTGGGACGAGTTCGCCGAGACCGCCCGCGCGCTGAAGAAGAAGGCACCGGACAGGGACCTCACCACCTTCTCCTCCAACGACTCCGGTCTCTTCGCGGGCCTGGCCCAGCAGGCCGGCGCGAAGTGGTGGACCACCTCGGGCGACAAGTGGAAGGTCGCCATCGACGACCCGGCCACGCGGAAGGTCGCGGACTTCTGGGGCGGGCTGGTCCAGGAGGGCGCCATCGACAACCAGCCGATGTACACCCCGGCCTGGAACAAGGCGCTCAACACCGGCAAGCAGATCGCCTGGGTCAGCGCGGTCTGGGCGCCCGGCACCCTGACCACCGCGGCCCCCGACACCGCGGGCAAGTGGGCGATGGCCCCGCTCCCCCAGTGGACGGCCGGCGAGAACGTCACCGGCAGCTGGGGCGGCTCCTCCACCGCCGTCACCAACGACTCGGAGCACAAGGAGGCCGCGGCCACCTTCGCGAAGTGGCTGAACACCGACCCCACCGCGCTCGCCGCCCTGGTCAAGGAGAGCGGCATCTACCCCGCCGCCACCGCCGCCCAGACCGGGGGCGCGCTCGCGAAGCCGCCGGCCTACTTCGCCGGCCAGCCGGACTTCTACACCCAGGCCGCGAAGATCGCCAAGGGCACCGCCCCGGCCGCCTGGGGCCCGAACGTGAACGTCGCGTACTCCGCCTTCAAGGACAACTTCGCCAGGGCCGCCAAGAACAGGTCCGGCTTCGCACCGGCCCTCACCGCGATGCAGGACGCCACCCTCGCCGACCTGAAGAAGCAGGGCTTCGGAGTCTCCGAGTGACACGCGCGCGCCGCCGGAAGCCGTACGGGGTCAAGAGCGCCCCGTACGTCTTCCTGATCCCCGCCACCGTGCTCTTCCTGCTCTTCTTCGCCCTGCCCATCGGCTACGCCGTGTACCTCTCCCTGCGCCGTACCGAGGTCAGCGGGCTCGGCCTCGGCAAGGGCGCCCGCCAGGAGGTCTGGGCCGGCTTCGCCCACTACCGCGAGGCGCTCTCCGACTCGGAGCTGCTGCACGGCGCGCTGCGCATCCTCGGCTACGGCGCGATCGTCGTGCCGGTGATGCTCGGTCTCGCCCTGCTCTTCGCCCTGCTCCTGGACACCGAACGGCTCCGGCTGCGCGGCTTCACCCGGCTGGCGATCTTCCTCCCGTACGCCATCCCGGGTGTGGTCGCCGCGCTGATGTGGGGCTTCCTCTATCTGCCGGACGTCAGTCCGTTCCACTTCGTCCTGGACAAGGCGGGGCTGCCCGCGCCGGACCTCCTGGACGGCGGACCGCTCTACGCCGCGCTCGCCAACATCGCGGTCTGGGGCGGCACCGGGTTCAACATGATCGTGATCTACACCTCGCTGCGGGCCATTCCCGCCGAGATCTTCGAGGCGGCCCGTCTCGACGGCTGCTCGCAGCTCCAGATCGCGCTCCGGATCAAGATCCCGATGGTGGCGCCCTCGCTGGTGCTGACCTTCTTCTTCTCGGTCATCGCGACGCTCCAGGTGTTCAACGAGCCGACCACGCTGAAGCCGCTGACCAACTCCCTGTCCACTACCTGGAGTCCGCTGATGAAGGTCTACCAGGACGCGTTCGTCAACAACGACATCTACGCGGCGGCCGCCCAGGCGGTCATCATCGCCGCCGTCACCCTGGCCCTGTCCTTCGGATTCCTCCGGGCGGCCAACTCCCGTACGAAGCAGGAGGGGTCCCAGTGACCACGACGTACCCGGGGCGGCTGCCCGCGACCCGGCGCCGGTTCGCCCTCGTGCCCACCGCCGCCCTGCTGCTCGGCGCCGTCTACTGCCTGCTGCCCGTCGCCTGGATCCTCGTCGCCTCGACGAAGTCGGGCAGCGAGCTGTTCTCCACCTTCACCTTCCTGCCCGGGTCCGGCTTCGCGGACAACGTCGCCGATCTGTCGGCGTACCGGGACGGGGTGTACTGGAAGTGGATGGCCAACTCGGCCCTGTACGCCGGCGTGGGCGCGCTGCTGTCCACGGCGGTCTCCGCGGTCTCCGGGTACGCCCTGGCGGTGTACCGCTTCCGGGGCCGGGAGACCTTCTTCAACATCCTGCTCGCCGGGGTGCTGATGCCCCCGGTGATCCTCGCCGTGCCGCAGTACCTGCTGATGGCGAAGGCCGACCTCACGGACTCCTACCTGTCGGTGATGCTGCCCGTGATCCTCTCCCCGTACGGGGTGTACCTCGCCCGGATCTACGCGGCGGCGGCGGTGCCCGGCGATGTGATCGAGGCCGGGCGGATGGACGGCGGCGGCGAGTGGCGGATCTTCCGGACCATCGCGCTGCCGATGATGCTGCCGGGCCTGGTGACGGTCTTCCTCTTCCAGTTCGTCGCGATCTGGAACAACTTCCTGCTGCCGTACATCATGCTCGGTGACGACGAGAAGTTCCCGGTCACGCTCGGTCTTTTCACCCTGCTCCAGCAGGGATCCACCACTCCGGCCCTCTATACGCTGGTGATCACGGGGGCGCTGCTGGCGATCGTCCCGCTGATCGCCCTGTTCCTGGTCATCCAGCGATTCTGGAGCCTCGACCTGCTCTCCGGGGCCGTAAAGTCCTGACGGGCCCCGCCAGGACGCCACTTGATGAAAGATCACGCACCATGAGCCGCACAGAACAGACCGGTACGGGACGCCGCCGGCCGCCGACGATCCATGACGTGGCGCGCGAGGCGGGGGTCTCCCGGGGCACGGTCTCCCGGGTGCTCAACGGCGGCCACAACGTCAGTCCGGCCGCGCTCGACGCGGTCAACTCGGCCATCCGCAAGACCGGTTACACGGTGAACCGGCACGCCAGGTCACTGATCACGGGCCGCTCGGACTCGGTGGCCTTCCTGCTCACCGAGCCCCAGGAGCGGTTCTTCGAGGACCCGAACTTCAATGTGCTGCTGCGGGGCTGCACCAGCGCGCTCGCCGCGCACGACATCCCGCTGCTGCTGATGATCGCGGGCACGGAGGCCGAGCGCCGCCGGAACATGCGGTACATCGCCGGTCATGTGGACGGGGTCCTGCTGGTCTCCAGCCACTCCGGCGACCCGGTCGCCGCCCAGCTGCACGAGGCCGGGGTCCCCCTCGTCGCGTGCGGGAAGCCGCTCGGGCAGGGCTCGAAGGTCAGCTATGTGGCGGCCGACGACCGCGACGGCGCCCGGGACATGGTGCGCTTCCTGTACGAGTCGGGGCGCCGCCGGATCGGTACGGTCAGCGGCCCCCTGGACACCCCGGGCGGCGTCGAGCGGCTGGCCGGCTACCGGGAGATGCTGGCCGGCTGCGGACTGCCCGCCGACGACGCGCTGATCGTGCCGGGCGACTACAGCCGGGCGGGCGGCGAGGCGGCGGCGGCGCTGCTCCTGGAGCGGGCGCCGGACCTGGACGCGGTGTTCGTCGCCTCGGACCTGATGGCGCAGGGCGTGCTCGCGGCCCTGGAGAAGGCCGGACGCAGCGTGCCGCACGATGTCGCGGTGGGCGGGTTCGACGACTCCCCCGCCGCGCTCGCCTCCCGGCCGGCGCTGACGACGATCCGTCAGCCGTGGGACCGCATCAGCGCCGAGATGGTACGGGTGCTGCTGGCCCAGATCGGCGGGGAGGACCCCGCCGCGGTGATACTGCCCACCGAACTGGTCCGCCGCGACTCGGCGTGACCGGGGGGGGCCGCGGCCGGGGATCCCCCGGTCAGCCGGCGAGCACGTCCAGCGCGCGGTCCACGTCCGCCTCGGTGTTGTAGAGGTGGAAGGACGCCCGCAGGTTGCCGGCCCGTCCGGCGACCAGCACCCCGGCCCGCTGGAGCTCCGGTGCCCGGTCGCCGAGTCCGGGCACCGCGACGACGGCGGTGTCCGCCGGGACGGCGGTGTGCCCGAGGTCCGCGAGGCCTGAGCGGAAGCGGTCCGCGAGCCCGGTGGCGTGGGCGTGCAGCGTGTCGATGCCGATCTCGTGGATCAGGGCGAGCGAGTGCTCGGCGCCGTGGTACGCGAGGAAGGCGGGGGGCTCGTCGTAGCGGCGGGCGTCCGACGCGAGCTCGGTGACCGGTCCGTAGGTGCTGTTCCACCGGTCCTCGGCCGCGGCCATGCCCGCGTAGACGGGTGTCAGGCCCTCCTGCGCCTCCTCGGTGACGGTGAGGAACGAGGTGCCGCGCGGGCAGAGCAGGTACTTGAAGCCGCCGGTGACCGTGTAGTCGTACGCCCCGGCGTCCAGCGGCAGCCAGCCGGCGGACTGGGTGGCGTCCAGCAGCGTCCGGGCGCCGTTGTCGGCGGCGGCGGCCCGGACCGCGTCCAGGTCCGCACACCGGCCGTCGGAGGACTGCACCGAGGAGAAAGCGACCAGCGCGGTCCCGAGGCGCACGGCATCGGCCAGGTCCGTCAGCGGCACGTACCGCATCTTGAGGTCGCCGCGGACCGCGAAGGGGCTGACGACCGAGCTGAACTCTCCTTCGGGCGCGAGCACTTCGGCGCCCGGCGGCAGCGAGGAGGCGATCAGTCCGACGTGGGCGGCCACGGAGCCGCCGACGGCGACCCGGCCCGCCCCGACGCCGACGAGCCGCGCGAAGCCCTCCCGGGCCCGGTGCACCGCCCCGAAGTCTCCGGAGCCGTCCCGGAGGCCGGAGGCGTTCTCGTCGACGAGGGTCTTCACGGCGTCGACGGCACGGCGGGGCAGCAGCCCGCAGGTGGAGGTGTTCAGGTAGATGGTCTGCGGGGCGAACTCGGCGGCAACGGCACGGCTGAGCGAAGAGATCGTCATGCGCTCAGCCTGACCCGTCACCGACCTGGGGTCAATTGTCGAAATTGCACGGAGAACCCCAAGCCACGCTTATGCGCCGGGCGGGCGGGCCGCCCCTGCGGACCCGGCCCGTCAGGCGTTCCCGGCGACCCCGGGGACCTCGCACGCACCGTCGGCGTCGCACGCCGCCGCGTCCCCGGCGGCGGTCACCGGGCGGTCCTTCCACGCCTGCTCCAGCGCCTGGGCGAAGACCTCGGCGGGCTGGCCGCCGGAGATGCCGTAGCGCCGGTCGAACACGAAGAACGGCACCGCGTTGGCGCCCAGCTCGGCCGCCTCCCGCTCGTCGGCGCGCACCTCCTCGGCGTACGCCTGCGGGTCGGCGAGGACCGCGCGGGCCTCCTCGGCGTCGAGACCCGCCTCGACGGCCAGGTCCAGCAGCACGGCGTCGTCGAAGACGGACCGTTCCTCGGCGAAGTTGGCCCGGTAGGCGAGGGTCAGCAGTTCGTCCTGGCGGCCGCGCGCCTTGGCGAGGTGCAGCAGCCGGTGGATGTCGAACGTGCTGCCGTGGTCGCGGCCCTCGGCGCGGTAGCCGAGCCCTTCGGCCCGGGCGTTGGCCGCGACGTTGGCCTCCATCGAGCGGGCCTCGTCGGGGGTGCGCCCGTACTTCTGCGCCAGCATGTCGATGACCTGCTCGGTGTCGCCCTTGGCGCGGCCGGGGTCGAGCTCGAAGGAGCGGTGCACCACCTCGACGTCGTCGCGGTGGGCGAAGCCCTCCAGGCCCTTCTCGAAGCGTGCCTTGCCGATGTAGCACCACGGGCAGGCGATGTCGCTCCAGATCTCGACGCGCATGACTCTTCTTCTCTCCGGACTCTCTCGGGCGGCTGCTCGCACAGCGCGGAGGCACCCTCCGCTCCCCCGGCCAACGCATGGCGGGCCCGTGCCATTCCCGGCCCGGACCCGCGCGGTCCTAGGGGGCCGGCGGGACGGCCAGGCGCAGCACCACGTGGTCGCCGTCCAGCGGGTTGTCCGGGTCGGGGGTCCAGCCGCAGGCGGAGTAGAAGGCCTGGGCGCGCTTGTTGGGTTCGAAGACCTCCAGACGGGCCTCGGTGACGCCCAGCCGCTGCCACTCGGCGACGCACGCGCGGTGCAGGGCGCTGCCGACCCCCTCGCGCCAGTGGGCGGGGGACACGTGGAACTGGCTGAGGGTCATGACGCCGTCGCGCACCGAGTGGGCGGCGATACCGACGAGGACGCCGTCCGCCTCGGCGCAGAGCACGGTGGCGTCCGGGCGGTCCACCGCACGGGCCCAGCCCTCCCGGCTGCGGCTCACCTCGGCCTCGCCCGCGTACTCCTCCTCGGGCAGGTGGCCGCGGTAGTAGGTGGCCCTGGCCTCGGTGTGGAGGGTCACTATCGCGTCGAGGTCGTTCTGCGTCGCTGTACGGATCATGGTGGCAAGGACGCGGGGAGCGGCCCCCCGGTTGCGGCCGGGGCGCGGTGGGCCGGGACGCGTACCGGCCCACCACGCCCCGGGAACGTCAGCTGCCGTCGCGGAGGTCGGCCAGGCCCTCCGGCCGGAAGGCGATCCGGTCGAAGGTCACCTCGCAGCCCTCACCGGTGGGCGACTGGGCGAGGAAGCCGACGGAGGCGGTGGCCGCCTGTTCCGGGGTGCCGAGGGTGAAGACGCGGACGAAGGTCCACTTCTCGCCGTCGGCCGAGGCGTGGAACGCGAAGGCACCTCCCGTACGGCTCAGGCGCAGCCAGTGGGTGTCGCCGTCCACGACGGAGGAGTTGACGTCGTCGGAGTGGCCCCGGGTGACCACCGTGCAGATGGTCGGCTGCTCCGGGGAGAGCTCCAGGCAGAGCTTGGCCCAGTCCCGGTCGCCGGCGTGGAGGTAGAGCACGCCCGCGTCGAAGGCGGCGGCGAAGCCCACCTTCACCCGGGCGACGAGCTGGAAGTCGCCCGCCGGGGCGGTGCCCAGCAGCCGGGGCGCGTCGCTCGCCGGTTCCAGGCTGTCGCCGCCCGGCGGGACGAAGCGGTCCTGCCGGGCGCCCGCGCGGCCGGTGAGCACGCCGTTCTCGTACGCCCAGCCGCCCTCGGGGCCGTGCGGATCGAGCGCGAAGGGGAGTTCGGGGAGGTTCACGCGGGTCGTCCGTTCACTCGGCGGGGCAGGCCCAGCGGGTTGTCCTCGCGCAGCTCGGGCGGGAGGAGCGCGTCGGGGGTGGTCTGGTAGCTGACCGGGCGCAGCCAGCGTTCGATCGCGGTGGCGCCGACCGAGGTGGAGGTGGAGGTGGTGGCCGGGTAGGGGCCGCCGTGGTGCTGGGCGGGGGCGACGGCGACGCCGGTCGGCCAGCCGTTGACGAGGACCCGGCCGGCGAGCGGGGTGAGCGCGGCGAGGAGTCCGGCGGCGCTGCCCCCGGCCTCGTCCTCGGCGATGTGGAGGGTCGCGGTGAGGTTGCCGGGGAGCCGGGACAGGACGGCGGTGATCTCGTACTCGGAGGCGTAGCGGGCGACCACGGTGACGGGGCCGAAGCACTCCTCCAGGAGCGCGTCGTGCGGCCCTTCGGCCGTGAGCAGCCGGGCCGGGACGGTCAGGAAGCCGGCCGCGACGGTGTGCTCGCCGCCCGCGCCGGGGGTGACGGGGGCGTCCACGTCCGGGAGCGCGGCCCGCTCGGTCACTCCGGCGAGGAAGGCGTCGCGCATCCGGTGGTCGAGCAGGACGCCGGCCTCGGAGTCGCTGACGGCCTCGGTGAGGGCCTTCAGGAAGCGGTCGCCGCCTTCGCCCTCGGGGGCCAGGACGAATCCGGGCTTGGTGCAGAACTGGCCCGCGCCCATGGTCATCGAGCCGGCCAGGCCCGCGCCGATCTGCTCGCCGCGCTCGGCGGCGGCGGCCTCGGTGACGACGACGGGGTTGAGGGAGCCCAGCTCGCCGTGGAAGGGGATGGGCGCGGGGCGCGCGGCGGCCGCGTCGAACAGGGCGCGGCCGCCGCGCACCGAGCCGGTGAAGCCGGCGGCGGCGACGAGCGGGTGCCGGACGAGGGCGACGCCGGCGTCGAAGCCGTGGACGAGGGTGACGACGTCCTCGGGCAGCCCGGTCCGCGCGGCGGCCCGGCGCAGGACGGAGGCGCACAGCTCGGAGGTCGCCGGGTGGTCCGGGTGCGCCTTGACGACGACGGGGCAGCCGGCCGCGAGGGCGCTGGCGGTGTCGCCGCCGGGCACGGAGAAGGCGAGCGGGAAGTTGCTGGCGGCGTAGACGGCGACGACGCCGAGCGGGATCTTGTAGCGGCGCAGGTCGGGCCAGGGCGGGGTGCGGGTGGCGTCGGCGTGGTCGATGTGGATGTCGAGGAAGGCGCCCTCGTCGACGACCTCGGCGAAGGCCCTCAACTGGGCCGCGGTGCGGGCGAGTTCCCCGGTCAGCCGGGCCGGGCCGAGGGCCGTCTCGGCGTCGGCGGCCTCGATGACGTGCTCACCGGCCTCGGTGAGCAGCTCGGCGGCCGTCCGCAGGAACGCGGCGCGCGTGGTGCGGTCGGCGAGGGAGCCGCGTACCGCGTGGGCGGCGCGGACCGCGCGGTCGACCTCCTCGGCTGTGGCCTCCACCGCAACCTGCTCGCGCGGGTTCCCGGTGCGGGGGTCGACGCTCCAGACTGGTGCTGCTGCCACCGTGTTTCCTTCCGCTCCACTGCCGCACATCAGAAGTTGTCCGGTATAAGTTGTTCGGTATTCTGAACAGAGTTCCTGCACATGAATGTGAAGCGACTCTATTTCCGGGCGTTCGGTGTTGGCAAGAAGTCGCAGGGTTTCGTCGGTGGGCTGAAAGGGGCGTGGGGCGATGTCGGTTCCCGAGGGTGGAGCACAGGTCAAGTCCGCGGTACGGACGGTGGAGCTGCTGGAGTACTTCGCGGGACGGCCCGGCATGCACTCGCTCGCCTCGGTCCAGGAGGCCGTCGGCTACCCCAAGTCCAGCCTCTACATGCTGCTGCGGACCCTGGTCGAGCTGGGCTGGGTGGAGACGGACGCGACGGGCACGCGCTACGGGATCGGCGTACGGGCCCTGCTGGTCGGCACCTCCTACATCGACGGCGACGAGGTGGTCGCGGCGGCCCGCCCCACCCTGGACCGGCTCTCCGACGACACCACGGAGACCATCCACCTCGCCCGGCTCGACGGGACGAACGTGGTCTATCTCGCCACCCGCCAGTCCCAGCACTATCTGCGCCCCTTCACCCGCGTCGGCCGCCGGCTGCCCGCCCACTCCACCTCGCTCGGCAAGGCGCTGCTGGCCACCTACAGCGACGAGCAGGTCCGCAAGATGCTGCCCGAGACGCTGCCCGCGCTCACCGAGCACACCCTGACGGACCGGGAGAAGCTCATCGAGGAGCTGCGCCAGATCCGCGAGCAGGGATACGCGGTGGACCGCGAGGAGAACACGCTGGGGCTGCGCTGCTTCGGCGTCGCCGTCCCGTACCGCACCCCGGCCCGGGACGCCATCAGCTGCTCGGTGCCGGTCGCCCGGCTCACGCCCGCGCACGAACAGCTGGTCAAGGACGCGCTGTTCGACGCGCGCGACCGGCTGACGCTCGCCACCCGCAGGCTCTGACGCCCCCGGCCCGTCTCCCCCGCGCGGCGGAGGCGGATCGTCACCCGGCAGGACGTACGCGGGCGGGCCGCCCGGCAGCGTGGGGGCCATGACGCTCCTCCCCGCCCGCACCGCGCTGCGCACCGTCGCCGTCGCCGCCTGCCTGCCGTACATCACGCTCAAGGCCGCGTGGCTGGCGGGCAGCCACGTCGGGATTCCGGACGGCAGCGCGCTGCTGGACCACCGCGCCCTGATGGCCGTCGCCAACGGCGGTTCGGTGCTGATGGACGGCGCGGTCGTGGTCCTGGCGCTGCTGCTCACCCGGCCCTGGGGTCTTCGGGTGCCCGCGTGGCTGCTCGCGCTGCCGATGTGGGTGGCGACCGGGCTGCTGCTGCCGATCATGACCGGCTATCCCGCGCAGCTGCTGGTCCTGGCGCTGGGCGGGGACGACGGCGGCGCGAAGGACGCGGGCCGCCCCTTCCTGCACGAGTGGGTGTTCGGCGTCGTCTACGGCGGTTTTATCCTCCAGGGCCTGTGTCTGGGCGCCCTGTTCGTGCTGTACGCCCGCGACCGCTGGGGCCACCTCTGGCGCGGCACCCTGGGCGAGCTGCCCGACAGCCCGACCGCCCCCGCGCTGCGGGCCGCCGCCGTCGCCGCTTCGCTGCTCGCCCTGGCGCCCGGCACCATGCACCTGCTCTGGGCGGCGGGCTCGACGGCCGGCCTGAGCGCGGACCGGGCCGCCGGGCGGGACAGCGGCTTCCATGTCCTCGAAGCGGTGTACGTGCTGTGGACCGCCACCGCCGTGGCCGGGGTCCTGCTGCTCGCCTTCCGCCGCTCCGCGCTGCCGCTGCGGGTGCCGCTCGCCGCGGCCTGGGGCGGCTCGGGGGTGCTGGCCTGCTGGGGCGGCTGGCTGAGCATCGCCTCGCTGGCCGCCGCCGACGACGCCCAACAGCCCACGGCCGCCATGGTGCTGATCTACGCTGTCCAGATGCTCGTCGGGACACTGATGGTGACCCTGGGCGCGTACTTCCTGACGGAGCGCGCGGCCGGGACGCGGGGCGCCCCGGCATGACCCCGCTCATAGGCAGGCTCGTGGACCGGCGGGCCCGGCTGCGCTGGCTGCACCTGATCATCGGCGGCGCCCTGCTGATGCCGTACTACCTGGTCGGCACGGTCGTCGTGGGCCTGTACGCGCCCGAGACCAACCCCTTCACCTCGCTCCCCGCCCAGTTCGCCGCCTTCGCCCACGCCCTGCCGATGGCCGCCGTCACCGCGCTGCTGCCCCTGGCCCGGCCCCTCTCGGTCTCCGCCGCACGCGCCCTGTGCGGCCTGGCCCCGGACCGGCCGCTCGCGGACGGGCCCGGCGTCTCCCGGCAGGCGCGGGCCCGCTCGGCCGCCTGGTTCACGCTGCACGTCGGGCTCGGCGGCGTCATCAGCGGGATGACCCTGGCGCTCGTCCCGTTCGCCGTCTGCGTCATGGGGCTGCCGTTCTTCGCGGCCCTGCGCGACTCCCCCGCCCTGGAAGGGTCGCCGCTCCTGGACCACACCTGGGTCCTGGCCCTCGCACCGCCGGCCGGGGCGGCCATGCTCCTCGCGCTGGCGGGCTGCGCGGCGGCGGCCGGGGCGCTGCTCGCGAACCGGGCTCCGGTGCTCCTCGGCCCGGCCCCGGACGACCGGCTGGCCGCCGCCGAACGCCGGGCGGCCGAGCTCGCGGTGCGCAACCGGCTCGCCCGTGAGCTGCACGACTCGGTCGGCCACGCGCTGAGCGCCGTCACCCTCCAGGCGGGCGCGGCCCGCCGGGTCCTGGACAGCGACCCGGAGTTCGCCCGGCAGGCCCTCACCGCGATCGAGGAGACCACACGGCGCACGGTCGGCGAACTCGACGCGGTGCTGGGCCTGTTGCGGCAGGGCGCGGACGGCTCCGACGACCTCGCGGGACCGGGCCTGGACGCGCTCGGCGGGCTGCTGGCCCGGTGCGGGGTGCCCGTGCGGTACACGGCGGACGGTGACCCGGGCACGGTCCCCGGGCCCGTCTCGGCGGAGGCGTACCGGATCGTGCAGGAGGGCCTGAGCAACGCGCTGCGGCACGGCGTCCCCGGCTCACCGGTGCGGCTGCGCGTCGGTGTCGGCCCCCGCGAGCTGACCCTCGTCCTGGACAGCGCGCTGTCCCCGCGCCCCCCGGCGGCCCGGCCCGGCGGCGGGCGCGGTCTGACCGGCATCGCGGAGCGCGCGCTGCTGCTCGGCGGCGCCACCGAGGCCGGCCCCCGCGACGACGGCGTGTGGCGGCTGGCCGCACGCCTCCCCCTGCACGCCCCCGCGAAGGAGCCACGATGAGCACGCCGGTCCGGATCGTCCTCGCCGACGACGAACGCATGGTGCGCACCGCCCTGCGCGCCATCCTGGAGGCGGAGGACGGCCTGGAGGTCGTCGGCGAGGCGGCCACCGGTGCCGAGGCGGTCTCCGTGGTGCGGACGCTGCGGCCCGACGTGGTGCTGATGGACGTACGGATGCCCGAGACGGACGGCATCCGGGCCACCGAGCAGATCCTCGGCGGCCTCGACCCGGCCCCGCGCATCGTGGTCGTCACCACCTTCGAGCACGACGCCTATGTGTACGAGGCGCTGCGCGCCGGGGCGGCGGGGTTCCTGCTGAAGCGGGCGGCGGCCGAGGAGCTGGTGCAGGCGGTCCGGCTGGTGGCCTGCGGAGACTCGCTGCTCTTCCCGTCCGCCGTACGGCAGCTGGCCGCCGCGTACGGGACGCCCCGGGCGGCCCCCGCGCCCCCGTGGGCCGCCCGGCTCACCGAGCGGGAGGCGCAGGTGCTGCGGCTGATGGCGGCCGGGCTGACCAACGCGGAGATCGCCGGCCGGCTGGCGGTGGGCGCGGCGACGGCCAAGACGCATGTGGCGGCGGTCCTCGCGAAGACCGGTGCCCGGGACCGTACCCAGGCGGTCATCGTGGCGTACGAGTCGGGGTTCATCACCCCGGGCTGAACACACGCGGTGCGCACCGGATGAGGAATCGGTGAGAAGCGGCACAACCGGGAACGACACGCCGGTTCCCGTACGTCCCCCAAGCGGGATGAACAAGACGATCAGGCGCGCCTCGGTCTTCTGCCTGCTGCTGGTCCTCGCCCTCCTCGGGCGGGCGACCTGGGTGCAGGCGTACCAGGCACGGGCGCTCGCAGACGACGACCACAACCGGCGGAAGATCATCGCGCAGTACGCGCAGCCGCTCGGGAACATCATCGTGGCCGGTTCGCCGGTCACGGGCTCGAAGCGGACGGAGGGCAGCGATCTCGCGTACAAGCGCACCTACCGGCAGGGCGACCTCTACTCGTCCGTGACCGGCTACAGCTCGCAGGCGTACGGCTCGACCCAGCTCGAAGGGATCTACAGCCATGTGCTGGACGGCACCGACGACCGGCTGAAGAGTCCGCTGGGCGCGATCACCGGGAAGCGGTCCGCGCCCGGGGACGTGGTGACGACGATCGATCCGGACGTCCAGAAGGCGGCGAGCGACGCGCTCGGCGACGACAAGGGCGCCGCCGTGGCGATCGACCCGAGGAGCGGGCAGATCCTGGGCATGGTCTCCTCGCCGTCCTACGACCCGACCGACATCAGCGGCACGAACGACGGCGACGCCTGGAAGAAGCTGCTCGCCGACCCGGACAAGCCGCTGGCCAACCGGGCGATGCGGCAGCCGCTCGCGCCCGGTTCGACGTTCAAGCTGGTCGTGGCGTCGGCCGCGCTGGAGAACGGCCTGTACGACTCGGTGGACGAGCCGACGAAGAGCCCCGTCCCGTACAACCTGCCGGGCACCAGCACCCCGCTGCGGAACGAGAGCGCGTCGGCGCCCTGCGAGAACGCCTCGCTGCGCGTCGCTCTCCAGTACTCGTGCAACAACGTCTTCGGCAAGGTCGCCGCCGACCTCGGGCAGGACAAGGTGCGGGCGATGGCGGAGAAGTTCGGCTTCAACGAGGAGAAGCTGGACGTTCCGGTGCGGGCCTCCAAGAGCGTGTATCCGACGGACATGGACAGGCCGCAGACGGCGCTGTCGGGCATCGGCCAGTTCGAGGTGACCGCGACCCCGCTGCAGATGGCGATGGTCTCCGCGGCGCTCGCCAACGGCGGTGAGCTGGCCGCCCCGCACATGGTGTCCGAGGTGACCGACGGCGACGGCGGCACGCTGGAGGACTTCGCGGACGGCGACACGGAACGGATCGTCTCCGAGGACACCGCGAAGCAGCTGCGCAGCGCCATGGTGACCGTCGTGGAGAAGGGCACCGGCACCAACGCCCGGATCGACGGGGCCGAGGTGGGCGGCAAGACGGGCACCGCCGAGAACGGCGTGGGCAACAGCAACACCCCGTACGCCTGGTTCACGTCGTACGCGAAGGCGGGTGACCGGGAGGTCGCGGTCGCCGTCGTCGTGGAGGACTCCGGTTCGGCCGCGTCCGAGGTCAGCGGCAACGGTCTCGCGGCGCCGATCGCCAAGAAGATGATGGAGGCGGCGCTGCGGCGGTAGCACCCGTCCCTCCCGTCGAAGCGCTTGCGGTACGCTCACGCCCCGGCGGGGGCGGACCCGGACGGTCCGGGCGGGGCGCACGCGAGGGACGAGGTAGCTGTGGGCACAGCAGTCGACGATGCCGCCGCCGCCGAGTTCCACGCGTTCTTCGAGGCCCACTACGCCGAACTCGCCCGCCTCGCCCATCTGCTGACCGGTGAGGCGGACGCCGCCGACGATCTCGCGGCGGACGCCCTGCTCGCGCTCTGGCACCGCTGGGACCGGGTCCGCGACGCCGGGCACCCGGTGGCGTACGCACGCGGGGTGGTCGCCAACCTGGCCAGGACCCGCATCCGGAGCGCGGTGCGCGAGCGGCGCCGGATCGCCCTGTTCTGGGCGCCGCGCGGCGGCGGGGACGGCGGCGCCTCCGAGGGGCCCGACGTGCCGGCGGTGGTGGATGTGCGGGAGGCGCTGCGCCGGCTGCCGTTCCGCAAGCGGGCCTGTGTGGTGCTGCGGTACGCCTTCGACCTCTCGGAGCGGGACACCTCGCTGGTGCTGGGGATCTCGGTGGGTACGGTGAAGAGCCAGACCTCGCGCGCCGTCGCGGAACTGCAGCGGCTGCTGGGCCCCCCGGGACCCGGGACGCCCGCCGCGCGGGTACGGGTGGCCGTCGCGGCGCAGCGCAGCGGAGGAGACCGGTGAAGGACGAGGAGCTGGCCGGGCGGCTGCGGGAGGCCGCCGAGGCCCACCGCCCCGACCGGGCACGGATGCTGGCCCGCGTCGAGCGCGGGATGGCCGGTGACCCCGCGGCCGGGGCCGTACGCCCGCCGCGCGCCGTGCGCCCCTGGCTGCGGGTGGCCGGGGCGACGGTCGCGGTCTGCGGGGTACTGGCGGCCGGTGCGTTGGCCGTCACCTCGGCGGGCGACGACGGCACGGGACGCGGCGGGCAGGTGGCCGCGGCGCCCCCCTCCCGGCCCGCGTCCCCCTCCCCCACCGCGAAGGGGCCGGCGGGCCTCGTCGGACTGCGGCCCGAGGACGGGCCGCTGTGGACGGGCGGGGTGGTCGACCCGCACAGCAACGCGTACTGGGCGCAGGGCAATGTGACGCTGCGGACGACCGAGCCGCTGTCCTCGCTCACCGTGGAGCTGCGGGTCGCCGAGACCGGCGGCGTGAACAGCACCGGCTCCTGGCACTCGCTGCCCGAACCGGACTTCACCGTGTCGGTGAACGAGAGCGGCGGTTATCTGGTCTACCGGTGGACGCTGCGCCCCGGGCGGACCGTGCCGGCCGGCACGCACACGTTCGCCGGGCAGTACAACCACGCGGAGGGCGAGCGGGACGCCACCGGCGACTACGTGATGGCGCACGCCGTCCGCGAGTCGGGCCGCGAGGCGGCGGTGGGCGACCGCTTCGGGCGGTCCCGCTGACAGGCCCCTAGGGCCTCCAGTCGCCGAACCACGCGGCCGGGGTGTGCTCCCGCGCCTCGGCCCGGGTGAGCTGCGGCCGGTTGGCCGGGACGGTGACGCGGGCACCGGGGCCCGTGTTGCGGTACTCCGCGAAGCGCTGCTCCTGCCAGGGGAAACCGGCCGACATCGTGCCGTACGGCTCGTCGGTGTCGATGCCCGCGCCCAGGTGGCTGTCGCGCACGGTCAGCATCGGGTGCGCGGTGAGGTCGGAGGACGGCACCCAGGGGCGGGCCAGTTTGAAGTACCCGTCGGGGGCGGTGCTCGTGACCCGGGAGCGCAGGACCAGGAAGCCGTGCGGGCCGGCGCCGGCGGTGCTGGGCGCGAAGACGAAGCCGTAGGGCGCGGCGGTCAGGTCGGTGCGGGTCAGGGTGCGGAAGTGGCAGCGGTCCAGGACCGCCGAGGCGCGGCCGAAGACGAAGTCGACGTCCCCCTCCATGTAGCAGTCGCGGTAGTACTGCCGGGCGAAGTCGGTGAGGGAGGCGGAGTCGGCGTACAGCGTGTCCTGGTGGCCGAGGAAGCGGCAGCCCACGAACGCCGAGCGGTCGCCGGTCACCTTGAGGGCGACGGCCTGGGTGCCGGTGTAGTCCGGGTGGTCGGCGCGCAGCCAGTCGTTGGCAAAGGTCAGGTGCCGGGCGGTGAGTCCGGCGGGCCGGGCGGTGACGGTGGCGGACCCGCTGGTGCCGTAGGTGCCCGAACCGTCGGGGCGCGGGGTGCCGTTGGCGTTGTCGTACACGATCACCGTGTCGCGCGGGTCGCCGCTCGCGCCGATGAGGGTGAGGCCGGTCCGGTCGGCCGGGATGTCGACGGTCTCCCGGTAGGTGCCGGGGGCGATGACCAGGGTGCGGCCGGTGCCGGTGGCTGCGTCGACGGCGGCCTGGACGGTGGTGTGGTCGCCGCGCCCGCGCGCGTCGACGTACAGGGTCGCGCGGTCGGGGCGGCGGGCGGGCGAGCCGTGGCGGCCGAAGGGGCGGCCGTGGGCGAGGGCGGGCGGGGCGGCGGCGAGGGCGAGGGCGGTGGTGGAGCCGGCGAGGAGGGCCAGGGCGGCGCGTCGGGTGGGCATGGGGTGCTCCAGCTTTCCGTGCGGGGGCGGCCCTCCGCCGGCGCCCGCGCGGCGCCGGCGGAGGGAGGGGGAGGATCAGGCGCCGGGCAGCCGGCCCGCGCCCGCGCCGAGGCCGACGACGAGGGGCACGAGCAGCGGGTGGTCGACGCGGTTGCGCAGGGCCGGGGTCCAGCCGGCGTCCGTGGTCAGCTGCTCCTCGGGGACGCCCGCGTTGTGGACGGCGATCAGGTCGGTGCGGCGGCCGTTGACCCAGTTGTCGTCGGCCGTGAGCGAGGACTCGGACCACTTCTTGAGGATCTTCGCCTTGTCGAACTCGCCGCTCAGCGTGAACGCGTTGTGCTCGGCGACGAGGTGCGATTCGGCGCCGATGCCGTAGGAGTAGCCGTAGACGCTGCCCTTAGTGGCGACGAAGTGGTTGTTGTACGAGTCGACCTGGCCGAAGCGGACGCGGGGCGCGCGCTCGTTGACGTCCTTGAAGAGGTTGTGGTGCAGGGTGACGCGGAGCCTGCCCCGGTCGGTGTCCCCGGCCTTGTCGCTGTTGCCGAGGAGCATGGTCTTGTCGTGGTCCTTGAGGACGTTCCAGGAGGCGGTGACCAGGTCGGCGCCCTTGACGATGTCGAAGAGCCCGTCGTGCTGCTGGTACAGCTCGTCGAAGTAGCGGGGCTGGGCGGCGTCCGGGCGGTCCCCGTCGCTGAAGGTGTTGTGGTCGACCCAGACGTGGTCGGAGCCGTAGACGACGAGGTTGTCGTACTCGGAGTTCCAGTGGCCGGTGTCGCCGTCGGTCGGGTCCCACTGGGGGAAGCAGTCGTAGGTGTCCTCGAAGGAGATGTTGCGGACGATGACGTTGGAGACGTTCTGGATCTGGATCGAGGCGCCGATGACCGTGGCGTCCTTGCCGGCGCCGATCAGCGTGGTGTTGGACGGGACGTAGACGTTGACGGCGGCCTTCTGGAGCTTGGCGGAGGCGAGCCGGGCGTCCTCCAGCGGCCCGGAGGGGACCTCCTCGCGGCCCCAGACGGCGGGGTCGTAGGCGGCGAGGTACTTGTCCAGGGTGTAGCCGTCGGTCTGGTACGCCTCGCAGTCGATCGGGTCGCCGGCGGCGTCGGCGTTGCCGTGGACGGTGCCGGCGATGCGGACGATCTTCGGCGCGTCGCCCGCGTCCTCGAAGGCGGCGATGAGTTCGGCGCGGTTGTGCACGGTGTAGACGTGGTCGGGCGTGGCGTCGGCGCCGCCGGTGGTGGAGCCCTCGGCGGAGGCCCAGCCGTCGCCCTTCGCGAGGACGGCGCGCTCGGCGCCCTTCGTGCCGTGCGGCTGCGGGGACGCCTGGGCGGGGACGCTCAGCGCGAGGGCCAGCGAGGCGCAGCCCATGGCGACGGCGATGGCGCGGGCGTGGGTTCTGCGGGTGGCAGCACGTGCGGGAATGTGCGTGGGCATGACAAATCCTCGGTTCTGGTGCGGGACCGGTGGAAGGGGAAGGAAGGGGGGTGGCGCGAGCGTCAGGCGGCCTGCGGCCAGCTGATCCACGCCTCGGGTACGCGGGCGCCGAGGCGGCGCAGTTCGTACGGGGCGAGCACCCGCGCGTCGAGCAGGGCGCGGGCCGTCATCCGGGCCACCTCGATGGCGCCGGCGGGCCGGAAGTGGGTGTTGTCCTGGCGCCCGTCGGGGTAGTTGGGGGACTCCCCGGGCGCCAGCCAGTTGAAGTACGCCTCGGTCCCGTCGGGGCCGAGTTCCTGCCAGCGGGCGAGGGTGCGGGCCTGCAGATCGAGCAGGGGGACCCGTTCCTCGGCTGCCAGGGCGCGCATGGCGGCCGGGTAGTCGCCGTGGGTGGGCCTGGCGGTGCCGTCGTCGGCGAATCTGCGGCGCTCGACCGGGGTGATCAGCACGGGCCGGGCGCGCCGGGCGCGGGCCGCCTCGATGTACTGCCGCAGACAGTCCTGGTAGGTGGTGTACGGGTCGGTGCCGCGGGCCGGGTCCTCGGTCTTCTCGTCGTTGTGCCCGAACTGGATGAGCAGGAGGTCACCGGCGCGGACCCCCGGCAGGAGGGCGGCGAGCAGTCCCTCGTCGATGAAGCTCTTGGAACTGCGGCCGTTCATGGCGTGGTTGGCGACGGCGAGGCCGGGACCGAGGAAGAACGGCAGGGCCATGCCCCAGCCGGTCTCGGGTGCGGCGTCGGCGTACTTCCGGGCGGCCGTCGAGTCGCCCGCGAGGTGCACGGTGCGGGTCCGGCGGGCGCCGTGCGCCCCGGCGGGGGTGGCGGCGAGGGCGAGGGGCAGCGCGGCGAGGGCGGCCGCGGTCTGCCGGCGGGTGAGTGACACGGGTGGTACTGCCTCTCTCTCGGGTGCGTACGCAGGAGGGCAGGGGCGGTGGGGCGGGGCGGGCCGTCCGCACGACGGAGCCCGCCGCCGGCCCCGCGCCGGCGGGAGCCGGATCAGCCGTTGCCGATCTCCTTCCACTCCTTCTGGGCCTTGTTCAGCTCGTCGGCCATCTTGTCCAGGAAGTCCTTGGCCGTGGTCTTGCCGAGCAGCAGCTTCTGGAACTCGGGCTCGTTGTCGGCCTTGCTGATGTTGTTCCAGTCGGGCAGGTAGTACGGCAGCTGCACGATCTTGGTGGAGCCGTCGGTGAGGGCCTTCGCGGCCAGCTCGGTCGGCGCCGCCTCACTGATCCACGGGTCCTTGGCGGCCTCGGTGTTGGCCGGGATGGCGCCCGCGGACTCGTTCCACTTGCTGTTGGCCTCGTGCGAGGCGGCGAACTCGATGAACTTCCAGGCGGCCGTCTTGTTCTTGCTCGCCCGGAAGAGGCCGAGGCCGTCGACCGGGTTGGAGACCTGGACGCGGGTGCCGCCGTCACCGATGGGGTTGGGCACGCCGGCGAACTTGTCCTTGCCGAGGGCCTTCAGGTGGTCCTGGTAGGAGCCGAGGTTGTGGCTCAGCATGCCGATGGTGCCGGTGTCGAACTGGGCGACCATCTTGGTGAAGTCGTTGTTGACGTCGGCGGAGGGCGTCGTCTTCTTGTAGAGCGCGGCGTACTTCTCCAGCGCAGCCACGTTCCTGGGGTCGTTGAGGGTGGTCCTGTCGCCGTTCCAGAACTCCGTGATGCCCGACTGTCCGTAGGCCGCGTCGATGGCCTGGGCGATGGAGCCGGCGCCGCCGCGGATCGTGTAGCCGAACTTGTTGTGCTTCGCGTCCGTCAGCTTCTCGGCCGCCTCGTAGAACTTCGCCCAGGTGGTGGGCGCTTCGAGGCCCGCCGCCTCGAACAGGTCGGTGCGGTACCAGAGGGCGCCGTTGTTCGCGGAGGTCGGCACGGTGTACATGTCGTCGCCCCGGCCGGCGGCGTCCTTGACGCTCTCGACCATGCCCTCGACGAGCTTGCCGTTCAGGGCCGAGTCCTTGATCCGGTCGTTCAGCGGCTCCAGGGCTTCCTGGGAGACCATGTTGGCCAGGTAGGCGGTGCCGACGCCGCCCACATCGGGCAGTCCGCCGCCCGCGATGGCCGTGTCGTACTTGGACTGCACGTCGGCGATCGGGATCGGCACGTACTTCACCTCGATGTCCGGGTACTTCTTCTCGAAGTCCTGGATGATCTCCTTCCAGACGGCGGTGCGCGGGCCGCCGTTGTTGTCCCAGAAGGTGATCTCGCCCTTGCCGCTGCCCTCGTTCCCGCTGCCGCTGCCGTCGTCCCCGCACGCGGTCGCGGTCAGGGCGAGCACCGTCGCGAGGGAGACGGCGGCCGTGGCGCGCCCCCGCTGCGTCTTCGAGATGTTCATGATCGGCTCTTCTCTCTCGGTTCTCTCGGTTCGTACGCGTGAGTGGGGGGTCGTGCGCCGGACGGTGGTCCGGTTACGCGGTGACGTGAAAGCGGTTGAAGCGGGCGGTCCCGGCCGGGCCCGCCCCGGGCGGCGCGGTGGCGAACAGCCCGAGCAGGGCGCCGACCCAGCGCCACGGGGTGGCGGCGAAGACCTGCCCGGAGGGCTGGAACCCGGCCCCGTCCCCGGTGTCGGCGAGGAAGCGGCAGCGGGCACCCGGGGCCACCTCGATCCGCAGCCGCGCCGTGGCGCCGGGCGCCGGCCTGCTGTGCCCGGCGTCGCGCTCGGCGGTGGCGGTCGCCTCGGCGAAGCGGTGCACGAGCCGCACCCCGCCCTCCGCCTGCCGTTCGAGGCCGGTCCAGGAGTACGCGTCCCCGAGCACGGCGAGCCCCGCCTTCGCCCCGGGCGCCTCGCTCTCCAGGGCGAGTTCGACCTCGGCGGTGAACGTCTCGGCGGGCAGCCGCTGGACCAGTACGTGGGGCAGGACCCGCAGGTCGTGCGCGTGGTCGGTCGGTACGCAGCTCAGCCGCAGCCCGTCCCCCGCGTGCTCGACGGTCCAGCCGGGGCGCGGGTTCGCCGTCCACTGCCACTGCCTGCCGTGCCGGCCGCCCGGGAAGCTGTCGTCGCGGGCCGGGGCCTCGACGGGCTGGGCGGGCAGCGCGGGCTTGCGGTGCGTGGCGACGGGTTCGCCGTCGTCGCCGAGGACCGGCCAGCCGTCGGCGCCCCAGCGCATCGGCTGGAGGTGCACCACCCGGCCGTACGCCCCGCGCTCCTGGAAGTGCAGGAACCAGTCCTCGCCGGCCGGGGTGGTCACCCAGGCACCCTGGTGCGGGCCGTTGACACCGGTGCCGCCCTGGGCGAGGACGACGCGCTCCTCGTACGGGCCGGAGAAGTCGCGGGAGCGGAAGGCGCCCTGCCAGCCCGTCGCGACCCCGCCCGCCGGTGCGAGGATCCAGAACTCGCCGTCGCGCCGGTGGAGCTTGGGGCCCTCCAGGGTGAACCAGCCGGGGATCGTGTCGGCGTCGATCAGGGTCTTGCCCTCGTCGAGCAGTTCCCGCCCGTCGGGGCTCATCCGGTGTCCGGTGAGCCGGTTCTTGATGCCGGAGCGGGACTTGGCCCAGGCGTGCACGAGGTACGCCTCGCCGGTCTCCTCGTCCCACAGCGGGCACGGGTCGATCAGCCCGCGGCCGGCCTTCACCAGGTGGGGCGCGGTCCACGGGCCCCGGATGTCCTCAGCGCTGATCTGCTGGATGCCGTGGTCGGGGTCGCCCCAGAAGATCCAGAACCGTCCGTCGTGGTGCCGCAGCGACGGCGCCCACACCCCGCAGTCGTGGCGGGGCGCCGCGAACTCGGCGGCGGGCTCCAGGCGGTCCAGGGCGTGCCCGGTCAGCGTCCAGTTGACGAGGTCGCGGGAGTGCAGCAGCGGGAGCCCAGGGGCGCGGCCGAAGCTGGAGGCGGTCAGGTAGAAGTCGTCGCCGACCCGGATCACGTCGGGGTCGGACCAGTCGGCGTTCAGCACCGGGTTGCGGTAGGTGCCGTCGCCGAGGTCGGCGGTCCAGGGGCGGCGGGCGTTCACGCGGTCACCGCCCGGCGGACGAGGGCGGCGGCTCCGGCCCGGTCGAGCCGGCCGTCCGCGACGACGGTGACGATCCGGCGGACGACGGTGGCGCCCGCGGGGACGGCCAGCCGTTCGGCGGCGGCGAGGGAGGAGCCGACGCCCGGGTACTCGGCGGTGCGCACGAACCACGGGTCGCGGCGGGTCTCCCCGGTCGCCCCGGCGAAGACCAGGGACCAGCCGTCGCCGCACAGGGCGATCCAGTCGGCGGCCCGTCCGTGTACCGCCTCCTCGCCGTCGGCCGTCGCGCTGAACACGGCGGGCGGCGCCTGCTCCTTGGGGGCTCGCCAGAAGAAGCCGCCGTATCCGGCGCCGGGGCGGCCGTTGGTGGCGGGGCTGCCGATCGACAGGTCCGCCGGGCCCGAGTTGGTGAGCGAGAAGGAGAAGTCCAGCGCCCAGGCGGTCTCCGAGAGCGCGGTGGCGGCCACCGTGCGGTGTTCGCGCAGCAGTTCGCCGCCGTCGGTCTCCCAGCCGATCTCCTCGACGAAGCCGTCCGGGTCGCACAGCTTCCAGCCCAGGTGGCGCTGGGTGCCGTGGTTGTCGAGCACGGTGGGCCCCTGGCCCCGGACGTAGGTGCGGCCGCCCCAGAAGTTGTGCCCGGACACGTCCGGGACGGCGACGGAGGCGCCCAGGTGGTGGAGGTGGTCGGCCGGGCGCTCCTCGGTGACCGGGATGCCCGCGAGGGTGGTGACCGGGTGGAGATAGGGGCGTCCGGCGTCGGCGGAGAGGTAGGTGTAGCGCCCGACCGGGCGGCCGGCGCAGCTGAGCAGGGCGGTGGCCGTCATGGGGAACTCACCTCGGTGGGCAGCGCCCAGGGGGCGCCGAGTTCGGAGAAGAGCGCGAGGGTTTCGGCGCCGGACGCGACCAGGGCGTCGATGCCGCGCACCACCCGGCGGGTGGTGCCGGAGCCGGGCACGGGGGCGGTGTGCCAGGCGTCGGACGGCAGGGGACGCGGTTCGGGCGCGGTCCGTACGGCCTCGACGACCTCCATGAACGCGCCGGTGTGCTCCGGCGGTACGAGGAGCGGGGCGCCGTCCGTGAGGTGGGCGACCAGGTTCTCCAGGAGGTCGGTGCGTCCGTGCACGGTCTCCAGGGGGCCGTGGCCCGCGCGCTGGACGAGGACCCGGTCCTGCTTGTACCAGAAGGTGATCCGGCCGCGGTCGCCGTGGACGATGACGTACGGCTCCCCCGCCTGTTCCGCGCAGAGGGTGACGGCGGCGGTGACGGGTGGCCCGGACGCGGTGGTGACGCGTACGCAGGAGGTGTCGTCGGCCTCGATGTCGTTGGCCCGGAAGAGTTCGGCGGCGACGGCGGTGACGTCCCGCGCGGTGCCGGCGCCGGCGAGTTCGAGGGCGGTGGCGACGGCGTGGGCGAGCGGGTTGGTGAGGACGCCGTCGACGACGTCGGTGTCCCCGATCCGGCGCCGCCCGGCCCAGGGCGCCCGCCGGTAGTAGGCGTCGTCGCGGACCCAGGCGCCGGCGGCGGCGTAGCCCCGGACGGTGCCGATGGCTCCGGCCGCGACGAGTTCCCGGATGGCCGGGACGGCGTGCGAGCCGAAGGACTGGAAGCCCACCTGGCAGGCGATGCCGGCACCGCGCACTGCGGCGAGGATGCGGTCGAAGTCGGCGCGGGTCGCGGCGGGCGGCTTCTCCAGGAGGAGGTGCACGCCGCGCCCGGCGGCGGTCAGGGCGAGGGCGGTGTGGGTCTGGATGGGGGTGCAGAGGACGGCGGCGCGGGCCCCGGTGGAGTCCAGGAGGGCGCCGAAGTCGGCGGACTGCTCGGGGAGTTCGCCGGCGAAGGCGGCCAGCTCGGTGGCGTCGAGCGGGGTGAGTTCGCAGATGCCGGCGAGCCGGACGAGCCCCTGGTGCTGGAGGCGGCGGATGTTGGCGAGGTGCCATCGGCCGTGGCCCCGGGCGCCCGCGAGGACGATCGGGACGGGGGTGTGGGCAGGCAGCGAGGTCATGTCCGTCACCCCTTCACGGCGCCGGCGCTGAAGCCGGTGATCAGCCACTTCTGGATGAAGGCGAAGACGATCACCACGGGCACCGCGGCGATCACCCCGCCCGCGGCGAGCGCGCCCAGGTCGACACTGTCCGCGCCGATGAGGGTGTTCAGGCCGACCGGGATCGTCTGCTTGTCCTGCTCGCTGAGGAACATCAGCGCGAACAGGAAGTGGTTCCAGCTGTGCACGAAGGCGAAGGAGCCGACGGCGATGAGCCCGGGGCGCAGCAGCGGCAGCACGACCGCGCAGAAGGCCCGGAAGCGCGAGCAGCCGTCCACCCAGGCGGCCTCCTCCAGCGAAGGGGGCACGTTCTTGATGAATCCGCTGATCAGGATGATGGAGAGCGGCAGCTGGAAGACCGTCTCGGCGATGACCACGCTCCCCAGCGAGTTGATCATCTGGAGGTTCTTGAAGATCTCGAAGAGCGGTACGAGCATCAGCGCGCCGGGAATGAACTGCGAGCAGAGCAGCGCCAGCATGAAGCCGTTCTTGATTCTGAAGTCGAACCGGGCGAGCGCGTAGCCGCCGGCCAGTGCGACGAGGGTGGTGGCGACCAGGGTGCAGACGCCGACGATCATGCTGTTCTGGAAGAAGACGGCGAAGCTGCGCTCGTTCCAGACCTTGGAGAAGTGCTCCCCGGTCATCGGCCACGGCACCAGCGAGGTGGAGCCCGCGGGCCGTACGGCGAAGAGGAACATCCAGTAGAACGGGACGAGCGTGAAGATCAGGTAGATGCCCAGCGGTACGTAGATCTGCCAGCGCGGTACGTCGTCGAAGGCGCGTTCGCGGCCCGGCCCGCGGCGGGGCGTGGTGGGCGGCGGGCCCTCGGGGGCGGCCGGCCGTGCGGCGTGGGTGCCGTTCTTCTCGGCGAGGGCGGCAGTCACTTGTGGTCGCCTCCGAACTTGCTCAGGCGCAGATAGACGATCGAGCAGAAGAGGAGGATCACGAAGGCGACGGTGGTGAGCGCGGAGGCGTAGCCGAAGTCGTGGCCCTCGATGCCGGTGTTGGCGACGTAGAGCGGCAGGGTGGTGGTCTCGCCGGCCGGTCCGCCGCCGGTGAGCGTGTAGAGGAGGTCGACGTTGTTGAACTCCCAGACGCCGCGCAGCAGCGTGGACAGGATGATCGCGTCGCGCAGGTGGGGCAGGGTGATGTGGAAGAACTGCCGCAGCCGTCCGGCGCCGTCCACGGCCGCCGCCTCGTACAGCTCCTTGGAGACGGACTGGAGGTCGGCGAGGATGAGGATGGCGAAGAAGGGGACACCGCGCCAGAGTTCGGCGACGGTGGCGGCCCAGAAGACGGTGCCGGTGTCGGAGAGCACCGAGGTTCCGTAGTCACCGATCCCGGCGTCCGCGAGGTAGCGGCTGAAGCCGGTCGAGGAGTTGTAGAGCAGGATCCAGATGGTGCTGGTCAGCACCCCGGAGACGGCCCACGGCGAGAAGACCATGGCCCGGGAGATCCCGCGGCCGATGAAGGTCTGGTTGACGATCAGGGCCAGCGCGAGCCCCAGGGTGAGCTGGAGCGCGACCTGCACGATCACCCACTGGGCACTGAAGCCGAGGGTGGTCCAGAACTGGTCGTCCTCGGTGAAGATCCGGGTGAAGTTGTCGAAGCCCGCGAAGCCGTTCCGCCAGGGCTTGGTGACGTTGTAGTTCTGCAGGCTGTAGTAGAAGACGCTGAGCACCGGGTAGGCGATGAAGCCGAGCATCAGCAGCCCCGCGGGGGCGATCAGCAGATACGGCAGCCGGCGGGGGCTCGCGGAGCGGCGCCGGGGCACCTTGGGCGGTGTGGCCGCGGCGGAGGCTTGGGCCATGACACGTCTCCGTTCTCTCTGTACGGGGGTGCGGGTGATGCGGGGCGGTACGGGGGCGGAGCCGGGCGGTGCGTGTAGTGCGCAAGCGCTTCCCGTATGGCGTTCGATATCTCGAACAAGGGGGCGCCGGAATTCCTGCGGGGCCGTTCAGCCGGCGTACGGGTCGGGCACTTGTCCCGGCCGGGCCAGGAAGGCGAAGTCGCAGCCGGTGTCGGCCTGGGTGATCTGGTCCTGGTAGAGCGCCTGGTAGCCGCGCTCGTGGCGGACGGGCGGCGGGGTCCACTCGGCGCGGCGGCGCGCCAGTTCCTCGTCGGACACGTCGAGGCTGAGCAGCCGCGCCTCGACGTCCAGGGTGACGAGGTCACCGGTGCGGACGAGGGCGAGGGGCCCGCCGACGTACGACTCGGGTGCGATGTGCAGCACGCACGCCCCGTAACTGGTGCCGCTCATCCGGGCGTCGGAGAGCCGGACCATGTCCCGTACGCCCTGCTTCAGCAGGTAGTCGGGGATCGGCAGCATCCCGTACTCGGGCATGCCGGGGCCGCCCTTGGGACCGGCGTTGCGCAGGACCAGCACATGGCCGGGGGTGAGCGCGAGCGCCGGGTCGTTGATGGTGCGCTGCATCTCCCGGTAGTCGTCGAAGACGACCGCGGGTCCGGTGTGGCGCAGCAGGTGGGGTTCGGCGGCGATGTGCTTGATGACGGCGCCGTCCGGGCAGAGGTTGCCGCGCAGCACCGCCACGCCGCCCTCCTCGGCCAGGGGGTTGGAGCGCTCCCGTATGACGTCGTCGTTGTGCACGAGCGCCCCGTCGAGCTGTTCGCGCAGGGTGTCGTGCGCGACCGTGGGCCGGTCCAGGTGCAGTACGTCGGTCAGCCGGGCCAGGAACCCGGGCAGTCCGCCGGCGAAGTGGAAGTCCTCCATGAGGTACTTCCCGCCGGGGCGCAGATTGGCCAGCACCGGGACGGTGCGCGCGATGCGGTCGAAGTCGTCGAGGGTGAGCTTGATCCCGGAGCGGCCGGCCATCGCGATGAGGTGGATGACGGCGTTGGTGGAGCCGCCGAGCGCGAGGACCGTGGCGACGGCGTCCTCGTACGCCTCCGCCGTCAGGATCTGCGACAGCTTCCGCTGCTGCCACACCAGTTCGACGATGCGGAGCCCGGACTGCGCGGCCATCCGGTCGTGGCCGGAGTCGACGGCGGGGATGGAGGAGGCGCCGGGGACGGTGACGCCGAGCGCCTCGGCCGCGGCGGTGAGCGTGGACGCCGTGCCCATGGTCATGCAGTGTCCGGGCGAGCGGGCGAGGCCGTTCTCCAGCTCGCCCATCTCGCAGTCGCCGATGAGCCCGGCGCGCTTGTCGTCCCAGTACTTCCACATATCGGTGCCGGAGCCCAGGACCTCGTTGCGCCAGTGCCCCGGCAGCATCGGCCCGGCCGGCACGAAGACGGCCGGCAGGTCGACGGAGGCCGCGCCCATCAGCAGCGCCGGGGTGGACTTGTCGCAGCCGCCGAGCAGCACCGCCCCGTCGACGGGGTACGAGCGCAGCAGCTCCTCGGTCTCCATCGCCAGCATGTTGCGGTAGAGCATCGGGGTCGGCTTCTGGAACGTCTCCGAGAGCGTGGAGACCGGGAACTCCAGCGGGAAGCCGCCCGCCTGCCAGACCCCGCGCTTGACGGCCTGCGCCCGGTCGCGCAGGTGCACGTGGCAGGGGTTGATGTCCGACCAGGTGTTGAGGATCGCGACGACCGGCTTGCCCAGGTGCTCCTCGGGGAGGTAGCCGAGCTGGCGGGTGCGGGCGCGGTGGCTGAAGGAGCGCAGCCCGTCGGTGCCGTACCACTGGTGGCTGCGCAGCTCCTCGGGGGCGATGCGGCCGGTCATATGGACCACCCGGCGATCTGGCCGGCGACCTCGGCGCGCTGCGCCTCGGGCAGCACCCGGCTGGGCGGGCGCACCGCGCGGTCGCAGAGACCGAGGGCGGCCAGGGCCTCCTTGACGACGGTGACGTTGTTGGCGGACTGCCGGTCCGCACGCAGTTCCTCGAAGCGGCGGATCTGCTCCCAGACCTTCATGGCGGCCGGGTGGTCGCCGGCCCGCAGCGCCTCCAGCATGGCCAGCGAGACGCCGGGCGCCACGTTGACGAGCCCGGAGGTGAAGCCGGTGGCGCCGGCCGAGAAGTAGGCCGGGGCGTACAGCTCGGCGAGCCCGGCGACCCAGACGAAGCGTTCGAGGCCGGCGTCGCGGGCGAAGGCGGCGAAGCGGGCGGCGTCCGGCACCGCGTACTTGACGCCGATGACGTTGGGGCAGGCGTCCGCGAGCGCGGCCAGGGCCGCCCCGTCCAGGTGCGGGTTGCGGATGTACGGGACGACCCCGAGCCCGGGTACGGCCTCGGCGATGGCCCGGTGGTAGTCGATCCAGCCGTCCTGCGAGACGTACGGGTGGACGGGCTGGTGCACCATCACCATCTCGGCCCCGGCATCCCGGGCGTGCTCGGCGGCGGCGACGGCGGCCGGCACGTCGTGCCCGACCCCGACCAGGACCGTGGCGCGGCCGCCGGCCTCGTCGATGGTCAGCTCGGTGACCGTGCGCCGCTCCTCGGGGGTGAGCGCGTAGAACTCGCCGGTGTTGCCGTTCGGGGTGACGATGCGCACGCCGCCGTCGAGCAGTCTCCGCAGCAGGGCGCGGTGCGCCGTGGTGTCGATGGTCCCGTCCCCGGCGAACGGGGTCACCGGGATCGCCACGACGTCTGCGAGGGCCGCCTTCAGCGGGGTGAGGTCCATGCGGACAGGCCTTTCTTCGGTGTGCGGGGTCACGCCGCGTCGCCCCCGTCCTCGTCGTCGGGGAAGGCGCGGCGGACGAACGACGCGATGTGGTCGTGCAGGGCCCCGGCCGCCGCGTCCGCGTCGTCGGCGAGCGCGAGCCGCAGGATCTCCCGGTGCTCGGCCGCCTCCCGCTCCCAGGACGGGACGGCCGACCAGGCGACCGTGGAGACCAGGGCGGCCTGGTCGCGGACCTCGTCGAGCATCCGCGCCAGCAGCGGGTTGCCGCAGGGCAGGTACAGCGCGCGGTGGAAGTCCCGGTTGGCGAGCGAGCGGTCGGCCTTGTCGCCCGCCGAGTCCGCCCGCTCCAGGGCCTCCTGCGCCGCGTCGAGCGAGGCCCTGCGGGTGATCGAGCGGCGCAGCGCCTCCGGTTCGAGCAGCAGCCGTACGTCGTACACCTCGCGGGCCATGGCCGCGTCGACCAGCCGCACGGTGGCGCCCTTGTACTGGCTCATGACGACGAGTCCGGTGCCGGCGAGGGTCTTCAGGGCCTCGCGGACGGGGGTCTTGGAGACCCCGAACTGCGCGGCGAGCTCGGTCTCCACGAGCGCCTGCCCCGGCCTCAGTTGTGCCGTGAGGATCGCGTGCTTGATCGCCTCCAGCACGTACTGGGTGCGGGACGGAATCGGGGTGGGCGCAAAGGTCATGGGTGAAGGGCTCTCACATCTCGCGTATCGCGTCTCATATATGACGTACGGAGTACGACGCGATGAAGCTAGAGGCGCCGCAAATGTTTCGTCAACGCTTCTGACAAAAGAAGTTCGCGGGACCGGGACATGTGCCGTACACGGATTCCGGTGCGGCGCGGGCGGGTCGTCCGGTGTACGGCATCTGCCCGATGCCCCGTCCGGGCCTCAGTCGCCAGCCTGACTGCGTGACAGACACGCAGGTCAGAAGGGTGCGGTGGGTGTGATGGCGGTGGGGCGGGTCCTGCGGGACCGGACGGCGGGGCTGTTCCTCGCGGCGGTCGTGGTCTCCGGGTTCGGCAGTTCGGCGATGCGGCTGGCGGCCGGGATCTGGGTCAGGTCGCTGACGGGTTCGGACGCGTTGGCGGCCCTCGCGCTGTTCGCGGTCTGGCTGCCGGTGCTGTTCGGCCCGCTGCTCGGTGCGGTGGCGGACCGGTTGCCGCGCAAGCCGCTGCTGGTGGGCACGAACGTCGTCCTGGCGGCCTCGACGGCGGTGCTCGCGCTGGTGCGCGTGGAGGGGCGCGTGTGGCTGCTGTTCGCGGTGCTCGTGCTGTACGGGTGCCTCTCGGTCCTGATGGACTCGGCGGAGTCGGCCGTGGTGGCGGGGGCGGTCCCGGCCGCGTCCCTCGGCGACTTCAACGGGCTGCGGATGACGGCGAACGAGGGCATGAAGCTGGTGGCCCCGCTGACCGGCGCCGGGCTCTACACCCGTTACGGGGGCGGCGCGGTGGCGCTCCTGGACGCGGTCTCGTTCGCCCTGGCCGCCGGGCTCTACGCGCTGTTGCGGGTACGCCGGACGGCCCGCCCCGGCCCCGCCGCACCGGGTGGCCGGACGGCCGGGCTGCGGCAGCTGTGGGGGTCGCCGGTGCTGCGGCCCCTGGTCCTCGCCGCCTCGGCCACGATGCTGTGCGCCGGGCTCAACGGGGCGACGCTGTACGCCGTCGTGGGCGGCGTCCTCGGCCACTCCCCCGCGTACGCCGGTGTGCTGTCGGTCGCGCAGGGCATCGGGTCCGTCGCGGTCGGGCTGCTCGCGGGCCCGCTGATGCGCCGGCTGCCGGGTCGGGTGTTCCCGGCTGCGGGGATCGCCGTGTTCGGTGTCGCGGTGGGCCTGCGGGCCGTGCCGTCCGACGCGGTGGCGCTCACCGCCTGCGCACTGATCGGGGTGGGCCTGCCGTGCGTGCTGATCGCCGCGCTGACGGCGGTGCAGCGGGAGACGCCGGACGCGCTGCTGGGCCGTACGGCCGCGAGCGCGGACACGGTGATGATGTCGCCCAACGCGGTGGCGCTGGGCATCGGCGCGGGGCTGGTGGCGCGGGTGGACGTCACGGTGCTGCTGCCGGCGGTGGGCGCGGCGGCGGTACTGACGGCGGCGCTGCTGCTCGTGGGCCGGCGGGAGCCGGTGGTTCCCGCCGCCCCACGGGTCACGGCCGAGGCGTGAAGGGGTCCACGAGGGGCCCCTCCCGTTTCAGCCGAGGCGTGACAGCGCCCCCGCGACGGCCGCGAGGTCCGGGTCCGAGGCCAGGCCCGCGTGGTACAGGCGCAGCTGGTTCGCGCCGAGCGAGGCGGCGTGGGCGGCGTCCCGCTCCAGCGTGTCCGGGCTGCCGCCCATCCCGCGCACCACGGTGAGGTTGGCGGCGACGACCGCGTCGGGAGCGCCCGCGAACGGCCCGAGCACCGCCTCTCGTACCGCGTCCGCCCCGGTGCACGGCAGCACCACCCCGTCCGCCACGGACAGGATGTGGCCGGGGTCGACGCCCACGTTGGCCCCGCAGCGGTACGGGGCGGGGTCGGCGTGCAGCAGCACCTGGAACCCCGGGGCCGCCGCCGCCCGGACCGCGCCGGTGACCGCTTCCTGGAGGCCCCGGGCCACCTCCGCGCGCCACCGCAGCGTGGTCTCCGCGAGATCGGCGCCGAGCAGCTTCCCGACCGCGTCCCAGCCGGCGTCCGGAGCACCGGCCCCGGCCCAGACCGGCTCCAGCGCCCGGCGCACGGCGGCGCGCAGCTCCTCGGCGTCGAGGCCCTGCCCCGCGTACCCGGCCCGGCAGACCGCGCAGAAGCAGAGCGACATCAGATACTGGGCCGCGTCCCCGAGTCCGACGCCCGCCACCTTGTCGTGGGCGTGCAGATGGGCGAAGCCGTACCAGCCGCAGGACTCCAGCTCGGTGCCCCGCGCCCCGTCGCGCACCGCCGCCTCCGCCGCGAGGTCCACCAGATACGCACGGACCTCCGGCCGGGCGACGCAGGGCGCCCACGGGTAGCGGTCCCCGTAGGCGTTGACCACCGAGGTGTCCGGGTGCTCCGCGCCGAGCCGGGAGCTGTGCGCGAGGACCACCCAGCTGTGCACCTCGAGACCGGCCCCGGCCAGCGCGTCGGCCGCCTCCGCGAAGGGGTCGTCCGAGGCGGTCCACGTCTGCGGGTACGGGCGCAGGGCACGCCCCGCCCAGCGGCCGGCGTCCGGCGGGTAGAGCACCGCCGCGTGCTCGGCGGTGACGATGCGGTGGGCGGGGTGGCGCGGGGTCAGCGCCCGGGTCGAGTGGTAGGCGGCGGCGAGCGTCACCTGCTGGACGCCCAGATCCGCGATGCGGGCGGGGGCGTCGGGGTCCCCGACGACGTCCCAGGGGTAGAGGAAGGCGGACGTCCTCATCCGCGCCGCTCCAGCAGCGCGCGGCCGGCGGCGACGATCTCCGTCAGCTCCTTGATGTGCGCGGCCGTCGGCTCGGTGAGCGGGCTGCGCACCTCCCCGACGTCCAGCCCGTGGAGCCGGACCCCCGCCTTGACCAGGGAGACGGCGTAGCCGCGGCCCTGGGAGCGCAGTTCGACGAGCGGCCGGTAGAACGTGTCCAGCAGCGCGTTGACCAGGGCGTCGTCGCCGGACTCCAGGGCCCGGTAGAAGGCGAGCGCGATGTCCGGGGCGAAGGCGAAGACCGCGGAGGAGTACAGCGTGACGCCGATGCCCCGGTAGGCGAGGCCGGTGAGTTCCGCGGTGGGCAGCCCGTTGAAGTAGAGGAAGTCCTCCCCCGGCAGCCCGGTGCGCACCGCGCTGACGATGCGCTGCATCAGGTCCAGGTCGCCGTAGCCGTCCTTGAGGCCGATGATCCCGGGGGTCCGGGCCAGCGCGAGCACGGTCTCGGGCGTGAAGACGGCGTTGTCGCGCTGGTAGACGATCGTCTCCAGGCCGGTGGCCCCCGCCAGCGCCGTGTAGTGCGCGAGCAGCCCCGCCTGGTCGGCGTGGACGAGGTACGGGGGCATGGCCAGCAGCCCGTCCGCGCCGGCCTCCTCGGCGAGTTCCGCGAACCGGACGGCGAGCGCGGTGCCGTATCCGGCGCCCGCGACGACCGGCACCTGTCCGGCGGTCTCCTCCACCGCGGCGGCGACGACGGTCCTGAACTCCTCCGGCGTCAGGGCGTGGAACTCCCCGGTGCCGCAGGCCGCGAACACCGCCGCGGCGCCTGCGTCGATGCCCTGGCGGACGTGCGCCCGGAAGGCGTCCACATCGACGGAGCCGGCCGCGTCGTACGCGGTGACGGGGAAGAAGAGCGGCCCGGCAACGGCGGTGAGCCGGGCGGCCAGCGGGTCTGAGCTCACGGGCGCCTCCTGAGGCGTGCGCATCTCTGATTGATGTCCATACTTATGAACGCATCCTAAGCTAGGGTGCAGTGCCGTCGGGGTCAAGGCGATGACCACCCGCGCCCGGCACAGGCCCTTTGCCGCCGATCCATCGAGGGGTCTGCCGCGCGACCCCCTTGACGCTCCCCGAGCCCCCGCATACCTTGTCCACGCATGTGAACTTGATCCAAGAGGAGACCCGCATGCCCGCTGCCACGCCCCGCACCGTCCTGCTCACCGGCGCCGCCGGCGGCCTCGGCACGCTGATGCGCGCGCTACTGCCCGCCCACGGCTACACCCTGCGCCTGTTCGACATGGTGCCGATCGAGGGCGAGCCGGACGCGATCACCGCCGATCTCGGGGACACGGACGCGCTGCGCGAGGCCGTGGCGGGGGTCGACGCGATCATCCACCTCGCGGGCATCTCCCTGGAAGCCCCCTTCGGCAAGATCCTCGGGGCGAACATCGAGGGCACGTACAACCTGTACGAGGCCGCCCGGGAAGCCGGGGTCCGCCGCATCGTGTTCGCCTCGTCCAACCACGCCGTGGGCTTCACCCCGCGCCCGCTCCCCGG
This sequence comes from Streptomyces sp. NBC_00708, assembly GCA_036226585.1. Classification (GTDB taxonomy): domain Bacteria; phylum Actinomycetota; class Actinomycetes; order Streptomycetales; family Streptomycetaceae; genus Streptomyces. The sequence continues at coordinate 1,514,959 of CP108997.1, forward strand.
CGACCCGCTGATCCCGGTGGACACCCCCCGCCGCCCCGACACCTTCTACGGCCTCTCGAAGTCGTTCGGCGAGGACCTCGCCCAGCTGTACTGGGACCGGCACGGCATGGAGACGGTGTCCGTCCGCATCGGCTCCTGCTTCCCCGAGCCGACGTCCGTACGGATGCTGTCGGTGTGGATGAGCCCTGCCGACGGCGCCCGGCTGTTCGACGCCGCGCTGACCGCCGAGAACGTCGGCCACACCGTCGTCAACGGCTCCTCGGACAACACCCGGCTCTGGTGGGACCTGACCTCCGCCCGCGCACTGGGCTACGAACCGCGGGACGACTCCGAGCCGTACGCGGCGAAGCTCATCGCGGAACAGGGCGAACTGGACCCCGCCAACCCCGACCACGCCCACCTCGGCGGCCACTTCTGCACCAACCCGCCGCTCTGGCCGCACTGAGCACGTGAAAAGCCGTCGCCCCGGCGCACACCGGCGCGGCATGATGCGGGCATGGCGAGACCTTCGGGATTCCGGTACGAGCAGCACGGCGACGCGAGCGTCACCGTCACCCACCACGGCCGCCCGGCGGGCACCCTGCGCGGCGGCCGGGCGCAGAAGTTCCTGGCCGAGGTGGAGGCCGGCGACGCCCAGCTGGTGATGGCCCGCTGGACGGGGGCCTACAAGCACGGCAACGAGCGGACCGCGCGCAACCACCCCAGAAACCGGTGACCCGATCCGGTACGCCCGTACGGAACCATTGCTTCCGCCGTACGGGCGAACCCGCCGAAAGGTAAGGGAACGGCAAAGCCGGGTCGTTCGTTCATCCGGACATGACCGCTATGACACCTGGCTCGAATCTTCCGCTCACCGCCGTCCGCGTGGCGGTGGACGTCGCGGCGCCCGTGCGGCTCGACGTGTCGGGCCTGCTGCTCACCGCCGACGGCAAGGTGCGCTCCGACGACGACTTCATCTTCTACAACCAGCCCTCGGGCCCCGGTGTGACCTACCGCTCGGGCGGCGGCGGCGCGCCGGACGCGGTCGTCGTGGACACCGCGTCGGTGCCCGCCGGCATCGAGAGGATCGTCGTCACGGCGAGCCCGGACGGCGCCGGTCAGACCTTCCAGGGCGTCGAGCCGACCGCCACCGTGCGCAACGCGGACGACGGCAGCGTGCTCGCGTCCTTCACCCCGCCCCGGCTGGGCGCCGAGACCGCGCTCGTGGTCATGGAGGTCTACCGGCGCGGCGGTGCCTGGAAGGTCCGCGCGGTCGGCCAGGGCTATGCGAACGGGCTGGCGGGCATCGCCACCGACTTCGGCGTCACGGTCGACGAGACCCCCGCCGCGCCCGCTCCCCGGGCCACCACCCCCGCGCCCCCGGCGCCCGTCGCCGCGCCGGTGGACCCGCGCGTCGCGCCTGCCGCCCCTGCCGCGCCCCCGGCGCCCGCCGCGCCGCCCGCACCGGGGCGGATCAACCTCGACAAGGGCCGGGTCAGCCTCCGGAAGAACGAGACCGTCTCGCTGGTCAAGGCGGGGCGCCCGCTGCTCTCCCAGGTCAAGATGGGCCTCGGCTGGGAGCCCGCGTTTCGCGGCAAGGACATCGACCTGGACGCCTCGGTCATCGCCTACGGGCCGCAGCGCAACCACCTGGACAGCTGCTACTTCGGCAAGCTGTCCATCCTGAACGGCGCGATCAAGCACTCCGGGGACAACCTCACCGGCGAGGGCGAGGGCGACGACGAGGTGATCGTCGTGGACCTGGGCCGGATTCCCGCCGAGGCGACCGGTCTGGTGTTCACGGTCAACTCGTTCACGGGCCAGAAGTTCACCGAGGTGGCCAAGGCCTACTGCCGGCTGGTCGACGCGGCCACCGACGAGGAGCTGGTCCGCTTCGACCTGACCGGGGCCGAGCCGCAGACCGGCGTGATGATGGCCAAGCTGATCAAGCAGTTCTCCGGTGAGTGGGAGATGACCGCCATCGGTGACTTCGTGAAGTCGCGGACCGTCCGGGGCATGGTCAAGCCCGCCGCCCAGGCCCTGTAGGACCCCACGCATGGCTCAGGGGCCGCCCGCGCGGCTGGCGGACGGCCCCTGGTGACGGCCTCAGAGCTTCGTGAGCTTGGAGTAAGGGCTCATGATGCGCCCCTGACGGCCGGCGAAGTCGATGAGCACCGCCTCGTTGTCGCCCTCGACGGCGAGGACGCGGCCGAGACCGAACTGGTCGTGCGAGACCCGGTCGCCCACGTCGAACAATTCGACCGGTGGGGCCGCCTGGGCCGGGCGGTTGAAGGGACTGGACGGCAGGTGGCGCCGGGAGCCGGCTGACTGTTTCATTAAGTCGAGTATGCGCCCCGGGACGGCCCGACGCCATGCCCCGCAGTTAACGGTTGGGCTGCCGCTTCCACGGACCGGTGATCGCGACCATGATCCCCGGGGTCTGGATGTTGGCGAACAGCGTCCTGCCGTCCGGCGAGAACGTGACCCCGGTGAACTCGCTGTACTCCGGCTCCTCGGCGCTGCCGATGTTCAGCTCGTTGCGCGCGATCGGGTAGGTGCGGCCGCTCTCGGTCGCCCCGAAGAGGTGCTGGACGCCCTCCCCGTCCTCGGCGATGACCAGGCCGCCGTACGGCGAGACGGTGATGTTGTCCGGGCCGTCGAAGGCGCCGTCCTTCGACGGGTCCGGGTTGACGCCGAGGAGCACCTTCAGGGTCAGCGTGCGGCGCTTCGGGTCGTAGAACCAGACCTGGCCGTCGTGCTGCACGGGGCTCTCGTCACGGGCGAACGAGGACACGATGTACGCGCCGCCGTCGCTCCACCACATGCCCTCCAGCTTGCGGGCGCGGGTGATCTCACCGTCCGCGAACTGCTTGCGCACCGAGACCTTCTTCGCGTCCCGGTCGGGCACGTCGACCCAGTCCACGCCGTACACGGTGCCGGTCTTCGTGGCCCGCGAGAGGTCGTCGACGAACGTGCCGTGCTTGTCGAAGCACTTGAACGCCTGGAGCACGCCCGCGTCGTCGGCGAGGGTGCGCAGCTTGCCGCGGCCGTGCCGGAAGCCGTGCGGCGGCACCCAGCGGTAGAGGAGGCCGTTGGGGCCCGAGGCGTCCTCGGTGAGGTAGGCGTGGCCCTGCTTGGGGTCGATGACGACCGCCTCGTGCGCGTACCGGCCGAAGGCCTTGACCGGCCGCGGGGAGCGGTTGGCGCGCCGGTCGTACGGGTCGACCTCGAAGACGTAGCCGTGGTCCTTCAGGAGGCCGTTCTTGCCGGCCTTGTCCTCGGTCTCCTCGCAGGTGAGCCAGGTGTCCCACGGGGTGGCGCCGCCGGCGCAGTTGGTGGAGGTGCCGGCGATGCCGACCCACTCGGCGGTGCGGCCGTCGCGGCGGGTCTCGACGACGGTGCAGCCGCCGGCCGCGACCGGGTCGTAGACGAGGCCGTCGGTGAGGGGCACGGGGTGCTCCCAGCCCGCCCGGGTGCCGCTCAGCTCGTGGTTGTTGACCAGCAGCGTCACTCCGCGCGGGCCCTCGAAGGCGGCCGTGCCGTCGTGGTTGGAGGGCGTGTACTCGCCGCTGTCCAGCTTGGTGACGCCGCAGTGCGTGATGATCCGGTACGAGAATCCGGCGGGCAGCGCGAGTATGCCCTTGGGGTCGGAGCGCAGCGGGCCGTAGCCCGGCTCGTGGTGGTGGCCGTGACCGTGTCCGTCGTGACCGTGGCCGTGGTCGTGGTGACCGTGGCCGTGGGCCGGGTCCCCGGCGGCGAGGGCGCCGGGCGCGGTGGCCAGCGCGGCGACGGTTCCGGTGAGGGCGATGCCGGCACCGGTGAGGGCGGACTGTCTGCTGAATTCCCTGCGCGTGAAGGCCATCACGTACTCCTGGTGCTGCGGGGGCGTGCTGTTGACGGGCTCACCGTTCCGTCCGTTCCCCAACACCAGTTGAACCGGCGACGACTTCGCGGCGCTCCTTTCGGTGAACATCGACGACGGGCGGGCGGCCCGTACCCGGCCGCCCGCCCGTCACACCGCGCCGAAGTGCCTGCTCAGTCGGTGGAACCGGCGCGCGAGCGTGCCTTGAACGCGGCCTTGCGGGCGTCCTTCGCCTGCTTCTTGTCGCTGTGCAGCCGCCCCATCGCTTCCAGGACGTCCGCCGTCGCCGGGTGGTCGACGCGCCACGCCTCGTCGAAGAAACCGCTGTGCTGGCCGGACAGGCCCTCGACCAGGCCCTGGAGTTCGTCGAGGTCGCCGTCCGCCTCCAGCTGGGCGGCGATCGTGTCGATGGCGAGCCAGAAGATCATCGTCTCCGAGGGCGCGGGGACGTCGCCCGCACCCCGTTCGGCGAGCCAGACCCGGGCCAGGCCGCCCAGCTCGGGGTCGTCGAGCACCGCGCGCACGGCGGGTTCGGCCTCCGCGCCGACCAGGGCGAGCGCCTGCTGGCAGTGCAGCCGGCGCAGCGGGGCCACCGGGTCCTCGCCCCGTGCGGCGTCCAGGAGTTCGGCGGCGGCGCCGTCGGAGCCCCGGCGCTCCAGCCACAGCTGGATCTCGGCGCGGGCGGCGGCCTCGGGGTAGTGGGCGACGCCGCCGAGAAGCACGTCGGCGCCCTTGTCCGTGAGGTCGCCGATCGCCGGGGCGTCCACCCCGGCCTCCAGCATGCGGGCGCGGATGCCGTAGAGGCCGAGCGGGGTCAGCCGGACCATGCCGTAGCGGGTGACGTCCTCCTCGTCGGCGGGCGGGACGTCCTCCTCGCCCTCCTCGACGAGCAACGCCTCGTCCACCGGGTGGTATTCGACGATGCCGATGGGTTCGAGCACCCGGAACTGGTCGTCCAGGCGCATCATCGCGTCCGAGACCTGCTCCAGGACGTCGTCGGTGGGCTCCCCCATGTCGTCGGGGACGATCATCGAGGCGGCGAGCGCGGGCAGCGGCACGGGCGCGCCGTCCGCCCCGTCGCCGACGGTGAGCAGGTAGAGGTTGCCGAGGACCCCGTCCAGGAACTCCGTCTCGGTCTCCGGGTCCCAGTCGAGCGCGTCGAAGTCGATCGAGCCGTCCTCGCCGACCAGGTCGGCGAAGTCGTCGAAGGCGGGCGCGGTGGCGTCGGCGTGCGCGGCTTCCAGGCCGTCGAGCCAGATCGCCAGGACGTCCGCCGGTGAACCGCCGGTCAGCAGCGCGAGGTTCTCGCCCGCGGTGACGGTCCCCAGCGCCTCATCGGCCCCGGCCTCGTCGTCGTCCTCGTCGAAACCGGCCTCCGGGCCGTCGGTCTCCTGGGCCGGGTCCTCGATGTCGACGAGCCCGGTGTCGACGGCGAGCCGCCAGGCCTCGCTGGCCTCCGCCGCGCCGTCCTCGTCCGGGGTGAGGCCGAGGTGCTCGGCGGCGGCGGGCAGCTGCGCGTCGACGAGTTCGCCGCCGGCTCCGACCCTGGTGTCCGGGCCGGCCCAGCGGGCGAGCCGTGCGGCACGGGCGAGCAGCGGCGCGGCCAGCGCGTCCCGTGCCAGCTCGGCCTCGGTGTGCAGCCGGACCGGCGGCAGGGTCGGGCGCTCTGCGGACATCAGGGGGTCTCCTCGGAACGTACGGGGTTTCGGCCGCCGGGCCGGATACGGGCCGGGCGGCTCAGGACGTGTGCCGCGGGGCCTTGCCGTCCGCCCGGCGCCCGTGGCGGGGCGGGTGGAACATCCGGAACACGCCCTAAGCGTAGACGCATTTCGCCGCGTGCCGACCGGAATGCGGGCACCGCCCCCGGCGCCCCGGCCCGGGGCGGCTCCCCCGCCGCCGTCGTGCCAGAATCCGGGGCGTGACTCTGCGTACCGCCACCCGCTCCGACCTGCCCGCCGTGCTCGCTCTGCTCGCCGACGAGGAGGCGGTGGTGGACCCCGCGTCGCTCGTCGTCGGCGAGGCGCACGAGAAGGCGTTCGCCGACATCACGGCCGACGCGCGCAACGAGATCCTGGTGCTGGAGGACGGCGGGACGGTGGTGGGCTGTCTTCAGGCCACCTATATCCCGGGGCTCGGCAAGGGCGGCGCGGAGCGGGCGCTGATCGAGGCGGTGCGGATCAGAGCGGACCGCCGGGGCGGCGGCCTGGGCCGGCGGCTGATGGAGCAGGCGGTCGAGCGGGCCCGGCAGCGCGGCTGCGGGCTGGTGCAGCTGACCAGCAACCGGAGCCGCACGGACGCGCACCGCTTCTACGCCTCACTGGGGTTCACCGCGAGCCACGAGGGCTTCAAGCTCGCCCTCTGAGCGCTCGGGCCGCCCCGGAGACCCGGCTCCCGGAACACGATTGAGCGTTGCTTCACCTTCACCCGCAGAAGATCTAAGTAGACCTTCATGGTCCGGCGGGCCGACACTTCAGGAATGACGCCTTCCGCACCTTCGCGCCCGCGCCCCTTCGGCCGCTCCCTCTGCGCCATGATCACCCCGTTCACCGCCGACGGCGCCCTCGACCGGGAGGCGGCGGCCGCGCACGCCGCCGCCCTGGTCACGGGCGGCTGCGACGGGCTGGTGCTCAGCGGTACGACCGGCGAGTCCCCGACCACGTCCGACGCGGAGAAGGCGGACCTGCTGCGCGCGGTGCGCGAGGCGGTCGGCCCGGCCGTGCCGCTGGTCGCGGGCGTCGGCACCTCGGACACCCGGCACACGATCGAGCTGGCGCGCCAGGCCGAACGGGCGGGCGCGGACGGGCTCCTGGTGGTGACCCCGTACTACAGCAGGCCCCCGCAGGCGGCCGTGGAGGCGCACTTCCGCCGCATCGCCGACGCGGCGGGCCTGCCCGTGATGCTGTACGACATCCCCGGCCGCACCGGCACCCGCATCGAGCCGGAGACCATGCTGCGGCTGGCGGAGCACCCGCGCGTCGTCGCGGTGAAGGACTGCGCGCAGGACCTGCTGGCGGCGACGCGGGTGATCGCGGCCGGCGGGCTCGCGTACTACTCGGGCTGCGAGGAGCTGAACCTGCCGCTGTACGCGCTGGGCGGCGCGGGGTACGTCAGCACGGTCGCCAATGTGGTGCCGGGCCGGATGCGGGCGGTGCTGGACGCCTTCGACGCCGGGGACACCGACGGGGCCGCCCGGCTGAACGCGCGGCTGGCCCCGCTGACCGCGCTGATGATGGCGTCCGGGCTGCCCGGCACGGTCACGGCGAAGGCGCTGCTGGCCGCGGGGCCGGTGCGCGAACCGCTGCAGCCCGCCGGGCGCGAGGCGTCCGACGGGCTGCGTGCGGCGTACGAGGAACTGCTTGTCCCCGCTTAGGGCCTGTCCGGCCTCAGTCGTTGCTGTGCAGGACGTCGTTGAGGCCGTCCCAGACCGCGTTGTTCGGGCGGGCCTCGACGGCACCGGTGACCGAGTTGCGGCGGAAGAGGATGTTCGAGGCCCCGGAGAGCTCGCGGGCCTTGACCACCTGGCCGTCCGGCAGGGTGACGCGCGTGCCAGCGGTGACGTAGAGCCCGGCCTCGACGACGCACTCGTCGCCGAGCGCGATGCCGACCCCGGCCTCCGCGCCGACCAGGCAGCGCTCGCCGATCACGATGCGCTCCTTGCCGCCGCCGGAGAGCATGCCCATCGTGGAGGCGCCGCCGCCGATGTCCGAGCCGTCACCGATGACGACGCCGGCGGAGATGCGGCCCTCGACCATGGACGTGCCGAGCGTGCCGGCGTTGAAGTTGACGAAGCCCTCGTGCATGACGGTCGTGCCGGAGGCGAGGTGCGCGCCGAGGCGCACCCGGTCGGCGTCGGCGATCCGCACGCCCTTCGGCGCCACGTAGTCCGTCATGCGCGGGAACTTGTCCACGGAGGTCACCTGGAGGTGCAGGCCCTCGGCGCGGGCGTTGAGCCGGACCCGCTCCAGGTCGTCGACGGCGACCGGGCCGAGCGAGGTCCAGGCGACGTTGGCGAGGTGGCCGAAGATGCCGTCCAGGTTCTGCCCGTGCGGCTGGACCAGGCGGTGCGAGAGCAGGTGCAGGCGCAGGTAGACGTCGTGGGCGTCGAGCGGCTTGTCGTCGAGCGAGGCGATGACCGTGCGCACGGCGACGACCTCGACCCCGCGGCGGGCGTCCACGCCGATGGCCTTGGCGGCGCCCTCGCCGAGCAGGTTGACGGCCTGGTCGGGGCCGAGCCGCTCGGTTCCGGCGGGACCGGGCTCGGCGGTGAGCTCGGGTGCGGGGAACCAGGTGTCGAGGACGGAACCGTCGCCGGCGATCGTGGCGAGGCCGGCGGCGACGGCGCCGGTGGTGCGGGTGGAAGTCGTGTCGGTCATGACCAGAAACCTAACCGGACCGGGGCCGCGCGGGCGAACCGGTCTCAGCGTCCGGGCGTCGCGCCGCCGGCACCGGCACGGGGGACACGGGCAGCCGCCGCGCGGCGAGCACCGCACAGCCCGCCAGACACGCCAGCACCGCACAGGCGGGCCAGAGCAGTGCGGGGGCGGTGGCGTAGAGGGCGCCGCCCAGCGGCGGAGCGAGGACCTGGCCGCTGATGGAGGCGCCCGCGTACAGGCTCTGGAAGCGGCCCTGCGCGTGTGCGGGGGCCTGGTCGGCGACGTACGCCGTGGCGGTGGTCTTGTACAGGATCTCGCCGAGGGTCAGGGAGACCATCATCAGGACGGCGAAGGCGGCCCCGTCCCCGGGGATCAGCAGCGCGTACCCGGCCCCGACCAGCAGCAGCCCGGTGCCGACGATGCCCAGCGGCGCGCGGGCGCGCAGAGCGTGGGCGGCGGGCAGTTCCAGGCAGAGGATGACCCCGCCGTTGACGGCGATGAGCCAGCCGTAGAACGCGGTGCCGTGGCCGTGGTCCGCGAGGAAGACCGGCAGGGTGGAGTACTGCTGGCGGTAGACGAGGTCCACGCAGACGATCGCGGCGAGCAGCACCGGCACGGCGGGCCTGGCCCGCAGTTCGCGCCACAGCCCCGGCGCGCCGGGCGGCGGCGGCGCGGAGCGGGAGTGCGCGGTGCCCCGGGCGGGGAGGATGCGGGCCGCGTAGCAGGCGAAGAGGAGGGTGCCCACGCCGTCGAGGAGGAACAGCCAGTCGTACGAGAAACGGGCGGCGATCAGGGCGCCGACGGGCGGTCCGACGGTGAAACCGCCGTTGGAGGCGAAGCGGGTCAGCGCGAAGCTCTGGCGCCGGCCGCCCCCGGGCACGGAGACGGCCACCAGCGCGGCGTTCGCGGCGCGCACCACGCCGGTGGCGTACTGGGCGAGCGGCAGGACCGCGTACAGGGCGGGGAGCGGCAGCACCGGCAGGGCGACGAGCACGGCGCCGCCGACGCAGGAGCCGAGCAGCAGCATCCGGCGGTGTCCGTAGCGGTCGCCGAACCAGCCGCCGGTGAAGTTGCCCGCGACCAGACCGACGCCGCCGATGCCGGTGAGCAGCCCGGCCTGGGGGACGGTGAGCCCGCGCGGGCCCGTCAGATAGACGAAGAGGTAGACGAAGGTGAAGCTCACCATCGCGTTGAAGAACGCCCCGAGGGCGAGCAGCCGCACAGTGCGCGGAACGCCCGTCAGCATCCCCATCCGAAGCCCCCTCCTCCAGCGGAACCCCGAGTGAGTTCCTTTTGGGAACTGACTATGGCAGCATGCGTTCCGCAGGTCAACGCGGCCGATGGAGTTCAATGGCAGCCCCGGACGATCGAGGAGGCCCCATGCCCCAGCGCATCAGCCAGGCCGACGCGGACTGCGCCATCGCGCAGGCGCTCGACGTGGTCGGCGACTGGTGGACCCTGCTGATCGTGCGGGACACCGCACGCGGGGTGCACCGGTTCGACGCGCTCCAGCGGGAACTGGGCGTCTCCCGGAAGGTCCTCACCGAACGGCTGCGGCTGCTGGTCGACGCGGGGGTCCTGACCCGCGAGCCGTACCAGGAGCGGCCGGTGCGGTACGAGTACCGGCTGACCCCGCGCGGCCGCGCCCTGCTGCCGGTACTGATCGCGCTCCAGGACTGGGGCGACGCATGGGTGATGGGAGACGGGGAGACGATGGCGACCACGGAGGAGTCCTCACGGGAGGCCGCGCGGGTGCACGCACTGCGCGGCACCCGGGTACCGGAACTGACCCTGGCCCGGAGCACCGGCGGCAGCCAGGACCCGGTGGCCGGCACCCCGTACACCGTCCTGTACTTCTTCCCCGGGGCCTACGCCCGCCAGGAGTCCTATCCGCCCGGCTGGTCCGGTATCCCCGGCGCCCGCGGCTGCACGCTCGAATCGTGCACCTACCGCGACCGGCTGGCGGACTTCACGGCGGCGGGCGCGAGCGTGCACGGCGTCTCCACGCAACGCCCCGACGAACAGCAGGCGTTCGCCGAGGCCGAGCGGCTGCGCTTCCCGCTCCTGTCGGACGCGGACCTGGAACTGACCGCCGCACTGCGCCTGCCGACGTTCCGCGCCGGCGGAGTCGTCCGCGCCAAGCGGCTGACCCTGGTGGTGGACCGGGACCGCACGGTCCGCGAGGTGCTGTACCCGGTCACGGACATCGAGGACAGCGTGCGGGCCGCGCTCGCGGCGGTCGAGGGTGCGGACAGCCTCTGACCCAAGAGGGGGACAGCCCCCGGCCGGTGCCGGGGGCTTGCGCCAATGCGCGGGAGCACCCTGCCGCGAAAGGCTCAAGTGGCCCTGCACGCACGTGAGTCGGAGAAATCCATGACAGCACTCGTCCCCCCGCACCCGTCCCGCGCCCGCCGCTCCCGGACAGTCGTCCGGGCCATCGCGGCGGCCGCCTGCTGCGGCCTGCTGCTGAGCGGCCCGGCCGCCTCGGCGGCCTCGGCCCCGGCCCCCGCCGCCACCGTGCCGGCCGAGGCGTCCGGCCGGGGCACCCTGGTCTCCGCCGAGCGGCTGTACACGCTGGACACCCCGCAGGCCGTGATCGCCGACCTGACCGCGGCCGGGTTCGCCGCGGACACGGTCCGGTACGGCGTCACCGCCTACCGCCTGATCTACCGGACCGTCGACGCGCACGGGAGGCCCACCACGGCGAGCGGGCTCGTCGCCGTGCCGCTGCGGAGCCCGGACCGGCTGCACACCGTCTCCTTCGCCCACGGCACCGGCAGCCACAAGAACGACGCGCCGTCCGCGCAGCGCGCCGCCTTCGTCTCCGCACCGGTGATCGCCCACGCCTCGGCGGGCGCCTTCGCGGTCGGACCCGACTACCTCGGGCTCGGCCAGGGGCCGGGACTCCACCCCTGGATGGACATCGGCTCGGAGACCACGGCCTCCCTGGACATGCTCCGGGCCGCCCACGCCTTCGCACCCCGCACCGGGCACGTCCTGGAACGCGAGGTCATGGTCACCGGCTTCTCGCAGGGCGCGTCGGCCGCCCTGGGGCTCGGCCGGGCCCTCCAGGCCGGTGCGGACTCCTGGTTCCGGCTCGGTGCGCTGGCCCCGGTCAGCGGCGCGTACGACTTCGGGGGCGCGGAGCTGCGCGCGCTGATGGCGGGCGGCCTGGACCCGAAGTCCAGCGTGATCTACGCCGCGTACACGCTGGTCGCCTTCAACCGCCTGCACGACATCTACGACAGGCCCGAAGAGGTCTTCCAGGACGCGTACGCCGGCACGGTCGAAGCTCTTTTCGACGGCGCGCACACCGGGCAGGAGCTGATGCGGGGCACCCCGGAGACGCTGGACGGCCTGCTGACCGCGCACGGCCGCGAGCTCCTGACGCACCCCACGGGCGCGCTGGCCGACGCGCTGCGCACCACCGACGCCGTCTGCACCGACTGGACGCCCCGCGCACCGGTCCGCCTCTACACGGCCTCCGGCGACGAGCAGGCGACGACCGAGAACACCGCGAACTGCCGGGCGGCGCTGGCGAGTAAGGGCGTGCGCGTCCCGGTCGACGATCTCGGTGCGGTCGACTACCACGGCTCGCGCCACCTGGGGTCCAACGTGGCGGCCACCCCGCGGATCGTGCGCTGGTTCGCCGGGCTGTCCCGGCACTGACCCGGCGCCCCCCGCGCCCTCAGCCGGCGACCCGACCCAGCATCTCGCGGGCGTACGCCTCGTCGTACTCGCCGCCGGTGAGGAGCACCTGGAGACAGATGCCGTCCATCAGGGCGACCAGCGCCCGCGCGGTGGCCGGGCCGGTGCGCGGCTGGAGCAGGGCGGCGGTGGCGTCGGTCCACTCGGCGGCGACCGGGCGCAGCGCGGACCTGCGCAGGGCGGCGAGGTACAGCTCGTACTCCAGCTCGGCCCGGCCGCGGCCGCCGGCGAAGAACCGCCCCAGCAGCCGGGCGAGTTCGGCCGCGAGGTCGGCGTCCGGGTCCGCGAGGCCCCGGCTCTCGCGCATGACGGCGGCGAAGTTCTCGTTGGTCCGGCGCAGGGCGGCGATCAGCAGCTCGTCGAGCGAGGCGAAGTGGTACGTCGTCGAGCCGAGCGGCACATCGGCCTCGGCGGCGACGGAGCGGTGACTGAGCCCGGCGATGCCCCGCTCGCCGACCACCCGGATCGCCGCGTCGATGATCCGGGAGCGCCGCTCGGGGTCGTACCGCCGTGCCATCAGTGCGCCCCGCCCAGGTTGAGCACCACCACACCGGCGATGACCAGCAGCACCCCGGCCACCTTCAGCGGGCCGGCGGACTCCCCCAGGAACACCATGCCGATGAGGGCGACGGCGGCGGTGCCGACGCCCGCCCAGATCGCGTAGGCGGTGCCCACCGACAGGGTCTTCAGGGTCTGGGCCAGCAGGGAGAAGGCCAGTAGATAACCGGCGACGGTGATCAGCGAGGGCCACAGCCGGGTGAATCCCTCGCTGTACTTCATGGCGGTCGTCCCCGCCACCTCCGCCGCTATGGCCGCGGCGAGCAGTCCGTATCCCATGTGTACAAGTGTACGCAACGGCTGCCCGCACACGGCCGGAGTCACCGCAGTCCCGGGGCGCTACCGTGGTCCGTCCAGTACATGATCGACGGACCGACGGAGCAGTGGTGACGCAGGACGCAGGGTGGGGCGGCGGGGCCTACGGAGGCACGCCGTACGGGGGGCCCGGGGACCCGTCCGGGTGGGGCGGCTGGGGCGGCGGCTGGATGGCACCCAAGCCGGGGGTGATACCCCTGGGGCCGCTGGGCGTCGGGGAGATATTCGGCGGCGCGTTCTCCACCCTGGGCCGCTACGGCAAGCAGCTGCTCGCGGTGGGCGCGGCTCTCTACGGCGGGGCGCTGCTCGTGGTGGGCGCGGCGGTCGCCATCGCGTACTCGGCCGTCTCGGACCATCTGGACCGGCTGTTCGCACTGAACGGGGACGAGGACCCGGCCTCGCGGGACCTGGTCCCGGTGCTCATCGCCTTCGGCGTGGTCGTGCTGCTCGCGATCCTCTCGATGGTGGTGGCCTCGGCCGTGGTCTACTCCGCGGTTCCGGCGGTCCTCCAGGAAGCGGTGCTGGGCCGGCCGACGACGTTCTCCGTGGTCTGGCGGCGGGCCTGGGCGCGGATGCCCGCGGTGGTCGGCGCGCTCCTGCTGACCGGGCTGATCACGATGGTGCCGATGCTGCTGGCCGTCGGCGCCCTCACCGCGGGCATCATCGGCGCGGTCGCCATGGACAGCGACGGCTCGGTGGCCCTGGTCCTGGCGGGCGTGGTCTGCTTCCTCGGCTTCGTCCCGGTGGCCACCTGGCTCTGGGTGAAGTTCTCGCTCGCCCCCTCGGCCGTCGTCCTGGAGGACCAGGGCCCGGTGGCCTCGCTCCGCCGCTCGGCCACGCTGATGCGCGGTGCCTGGTGGCGGGTCTTCGGGGTGACCCTGCTGGCGGGCGTCCTCGCCGCCGTGGCGAGCTACGTCATCCAGATCCCGTTCACCTTTCTCGGCATGTTCACCGGCATGATCGGCTCCGTCGGCCTCGGCGAGGACCCGAGCCCCGCCGCGATCCTCACCGCGATGAGCGGATACCTGGTGCTGATGCTGCTCGGTCAGCTGGTGAGCCAGCTGGTCGTGGCGGTGTTCCCGCCGCTGGTGACCGGGCTGCTCTACGTGGACCGGCGCATCCGCACCGAGAACCTGGGCCCGGTGCTCGCCGAGGCAGCCGCCGTACCGCCGCAGTACACGGCGTAGCGGCCGGCTCAGTCGGTGAGCGTCTTCTTCGGGCGCAGGACGCAGAACTCGTTGCCCTCGGGGTCGGTCAGTACCACCCAGGTCGCGTCCGGTGTCTGGCCGACGTCGGCGCGCCGGGCACCGAGCCCGATCAGACGCTCGACCTCGGCGTCCCGGTCGTCCGGGGAGAGGTCGATGTGCAGCCGGTTCTTGACCGCCTTGTCCTCCGGCACGGACAGGAAGCACATCCCGGGCAGGGCCGTCTCGTCGGCGCCGATGACGATCTCGTCCTCGTCCTCGTAGAGAATCCGCCAGTCCAGGGCCGCACTCCAGAAGCGGGCCTGGGCGGGCAGGTCGTGGGCGTCGACGGAGAGCTGGTAGAAGCGCAGGGTCATGGCCCGAGTCTGCCAGCCGGCGGCGCGCCCGCGGGGCACTACGCCGAACGGCCCCGGCGGATGCCGGGGCCGTTCGGGCGCGTACGGGGGTACGCGGACGCTCAGACGTTGAAGCCCAGCGCGCGCAGCTGCTCGCGGCCGTCGTCCGTGATCTTGTCGGGGCCCCACGGGGGCATCCAGACCCAGTTGATCCGGAGTTCGCTGACGATGCCGTCCGTCGCGGACTTCGCCTGGTCCTCGATGACATCGGTCAGCGGACAGGCCGCGGACGTCAGGGTCATGTCGAGGGTGGCGATGTTGGCGTCGTCGATGTGGATGCCGTAGATCAGCCCCAGGTTGACGACGTCGATGCCCAGCTCGGGGTCGACCACGTCGTACAGCGCTTCGCGGACCTCCTCCTCGGAGGCCGGCTTGGTCGTCACGGTCTCGTTGTCGCTCATGCGGTCTTCCCTTCGGACAGCGCCTGCGCCGTCGCGTCCTTCCACGCCATCCAGCTCAGCAGCGCGCACTTGACCCGGGCCGGGTACTTGGAGACACCGGCGAACGCGATCGCGTCCTCCAGCACCTCCTCCATCGCGTCGTCGGGCTCCAGCTGCCCCTTCGACTGCATCAGCTCCAGGAACGCGGCCTGGATCTTCTGCGCCTCGCCCAGTTCCTTGCCGACCAGCAGCTCGTTCAGTACGGAGGCGCTGGCCTGGCTGATGGAGCAGCCCTGGCCCTCGTAGCTCACATCGGCGATGGTCTCGCCGTCGTACCGCACCCGCAACGTGATCTCGTCACCGCACGTCGGATTGACGTGATGCACCTCGGCGTCGCCGTCTCGCAGGCCGCGCCCATGAGGGTGCTTGTAGTGGTCCAGGATCACTTCCTGGTACATGGAATCAAGCTTCACGAGTCAAATCCCCAGCCGCTCTAACCGAAAAAGTTCCGGACGTGTTCCAGGCCGTCCACCAGGGCGTCGACCTCGGCGGGCGTGGAGTACAGATAGAACGACGCTCGCGTCGTCGCAGGAATTCCGTACCGCAGGCAGACCGGGCGGGCGCAGTGGTGGCCGACCCGGACCGCGATGCCCTGTTCGTCCAGCACCTGCCCCACGTCGTGCGGGTGGATGTCGCCGAGCGTGAAGGAGATCGTCGCGCCGCGGTTCTCCGCGGTGGCCGGGCCGATGATCCTGAGGTCCGGCACCTCCAGGAGCCGCTTCACCGCGTAGGCGGTGATGGCCTGCTCATGGCGGTGGATGTTCTCCATGCCGATCGCCGAGAGGTAGTCCACGGCCGCGCCGAGGCCGACGGCCTGGGCGATCGGGGGCGTACCGGCCTCGAACTTGTGCGGCGCGGGGGCGTAGGTCGAGGAGTGCATCGACACGGTCTCGATCATCTCGCCGCCGCCGAGGAACGGGGGCAGGTCCTCCAGGAGTTCCTGCCGTCCCCAGAGCACGCCGATGCCGGTCGGGCCGACCATCTTGTGACCGGTGAAGGCCACGAAGTCGGCCTGGAGCGCCTGCACGTCGAGCACCATGTGCGGGGCCGCCTGGGAGGCGTCGACGCAGACGAGCGCACCGACCTCCTGGGCGCGGCGGACGATCTGCTCGACCGGGTTGTGGGTGCCCATGATGTTCGAGACCAGCGTGAAGGAGACGATCTTCGTCTTCTCGGTGATGATCTCGTCGATGTTGGACAGGTCCAGCCGGCCGTCGTCGGTGATGCCGAACCACTTCAGCTTCGCGCCCGTGCGCTGCGAGAGCAGCTGCCAGGGAACGATGTTGGAGTGGTGCTCCATCTCCGTGGTGACGATCTCGGTCTCGTGGTCGACCCGGTAGGGCTCGTCGGCCCAGCCGAGCATGTTGGCCACCAGGTTGAGCGACTCCGAGGCGTTCTTGGTGAAGATCACCTCGTCGCGGCTGGGCGCGTTGATGAACGCGGCGACCTTGTCACGGGCGCCCTCGTACAGCGCCGTGGCCTCCTCCGCGATCGTGTACACGCCCCGGTGCACGTTGGCGTTGTGCCGCTCGTAGTACGCGTTGAGGGCGTCGAGAACCTGGCGCGGCTTCTGCGAGGTCGCGGCACTGTCCAGGTAGACGATCTTCTTCCCGTCGTGGACCGTACGGTCCAGCAGGGGGAAGTCCTTGCGGATCGCCTCGGTGTCGAGGAGGCCCGGCAGCTGTGTCACGCGGCAGCGCCACCCTTCACGTATGCCTCGTAGCCCTCGTTCTCCAGCTTGTCGGCCAGCTCGGCGCCGCCGGACTCGGCGATCCGGCCGTTGGCGAACACGTGCACGAAGTCGGGCTTGATGTACCGGAGGATCCGGGTGTAGTGCGTGATCAGCAGGGTGCCGACCTCGCCGGTCTCGCGGACCCGGTTGACGCCCTCGGAGACGATGCGCAGCGCGTCGACGTCGAGGCCGGAGTCGGTCTCGTCGAGGATGGCGACCTTCGGCTTGAGGAGCTCCAGCTGAAGGATCTCGTGGCGCTTCTTCTCGCCGCCGGAGAAGCCCTCGTTGACGTTGCGCTCGGCGAAGGACGGGTCCATCTGGAGGCCGGCCATCGTCTCCTTGACCTCCTTCACCCAGGTACGCAGCTTGGGGGCCTCGCCGCGGACGGCGGTGGCGGAGGTGCGCAGGAAGTTGGAGACCGAGACACCGGGGATCTCGACCGGGTACTGCATGGCGAGGAACAGGCCGGCGCGGGCCCGCTCGTCGACGGACATCTCCAGGACGTCCTCGCCGTCCAGGGTGACCGTGCCACTGGTGATCGTGTACTTGGGGTGGCCTGCGAGGGAGTACGCGAGGGTGGACTTGCCGGACCCGTTGGGGCCCATGATGGCGTGGGTCTCGCCCTGCTTCACGGTCAGGTCGACGCCCTTGAGGATCTCCTTCGTGGCGTTGTCGGCCTCGACGGAAACGTGCAGGTCGCGGATTTCAAGCGTTGCCATGGGTGACTCAGGACTCCTGGGTGACGGAGACGAGCACATCGTCCCCTTCGATCTTGACGGGGTATACGGGGACGGGGCGCGTCGCGGGAAGACCGGACGGCTTGCCGGTGCGGAGGTCGAAGCTGGAACCGTGCAGCCAGCACTCGATCGAGCAGTCCTCGACCTCGCCCTCGGACAGCGAGACGTTCGCGTGCGAGCAGATGTCGTTGATCGCGAACACCTCGCCCTCGGTGCGGACGACGGAGACCGGCGTGCCGTCGAGCTCCACCCGTTTGGGGGTGTCGTCCTCCAGCTCGCTCAGCGCGCAGGCTTTCACGAAGGCCATCAGACCGACGCCTCCAGCTCGGCCTCGATCTTGTCGAGCAGCCGGGCCTCGACGTCCGGCAGACCGATCTGCTGGACCAGCTCGGCGAAGAAGCCGCGCACGACGAGGCGGCGGGCCTCCTCGGCCGGGATGCCGCGCGACTGGAGGTAGAACAGCTGCTCGTCGTCGAAGCGGCCGGTCGCCGAGGCGTGGCCGGCGCCGACGATCTCGCCGGTCTCGATCTCCAGGTTCGGCACCGAGTCGACCCGCGCACCGTCGGTCAGGACCAGGTTGCGGTTCATCTCGTAGGTGTCGGTGCCCTCGGCGGCGGCCTGGATGAGCACGTCGCCGATCCACACCGCGTGCGCGTCGTCGCCCTGGAGCGCGCCCTTGTAGGCCACGTTGGACTTGCAGTGCGGGGTGTTGTGGTCGACCAGGAGGCGGTGCTCCTGGTGCTGGCCCTTGTCGGTGAAGTAGAGGCCGAACAGCTCGGCCTCGCCACCGGTGCCCGCGTACGCGATCCGGGGGTGCAGCCGGACCACGTCACCGCCGAAGGTGACGACGACGGACTTGAACGAGGCGTCCCGGCCGACCAGCGCGTTGTGCTGGCCGACGTGGACGGCGCGCTCGTCCCAGTCCTGCACGGAGACGACGGTCAGCTTGGCACCGTCGCCCAGGACGTAGTCCACATTGGCGGCGAGCACCGCGTCGCCGGTGTGGTCGATGACGACGACGGCCTCGGCGAAGGCACCCAGCTCCACGACCTGGTGGCCGTAGGCGACACCGCCCTCGCCGTGCACGGCGATCCGGATCGGCTCGGTGAGCACGGCCTCCTTGGGGACCGTGACCACGTGGGCCTGCTCGAAGGACGAGTAGGCCTGCGCGGCCACCCGGTCCACCGGCTTGCCGGCCCTGCCGAGCCGGGCGTCGTCCCGGCCGACGGTCTCGACCGTGACACCCTGCGGGGCGTCGATCGCGACCTTCACACCGCTGCCGGTGGCGACGGCGGTCCCGTCGTGCAGGCCGCGCAGCCGCGCCAGCGGGGTGAACCGCCACTCCTCCTCGCGGCCGTGCGGGACGGGGAAGTCCGCGACGTCGAAGGACGGGGGTGCGCTCATGCGGGTGGCGACGGTCGACTCCGCGGCCACCGCGATGGAACCGGCGGTGGTGGACCCCGCGGGGATGTTCTGAGCCTCAGCCATGGCTGTCGTAGTGCTCGCTTTCTCAGTCAAGAACTCTTCAGGACGCGTTCGGCGGCGTACTAGCCGACCGAACCCTCCATCTGCAGCTCGATCAGCCGGTTGAGCTCCAGGGCGTACTCCATCGGCAGCTCCTTGGCGATCGGCTCGACGAAGCCGCGCACGATCATCGCCATGGCCTCGAACTCGGTCATGCCGCGGCTCATCAGGTAGAAGAGCTGGTCCTCGGAGACCTTGGAGACAGTCGCCTCGTGGCCCATCGACACGTCGTCCTCGCGGACGTCGACGTACGGGTACGTGTCGGACCGGGAGATCGTGTCGACGAGCAGCGCGTCGCACAGGACGTTGGACTTCGCGCCCGGCGCGCCCTCGCCGATCTCGATCAGACCGCGGTAGGAGGTACGGCCGCCGCCTCGCGCCACCGACTTGGAGACGATGTTGGACGAGGTGTTCGGGGCCATGTGGACCATCTTGGCGCCGGCGTCCTGGTGCTGGCCCTCGCCCGCGAAGGCGATGGACAGGGTCTCGCCCTTGGCGTGCTCGCCCATCAGGTAGACGGCCGGGTACTTCATGGTGACCTTGGAGCCGATGTTGCCGTCGACCCACTCCATGGTCGCGCCCTCGTAGGCCACGGCGCGCTTGGTGACCAGGTTGTAGACGTTGTTCGACCAGTTCTGGATCGTCGTGTAGCGGCAGCGGCCGCCCTTCTTCACGATGATCTCGACGACCGCGGAGTGCAGCGAGTCGGAGGAGTAGATCGGGGCGGTGCAGCCCTCGACGTAGTGGACGTAGGCGTCCTCGTCGACGATGATCAGCGTCCGCTCGAACTGGCCCATGTTCTCCGTGTTGATACGGAAGTAGGCCTGGAGCGGGATGTCCACGTGGACACCCTTGGGCACGTAGATGAAGGAACCGCCGGACCACACGGCCGTGTTCAGCGACGCGAACTTGTTGTCGCCGACCGGGATGACGGTGCCGAAGTACTCCTTGAAGAGTTCCTCGTGCTCCTTCAGCGCGGTGTCGGTGTCGACGAAGATGACGCCCTGCTCCTCCAGGTCCTCGCGGATCTGGTGGTAGACGACCTCGGACTCGTACTGCGCCGCGACACCGGCGACGAGGCGCTGCTTCTCCGCCTCCGGGATGCCGAGCTTGTCGTACGTGTTCTTGATGTCCTCGGGCAGGTCGTCCCAGGAGGCCGCCTGCTTCTCCGTCGAACGCACGAAGTACTTGATGTTGTCGAAGTCGATGCCCGAGAGGTCCGAGCCCCAGTTCGGCATCGGCTTCTTGCCGAAGAGCTTGAGGCCCTTGAGCCGCAGCTTCAGCATCCACTCGGGTTCGTTCTTCTTCTCCGAGATGTCGCGGACGACGGCCTCGGAGAGGCCGCGCTTGGCCGTCGCGCCTGCCGCGTCGGAGTCGGCCCAGCCGAATTCGTACGTGCCCAGGCCCTCGAGCTCAGGGTGGGCAGTCTCCGTGGGGAGCGTCATGCGGGGTTCCTCCCGGCCGTGCTTGCAGATGCTGAATCGGTGGTCTGTGGGGTGGGGTGTCCGCTGCGCGGAATGTACGTCGTGCACACCCCGTCGCCGTGGGCGATGGTGGCCAGACGCTGCACATGGGTCCCCAGGAGGCTGGAGAAGATCTCCGTCTCCGCCTCGCACAGCTGCGGGTACTGCTCGGCGACATGTGCGACCGGGCAGTGGTGCTGACACAGCTGCTCACCCTGCTGCGGGCCCGGCGCGCTGCGCGCCGTAGCAGCGTACCCGTCGGCGGACAGCGCCTTGGCCAGCGCCTCCGTACGGGCTTCGGGCTCCGCGGCCTCGATCGCCGCGCGGTAGGCCGCCGACTGCTCGGCGGTCCTGGCACGGGCGAACGCCATGACCGCTTCGTCGCCCGCGGTCTCGGCGATCCAGCGCAGGGCGTCCGCGGCGAGCGTGTCGTAGGACTGGTCGAAGGCGTCCCGGCCGCAGTCGGTGAGGGCGAACACCTTGGCCGGACGGCCCCGGGTCCGTGCCCCGTACACCCGCTTCTCGCGGGCCTCGACGACACCGTCGCAGGCGAGGGCGTCGAGATGGCGGCGGACGGCTGCCTGGGTGAGCCCCAGGCGCTTCGCCAGATCGGCGACCGTGGACGGGCCGTGGTCCAGGATGGAGCGCGCGACACGGTTGCGCGTCGAGCGCTCACCGGTCGCGAGTTCCTCCTGAGGAGCCTCGCCCACGTATTTCACAACGCCATTGTTGCGTAATTCATCCGCCCCTGACAACCACGGTCCGAAACGATCAACGGTGCTTTCCATCACTTAGGGTTACCTAATCAAGCCCCGGGACCGGGGCGCGCCGGACGGCTGCCTACACTCATTTGCCATGAACAGCGAGCCCCGCCCGGCCGTCCGGATCAGCGGCCTGGTGAAGCGGTACGGCGACAAGACCGCGGTGGACGGCCTCGACCTGGAAATCCCGGCCGGCGCGGTCACCGCCGTCCTCGGCCCCAACGGCGCCGGCAAGACCACCACCATCGAGACCTGCGAGGGCTACCGCCGCCCGGACGACGGGACGGTCCGGGTCCTCGGCCTGGACCCCGTCGCCGACGCCGCGCGGCTGCGCCCCAGGATCGGCGTGATGCTCCAGTCGGGCGGGATCTACTCCGGCGCCCGCGCCGACGAGATGCTCCGCCACATGGCCAAGCTGCACGCCCACCCCCTGGACGTCGACGCGCTGATCGAGCGCCTCGGCCTCGGCTCCTGCGGCCGCACCACCTACCGCAGGCTCTCCGGCGGCCAGCAGCAGCGGCTCGCCCTGGCCATGGCCGTCGTCGGCCGGCCCGAGCTGGTCTTCCTGGACGAGCCCACCGCCGGCCTCGACCCGCAGGCCCGCCGCTCCACCTGGGATCTCGTCCGGGAACTGCGCGCCGACGGCGTGAGCGTCGTGCTCACCACCCACTTCATGGACGAGGCCGAGGAGCTGGCCGACGAGGTCGCCGTCATCGACGCCGGCCGGATCGTCGCCCAGGGCTCCCCCGAGGCCCTGTGCCGCGGCGGCGCCGAGAACACCCTGCGCTTCACCGGCCGCCCCGGGCTCGACCTCGGCTCGCTGCTCAAGGCTCTTCCCGACGGGACCCTGGCCGACGAGCTGAGCACCGGCGCGTACCGCATCACCGGCGACATCGACCCCCAGCTGCTGGCCACCGTGACCTCCTGGTGCGCGCAGCACGGCGTGATGCCCTCGGGCATCTCCGTGGAGCGCCACACCCTGGAGGACGTCTTCCTCGAACTGACCGGCAAGGAGCTGCGCGCATGAGCGCCGGTACGTACACCCCCCGGCCGGGCGCCGCCCCGCTGCCGCGCATGATCGCCGCGCAGACCGCGCTGGAGACGCGGATGCTGCTGCGCAACGGCGAGCAGCTCCTGCTGACCGTGGTCATCCCGACGCTGCTGCTCGTGCTGTTCAGCTCGGTCGACATCGTGGACACCGGCTCGGGCGAGCCGGTCGACTTCCTGACGCCGGGTGTGCTGGCGCTGGCCGTCATGTCGACGGCCTTCACCGGCCAGGCCATCGCCACCGGTTTCGAGCGGCGCTACGGGGTCCTCAAGCGCCTCGGCGCCTCCCCGCTGCCGCGCTGGGGCCTGATGACCGCGAAGACGCTGGCCGTGCTGGTCACCGAGGTGCTTCAGGTGGTCCTGCTGACGGTGATCGCGTTCGCGCTGGGCTGGTCCCCGCACGGCAACCCCCTCTCCGTGCTGCTGCTCCTGGTGCTGGGGACCGCCGCGTTCTCCGGGCTCGGGCTGCTGATGGCCGGGACGCTGAAGGCCGAGGCGACGCTGGCCGCCGCCAACCTGGTGTTCCTGCTGCTGCTGGTGGGCGGCGGGGTGATCGTGCCGCTGGAGAAGTTCCCGGAGGCGGTGCAGTCGGTGCTGGGGCTGCTGCCGATCGCGGCCCTCTCGGGCGGGCTGCGGGACGTCCTCCAGCACGGCGCCGGGATGCCGTGGGGCGACCTGGGCATCCTCGCGGTCTGGACGGTGCTGGGGCTCGGCGCGGCGGCCCGGTTCTTCCGCTGGGAGTGAGCCCCCGAGCGCGTTCCGTCGCCGTTTCGGACAACTCGTCCCCCCAGGGGGGCGTCGCGCCGGTCAGGGCGGGGTCCACGACGCCTGACCGGCGCGACGCCCCCTCGTGAAAGCTTGCACAAGCGGCGTCCTACGATGGTGCGCGTGCCCAAGCTGACCCGAGCCGAAGTCGCTCAAGCCCTGCGCAACCCGCTGCTGTACATCGCCGAACGCTGGACGCCCCAGCCGCGGACGGTGCGCCGCGCGGCCATGTCCGCCGTCGTGATGGCCGTCGTCATCGTCGTGACCGGCGGCGCCGTCCGGCTGACCGGCTCCGGCCTCGGCTGCCCGACCTGGCCCAAGTGCACCGACGAGAGCCTGACGGCGACGAGCGCGATGGGCTTCCACGGCGCCATCGAGTTCGGCAACCGCATGCTCACGTACGTGCTGTGCGCCGCGGTCGGCTGGGCGATCATCGCGGCCCGTTCCGCGAAGCCCTGGCGGCGCAGCGTCACCCTGCTCGGCTGGGTGCAGTTCTGGATCGTGATGGGCAACGCGGTGCTCGGCGGCATCGTGGTGCTCGTCGGGCTGAACCCGTACACCGTCGCGGCGCATTTCCTGCTCTCCACCGCGCTGCTCACGGTCGCCCTGACGACCTGGCAGCGGACCCGTGAGGGCGACGAGGCGCCGCGTCCGCTGGTGGGCAAGGCGGTCGCGCAGCTGACCTGGCTGCTGGCGGTCGCGGCGGGCCTGCTGATCGCCGTGGGCACGGTGGTCACGGGCGCCGGGCGGCACGCGGGCGACTCCAGCGATGTGCACCGCATCCCGATCGACTGGAAGATGATCGCCCAGCTGCACGCCGACCTGGCGTGGGTCGTGGTGGCGCTCACCGTCGCGCTCTGGTTCGTCCTGAAGGCCGTGGACGCACCGGTCGGGCCGCTGCACCGGACCCGCGAGCTGTTCCTGATCCTGCTGAGCCAGGGCGTGATCGGCTATGTGCAGTACTTCACCGACACGCCGGAGATCCTGGTCGGCGTGCACATGTTCGGCTCGTGCCTGGTGTGGATCGGGGTCGTACGCGTGGTGCTGTCGCTGCGGGAGCGGCCGGTGGCCTCCGCCGGAGTGCCGGAGCCGGCCGCCGGGCGGCCGGAGCCCGCGACGACCGGCTGACGCGGCGCACGGAAACGGACGGGGGCTCCCGCTCCGACGGCGTACAGCCGTGGAGCGGGAGCCCCCGTCCGTTTCCGGTCTCAGGCCTTGTCGGACGGGCCGCCGACCTGGATGCCGGCCATCCGGGTCCACTCGTACGGGCCCGTGCGCACCTTCGCCGCGAACTCGCCGTCGAAGGACTCGTGCAGGGTGATCCCCGACTTCTGCGCGGCGCTCTCGGCGATCTCGTACGAGGGGGCGACCAGATCGCCCCAGCCGCCGTCCTCGCCCACCAGGACGATGCGGGCGCCCACCTGACCGAGGTAGGCGATCTGCCCCTCGGCACCGCCGTGGGCCTTTGCGAAGGCCCCGATCTCCTTGGCCAGCCGGGCCGCCCTGCGCTCCGCGCGCGCCGCCCGCCTGCCGTCCACCTGCTGGGTCTCAGCCTCTGCCGTCTCTGCCATGGACAGGATGCTACCGGCGGGTAGATCAACCGGCGACGGGCGGGGAGCGTGGCTTGTGCCACGCTCCCCGCCCGTCGGCCGGAGCAGGGGTTCTACCGGAGGAAGGGGTCCACCGCCACGGCCACGAAGAGCAGCGACACATAGGTGATCGACCAGTGGAACAGCCGCATCTCCTTGAGCTTCGCGCCCGTCACCCCGGACTTGGCCCGGCTGAGCAGCGCGTGCGCCTCCCAGAGCCAGAAGCCGCCGGTGAGCAGCGCCACGGCCGTGTAGAACCAGCCGGTGTAGCCCAGCGGGGTGAGCAGCAGCGAGACCGCGACCATCACCCAGCTGTAGGCGACGATCTGGCGGGCCACCACCCGGTTGGAGGCGATGACCGGGAGCATCGGGACGCCGACGCGCGCGTAGTCGTCCTTCACCTTCATGGACAGCGGCCAGTAGTGCGGGGGCGTCCAGAAGAAGATGACGGCGAAGAGGATCACCGCGGCCCAGGAGACCTCGTTCGTCACGGCCGACCAGCCGATGAGGACGGGCATGCAGCCCGCGATGCCGCCCCAGACGATGTTCTGCGCGGTACGGCGCTTCAGCAGCATCGTGTAGACCACGACGTAGAAGAGCAGGGCGCCCAGCGACAGGGCCGCCGACAGCCAGTTGACCAGCAGACCGAACCAGACCGTCGAGACCACCGCGAGGGTGATGCCGAAGGCCAGGCACTCGCGCGGGCTCACCATGCCGGTGACCAGCGGGCGCTGCGACGTACGGTCCATCAGCGCGTCGATGTCGCGGTCGATGTACATGTTCAGTGCATTGGCACCGCCGGCGGACAGATAGCCGCCGATGGTGGTAGTGAGCACGAGCCACAGGTCGGGTACACCCTGAGCGGCCAGGAACATCACCGGAACAGTGGTGATCAGCAACAGCTCGATGATCCGAGGCTTGGTCAGTGCCACGAATGCCTTGACACGGGCCCCGAACGGGCGTTGGCCCCCTGGGCTCGGAGTCAAGGCGACCCCTGCGGGTCGGGACTCGACGGCCGTCACGCACACCCCTGACAGAGAAATCCCAGCAAGCTCCGGGCGTAAGGACCCGGTGAAGACTTGCGCGAACCCGACCACTGTAGACGTTGGGGACAGGCCGCCCTTCGCGGGGGTGGGGTCGTGTTGATGTGGCGCGGACGGCCGTCGCGGACCGGCCGCGGGGCGGCTCGTACGCACGAGTGACGCACTGGTGTCGCAGCGTTCGCGCGGACCGCTTCCGAAGGCCTCGCAACCGCGCCCGGGACCGCTCTTCGGAGCGCCCAGGAGTGGGTCCCCGCGCTCATCGGAGAAGCCCATCGGTGAGCCCTTCCGCTCATACGGGAGGCGGATTCCGCGGGCCGCCCGCACCCTGGTAGGAGCCGGAAAACGCGGGTACGGACGGGGGTAGGCTCGGCAGCATCCGGTGCGGTCGAAGTCACCGGTCTACAACAGTTGGAGAGGAGCCCTGACTCAGGGTGAGCACCAAGCCGACCACCACAGACCTCCAGTGGACCGAATTGGACCAGCGGGCCGTGGACACCGTCCGCGTCCTCGCCGCGGACGCCGTACAGAAAGTCGGAAACGGCCACCCGGGTACGGCCATGAGCCTGGCTCCCGCCGCGTACACCATCTTCCAGAAGGTGATGCGGCACGACCCCGCGGACGCGGACTGGACCGGTCGCGACCGGTTCGTGCTCTCGGCGGGCCACAGCAGCCTGACCCTGTACATCCAGCTCTACCTGGCCGGCTACGGCCTGGAGCTCGATGACCTGAAGGCCTTCCGCACCTGGGGCTCCAAGACCCCGGGCCACCCGGAGTACGGCCACACCACGGGCGTGGAGACGACGACCGGCCCGCTGGGCCAGGGTGTCGCCAACGCCGTGGGCATGGCCATGGCCGCCCGCTACGAGCGCGGTCTGTTCGACCCGGAGGCGGCCGCCGGCACCTCCCCCTTCGACCACATGGTGTGGGTCGTCGCCGGTGACGGCTGCCTCCAGGAGGGCATCTCGGCCGAGGCGTCCTCGCTGGCCGGGCACCAGAAGCTGGGCAACCTGGTCCTGCTGTGGGACGACAACCACATCTCCATCGAGGGCGACACGGAGACCGCGGTCTCCGAGGACACCGTCAAGCGCTACGAGGCGTACGGCTGGCACGTCCAGCGCGTCGACCAGCTGCCCAACGGCGACCTGGACCCCGAGGGCCTCTACCGCGCGCTGCTGGCCGCCAAGGCCGAGACGGAGCGCCCGTCGTTCATCGCGGCCCGCTCGATCATCGCCTGGCCCGCCCCGCACGCCCAGAACACCGAGGCCTCGCACGGCTCCGCGCTCGGCGACGACGAGGTCGCCGCGACCAAGAAGGTGCTGGGCTTCGACCCGGAGAAGTCCTTCGAGGTCTCCGACGAGGTCATCGCGCACACCCGCGCCGCCCTGGACCGGGGCCGCGAGGCCAAGGCCGAGTGGCAGAAGGGCTTCGACGCCTGGCGCGCCGCCAACCCGGAGCGCGCCGCCGACTTCGACCGCATCGCCGCGGGCGAGCTGCCCAAGGGCTGGGAGGACAGCCTGCCGGTCTTCGAGACCGGCAAGGCCGTCGCCACCCGCGCCGCGTCCGGCAAGGTGCTCCAGGCGCTCGGCGGGATCATCCCCGAGCTGTGGGGCGGCTCCGCCGACCTGGCGGGCTCGAACAACACCACGATCGACAAGACGTCGTCGTTCCTCCCCGCGGGCAACCCGCTGCCGGAGGCCGACCCGTACGGCCGCACGATCCACTTCGGCATCCGCGAGCACGCCATGGCCGCCGCCATGAACGGCATCGCGCTGCACGGCAACACCCGCATCTACGGCGGCACCTTCCTGGTGTTCTCCGACTACATGCGCAACGCGGTGCGGCTGTCCGCGCTGATGCACCTGCCGGTGACCTACGTGTGGACGCACGACTCGATCGGTCTCGGCGAGGACGGCCCGACCCACCAGCCGGTGGAGCACCTGGCCTCGCTGCGCGCCATCCCGGGCCTCAACGTCGTGCGCCCGGCCGACGCCAACGAGACCGCCATCGCCTGGCGCGAGATCCTGCGCCGCTACACCAAGGTGTTCGGCGTGGGCGCCCCGCACGGTCTGGCGCTGACCCGCCAGGGCGTGCCGACGTACGAGGCGAACGAGGACGCGGCCAAGGGCGGCTACGTGCTCTTCGAGGCCGAGGGGGGCGAGCCGCAGGTCGTCCTGATCGGCACGGGCTCCGAGGTCCAGCTCGCCGTCGAGGCGCGCGAGGAGCTCCAGGCGGCCGGAATTCCGACCCGTGTGGTCTCGATGCCGTGTGTCGAGTGGTTCGAGGAGCAGGAACAGGGTTACAAGGACAGCGTTCTGCCGCCGTCGGTCAAGGCCCGCGTGGCCGTGGAGGCGGGCATCGGCCTGACCTGGTACCGGTACGTCGGCGACGCCGGCCGGATCGTCTCGCTGGAGCACTTCGGCGCTTCGGCGGACGCCAAGGTCCTGTTCCGGGAGTTCGGCTTCACCGGCGAGCACGTCGCCGAGGCCGCCCGGGAATCCCTCGCCGCCGCCACGCGCTGACGCCGTTATACGACTAGTAGGAGATGCATTTCTCATGACAGACGCACTCAAGCGCCTCTCCGACGAGGGCGTGGCGATCTGGCTCGACGACCTCTCGCGCAAGCGGATCACGTCGGGCAATCTGGCGGAGCTGATCGACCAGAGCCACGTCGTGGGGGTCACGACCAACCCCTCGATCTTCCAGAAGGCCATCTCGCAGGGCGACGGCTACGACCAGCAGCTCGCCGACCTCGCGGCCCGCAAGGTGACCGTCGAGGAAGCGATCCGCATGATCACCACCGCGGACGTCCGCGACGCGGCCGACATCCTGCGTCCGGTCTTCGACGCGACGGACGGCCAGGACGGCCGGGTCTCCATCGAGGTCGACCCGCGCCTGGCGCACCACACGACGGCCACGGTCGCCGAGGCCAAGCAGCTGGCCTGGCTGGTGGACCGCCCGAACACGCTCATCAAGATCCCGGCGACCAAGGCGGGCCTGCCCGCGATCACCGAGACGATCGGCCGGGGCATCAGCGTCAACGTCACGCTGATCTTCTCGCTGGAGCGCTACCGCGCGGTCATGGACGCCTACCTGGCGGGCCTGGAGAAGGCGAAGGCCGCGGGCCTGGACCTCTCCAAGATCCACTCGGTGGCGTCCTTCTTCGTGTCCCGCGTGGACACCGAGATCGACAAGCGCCTGGACGCCATCGGCGGCGAGGAGGCGAAGGCCGCGAAGGGCAAGTCCGCCCTGGCCAACGCGCGCCTGGCCTACGAGGCGTACGAGGAGGTCTTCGCCGGTCAGCGCTGGGCCGCCCTGGACAAGGCGCACGCCAACAAGCAGCGTCCGCTGTGGGCCTCGACCGGCGTGAAGGACCCGGCCCTCAAGGACACCCTGTACGTCGTCGACCTCGTCGCCCCGAACACGGTCAACACCATGCCCGAGGCGACTCTGGACGCGGTGGCGGACCACGGCGAGGTCACCGGCAACACCGTCGCCGGTGCGTACGACCAGGCCCGCGCCGACCTCGACACCATCAAGAAGCTCGGCGTCGACTACGACGACGTCGTCCAGCTCCTGGAGGACGAGGGCGTCGAGAAGTTCGAGGCCGCCTGGACCGACCTGCTCAACTCGACCGAGGCGGAGCTCAAGCGCCTCGCCCCTTCGGAGGGCTGACCACTTTGTCTGGTGTTCCCGGAGCCAACCCGCTCCGTGACGCCCAGGACCGACGGCTCCCGCGCATCGCGGGGCCGTCGGGCCTGGTCATCTTTGGCGTCACGGGCGATTTGTCCCGTAAAAAGCTGATGCCCGCCGTCTACGACCTGGCCAACCGCGGCCTGCTGCCGCCGGGCTTCTCGCTCATCGGCTTCGCGCGCCGCGACTGGGAGGACGAGGACTTCGCCCAGGTCGTGCACGACGCCGTCAAGGAGCATTCCCGTACGCCCTTCCGCGAGGAGGTCTGGCAGCAGCTGAGCCAGGGCATGCGCTTCGTGCAGGGCAACTTCGACGACGACGTGGCCTTCGAGACGCTCAGGGCCACGATCGAGGAGCTGGACAAGGCACAGGGCACGGGCGGCAACTTCGCCTTCTACCTGTCCGTCCCGCCGAAGTTCTTCCCCAAGGTCGTCCAGCAGCTCAAGAAGCACGGGCTGGCCGACCAGAAGGACGGCAGCTGGCGCCGCGCCGTCATCGAGAAGCCGTTCGGCCACGACCTGAAGAGTGCGCAGGAGCTGAACCAGCTCGTGCACGACGTCTTCCCGCCGAACGAGGTCTTCCGGATCGACCACTACCTCGGCAAGGAGACGGTCCAGAACATCCTGGCGCTGCGCTTCGCCAACACGATGTGGGAACCGATCTGGAACCGCAGCTACGTCGACCACGTACAGATCACGATGGCCGAGGACATCGGCATCGGCGGCCGGGCCGGCTACTACGACGGCATCGGCGCCGCCCGTGACGTCATCCAGAACCACCTGCTCCAGCTGCTCGCGCTGACCGCCATGGAGGAGCCCGGCTCCTTCCACCCCAAGGCCCTGGTCGCCGAGAAGCTCAAGGTGCTCACGGCGGTGGAGCTGCCCGAGGACCTGGGCAAGCACACCGTGCGCGGCCAGTACACGCACGCCTGGCAGGGCGGCGAGGAGGCCGTCGGCTATCTGGAGGAGGACGGTATCGACCCCAAGTCGAAGACCGACACCTTCGCCGCGATCAAGCTGACGATCAACAACCGCCGCTGGGCGGGCGTCCCCTTCTACCTGCGCACCGGCAAGCGTCTCGGCCGCCGGGTCACGGAGATCGCGGTCGTCTTCAAGCGCGCCCCGTACCTGCCCTTCGAGTCCGGCGCGACGGAGGAGCTGGGCGGCAACGCCCTGGTCATCCGGGTGCAGCCGGACGAGGGCGTCACGGTGCGGTTCGGCTCCAAGGTGCCCGGCACCTCGATGGAGGTCCGGGACGTCACGATGGACTTCGCCTACGGCGAGTCCTTCACGGAGTCCAGCCCGGAGGCGTACGAGCGGCTCATCCTCGACGTCCTGCTCGGCGACGCCAACCTCTTCCCGCGCCACCAGGAGGTCGAGCTCTCCTGGAACATCCTCGACCCGATCGAGGAGTACTGGGACAAGCACGGCAAGCCCGCCCAGTACCCGGCCGGCACCTGGGGTCCGGCCGAGGCGGACGAGATGCTCGCACGCGACGGACGGAGCTGGCGCCGGCCATGAAGATCGATCTCACGGAAACCACGTCCAGCAAGATCAACCAGGCGCTCGTCTCGGCCCGGCGCGCCGTCGGCGCCCCGGCGATCGGGATGGTGCTCACCCTCGTCATCGTCACCGACGAGGAGAACGCCTACGACGCGCTGAAGGCGGCCAGCGACTCCTCGCGCGAGCACCCCTCGCGGATCATCGCGGTCATCAAGCGGCTCAGCCGTTCGCCGCGCACCCGCCGCGACGCGCGGCTCGACGCCGAGATCCGGGTCGGGTCCGACTCGGGCTCCGGCGAGACCGTGGTCCTGCGGCTCCACGGCGAGCTGGCCAACCACGCCCAGTCGGTCGTCCTGCCGCTGCTGCTGCCGGACGCTCCGGTGGTGGTGTGGTGGCCGCAGGACTCCCCGGCCGACCCGGCCAGGGACGCGCTCGGCGCGCTGGCCCAGCGCCGGATCACCGACACCTACTCGGCCGAGCACCCGCTCGAAGAGCTGGCGATGCGCGCCCAGACCTACCGGCCCGGTGACACGGACCTGGCGTGGACCCGCATCACGCCGTGGCGCTCGATGCTGGCGGCGGCGCTCGACCAGCAGCCGGCCGAGGTCGTCTCGGCCACGGTCGAGGGCGAGTCGGACAACCCGAGCTGCGAGCTGCTGGCCATGTGGCTCGCGGACCGCCTCGGCGTCCCGGTGGAGCGCACCACGTCCGGCGGTCCCGGCCTCACGGCCGTCCGGATGACCACCAAGAACGGCGACATCGTCCTGGACCGGGCCGACGGCTCGCTCGCCACGCTCTGCATGGTGGGCCAGCCGGACCGCGCGGTGGCGCTCAAGCGCCGCGAGACGGCGGAGCTGCTCGCGGAGGAGCTGCGCCGCCTCGACCCGGACAACATCTACGAGTCGACGGTGAAGTTCGGCGTGGAGCGCCTGGACCAGGCGGAGTCGGCTACCCCGGCCAAGAAGGCGGCGGACCCGGCGCCCCCCGCGAAGAAGGCCGCCCCGGCCAAGAAGGCGGCGGCGAAGTGACCGGAGTACCGCAGCTCGTCGTGCACCGCGACAAGGAGCTGATGGCGCAGGCCGCGGCGGCCCGGCTGATCACGAAGATCGTGGACGCCCAGGCCGCGCGCGGCAACGCCTCGGTGGTGCTCACCGGCGGGCGCAACGGCAACGGCCTGCTGGCCGCGCTCGCCGCCGCGCCCGCCCGGGACGCGATCGACTGGTCGCGGCTCGACCTGTGGTGGGGCGACGAGCGGTTCCTGCCCGAGGGCGACCCGGAGCGCAATGTCACCCAGGCCCGCGAGGCCCTGCTCGACGCGGTGCCGCTGGACCCGTCCCGGGTGCACGTCATGCCCGCGTCGGACGGCCCCTACGGCCCGGACGCCGACGCCGCGGCCGCCGGATACGCGGCCGAACTGGCCGCCGCCTCGGCACCGCAGGACCACGGCCCGGTGCCGGAGTTCGACGTGCTGATGCTGGGCGTCGGCCCCGACACCCATGTCGCCTCGCTCTTCCCAGAGCTGCCGGCGGTACGGGAGACCGAGCGCACGGTCGTCGGTGTGCACGGCGCTCCCAAGCCGCCGCCGGTCCGGGTCTCGCTGACGCTGCCCGCCATCCGGGCGGCGCGCGAGGTGTGGCTGCTGGCCGCGGGCGAGGACAAGGCGGAGGCGGTGGCCATCGCCCTGTCGGGGGCCGGGGAGATCCAGGCCCCGGCGGCCGGTGCGTACGGCCGGGGCCGCACGCTGTGGCTGCTGGACGCGGCGGCGGCCTCCCGCCTCCCCCGCGCCCTGTACCCGCCGGCCTCCGCCTGACCGGCTGTCAGCGGGGTTGCCCTCGGGCCCGGTTCGTCCTTCGGGGCGGGCCGGGCCCGGCGCGTTTCCGGGGCCGGTCCGTGAAAGGCTCGGCCCATGCATATCGGAACCGTGGTGATGGGCGCGTCGGACGTGGCGCGGGCGGCGGCCTTCTGGAAGGCGGCACTGGGGTACGTGGAGCGGGAGCCGGCCACGGAGGACTGGGTGGTCCTGGTCCCCGCCGAGGGGCCGGGCGTCGGGCTCTCGCTGGGCCGCAGCGACTCCCCGGTGCAGGAGGTGCCCCGGGTCCACCTCGACCTGTACACGGAGGACCAGGACGCCGAGGTGGCCCGGCTGCTCGCGCTGGGCGCGACGGAGACCGACTGGAAGCTGTATCCCGAGGACCCGGATTTCGTGGTGCTGGCGGACCCGGAGGGCAACCGCTTCTGCGTCATCGACACGACGCACGGCTGAGGGGCCCCGCCGTTCCGGAGGGGCCCCTCGGGCGGGACTCAGCGCCCGCGCAGCTCGCGGTACTTGGAGGCGAGCGCGGCGGTCGAGCTGTCCAGCTGCTCGCCGCCCTCGCCCTTCGTCAGGACAGGCTCGATCTTCTTGGCGAGGACCTTGCCGAGCTCGACGCCCCACTGGTCGAAGGAGTCGATGTTCCAGATCGCGCCCTGGACGAAGACCTTGTGCTCGTACAGCGCGATCAGCTGGCCGAGCACGGACGGGGTGAGCCGGTCGGCGAGGATCGTCGTCGTCGGGTGGTCGCCCCGGAACGTCTTGTGCGCCACCAGCTCCTCGGGGACGCCCTCGGCGCGCACCTCGTCCGGCGTCTTGCCGAAGGCGAGGGCCTGGGTCTGGGCGAAGAAGTTGGCCATCAGCAGGTCGTGCTGGGCGACCAGGCCGGGCAGCAGGTCGTCGACCGGCTGCGCGAAGCCGATGAAGTCGGCCGGGATCACCTTCGTGCCCTGGTGGATCAGCTGGTAGTAGGCGTGCTGTCCGTTGGTGCCCGGGGTGCCCCAGACGACCGGGCCGGTCTGCCAGTCGACCGGATTGCCGTCCCGGTCCACGGACTTGCCGTTGGACTCCATATCCAGTTGCTGGAGGTACGCGGTGAACTTGGACAGATAGTGGCTGTACGGCAGCACGGCGTGCGACTGGGCGTCGAAGAACGCGCCGTACCAGACGCCCAGCAGGCCGAGCAGCAGCGGGGCGTTCTCCTCGGCGGGGGCGGTTCGGAAGTGCTCGTCGACGAGGTGGAAGCCGTCGAGCATCTCGCGGAACCGGTCCGGGCCGATGGCGATCATCAGCGAGAGGCCGATGGCGGAGTCGTACGAGTAGCGGCCGCCGACCCAGTCCCAGAACTCGAACATGTTGTCGGTGTCGATGCCGAAGTCCGCGACCTTGCCGGCGTTCGTCGAGAGGGCCACGAAGTGCTTGGCGACGGCGTCCTGACCGGCCCTCAGCCCGGTGAGCAGCCAGTCGCGGGCGGAGGTGGCGTTGGTGATCGTCTCGATCGTGGTGAAGGTCTTCGACGCGATGATGAACAGCGTCTCGGCCGGGTCCAGGTCGTGGACGGCCTCGTGCAGGTCGGCGCCGTCCACATTGGAGACGAACCGGAAGGTGAGCGAGCGGTCCGTGAAGGAGCGCAGCACCTCGTAGGCCATGGCGGGGCCGAGGTCGGAGCCGCCGATGCCGATGTTGACGATGTTCTTGATCGGCTTGCCGGTGTGGCCGGTCCACTCCCCCGACCTGACCCGGTCGGAGAAGGCCGCCATCTTGTCGAGCACCGCGTGCACGGCCGGCACCACGTTCTCGCCGTCGACCTCGATCACGGCGTCGCGCGGAGCGCGCAGCGCGGTGTGCAGGACGGCGCGGTCCTCGGTGGTGTTGATCTTCTCGCCGCGGAACATGGCGTCGCGCAGCCCGGCGACGTCGGTGGCGACGGCCAGCTCGCGCAGCAGCCCCAGCGTCTCGTCGGTGACCAGGTGCTTGG
Source organism: Streptomyces sp. NBC_00708 (assembly GCA_036226585.1). Taxonomy (GTDB): domain Bacteria; phylum Actinomycetota; class Actinomycetes; order Streptomycetales; family Streptomycetaceae; genus Streptomyces. Next base: position 1,549,435 of record CP108997.1, read on the forward strand.
AGTAGTCGAGGTACAGGTCGCCGACCCGCAGGGTGTACCCGGTGCCGCGCGCCGGGTCGTCCGCGAACAGCCGGCGCAGGTGGGCCGACCCGAGCTGCTCACGGTGCTTGCCCAGCGCGGCCCATTCCGGCGTCTGGTTGAGCCTGGTACGGCTTGTTGCGTTCATCCCGGACATCAGCCCACTTCTCTCGTAACCGCAGTTCCCCGCTGCCCCTCCAACCTAATTGATCAGGCGGCCGGACGTGACAACGGCGGGCTGCGGCACAAGATCCGGACAGGATCTGGGGAAGCACTCCGGCCGGGCACCCAGGGGGTGTCCGGCCGGTGAACGTCTCTAGATCTCGCCGCGGAGCTTCGCGAGGGCCTCGGCGAGAATGGCCTCGCCGTCCGCGTCGCTGCGCCGCTCGCGTACGTACGCGAGGTGCGTCTTGTACGGCTCGGTGCGCGGCGGGTCCGGCGGGCTCTCCGGGTCCTGGCCGGCCGGGAAACCGCAGCGCGGGCAGTCCCAGGTGTCCGGCACCTGCGCGTCATGGGCGAAGCTGGGCTGCGTCTCGTGCCCGTTCGAGCACCAGAAGGAGATGCGGAGCCGTGGCGCGGACTCGCCGCGCTCGGCCTCCCCCATCGGCCCCGCTCCGACCCGGCTTCCCCGGATCGCGTTGCCACTTGCCACGGTCGTAACTCCCTGCGTGATGGTGCTCGAAGATGCCCCAGTCTACGTAAGGCCCAACGCGCGTCCAGTGAAAGGAGTTACACCGTCACCGGGAATCGCGTACGACGGGTCAGTTGTCCAGCTTGATGAGCAGACCAAGCACCACGATGCACGCGAACCAGCCCAGACCGACCACCACGGTGATGCGGTCGAGGTTGCGCTCGGCGACCGAGGAACCGCCGACGGAGGACTGCATGCCGCCACCGAACATGTCGGAGAGACCGCCGCCCTTGCCCTTGTGCATCAGCACCAGCAGCATCAGCAGCAGGCTGAAGACGATCAGGGCGATCTCGAACCCCAGAATCACGGCTGGTCCCTACTTTCCGGAAATACCGACTGCTAGTGCGAACAACGGGGGCCGGGAGGCTGCCCTCCCCGGCCCCCGCAAGGGTACGACGGATCCGCGCTACCGCATACTCACTGGTCGCGGAAGCGGACGATCTTGACGAACTCGTCCGCGTCCAGCGCCGCGCCGCCGATCAGGGCGCCGTCGACGTCGGGCTGGGCCATGATCGCGGCCACGTTGCCGGACTTGACCGAGCCGCCGTACTGGATACGGACCGCGTCGGCCAGCTCCTGCGAGTACAGCTCGGCGAGGCGGACGCGGATCGCACCGCAGACCTCCTGCGCGTCCTCGGGGGTGGCGACCTCGCCGGTGCCGATGGCCCAGACCGGCTCGTAGGCGATCACGATGGACTCGGCCTGCTCGGCCGGGATGTCCTTCAGGGCGCCGTCGAGCTGCGCGAGGGTGTACGCGACCTGGTCGCCGGCCTTGCGGACGTCCAGGCCCTCACCGACGCACAGGATCGGGGTCAGGCCGTGCTTGTACGCGGCCTTCACCTTGGCGTTGCAGACCTCGTCGGTCTCGGCGTGGTACTGGCGGCGCTCGCTGTGGCCGACAGCGACGAAGGTGCACTTCAGCTTGGCGAGCATCGGGCCGGAGATCTCACCGGTGTACGCGCCGGAGTCGTGCGCCGAGATGTCCTGGGCGCCGTACTTGATCTTCAGCTTGTCGCCGTCGACCAGCGTCTGCACGGAGCGCAGGTCGGTGAAGGGCGGCAGGACGGCGACCTCTACGGCGTCGTAGTCCTTGTCGGCCAGGGCGAAGGCGAGCTTCTGGACGTGGGCGATGGCCTCGAGGTGGTTGAGGTTCATCTTCCAGTTGCCCGCCATCAGCGGGGTGCGAGTGGTCATGAAAGGTCAGTCCTCCAGAGCGGCGAGGCCGGGAAGCGTCTTGCCCTCGAGGTATTCGAGGCTGGCACCGCCACCGGTCGAGATGTGTCCGAACGCGTTCTCGTCGAAGCCCAGGATGCGGACCGCGGCGGCGGAGTCGCCACCGCCGACCACGCTGAAGCCCGAGGAGTCGACGAGGGCCTGGGCGACGGCCCGGGTGCCCTCGGCGAAGTCGGGGTGCTCGAAGACGCCCATCGGGCCGTTCCAGAAGACGGTGGCCGCGTCGGCGAGCTTCGATGCGTAGAGCTTGTTGGTCTCCGGACCGTTGTCCAGGCCCATCTGCCCGGCCGGCATGGCGTCCGCGGGGACGGTCTCCGGGTGGGCCGGGGCCTTGGTCTTGAGGTCGGGGAAGGAGGGCGCGACGACCACGTCGACGGGGAGCACGAACTCCACGCCCTTCTCCTCGGCGCGCCGCAGGTACTCCTGGACGGCCGGGATCTGGTCCTCCTGGAGCAGCGAGCTGCCGACCTCGTGGCCCTGGGCCTTGAGGAAGGTGTACGCCATGCCGCCGCCGATCAGGATGCGGTCGGCGCGCTCCAGCAGGTGGTCGATGACGCCGAGCTTGTCGGAGACCTTGGCGCCGCCGAGCACGACGGCGTAGGGCCGCTGCACGTCGTCGGTGAGCTTCTTCAGGACGCCGACCTCGGTGGCGATCAGGTCGCCGGCGGCGTGCGGGAGCCGGGCCGGGAGGTCGAAGACCGAGGCGTGCTTGCGGTGGACGGCGCCGAAGCCGTCGCCCACGTACAGGTCGGCCAGCTCGGCGAGCTGATCGGCGAACGCGCCGCGCTCGGCGTCGTCCTTGGAGGTCTCGCCGGGGTTGAAGCGCAGGTTCTCGATGACGGCGACCTGGCCGTCGGTGAGCGCGGCGACGGTGGCGCGGGCGGACTCGCCGACCGTGTCGGTCGCGAACGCCACGTCGGTGCCGAGCAGTTCACCGAGCCGGGTGGCGGCGGGAGCCAGCGAGAACGCCGGGTCCGGGGCGCCCTTGGGGCGGCCCAGGTGGGAGGCGACGACGACCCGGGCGCCGGCGTCGGCGAGCTTCCGGACGGTCGGGGTGACGGCGCGGATGCGGCCGTCGTCGGTGATGGTGGTGCCGCTGAGCGGCACGTTGAGGTCGGCGCGGACGAATACCCGCTTGCCGGCGACCCCTTCGGCGAGAAGTTCGTCGATCGTCTTCATCTGTCTGGACTCCTTGGAGGACGAGGGAGCATGCGAGGGGGCTCGAACGGCGCGGCGTTGCGCTGTTCGAGCCCCGTGCTCACATCGAGATGCCTGCCGGTGCGGCGGTGCTCAGAGCTGGCCGCCGACGAAGACGGTGAGGTCGACGAGACGGTTGGAGTAGCCCCACTCGTTGTCGTACCAGCCGAGGATCTTCACCGTGTTGCCCTCCTGGACCATGGTCAGGGAGGAGTCGAAGGTGCAGGACGCCGGGTCGCTGACGATGTCCGAGGACACGATCGGGTCCTCGGTGTAGTACAGGATGCCCTTGAGGTCGCCGTCGTCGGCGGCCTTCTTGAACGCGGCGTTGACCTCGTCCTTGGTGACCTCGCGCTCAAGGGTCACGACGAGGTCGGTGGCCGAGCCGGTCGGGACCGGGACGCGCATCGCGATGCCGTCGAGCTTGCCCTTGAGCTGCGGCAGGACCAGAGCGGTGGCCTTGGCGGCACCGGTCGTGGTCGGGATGATGTTCTCGGCGGCGGCGCGGGCGCGGCGCAGGTCCGAGTGCGGGAAGTCCAGGATGCGCTGGTCGTTCGTGTACGCGTGGACCGTCGTCATGAGGCCCTTGACGATGCCGAAGTTCTCGTCGAGAACCTTGGCCATCGGCGCCACACAGTTGGTCGTGCAGGACGCGTTGGAGATGATGTTGTGCTGGGCGGCGTCGTACTTGTCCTGGTTGACGCCCATCACGATGGTGATGTCCTCGTCCTTGGCCGGAGCCGAGATGAGGACCTTCTTCGCGCCACCGGCGATGTGCTTCTCGGCGTCGGCCTTCTTGGTGAAGATGCCGGTCGACTCGATGACGATGTCGACGCCCAGCTCACCCCAGGGGATGTCGGCCGGGTTGCGCTCGGAGAGCACCTTGATGGTGTGGCCGTCGACGGTGATGGTGTCGGCGGTGTGGCTGACCTCTGCCTTGAGACGACCCAGGATGGTGTCGTACTTCAGCAGGTGGGCCGTGGTCGCGGTGTCACCCAGGTCGTTGACAGCCACGATCTCGATGTCCGCACCCTGCTCCAGCAGCGCGCGGAAGTAGTTACGACCGATGCGGCCAAAGCCGTTGATGCCTACGCGGATCGTCACGAACCGATCTCCTCGTTAGGTACGCCGGTTTTCGACGCCGGCGAGTTGTATGGGATGTCCCCGACCGCCTACGACCCTACCTCTCCGAAGCCGCCGGGGTGACATCGAGCGGGGCCGTAAGAACGCGGAAAGCCCCTACTCCCCAGTAGGAGCAAGGGCTTCCGGTTGCCCTCGGGCGCTCCCTGCGGCGATTACGCAGCGTCAACGCCCGCGGGCCGGCGGGCCGTTCCCCTCGCGGGGCGCGTACCGCCGGTACGGCTCAGCCGACCAGGCCGTCGGCCAGCTCTTCGCTGAGAGTGGATTCCGTGCCGGGGATGCCCAGGTCCTGGGCCCGCTTGTCGGCCATCGCGAGGAGCCGGCGGATACGGCCCGCGACGGCGTCCTTGGTCAGCGGCGGGTCGGCGAGCGCGCCCAGCTCCTCCAGGGAGGCCTGCTTGTGCTCCATGCGCAGCCGGCCGGCCGCCGCCAGGTGCTCCGGGACCTCCTCGCCCAGGATCTCCAGCGCGCGGCCCACCCGGGCGCCCGCGGCGACCGCGGCCCGCGCGGAGCGGCGCAGGTTCGCGTCGTCGAAGTTGGCGAGGCGGTTGGCCGTGGCGCGGACCTCGCGGCGCATCCGGCGCTCCTCCCAGGCCAGCACCGACTCATGGGCGCCGAGCCGGGTGAGCAGGGCGCCGATGGCGTCGCCGTCGCGGACGACGACGCGGTCCACGCCGCGCACCTCGCGGGCCTTCGCGGCGATGGAGAGCCGGCGGGCGGCGCCGACCAGCGCGAGGGCTGCCTCCGGGCCGGGGCAGGTGACCTCCAGCGAGGAGGAGCGGCCGGGCTCGGTGAGCGAGCCGTGCGCCAGGAAGGCCCCGCGCCAGGCGGCCTCCGCGTCGCAGGTGGCCCCCGAGACCACCTGCGGGGGCAGGCCGCGGATGGGGCGGCCCCGGCCGTCGACCAGACCGGTCTGGCGCGCCAGCTGGTCGCCGCCGGCCACCACCCGTACGACGTAACGCGAACCGCGCCGCAGTCCGCCGGGGGCCATCACGATCAGCTCCGAGCTGTGCCCGAAGATCTCCAGGATGTCCCGCTTGAGCCGGCGCGCCGCCATCGCGGTGTCCAGCTCCGCCTCGATCACGATCCGGCCGCTCACCAGGTGGAGGCCACCCGCGAACCGAAGAATCGCCGAGACCTCCGCCTTCCTGCAGCAGGTCCGGGTCACGGGAAGCCGAGAGACTTCGTCCTTCACCGCCGGCGTCATCGCCATGGGCCGATCCTTCCATGCATCCGAAAAATACGGTCGTACGCGGCGGCCAACAGCTCCGGATCATGAATCGGAACGCCGTCGGGTGAGGCCACGGGCGCCAGCTCGACCGCGGCGCCGAGCCGCTTTGCTGCGTCGGCGAGGGACTCGCGGTCGGGCACGGCGGCCTCGTCGGCCAGCACCACGTCCAAGGCGAGTTTAGGGGCGTGTCGTCCCAAAACCTCCAAATGACGCTGCGGTGAGAAGCCTTCTGTTTCGCCGGGCTGCGGTGCGAGATTCAGCGAGAGGACCTTGCGGGCCTTCGTCTCGATCAGGGCGTCCAGCAGTTCGGGGACGAGCAGGTGCGGGATGACCGAGGAGAACCAGGAGCCGGGGCCGAGGACCACCCAGTCCGCGTCCCGGACGGCGGCGACCGCCTCGGGGACGGCCGGCGGGTCGGCCGGGACCACGTGCACGGACTGGACCTCGCCCGGGGTGAGGGCGACGGTGGCCTGGCCGCGGACGGTGTCCACGTCGTCCGGGCGCTCGGGGTCGTGGCCCTTGACGAGGGCCTGGAGCTCCAGCGGCACGGCGGACATGGGGAGCACCCGGCCGTGCGCGCCGAGGAGCTTGCCGACCAGGTCCAGGGCCTGGACATGGTCGCCGAGCTGTTCCCAGAGGGCGACGATCAGCAGATTGCCGACCGCGTGTTCGTGCAGGTCGCCCTTGGACTGGAAGCGGTGCTGGATGACCTGGGCCCAGGTCCGGCCCCACTCGTCGTCGCCGCACAGCGCGGCCAGCGCCTTGCGCAGGTCGCCGGGGGGCAGGACGCCCAGCTCCTCGCGCAGCCGCCCGCTGGAGCCTCCGTCGTCGGCGACGGTGACCACGGCGGTCAGGTCACCGGTGATCCGCCGCAGCGCGGTGAGGGAGGCGGACAGGCCCATGCCGCCGCCGAGGGCGACGACCTTGGGCTGGGCGCCGCGCTTGCGCACGGAGAGCGTGGGCGCCGCTCCCCGCAGCCGGCGCAGGCGCAGATTGCGACTGGTCACTCGCGCCCCATGTCCCTGTGTACGAGCACGGTCTCGATCCCCTCCGTGGCGAGCCGGGCCGCCAGCTTCTCCGACATGGCCACCGAGCGGTGCTTGCCGCCCGTGCAGCCCACCGCGATGGTCACATAACGCTTTCCCTCGCGGCGGTAGCCCGCGGCGACGAGCTGGAGCAGTTCGGTGTACTGGTTGAGGAACTCCTTGGCGCCCGGCTGGTCGAAGACGTACGCGGACACCTCCTCGTTGAGCCCGGTGAAGGGGCGCAGCTCCGGCACCCAGTGCGGGTTGGGCAGGAAGCGGCAGTCCACCACCAGGTCGGCGTCGACCGGCAGGCCGTACTTGAAGCCGAACGACATCACCGTGGCGCGCAGCTCCGGCTCCTCGTCGCCGGCGAACTGGGCGTCCATCTTGGCGCGCAGCTCGTGCACGTTGAGGCTGGAGGTGTCGATCACCAGGTCGGCGTCGCCGCGCAGCTCGCGCAGCAGGTCGCGCTCGGCGACGATGCCGTCGACGATGCGGCCGTCGCCCTGGAGGGGGTGCGGGCGGCGGACCGACTCGAAGCGGCGGACCAGCGCGTCGTCGGAGGACTCCAGGAAGACCACCCGGCGGGTGACGCCCTTGGCTTCCAGGTCGGCGAGGGATTCGCGCAGGTTGTCGAAGAAGCGGCGGCCGCGTACGTCGACGACGACGGCGATCCGGGCCACGTTGCCCTGGGAGCGGGCGCCGAGCTCCACCATGGTGGGGATCAGCGCGGGCGGCAGGTTGTCGACGACGAACCAGCCGAGGTCCTCCAGACACTTGGCGGCGGTGCTGCGTCCGGCGCCGGACATGCCGGAGATGATCACCAGCTCCGGGATGGCCGCCGCGGTGTCGCCCGTCTCGGTCGAGGTGCCCGTACTCACGTCTGCTGCTCCGTCTGCTCGGTCGGTGCGGTCGTGCCCGTGTTCATGTTCGTGCTCGGTCATGTCGTGCTGCCCCCGTCGTCCTCTTCCATGATCTCTCCTGTGGCCGTGTTCACGGCGGGTGCGGCCGGGGCGGCCGCCGCGAGGGCGACGGCCACGGACTCCGCGGTCCTGCGGCCTATCCCGGGCACCTCACAGATCTCGTCGATTGTCGCCTGCCGCAGCTTCTTGACGGAGCCGAAATGCTTGATCAGGGCCTGTTTCCGGGTGTCGCCGAGGCCGGCGACGGCGTCCAGGGGGCTGGAGCGGATGCGCTTGGCCCGCTTGGCGCGCTGGTAGGTGATGGCGAAGCGGTGCGCCTCGTCGCGGACGCGCTGGAGGAGGTAGAGGCCCTCGCTGGAGCGGGGCAGGACCACCGGGTCGTCGTCATCGGGCAGCCAGACCTCTTCGAGGCGCTTGGCGAGGCCGCAGACCGCGATGTCGTCGATGCCCAGCTCGTCCAGGGCCCGCTTGGCGGCGGCCACCTGCGGCTGCCCGCCGTCGACGACGAGGAGCTGCGGCGGGTACGCGAACCGCTTGGGGCGTCCGTCGTCCTCGCGGGACTCGCCGTCGGCCGGGGCGCTCCCGTCGGCGGGGACCGCGTCGGGGGCCGGGACCGGGCCGGAGACGGCGGGCCCCGCCGGGACCGGGCCCGTGGCGGCCGGGGTCTCCTCCCACTCCCCCGTGCGCTCCTTCTCCTGGAGGTAGCGGCGGAAGCGGCGGCTGATCACCTCGTGCATCGAGCGGACGTCGTCCTGGCCCTCGAAGCCCTTGATCTGGAAGCGGCGGTACTCCCCCTTGCGGGCGAGGCCGTCCTCGAAGACCACCATGGAGGCCACGACGTCGTCGCCCTGGAGGTGGGAGATGTCGAAGCACTCGATGCGCAGCGGGGCGGTGTCCAGGCCCAGGGCCTCGGCGATCTCCTCCAGGGCCCGGGAGCGGGTCGTGAGGTCGGAGGCGCGCTTGGTCTTGTGCAGTCCGAGGGCCTGCTGGGCGTTGCGCTGGACCGTGACCATCAGGTCCTTCTTGTCGCCGCGCTGCGGAATGCGCAGGCTGACCTGGGAGCCGCGCCGGTCCGCGAGCCACTGGGCAACCGCGTCGGGGTCCTCGGGAAGCGCCGGGACCAGGACCTCCTTGGGGACGGCGTCGCCGCTCTCCTCCCCGTACAGCTGCTGGAGGGCGTGCTCCACGAGGCCGGAGGTGTCGACGTTCTCCACCTTGTCGGTGACCCAGCCGCGCTGGCCGCGCACCCGGCCGCCGCGGACGTGGAAGATCTGGACGGCGGCCTCCAGCTCGTCCTCGGCGACCGCGATGAGGTCGGCGTCGGTGGCGTCGGCGAGGACGACCGCGCTCTTCTCCATCGCGCGCTTGAGCGCCTCGACGTCGTCGCGCAGCCGCGCGGCCCGCTCGTACTCCATCTCCTCGGCCGCCGCCATCATGTCCTTCTCCAGGCGGCGGATGTACGTACCGGTGCGGCCGGCCATGAAGTCGCAGAAGTCGTCGGCCAGTTCGCGGTGTTCCTCGGGGGTGACGCGGCCGACGCAGGGGGCCGAGCACTTGCCGATGTAGCCGAGGAGGCAGGGGCGGCCGGTGCGCGCGGCGTTCTTGAAGACGCCCGCGGAGCACGTACGGACGGGGAAGACGCGGAGCATCAGGTCGACCGTCTCGCGGATCGCCCAGGCGTGTCCGTAGGGGCCGAAGTAGCGCACGCCCTTCTTCTTGGCGCCGCGCATCACCTGGACGCGGGGGAACTCCTCGTTCAGCGTGACCGCGAGATACGGATAGCTCTTGTCGTCGCGGTACTTGACGTTGAACCGGGGGTCGAACTCCTTGATCCAGGAGTACTCCAGCTGGAGCGCCTCGACCTCGGTGGACACCACGGTCCACTCCACGGAGGCGGCCGTGGTCACCATCGTGCGCGTACGCGGATGCAGACCGGCCAGGTCCTGGAAGTAGTTGGCCAGGCGCTGGCGCAGGTTCTTGGCCTTCCCGACGTAGATCACCCGGCGGTGCTCGTCGCGGAATTTGTAGACCCCCGGGGAGTCGGGGATCTGTCCCGGCCTGGGGCGGTAGCTGGAGGGGTCTGCCATGCCTCCCACCCTACTTGCGGGCAGTGACAGCGCGGGGTGCCCGGATGTCGCCGTGCCCCGGGGCAGGGGTGGGGATCACCTGTCCCGGGGCACGGGGTCACGGGGCGGGCGGTCAGCCCGTCCGGCGGCGGCTCCGCAGGCGCAGGGCGGTGACGCCGCACAGGGCGAGTACGGCGAGGGCGCCGGCGGCGGCCGCCAGGGAGCCGGCGGTCAGCGCGGTCCCGGTGGTGGAGGCCGCGGCGATGGCGGGGCCGGAGCGCTCCTTCGCCCCGGGTCCGTAGCCGCCGGCCTCGCCCTTGCGGGCGTAGGCGGAGCCGGGGAGCTTGTCGGCGTAGGCCGCGTGGACCCGGGTGCGGTAGGCGGACACGGTCGTGCCCTGCTTGCCGACCGCCCGGACGGCGTCCTGGTCGAGCGGGAGGACCCGGTCGCCCTTCTGCACGTACCAGGCGTCGATCTGGGGCTCGTGGAAGACGGTGCCGCCGGGCAGCTTGCGGGCACCCGCCGCGGTGTAGCGGGCCTCGTCGTCGCCGGTGGCGATGTTCACCACCTGCCAGGCGCCGTCCTTGCCGGGCTCGGGCAGCGTCCACAGGGAGGCCTTCTGCCCGTCCGAGGAGACCGCCGTGCTGGCCAGGTAGTCCAGCGAGGCGATCGCGGCGCCGGGCTCACCCGCGACGAACTGTGCCGACAGGGTGCGTACGGGCACGGCGGCGCCCTGGATGCGGGGCGCGGCCTCCGCCTCGGCGACGGCGCCCTCCCGGGCGAAGAACCGGGACAGCGTGTCCAGGGTGGTGGCGTCGGTGGCCGCGTCGTGGGCCGCCGCCAGGGCGGCGGGGCCGGCCGAGGGGCCGTCGGCGGCGGCCGCCTGCGGGGCGGCGGAGAGCAGCGCCGCGCCGGCGAGCACACCGGCGGCGGCCAGGGCCGCGGCGAGTGAGCGGGCCGGGGAACTGGTGGAGGTCATGCCGTCACGCCCCGATCCGGTAGAGCGAGTGGGTCCAGGAGAACTCGCTGTTGTTGACGTACCAGGAGTGGGAGGCCCAGTTGTAGCGGTTGCTGGAGGGCCAGGGGTCGCCCCAGTAGACGAGGCTGTTGGCGTCGTCGTAGCCGTACAGGACATGCATGTGGCCGCCGCCCGAGGACCACTGGATGCGGGTCTCGACCGGGCGTCCGGCGGCTATCTCGGCCTGCACGGTGGGGTAGCGCAGCCAGCCGTTGACGTACGAGCCGGGGCTGATGCCGGCCCAGTACAGCGCGTTCTGGACGTTGTCGAGCGCGGCCTGCGAGTTGGGGCACTCGTAGCCCTGGGCGCGGTTGAAAGCGGCGTTGCAGAACTGGTTCTGGCTGTAGTTGCGGCCGTACCAGGTGGCGATGGTGTTGCCGGACGCGGCCCAGCACCAGTTGGTCTTCTGCTGCGCCTGCATCGTGATGTTCAGCCGCTTGGTGGCGGCGAGGGCGGCCGTCGGCGCGGTCGCCGTCCGGTCGGGGACCGCCGCGGCGGTGACGGTACGGCCCTGGAACGCGGCGGTGGTGGTACGGGACTGGTCGGCGGTGGCGGTCGCCGTGGGTGCGGCGAGCAGCACGGCGGCGAGTACGGCTGTCACCGAAATCCGGGCGGACCGGATTCTTCGGTTGCGCATGGGGTTTCCTCCCGGGCGGGGGGTGGGGGTTCCTAGGAGCGCGTCCGGACGCTGTGGAGGAGCATCAACCGTTGTCGGGGACGGGTCAACACGCTTGAATGCGGGTGAACACCGCGGTGTGAACGCCCGGGGCCCCGGTGTGAACACGCGCCCCCGGCCACCTGCGGACCGGCACCCGTCGGCGCGGCCCCGTGCCCGGCCGGCGTGAACGTTCACCTGGAGGACCCATGCGGCACACCGAGGCCGAACTGGCGCAGGTGCTGCACACCGGACCGTTCCACCTGGCGCTGCGCACCGCGCTCTCGGTGCGCGGGCTGCCGCTCCAGCGGGTCCGGCACCATCTGGCGCATCGCGGGGTCAAGGTCGGGGTGACCAGCCTGAGTTACTGGCAGCAGGGCGCCCGCCGCCCGCAGCGCCCGGAGTCGCTGCGGGCCGTGAAGGCCCTGGAGGAGGTCCTGGACCTGCCGGTGAACTCGCTGCTCGGGCTGCTGGGCGCCGAGGAGCCCCGCCCGGACGCCGACCGTCCGCCCGCCCGCACCTACCGCTCGCTGGTGGAGGCGTCCGGGGCGGTGGAGCGGCTGCTCGCGGGGATGGAGTCACCGGCGGACGGCGGGCTGCACACCGTGGGCCACCAGGAGCGGGTGCGGATCGGGCCGGGGCGCCAGATGCAGTACCGGGCCTCCCAGCATGTGGTGCGCGCCCATCGGGACGGCATCGACCGCTATCTCGCGGTGTACGTCGGCGATCCGGGCTGCGATCCGGCTCAGGTCGCCGTGCACGCCCGGGAGAACTGCCGGACGGGCCGGATCCGCTGGGACCGGGAGACGGGGGTGCTGGTCGCCGAGCTGCTGTTCGACACCCGGCTGCGGGCGGGCGACACGTATCTGTTCGGCTACGGCTTCGAGGACGGTACGGGCGGGCCCTGCGACGAGTACATGCGCGGCTTCACCTTCGGCGGCGGGCAGTACGTGCTCCAGGTCGGGTTCGACGAGGAGGCGCTGCCGGTGCGGTGCCGCAGCTTCGCCCAGGCGTCGGCGGGCGCGCCCCGGGGCGCGCGGGCGGACCTCACGCTGACCGGCCGGCACCGGACCGTGCATCTGGTGGAGCAGGGGGTGCGGCCGGGGCTGGTGGGGATCGACTGGGACTGGGAGTGAGACCGGCGGGCCGGCCGGGGCCGGGTCAGGCCTCCGGGCCGGCGATCAGCCTTCCGCCCTCGACGCGGACCGGGACGGAGGGCAGCGGCACGGTCGCGGGGCCGTGCACGGCCTTGCCGGTCGTCGTGTCGAAGCGGCTGCCGTGGCAGGGGCAGTGGCCCTCGTTCTTCTCGACCCGGTCCAGCAGGCAGCCGGCGTGGGTGCACTGGGCGCTGAACGCCTTGAACTCGCCCTTGGCCGGGCAGGCGACGACGACGCGCTGCTCGCGGTAGAGCTTGGACTCGCCGACGGGAATCTCGTCCGGGGTGCCGAGCTCGACGGGGGCGGTGGGGGTCGGCGTCTGGGCGTGGCCGAGCTTCGAGTCGGTCGAGCAGGCGGCCGCCCCCAGCCCGGCGACGCCCGCGAGGGCGGCGCCCTTCAGCACGGTGCGGCGGGCGGCGGGCTGGCCGGACATACGGTCTCCACGGGTCGGGGCGTCAGGGGCAGAGCGGAGGACCGTGCCGGAGCTGCCCGGGGCGGCGGCGGCATCGGTGACGTAACCGACGATACCGGCGCAGGCGGACGTCGCCGCGCGCGGCCCGGCCCTGCCGGGTCGCGGCCGGTCGGGGTCGGTCGGTCGGTCGGTCGGCGGGAACGAGGCCCGGGGCGGCAGGGGGCGGAAACGCGGCGAGGCGGCGCCCCCTCGCAGGGGTCGCCACCTCGCACCGTGTGCCCCGGTGTCAGGCCTTGCGGGCGCGGGCCGTCTTCTTGGCCGCGGGCTTCTTGGCGGCCGTCTTCTTCACCGCGGAGGCCTTGGCCGTCGCCGTCCTCGTCGCCGAGGCGGACTTGGCGGCGGCCGTCTTCTTCGCGGCCTTCTTCCCGGCGGGCTTGCGGGCGCCCGGCACAGCGGCCTCGCTCACCCGGTCGGCGTCCAGGATGTCCTGGAGGAACTTGCCGGTGTGGCTGGCGGGGACGCCTGCCACGTACTCCGGGGTGCCCTCGGCGATGACCAGGCCGCCGCCGCTGCCGCCCTCGGGGCCCATGTCCACGACCCAGTCGGCGGTCTTGATGACGTCGAGGTTGTGCTCGATGACGATCACCGAGTTCCCCTTGTCGACCAGACCGGACAGCACCTTGATCAGCTTGGAGATGTCCTCGAAGTGCAGACCGGTGGTCGGCTCGTCCAGGACGTAGACCGTGCGGCCGGTGGAGCGCTTCTGGAGCTCGCTGGCGAGCTTGACCCGCTGGGCCTCGCCGCCGGAGAGCGTGGGCGCGGACTGGCCGAGCCGCACGTATCCGAGGCCGACCTCGTTGAGCGTGCGCAGGTGGCGCGCGATGGTGGGAACGGCCTCGAAGAACTCCAGGCCCTCCTCGATCGGCATGTCCAGCACCTCGGCGATGGACTTGCCCTTGTAGTGGACCTCCAGGGTCTCCCGGTTGTAGCGCGCACCGTGGCAGACCTCGCACGGGACGTACACGTCGGGCAGGAAGTTCATCTCGATCTTGATCGTGCCGTCGCCGGAGCAGTTCTCGCAGCGGCCGCCCTTGACGTTGAAGGAGAACCGGCCCGGCAGATAGCCGCGGACCTTGGCCTCCATCGTCTCGGCGAACAGCTTGCGGACGTGGTCGAAGACACCGGTGTACGTGGCCGGGTTGGACCGGGGCGTACGGCCGATGGGCGACTGGTCGACGTGCACCACCTTGTCGACGAGGTCGTCGCCGTCGACCCGGGTGTGCCGGCCGGGCACCGACTTGGCGCCGTTCAGCTCGCGGGCCAGGTGGGTGTAGAGGATGTCGTTGACCAGCGTCGACTTTCCGGAGCCGGAGACGCCGGTGACGGCGGTCAGCACGCCGAGCGGGAAGGAGACGTCGATGTCCCGGAGGTTGTTCTCCCGGGCGCCGTGCACCGTGAGCAGCCGCGAGGGGTCCACGGGACGCCGCACGTCGGGCACGGGGATCGACCGCTTGCCCGTGAGGTACTGCCCGGTGACCGACTTGTCGTTGGCCAGCAGCTCCTTGAGCGAGCCGGAGTGGACCACCTTGCCGCCGTGCTCACCGGCGCCGGGGCCGATGTCGACGACCCAGTCGGCGACCTTGATGGTGTCCTCGTCGTGCTCCACGACGATGAGCGTGTTGCCCATGTCGCGGAGGCGGACCAGGGTCTCGATCAGCCGGTGGTTGTCGCGCTGGTGCAGCCCGATGGAGGGCTCGTCGAGCACGTAGAGCACGCCGACGAGACCGGAGCCGATCTGCGTGGCGAGCCTGATGCGCTGGGCCTCGCCGCCGGACAGGGTGCCCGCCGCGCGGTTCAGCGAGAGGTAGTCCAGGCCGACGTCGACCAGGAACTTCAGCCGCTCGTTGACCTCCTTGAGGACCCGCTCGGCGATCTTCTTGTCGCGGGCGTTCAGCTTGAGGCGGCCGAGGAACTCGGCGCACTCGCTGATCGACATCGCGGAGACCTCGGCGATGGACTTCTCCATCACCGTGACCGCGAGGACGATCGGCTTGAGCCGGGTGCCCTCACAGGTCGGGCACGGGACCTCGCGCATGTAGCCCTCGAAGCGCTCCCGGCTGGAGTCGCTCTCGGCCTCGGAGTGCCGCCGCTTGACGAACTGGACGGCGCCCTCGAAGGACGGGGTGGTGTAGGCGCGCTCCCGCCCGTACCGGTTGCGGTAGCGGACCTCGGTCTGGATCTTGTGGCCGTGCAGCAGGGCCTTCCTGGCGCGCTGCGGCAGCCCCGCCCACGGGATGTCCGTACGGAAGCCGAGGGCTTCGGCCAGGGCATTGATCTGGCGGCCGAAGTACTCCTTCGTGTGGCCGTGCGACCAGGGGTGGATCGCGCCCTCGTCGAGGGACTTCTCCTCGTCCGGGACGATCAGCTCCGGGTCGACCTCCATGCGCGTACCGATGCCCGTGCAGTCGGGGCAGGCGCCGAACGGGGAGTTGAAGGAGAAGGAGCGCGGCTCCAGCTCCTCGAAGGAGAGGTCGTCGTACGGGCAGTAGAGGTGCTCCGAGTACATCCGCTCGCGCTCGGGGTCGTCCTCGGGGAGGTCGACGAAGTCGAGCACGACCATGCCGCCGGAGAGGCCGAGCGCGGTCTCGACGGAGTCCGTCAGCCGGCGCTTGGCACTGTCCTTCACGGTGAGACGGTCGATGACCACCTCGATGGTGTGCTTCTCCTGCTTCTTGAGCGCGGGCGGCTCGGAGAGCTGGATGGTCGCGCCGTCCACCCGGGCGCGGCTGTAGCCCTTGGTCTGGAGATCGGAGAACAGGTCGACGAACTCGCCCTTGCGCTCGCGCACCAGCGGCGAGAGCACCTGGAAGCGGCTGCCCTCGGGCAGGCCCAGGACCTTGTCCACGATGGCCTGCGGCGACTGGCGCGAGATCGGGCGGTGGCACTCGGGGCAGTGCGGCTTGCCGATCCTGGCGAAGAGCAGCCGGAGGTAGTCGTAGACCTCCGTGATGGTGCCGACCGTCGAGCGCGGGTTGCGCGAGGTCGACTTCTGGTCGATGGAGACGGCGGGCGACAGACCCTCGATGAAGTCGACGTCCGGCTTGTCCATCTGGCCGAGGAACTGCCGGGCGTACGAGGAGAGCGACTCCACGTAGCGGCGCTGGCCCTCGGCGAAGATCGTGTCGAACGCGAGCGACGACTTGCCCGACCCGGAGAGCCCGGTGAAGACGATGAGGGAGTCGCGGGGGAGGTCGAGCGAGACGTTCTTGAGGTTGTGCTCGCGAGCACCACGGACGATGAGACGGTCGGCCACGCCGGTCCGCACCTTTCTGGAGAGAAGCGGGGGAACTGAGCCCCCGGCCCAGGTTATGGGGGGCGCCACAGCGGTGTACGAAGCTTTCGACTTCGAGCGTATAGCACGCACATTCGAATTGCGGACGGCTGAGAACTCCTTCACCCGAACGAGTGGCCGGGGCTAGGCTCCGCCCCATGACTGATCATGCGCACGACCTGGCAGCACTGCGTGAAGCGACCGATCGGCTGCTCACCGCCACGGCGAAAATCGACGACGCGGCCCTGACCGAGCCGTCACGCCTGCCGGGCTGGAGTCGCGGTCATGTCGTCGCGCACCTCTCTCGTAACGCCGACGCCCTCGTAAATGTTCTCCGGGGCCTGCCGATGTACGCAGACAGCGAAACCCGCGACCGTGACATCGAGCGGGACGCCTCCCGGTCGCGGGCGGAGCAGCTGGCCGACCTGACGGCGACCGCGGCCCGCTTCGCCGAGGCGGCCGCGGATCCCGCGGACTGGTCGCGCACGGTGACCCTGCGCAACGGCGTGACGGACTCGGCCTCCCGGGTGCCCTTCCGGCGCCGCGTCGAGGTGGAGCTGCACCACGTCGACCTGGACGTGGGCTACGAGCTGGAGGATCTGCCGGACGAGTTCGTCGCACGGGAGATCGACTTCCTGGCCGAGCGGTTCGGCAGGCACCCCGAGGTCGTGCCGACGGGGCTGGCCGACGGCACCGGGCGCTACTGGACGACCGGCGGCGGCGCGGAGGGCGGGCCCGTCGCGGTCCGGGGCGCGGCCGTCGAACTGATGGGGTGGCTCAGCGGGCGGCGCGACGGCTCGGCGCTGACGGTCGAGGGCGGAACGCTTCCGGCGCTGCCCCCGCTATAGGCTGACGTACATGACGTACAGCGGAGCGGTGAGGGTCGGCGGGCCCGCCGACGTGCACGAACTGACGGATCTGATGATCTCGAAGGCCGCCGTCGGCCCGATGGACAACAACGCCTATCTGCTGCGCTGCCGGGCCACCGGCGAGCAGCTGCTGATCGACGCGGCCGCCGACGCCGGGACGCTGCTGCGCCTGATCGGTGACGACTCGATCGTCTCGGTCGTCACCACCCACCGGCACCGCGACCACTGGACGGCACTGGCCGAGGTGGTCGCGGCCACCGGGGCCCGCACCTACGCCGGGCGGTACGACGCCGAGGGCATCGAGGTACCGACGGAGGTGCTCGTCGAGGACGGCGACACCATCCGGGTGGGTGAGGTGGCGCTCACCGCCCGCCACCTCACCGGGCACACCCCGGGCTCGATCACGCTCCTGTACGACGACCCGCACGGGGCGCCGCACCTGTTCACCGGGGACTGCCTCTTCCCCGGCGGGGTCGGCAACACCCACAAGGACCCCGAGGCGTTCGCGAGCCTGCTGCACGACGTGGAGACCAAGCTCTTCGCCCCGCTGCCCGACGAGACCTGGGTCTACCCGGGCCACGGGCGCGACACCACGCTGGGGGACGAACGTCCCCACCTGTCCGAGTGGCGCGCCCGGGGCTGGTGAGCGGCGGCTAGACGCGGTCCTCGGCCTTCTCGCGGGCCTCGGCCTGCTTCCTGTTGGCCATCAGGCTGGTGATCGTGGTGATCACCAGCACCCCGCAGATGACGCCGAGCGAGACCGGGATGGAGATCTCGGGGACGTGCACCCCGGACTCGTGCAGGGCGTGCAGCACCAGCTTGACGCCGATGAAGCCGAGGATCACCGACAGCCCGTAGCTGAGGTGGACCAGCTTCTTCAGCAGACCGCCGATCAGGAAGTACAGCTGCCGCAGACCCATCAGGGCGAAGGCGTTGGCGGTGAAGACGATGTACGGGTCCTGGGTGAGGCCGAAGATCGCCGGGATGGAGTCCAGCGCGAACAGCACATCGGTGGTGCCGATGGCGAGCATGACGACCATCAGGGGGGTCATGACGCGCTTGCCGTTGTTGCGGATGAAGAGCTTCGTGCCGTGGTACCGGTCGGCGACGCCGAAGCGGCGCTCGATGTTCTTCAGGAGGCGGTTCTCCTCGAACTCCTCGTCCTCCTCGTCGGCCCGCGCCTCCTGGATGAGCTTCCAGGCGGTGTAGATCAGGAACGCGCCGAAGATGTAGAAGACCCACGAGAAGTTGGCGATGACCGCGGCGCCGGCGGCGATGAAGACCGCCCGCAGCACCAGCGCGATCAGCACGCCGATCAGCAGCACCCGCTGCTGGAGGTGGGAGGGCACCGAGAACTTCGCCATGATCAGCACGAAGACGAAGAGGTTGTCGACGCTGAGCGACTTCTCGGTGATGTAGCCCGCGAAGAACTCGCCCGATGCCTGGCTCTCACCGGCCACGAGCAGTGCGAGCCCGAAGAGGGCTGCCAGCACGATCCAGACGATCGTCCAGATCCCGGCTTCCTTGGTCGACACGTCATGGGGCTTGCGCCCGATGAAGAAGTCGACGGCGATGAGGGCGCACAGACCAAGGATGGTCAGCGCCCAGAGGGTCCATGAAACGTCCACTGCGCCTCCGGCAGTTCGCTACGGGCTACTGATCAGCGTCGTCGCTGCCGGAGGTCTCTTCCACCCGGGCACGCGGGCTGCGCGCCTGGGCCGGCGCCCCGGGACCGGTCACAGTCCGTACTGACGGGAACGCCGCGTATGGGAGTACTCCCCTCCGCTCCATGAACGGTACAGGAAATACCAAAGAAAGGTAAAGAGAAGCCTAAAGGATCTCCAAACGGCCAGGTCAGGGGTGGTTTACCCAGAGCTTTACGAGGGTCGGCCGGTCAGCGGCCCCCGGTGCGACGGGCATGGGCCACCCGGGCCAGCACCTCGTCGAGCACCGCGCTGCCCGGCGGCGTCCGCGGCGGTTCGTACGTCCACGCGTGACCGACCCAGGGGTCGGCCAGATGGTCGTCGGCGACCGGGGTGACCCGCAGCAGCGAACGCCACAGCGGGTCGAGGATCGGACCGTACTCGGAGGCCTCCTCCCGGTCCGCGACCATCATCAGATGGACGCCCACGGAGGGGCCCTCGTCGGCGAGGTAGCGCAGCTGGGTGACCGCGCGGTCGTCGAAGCCGTGCGGGAAGTCGTTGACGATCAGCAGCTGCTCGGCCGGGTCCAGGTCCGGCGGCAGCGAGTCGGCGGCCCCGGCCCGGATCGCCATCTGCACCAGGTCCACCCGCCGGGTGAGGTGGGCGAGGACCGTGGAGACGCCCTGTGCCCCGGTCGCGGGCGGCGACGGCAGGACGCCGGACCGGACCAGCGGCGCGAGCGCCCCGGCGGCCGAGCCGGCCGGGTCGATGACGTGGACCGTGAACTCGTTCGGCGGGTAGACGGCCAGCAGCCGCGCCGCGTGCAGCACGGCGGTCTCCATCGCGAGCCGGCGCAGCTCGTCCGTACCGGCCAGTGCGGCGGCCTCGGAGGCGGTGCGCCCGCTGTCGATCCACATGCCCCGTTCCAGCGGCAGCCGGACGAGCAGCGGGATGCGCAGGTCGGTGCTCTCGGGCAGGTGGAGGTCGCCGATCCGCAGCGCCATGGGGATCTCCATCGGCACCCGGTAACCGTGCCAGACGGGGTTGTCCCAGCCCGCGTAGGAGGCCGGGAGCGCGGGCTCCACGACGGCGGACTCGGCGGCCAGCTGGGCGAGGTCGCGGTCCAGCGACTCGCGGGCGCGGGCGGTCAGCTCGTCGCGCTTGGCGCGGGCCTCCTCGCGGGCCCGGTCGCCCGCGCCCCCGATGCGGCTGCGCGGGTCGGACAGGGTCCGCTCCAGCTCCTGGTCCATCCGGGACTCGGCGAAGTCGACGGCGCTGCGGTACGCGGCGGCGGCGCGGGCCAGGTCCTCGAACATGCCCCACACCTGGTTGTACAGGCGCTCGTCCATGGACCAGCCGGTCGCGTCACCGGCCACGGGCTGGGCCGGCCGGCCGGGCTGGGCCGGCGGCGCGGTGGGAGGCGGCGGCGGGGGCGCGGTGGGCTGGCGGCGCGGGTGCGCGTAGTTGACCGGGCCGCCCGGCGCGGCCGGCTCGGCGAGCGGCTCGGGCTGCGGGGGCGCGGCCGGGGGAACCGGCGGCGGCACGGGGGGCTGCCCATGGGTCGGTGCGGGGGCCGGGGCGGGGGTGTGCCTGACCCGGTCGGCCTCCGGGGTGCGGGGCGGTGGCGGCGCCACCGAGCGGGCCAGGCCGCGGGCGACCGCCTCCTGGATCGTCCCGGCCAGTTCGGCGGCCCGGTCCACGCCCTGGTCGGCGAGCATGGCGGCGAGGCCGCCGGCGTAGCCCTGGCCGACCGCCCGGACCTTCCAGGCGCCCTGACGGCGGTACAGCTCCAGGGCGGCGACCGCGGACTCGCTGTCGAGCCCGGTCAGCGTGAACGTGGCGATCTCGTCGCCGTCGAGGCCGGTGACCGCGACGAAGGGCGAGGCGACGGCCCCGAACCGGGTCGGGCCGCCGGCCCCCTGCGGAAGGGCCAGCAGCACCGTCACCCGGTGCACGCCGTCGGGCAGGGCGTCGAGGTCGACGGCGAGCCGGTGGTCGGCGGCGGCCTGCCGGGACACTTCGAGGCCGTGCAGCTGCGGGGAGCCCGGGTGGGCGACCCACTCGGTGCCGGAGACCCTGCCGTGCTCGTCGCCGAGCGTGGCACCGGCCACGACGGGCGCCCCGGCCGATATCCGGATCTCCAGACGGGTCTGGGGCAAGGTGTGGTTCTGCCCCCGGACCAGCTCGGCCGTCATTGCCCTGTCCCCTCGACGAGTTGCCGCTGTGCGCGCTGTGTCTCTGCTGTGGGTGGTGCGGTGGTGCCGCGATGCGGGCAGCTCCCGGCGGCCGAGGCCTCCGGGAGCTGCGCGTACCGCGTTACGGACCTGGCGGTCCGGGGTGTCCTACAGGTGCGGCAGGATCGCCGGCATGAGGTCCTGGAAGGTGCGGCCGTTGGCCGGGGTGCCGATGGCGGTCATCTTCCAGGCGTTGCCCGCGCGGTGCACCTTCGCCATGATCTGCGCGGTGTACTGCCCGCCGCCGTCCAGCGTGTAGCGGGCGAGCTCCTGGCCGTTGGTCTCGTCCACGATGCGGCAGAAGGCGTTCTGCACCTCCTGGAACGTCTGACCGGTGAAGGAGTTCACCGTGAAGACGATCTGGTCGATGTGGACCGGCACCCGCTGGAGGTCCACGAGGATCGCCTCGTCGTCGCCGCCGGAGCCGGCGCCGCCCACCAGGTTGTCCCCCGTGTGCCGCACCGAGCCGTCGTCGCTGGTGAGGTGCCGGAAGAACACGACGTCCACCGGCTGCTTGTCGGCGAACAGGACCGCCGAGGCGTCCAGGTCGATCTCCCGGGTGCGCGAGCCGAACAGACCGCGGCGCGGTGCCGCCTGCCAGCCGAGCCCCATCCGTACCGCGGTCAGGGTCCCCCCGTCGCTCTTCTGCAGGCTGATGGCCTGGCCCTTGGTCATATTGACCGTCACGCGCTGTCCCCTCTCCGCTTCCCCGCAACCGTCCTTGTGCGGTTCCCCAGCACCCTACGCAGTGGTGTCACCCGCGCGGAGGGCCTGGGCCGTTTTGTGTCGGTCCTGCAACATCCGGCCCGAACCGCCCGGCCGGTCAGGCCAGACCGGCCTCGCGCATCTGGCGCAGCTCCTTCTTCAGCTCCCCCACCTCGTCGCGCAGCCGGGCGGCCACCTCGAACTGGAGGTCCGCGGCGGCGGCGCGCATCCGGTCGGTCATCTCCTCGATGATTCCGGCCAGTTCGGTCGCCGGACGGTCGGTGACCACCGTGGTCTTCCCGGCCTTGCCGGCCTTCCCCGCCTTCGCGGACTTCCCGGCCGTCGCCGCCTTGCCGTCGCCCGGGACCGCGTGCTTCCCGAGGGCGGGCACGGGCGCCTTGCCCTCCTTCGCCTGGCGGTAGCCGGTGCCGAGCAGCTGCTCGGTGTCGACCTCCTCGCGCGCGATCGTGGCGACGATGTCGTTGATCTTCTTGCGCAGCGGCTGCGGGTCGATGCCGCGCTCGGTGTTGTAGGCGATCTGCTTCTCGCGGCGGCGGTTGGTCTCGTCGATGGCCTGCGCCATCGCCGGGGTGACCTTGTCCGCGTACATATGGACCTGGCCCGAGACGTTGCGCGCCGCGCGGCCGATGGTCTGGATCAGCGAGGTGCCCGAGCGCAGGAAGCCCTGCTTGTCGGCGTCGAGGATGGCCACGAGCGAGACCTCGGGCAGGTCGAGGCCCTCCCGCAGGAGGTTGATACCGACCAGGACGTCGTACTCGCCGGAGCGCAGCTCGCGCAGCAGCTCGATACGGCGCAGCGTGTCGACGTCGCTGTGGAGGTAGCGCACCTGGATGCCGAGCTCCAGGAAGTAGTCCGTGAGGTCCTCCGCCATCTTCTTGGTGAGGGTGGTGACCAGGACCCGTTCGTCCTTCTCGGCGCGCTCGCGGATCTCGTGCACCAGGTCGTCGATCTGTCCCTCGGTGGGCTTGACGACGACCTCCGGGTCGACGAGGCCGGTGGGGCGGATGATCTGCTCGACGAAGCCGTCGCCGCGGGACAGCTCGTAGTTGCCCGGGGTGGCGGAGAGGTAGACCGTCTGGTTGATCCGCTGGAGGAACTCCTCCCACTTCAGCGGGCGGTTGTCCAGGGCGGACGGCAGCCGGAAGCCGTGGTCGACCAGGGTCCTCTTGCGGGAGGCGTCGCCCTCGTACATCGCGCCGATCTGCGGGACGGTCACGTGCGACTCGTCGAGTACCAGGAGGAAGTCCTCCGGGAAGTAGTCGAGGAGGGTGTTGGGCGCGGTGCCGGGGGAACGGCCGTCGAAGTGCATCGAGTAGTTCTCGACGCCGGAGCAGGTGCCGATCTGGCGGAGCATCTCGATGTCGTACGTCGTGCGCATGCGCAGCCGCTGGGCCTCCAGCATCTTGCCCTGCTTCTCCAGCTCGGCCAGGCGCTGCTCCAGCTCCTGCTCGATGCCGCTGACGGCCTTCTCCATGCGCTCGGGTCCCGCCACGTAGTGGGTGGCGGGGAAGACGTGGAGGGACCGGTCCTCGCTGATGACCTCGCCGGTGAGCGGGTGCAGGGTGGACAGGGCCTCGATCTCGTCGCCGAACATCTCGATGCGGACGGCGAGCTCCTCGTAGACCGGGAAGATCTCGATGGTGTCGCCGCGCACCCGGAAGGTGCCCCGGGTGAAGGCCAGGTCGTTGCGCGTGTACTGGATCTCCACAAAACGGCGCAGCAGCTGGTCGCGGTCGATCTCGTCGCCCACCTTGAGCTGGACCATGCGGTCCACGTACTCCTGCGGCGTACCGAGGCCGTAGATGCAGGAGACGGAGGCGACCACGACGACGTCCCTGCGGGTGAGAAGGGAATTCGTCGCGGAGTGGCGCAGCCGCTCGACCTCCTCGTTGATCGAGGAGTCCTTCTCGATGTAGGTGTCCGACTGCGGGACGTACGCCTCGGGCTGGTAGTAGTCGTAGTACGAGACGAAGTACTCGACGGCGTTGTTGGGCAGGAGCTCGCGGAACTCGTTGGCCAGCTGGGCGGCGAGGGTCTTGTTCGGCGCCATCACCAGGGTGGGGCGCTGCAGCTTCTCGATCATCCAGGCGGTGGTCGCGGATTTACCCGTACCGGTCGCGCCGAGGAGCACGACGTCCTTCTCACCCGCGCGGACGCGCTTCTCCAGGTCGGCGATGGCCGCGGGCTGGTCGCCGCTGGGCTGGTAGGGACTGACGACCTCGAAAGGCGCCACCGTACGTTCGATCTTCGAGACTGGCCGCATGCAACCACCGTACGACCCGCCACTGACAACGGGCTTCTCAGCGGCCGCGCGGGCCGCCGTTCACCGGTCCACGGGCCCCACGGCGTCGCGCGGCCGGGAGTGGAAGGACGCCGGGTCCGCGTAGGTGCCGAAGCGGGGGACCTGACGCTGGGCGGGGATTCCGGGGGCCCGGTCGCGTGCGGTGCGCGGGTCGTCCCAGTCGGGCGTGCCCATGACCACCAGCGGGTCGAACATGACCACGACGGCGGCCAGCAGCAGGAAACAGGCGGGCCCGAGCAGCATGGGCACCAGAAGCGAGCCGGCGCTGTCCCCGGGCGCCTGGCCCGCGGTGGCGGCGGAGGGGTGCAGATGGACCCGGAGCGCGGCCATGCCGGTGTAGTGCATGCCGCTCACCGCGACGCCCATCACGACGCTCGCGCCGAGGCTGGGCAGGAAGCCGTGGATCGAGACGGCGGCCCACAGCGCGGCGGTCGAGGCCACCACGGCGATGACAACGGAGAGGGTCACGGTCACCGTGTCGTACTCGAACTGCCCATCAAGTCGCATCCCGGCCATGCCGAGGTAATGCATGGAGGCCACGCCCAGTCCGGTGATCGTGCCTCCCGTCACCAGGGCCATGCGAGTGGCGCCCCGGTATCCCACCAGGAAGATTCCGATGCCGACCATGACGATCGCGACGGCGAGGCTGGCGAAGGTGACCGGTTTGTCGTAGCCGATCGGCACCTCGTCGACGGAGAAGCCCACCATCGCGATGAAGTGCATGGTCCAGATGCCCGAACCTATGGAGGTCGCCCCGAGAGCCAGCCAGCCGGCCCTGAAGGAACGCTCGGTACGCAGTGACCGCGTGGTGCAGCGCAGGCCCAGCGCCGCGCCGAGGCACGCCATGAGGAACGCCGCCGCCGGGGTCACCGCCCCATAGCTGAAGCCGTCGATTGTGCCCTGCATCCTTGTACGCCCTTCGCAGCAGCAAGCCCGGGTCAGGACGATCCCAGGGCCTGTCGTCCAGGCGCAAGGCCCGGCAGACACAGCAGAAGTGCCGCATCTTATCGACAGGGCCGACAGCGGGTGACGCGGTCCCTTCACACAGTGGCCATCCTTCGCCTGTCCTGCGTTCGGGGGCGGCTGGGACGCTCGGGCCGTCCGCAACTCTGACGCAAGGAGTTCACGTGTACGCAGGTACCGCTACCGCCTCCGTCGCTGCCGCCGCCGTCATGGGCGCCGGCACGTTGCTGATGTCG
Source organism: Streptomyces sp. NBC_00708 (assembly GCA_036226585.1). GTDB lineage: Bacteria > Actinomycetota > Actinomycetes > Streptomycetales > Streptomycetaceae > Streptomyces. Next base: position 1,574,505 of record CP108997.1, read on the forward strand.
AACCCCGGCACGCCGGTCGCGGACGCCCCCGCGCCCCGGCGGCCCGTGCAGCAGGTCGCCCCGGTCCGTCACGCCACCGACGCCATGGCGCGCGGCCCGCGCGTCTACGCCCACCGGGGCGCGTCCGCGTACGCCCCCGAGAACACGCTCAGGGCCGTGGACAAGGCCGACGCGATGGGCTTCGACTGGGTGGAGAACGACGTCCAGCTCACCAGGGACGGGGTGCTGGTCGTCATGCACGACACCGGTCTCGCGCGGACGACCGACGCCGAGGAGGTCTTCCCGGACCGTGCGCCCTGGGCGGTCAAGGACTTCACGGCCGCCGAGATCTCCCGGCTGGACGCGGGCAGCTGGTTCGGTCCCTCGTACGCCGGTACCCGGGTGCCGACCCTGCGCCAGTACCTGAAGCGGCTGGGCCACAACCGGCAGAGCCTGCTGCTGGAGATCAAGAGCCCGGAGATCTACCCGGGGATCGAGCGGGCCACCCTCAAGGTGCTGGACGAGGAGGGCTGGCTCGACCGGGGCCACGTCAGGGACCGTCTGGTGATCCAGAGCTTCGGCGCCGACAGCGTGCGTACGGTGCACGCGCTGCGGCCGGACGTGGTCACGGGCTTCCTCGGCGCCCCCGCCGTGGCCGAACTGCCCTCGTACGCCGCGTTCGCCGACCAGATCAACCCGTCCTGGACGGGCCTGTCCGTCGACTACGTGGCGGCGGTGCACGCCCTGAAGGGGCCGCACGACAAGAAGCTCCAGGTCAATGCCTGGACGGTGAACGACTCGGCGGCCGCGCTCAAGGTGCGCGGCATGGGTGTGGACGGCATCATCACCAACACCCCGGACGTGGTGCGCGCGGCGACGAAGAGCTGACGCCGGGGCCCGTTGTCAGTGCCCGGCCGTACGGTGGGGGCATGGACAGCAACGGGGTCGTCGAGTGGGCCGTCGTCGAGAGCGGCATCGGTCCGTTGATGCTGGCCGCGACGGAGACCGGACTGGTGAGCGTGGTCTTCCACGCCCGCCCGGAGATACGGGACGCGGCGCTGGAGCGGCTGCGCGCCCGGCTCGGCGCGGAGCCGGTCCACGCGCCCGGCTCCGCCCGGCTGGCCGAGCCGGCACGCCAGCTCGCGGCGTACTTCGCGGGCACGCTGCGGGAGTTCTCGCTCGACCTGGACTGGTCGCTGACCGCCGGGTTCAACCGCCAGGTGCTGCGCGAGCTGGCCCGGGGCGTGCCGTACGGGGCGGTCGCCGGGTACGGGGAGCTGGCCGAGCGGGTCGGGCAGCCGGGGGCGGCCCAGGCGGTCGGTGCGGCGATGGGATCCAACCCGCTGCCCGTCGTGGTGCCGTGCCACCGGGTGGTGGAGAGCGACGGCGGGATAGGCGGCTTCGGCGGCGGCCTGGAGACGAAGCGGCAGCTGCTGGCGCTGGAGGGAGTGCTGCCGCAGCCGCTGTTCTGAGGGGGCCGGCCGGGGTCGGCGTGACGGGGGCCGGACCGGCGGGGCGGGGCGGCACGGGGACGCTCATGCGGTGTATGTGCGGGCGGAACGTGGCCGTGGCCCGAGCGGGCTGTTTCGTGCGGGCATGGCCGCGGCCCGTGCGGGCCGTTTCGTGCGGGCGTACGCGCTGGCACACTGCGTCAGTGACCAACACCCTCGACGCCCCTGACACCCCAGGTGGGCCCGGCCCCGCCGTATCCGTCACGGTGGCCGATCTGCCCCGTCTGCGCCGCAGGACGTCCGCCGTCCTGATCGCCGGGCAGATACTCGGCGGCCTCGGCGTGCCGATCGGCATCGCCCTGGCCCCCGTGCTCGCCACCGAGGTCAGCGGGTCCGAGTCGCTGTCGGGTCTCGCTCCCACCGCGTCGGTGACCGGCACCGCCCTGCTGTCGCTGCCCCTGGCCGCCCTGATGACCGCGCGGGGACGCCGCCCGGGTCTCGTGGTGGCCTATCTGATCGGCGCCCTCGGGGCGGGCCTCGTGGTGCTGGCCACCGTGGTGGGGAGCTTCCCGCTGCTGCTCCTCGGCATGGCCTGCTTCGGGGCGGGCTCGTCCGCCAATCTGCAGGCCAGGTTCGCCGCCGCCGACCTGGCCGAGCCGGACCGGCGGGGCCGGGCGATCTCCACGGTCATCTGGGCCACCACCATCGGCTCGGTGCTCGGGCCCAATGTCGCGGCGCCCGCGGGCCGGGTCTTCCGGGACACCGCCGTGTCCGAGACCGCGGGCCCGTTCGTCTGGGCGGCCGGCATCTTCGTGCTCGCGGCCCTCGTGGTCGCCGTGCTGCTGCGGCCCGACCCCCTGCTCACCGCGCGGGCGCTGGCCCCCGGGGAGGGCGGGGAGGCCGGGGGCCGCTCGCTGCGCGCCGGGCTCGCCGCCGTGCGGGCGTCGCCGATGGCCCGGCTGGCCCTGGTGACCGTGACAGTCTCGCACACCGCGATGGTCTCGATCATGGTGATGACCCCGGTCGATCTCGGCCACCACGGCGCGGACCTCCAGCTGATCGGCCTGGTGATCAGCGGGCACATCGCCGGGATGTACGCCTTCTCGCCGGTCATGGGCCGGCTGGCCGACCGCTTCGGCCGGCTCTCCGTCATCGGCCTCGCGGCCGGGCTGCTGGCCTGCGCCGCGCTGCTGGCCGGCACCGCGGGCGCCGCGCACGGCAGGACCGCGGCCGGCCTGTTCGTCCTCGGGCTCGGCTGGTCGGCGGGCATGGTGGCCGGTTCGGCGCTGCTCACCGACTCCGTTCCGCAGCCCGCCCGCGCCGCTGTGCAGGGCCTGTCGGACCTGGTCATGAACGCGTCGGCCGGGGCGGGCGGGGTGGTGGCCGGGGTGATCGTCTCCCAGGCGGGCTACGGCTGGCTCAACCTGACGGGCGCCTGCCTGCTGCTGCCGATGGCGGCACTGACCCTGCGCCGGTCCCTGACACGCGCCGCGGAGGCCTGAGCGGGGCGCCCGCCGGGCCGGGCCGCCCGCGAAGGCAAGCCCGGCCCGCCCTCAGCCGGCGTCCGCCGTGAGCAGATGCGGCAGCGAGTTGTCCGCGCACACGACGACGTCGAACAGGCCGTCGCCGAACGGCAGCCGCGTCATGTCGGCGGCCGTGGTGCGCAGGTCCAGGCCGCGCGCGGCCGCCTCCCGCCCGGCGCGGGCCGCCGCGGCGGGGCTCAGGTCGCTGCCGGTGACCCGGTGTCCGAGCGCGGCGAGGCCCAGCGCCTGCGTACCGTATAAATGACGCACGGTGGCGGCGGGAGGGCTCTTCGTAGGCATGATGCGACCCTAACTCAGCGGTGATCAAAGGCTGATGGGAGTTTTCGCGCCACCGGCGGGTCCGGGCACGCCGCCGCACGTTTGAGTCCCGCACCCTCGCGACAGGGATGTGGACATGCCACTCAACGCGCCCCTCGACACCACCCCGTACGCCCCCGTGCTCTCCGCCGAGGTGCGGGCGGCCCTCGCCGCGCGCCGGCCCGTCGTCGCCCTGGAGTCGACGATCATCGCCCATGGTCTGCCCCGGCCCCGGAATCTGCGGGTCGCCGGGGAGCTGGAAGGGCTCGTGCGGTCCGCCGGGGCCGTGCCCGCGACGGTGGCCGTGCTGGACGGGCGGGCCAGGATCGGGCTGGACAAGGCCGAGCTGGAGCGGGTGGCCGAGGACCCGGGGATGCGGAAGCTGGGCCACCGCGACCTCGCCCCGGCACTGGCGGGCGGGGCGAGCGGCGCGACGACCGTCTCGGCGACCGCGTTCCTGGCGGCCCGCGCCGGGCTGCGGGTCTTCGCGACCGGCGGGCTCGGCGGGGTGCACCGGGGCTGGACCGAGACGCAGGACGAGTCGGCGGACCTGCGGCTGCTGGCACGGACGGGGATCACCGTGGTCTGCGCGGGCGTGAAGTCGATCCTGGACGTCCCGGCCACGCTGCAACGGCTGGAGACGCTGGGGGTCGGGGTGCTCGGCTACGGCACCGCCACGTTCCCCGGCTTCTACCTGAGCAGTTCGGGCGAGCCGGTCGACTGGACGGTGACCTCGCCCGGGGAGGTCGCGGAGGTGATGCGGGCGCAGGACGCGCTCGGCGGGCCACAGGCGGCGCTGATCGTCGCCAACCCCGTGCCGGAGGAAGAGCAGTTGGACCCCGTTCTGCACGACCGGGTGCTGGCCGAGGCGCTGGAGGCGTGCCGGGAGCGCGGCATCACGGGGCAGGCGGTCACACCGTTCCTGCTCGGTCATCTGGTGCGGCACACCGCAGGCGCCTCGCTGGAGGCCAACCTCGCGGCGGTCCGGGGCAATGTGGCGCTCGCCGCCCGTATCGCCACCGCGTGGGCGGCACGGTGAGCGGCGCCCTTCTCGTCGTCGGGGACGTGGTCACCGATGTGGTGGCCCGGCACGGACCGGCGCCGGCCAGGGGCACGGACACGGCCGCGGTGATCCGGACGCGGGCGGGCGGCGCGGGCGCGAACGTGGCCTGCTGGGCGGTGCACGCGGGCTGCCGGGACGTGCGGCTGCTGGCCCGGGTCGGCGCCGACTCGGCGGACTGGCACCGGGACCTGCTGCGACGGGCGGGGGTGCGCGGGCTGCTCGCGGTGGACGAGGAGGCGCCGACCGCGACCGTCGTGGCGCTGGTCGACGCCGCCGCCGAGCGCACCTTCCTCACCGACAGCGGTGCGGTGCTGCGGCTGTCCCCCGACGACTGGTCGCCCTCACTGCTCGACGGGGTCGCCCATCTGCATCTGTCGGGCTATCTGCTCTTCGCCGATACGAGCCGGGAGACGGCCCTGCTCGCGCTGCGGGAGGCCGTGCGGCGGAACATCCCGGTGAGCGTGGACCCGGCGTCGGCGGGCTTCCTCGCCGGTCTCGGCGTCGACCGGTTCCTCGCCCTGACCGAACGGGCGGACCTGCTGCTGCCCAACGCGGACGAGGCGCTGCTGCTCACCGGCCTGGCCGAACCGGCGGACGCGGCGGCCAAGTTGAGCATGCCCGCCCGCCGGGTCGTCGTCACGCTGGGCGAGGGCGGTGCGCTGCTGGCCGCCGGGGGCGCGGTGACCGGCCGGGTCCCCGCCGAGCCGGCCGGGCGGGCCGTGGACTCGACCGGGGCGGGCGACGCGTTCACCGGCGGCTTCCTCGCGGCACGGCTGGCGGGCGCGGACGACACGGCCGCCGCGGCGGCGGGATGCCGGGCCGGGGCCCAGGCCGTCGGAACGGTGGGCGGACGGCCACCGCTGCCGGGCGAGTAGCGCGAGCCTGGTGGGGCGGTCCGCTCAGTGCGGTCCGAAGCCGCCCGCACCGCTCACCTCAGACCCGTCCACGCCGGGTGGTGCGGATCGTCGGCGCGCACCACCGCGTCCGCGGTGTCGGCGGGCGCCACCTCGTCCTCGTACCGCGCGAACGCGGGCAGGGTCCACAGCTCGTCCTGCGGTGTGCGCCGCCGCAGCGCACCGGCGGACAGCCGCAGATGGACGCCGAGGTCGAACGGGAACCAGTGCCCGAACAGCAGCGGCCCGTGCAGGATCAGCACCCCGCCCTCCGGCAGGTACGCGTACGGGCTGCGCGTGGCCCGGTCCGTCGCCGGGTCCCACAGGTCCGGCAGCACCCGCCCGGTGCCGCCCGGTTCCAGGGGCCCGAACACCTCGCGCCAGAGCGCTCCGGTGTCGAACCAGCTCCCGAAGTACGAGTCCGGGTCCTGCTTGCCGTACTCGTACCGCAGACTGGCCGGCCGCAGGAATCCGGCGGTGGACACCGGGAGTACGGCACGGCCCCGCAGCCTCAGCGCCTGCGTGACGGACGCGGCCAGTTCGCCGGGGCGGGCGGCCGGCGCGCCGTCGACGGCGATCTTCAGCCAGGGTCCGCCGTCGGCCGGCTCCAGCGCGTCGGCGTGCGCGGCGAGCGCGTCCGTCAGCCGTTCCCAGGAGATCGCTTCGCATCGCACCCGTCCATCATCACCTGTCTCAGCCCGTGGTCGGCATGCGGAAACATGCAGCCACCACGCGCTTCGGCGATTACGGTCGTGGCCATGGATCTCGCATTCGCCCGCACGTTCGCGGCCCAGTGGCAGGACGACTGGAACTCCCACGACCTGGAACGCATCCTGGCGCACTATCACGAGGACGTGACCTTCAGTTCACCGATGATCGCGCGGTTCACCGGCGACCCGTCGGGGACCGTGCGCGGCAAGGACGCCCTGCGGGCGTACTGGAAGCGCGGACTTGAACTCATCCCGGACCTGGAGTTCGAGGTGATGGACGTCCGGGCAGGCGTCGACACGCTGGTGATCGACTACCGCAACCAGATCGGCGGCCGGGTCTACGAGGTGCTGACGTTCCGCGACGGGCTGGTGAGCGCGGGCCTCGGCGCGTACGGGGAGACACTCGCCCGCTGACGTCGGCGGGCGGTGTCCTCCGGCAGGTTTCACTTCCCCGGCCCGCACTCCACCGCGTCGGCGTCGTCGGAGAGTTCGCTGCCCCGGGGCAGCAGATAGGTCACCCAGAGCACGACGGGCTCGCTGCCCAGGTTGCGTCCGATGTGGCGGTGCTTCTTCCCGGACGGCTCGATGAACGAGGTGCCCGCCGGGGACACCTCGACCGAGCAGTCGTCCAGGGTGCGGGTGAGCGTCCCGGACTTGACGACGGCGATCAGCTGACCGCTGTGGGTGTGCCAGCCGGTGGAGCCGCCGGGCGCGATGGTGATGGTGCGGAAGGTGACGTCGGCCCGGCCCTTCGGCGCCTTGACCTTCAGCTTGCCCACCGAGGTGCCCTGGGCCACGACGGTGGCGCTCACCCCGCTGCCGGGCGTGGCGCCGGCCGCCGTCGGCACGAAGGCGAGCGCGGCGACGCTTCCCGCGATGACGAGCGCCTTGCCCAGCCGTCCCCGTTGCCCCTGTTGTGCGGTGGTCCTCATGGGCCTCTCCCGTCTCCGGATGTCACGGACATCTCAAATGCCCCGACGTTACCCGGCAGAGGACCGCGCGAATCACGCCACCGGCATCCGGCCGCGCGCGACGAACGTCAGCTCGCCCGCAGCTCCTTGGCCAGCGCGCTGTCGCCGGAGACCTCGATCCGGCCGTCCGCGACCGCCTCGGCGAACGATGTCTCGCCGCGCCCGAGCGCGAGGCACAGCTCCGCGTCGAGGGCGATGCGCGCGTCCGCGCCGGCGGCGGGCCCGTCCCCGTACACCGGCTCGCCGGCGGTCACCCCGCCCGTACGGACGTGGAACTCGCCCTCGTCCAGGTGGACGTCGAGCACGCCCGCGACCGCTCCCTCCAGGGCGCGCAGCAGCGGGAGCGCGAACCAGTGGGCCCGGACCGCGTCGGTGGGCCGCCGCTCGGCGAGTGCGGGGGCGCCCCACTCGGCAAGGGCGGCGAGGACCGGCAGCAGTCCGTGGCCGCGCGCGGTGAGCTCGTACACCGAGGCGGCGGCCGGCGGCGGGAGCCTGCGGCGGGTGACGAGGCCGCCCTGCTCCATGTCCTTGAGCCGGGAGGCCAGGACGTCCGTGCTGACGCCGGGCAGGTCGGCGTGGAGATCGGTGTAGCGGCGGGGTCCGGCCAGCAGTTCACGGACGATCAGCAGGGTCCACCGGTCACCGACGGCGTCCAGGGCGCGGGCGCCGGCGCAGAACTGGTCGTAACTCCGGCGGCGTGCCGGGCGGGTGGCGGGCTGTTGCTGACGTGGCATGCGACGCAGTCTAGACATGTTGTTGGACTTTCCAAGCCTGAGCTTGGTAAAACCAAGTATCGCAATCGGGTCGGGGAGGCACCGCATGGAATTCCGCCAGTCCAGCAAGCTCAACGAGGTCTGCTACGAGATCCGGGGCCCCGTCATCGAGCACGCCAACGCCCTGGAGGAGGCGGGCCACAGCGTGCTCCGGCTCAACACGGGCAACCCGGCCCTCTTCGGCTTCGAGGCGCCGGAGGAGATCGTCCAGGACATGATCCGGATGCTCCCGCAGGCCCACGGCTACACGGACTCGCGCGGCATCCTGTCCGCCCGCCGGGCCGTGGCCCAGCGCTACCAGGCGATGGGCCTGACCGAGGTCGGCGTCGACGACATCTTCCTCGGCAACGGCGTCTCCGAGCTGATCTCGATGGCCGTCCAGGGGCTGCTGGAGGACGGCGACGAGGTGCTCATCCCCTCCCCCGACTACCCGCTGTGGACCGCGGTGACGACGCTGGCCGGCGGGAAGGCCGTGCACTACACCTGCGACGAGGCCTCGGACTGGAACCCCGACATCGCCGACATGGCCTCGAAGATCACCGACCGCACCCGGGCCGTCGTGATCATCAACCCCAACAACCCGACGGGCGCCGTCTATCCGCGCGAGGTCCTGGAGGACATCCTCGACCTGGCGCGCCGGCACGGCCTGATGGTGTTCGCCGACGAGATCTACGACCAGATCCTCTACGACGACGCCGAGCACCACAGCGTCGCGGTGCTCGCCCCGGACCTGGTCTGCCTCACCTTCAGCGGCCTGTCGAAGACGTACCGGGTGGCCGGGTTCCGCTCCGGCTGGATGGTGGTCTCGGGCCCGAAGCAGCACGCCCGCAGCTATCTGGAGGGGCTGACGATGCTCGCCTCGATGCGGCTGTGCCCCAACGCCCCGGCCCAGTACGCCATTCAGGCCGCGCTCGGCGGCCGGCAGTCGATCCGGGACCTGGTGGTGCCCGGGGGCAGGCTGTACGAGCAGCGCGACCGCGCATGGGAGAAGCTGAACGAGATCCCGGGCGTCTCCTGCGTGAAGCCGAAGGGTGCGCTGTACGCCTTCCCGCGCATCGACCCGAAGGTGCACCCGATCGCCGACGACGAGAAGTTCGTGCTGGACCTGCTGCTGCGCGAGAAGATCCAGGTCGTCCAGGGCACCGGCTTCAACTGGCCCCGCCCCGACCACTTCCGCATCCTGACCCTGCCGCACGCCGACGACCTGGACGCGGCGATCAGCCGCATCGGGCGGTTCCTGGCGGGGTACCGGCAGTGAGCCCGCGCCGAATGAGGAGCGGGCCCGGGGGCGTAGCCGGCCCCCGAGCCCTGTGATTGCCGCCTGCATGACACGCCGGCACGTTTAAGGTCCCGTATCAGTTTTATGTCGTCGCGTCCTGCCTTTGGACGACCGCGGACCGAAGCTCCGCGGGCCGGAGTCGAACCGGCATCTCGACGCCCACGGGCACGGGCCCGTTTGATCCGGCGATAGGCGGCGCATGCTGAGCCTGGAGCGAGAGTCTGAGATTGATCACGGTCTGCCTCTGCCAGTTGGGCCACCCCGGCCCGCATCCGCGCTGAGCGCGGAAGTGCCGGGGGGAGGACTCGAACCTCCACCGGAACCGCTTCGTCACGACAAACTTCAGTTTCAGCTTTGCGCTCCTCGCGCACCCCGGCGGTTTCGACCACCGCCGGGGAATCCATGGTCGGTCACCCGAAGAGGTAACCGAAGACGGCGTCACCCACCCTCTGGTCCGTGACCTCCGCGCCGTTGGCCTCCTCGCGGGCGAACTTGACGGCCTGCTGGAGCTTCTCGACCCGGTCGAGCAGTTCGTTCACCCGGCGCGCGGGCAGCGCCCCGGAGAACTTCACGGTCGTCCAGTAGCCGATCGGCACGTCCTCGTAGTACACCTCGACCTGCGCCGGGTGCTTCTCGGTGGCCTCCGCCTTCACGTGGTTGCGGGGCACCTTCTTGGTGCGCAGGGTCCGGACCGGCTCGGTCTTCCACGCGTCGGTGGACGGGTCCTGGCTCCACGCCTCGGACGCCTCCAGCACCGGAAGCTTGCGCACGAAGGTGTTGACGTCGACGAGCTGCTTCTCCAGGAAGAGCAGGTAGGACACCGGTACGTCACTCACCAGGACCCGGCCGTCGACGGTGACGTCGGCGCGGGCCTCGCAGTTCGCCCAGTCCTTCGTGGCGGTGACGTCGAACAGGCGGGTGAGGGTCTTCGCGGTCTCCCGCAGCACGTCCTCGGCCTTGACCTGCACCGGCGTCGACTCGGGCGGCAACTGCTCGCCCTCCTCGTCCTTCGGCTGATAGGTCCGGGAGATCCCGGCGAGGAGTCCGACCTTCTGGAGGCCGTGATGCGCCGCCGTCAGGTCCTGGTGTGCCTTGGACTTGACGCCCTTCTCCACTGCGATGATCTGATTGAGTTTCGCCACGCCGAGGAAGCTACCAGCGGCAACGGCGAGGACACCAAGGGTTTTTGGCGCCGTCGCGCACGGCCTTGTGCGCCCGGCGCGCCTCCGTGCGCTCCCGCCCGTTCGGGTGGTTTCCCGGTGACGCCCTTCCGCCGCCGCCACCGGCTCCGGGCCGCTTGCGACAGTGAGGCCCGCGCGTCTGCGCCTTTCCCCGCATCCGGAACGAAGGGCTCCCCCATGCCTCTCCTGTCCCGCACGGCCGCCGCGAACGACCCGGCCGGCTCCCCCGACGACCGCCGCCGCCCGCGACGGCGGACCGCACTTGTCGCCGCCACGGCGGGCCTCGCCGTCCTGGCGGTGGGCACGCCCGTCGCGTACGCCACGCTCGGCTCGGGCTCCTCGCCGGAGCCGCGCCCGGCGGTGGCGGAGGCCGTACGGGGGAAGGACTACATCGAGACACGGCTCCTCTTCGGCACCGAACGCCCCGACGGCGGACCGGAGGTGACCGACCGGCAGTTCCTGGCGTTCATCGACGCGGAGGTCACCCCGCGCTTCCCGAACGGGCTGACCATCCAGGACGGCCGGGGGCAGTGGCGGGACTCCCGCGGGGTGATCGAGCGGGAGCGCAGCTACGAGCTGACCCTGCTCTACCCGGCCTCCGAGGCGCGGGTGCGCGGCCGGCAGATCGAGCGCATCCGCGACGCGTATGAGAACGCGTACGCCCAGGACTCGGTGGCGCGGCTGGAGGAGCGGCTGAGCGCCGATTTCTGAGCCCGCGCGGGGGCGGCGGGCCGCACTTGCGGCCATGTCCCGGGCGTACGGGGCCGGCCGCGCCTCCGGCCACGCGCCGGGCGTACGGGACCGTCGGCCGCGCCCTCGGTCAGGCGCCGGGCGTACGGGACCGGCCGCGCCTCCGGGTCACGCGCCGGGCGTACGGGGCCGGGCCAGCACCCGGGCCGCCGTGTGCACGCCGGCCACCGCCACCGGGAGGAACGCCACCCCCGCCGCCGCCGTACCGGCCCCGCCCGTCGGTATGCCCGCCGCCCGCAGCCGGCGCAGCGCCCAGAGCGCGTACGGGACGACGACGGTCGGCGAGGTGGCCACCCCCGGCGTGTAGCCGCCGTACGCCGCCGACTGCGCCATGTGCACCAGCCCGTGGAGCCCGAATCCGGCCAGGGTCGTACGGAAGAAGGCGCTGCGACCGCCCGTGCGCGCTCCGTCCGCGGCGGCCGCCGCGACGACCACGCCCATGAGGCCGATGGCCGTGTTCACCTCCCGCTGCGAGAGGTCAGCCCGGTCCCATACCCGGTCGGGCACCCACGGCAGACGCTTTCTGAGCCTGGGCCGTGCGGTGCGGAGCCAGGCCGCCATGGTGGCGATCTCCTCCAGGTCGTTGGCCGCCCAGGCGGCCAGCAGCCCCCAGGTCACCGCTCCGGAAACCCCGGAGGTCCTGTCGGTCTTCATGAGCACCCCTCTGCGTGTCGTGCGCCGGCGGTCGGCCGCAGCCTATAGTGCAACGCAACGTTGCGTTGTACTTTTCTGGAGCCGCCATGTCCGCCCCTCCCCCGCAGTCCCGGCCCGGCAAGGGCCCCCGCGCCGCCGAGGCGATCTTCGACGCCACCCTGCGGCTGCTCGCCGAACGCGGGTACGCGGGGCTCACCGTCGAGGCCGTCGCCCAGGAGGCCGGCGTCAACAAGACGACCATCTACCGCTGGTGGCCGTCGAAGGCTCCGCTGCTGCGCGCCGCGCTGCTCCGGGCCCGCGTCCTGGACATCGAGATCCCCGACTCGGGCTCGCTGCGCGGGGACCTGATCGCCCTCACGGAGCAGGTGACCGGCCTGGTCACCGGTGTACGGACCCGGGCGATCGTGCGGGCCCTGGCCTCGGGGACGGGCCTGCCCGACGACGAACTCGCCGCGCTGGGCCGGGACTTCTTCGCCGACCGGTTCTCGCGCGAGCAGCCGGTGTTCACCCGGGCCGCCGCACGCGGCGAGCTGCCGCCGGGGGCCGACCCGAAGCTGCTGCTCGACCTGATCGCCGGGGCCGTATGGGTGCGGGCGCTGCTCAGGAACGAGCCCGTGCCGCCCGGTTTCGCGGCTGCTGTCGTCGACGCCGTGCTGCCCGGCACGGCTGAGGCGGCGGGGCGCGGGGAGTGAGGGGCGTACGGGAAGTGCGGGGGCCTGCTGGGCGTGCCCGGTCCCTCAGCCGCCGGTCAGCTCCAGGAGGGCGCCGACCGGGTCGGTGTCCGGTGCGGCGCGCGGCCACCAGTCGTCCTCGCCCAGGTCCGACTCGTAGCCGTACCAGCGGCCGTCGCGGCCGAAGCGGAGCTGGAAGGCGTGGCCCGGGTGGGTGAGCTGGTTGCGCCAGGGCTGGAAGCGGGGGAAGCCGGCCGCCGCGAGCGCCGGGCGGGCCCGGTCGAAGGGGCCCGCCGGGGGGTCCCACGGCGTCTCCAGGACCGCAAGACCCTCGGCCTCGCCCTGCCGCCAGGCGGCCACGGCGCGGGCCAGGTCCGTGGTGTTGCGGCCGGTGGCGGAGGCCAGCTCCCGGTAGAGGGCGCGGGTGGTGGCGGTGAGCCCGGCGGTGGGTCCGGACGCCGCGAGACGGACGGCGTCCTGCCAGGTGGTGAGCCCGGCGAGCGGGTCGCGGCCGGTGGTCAGCAGGGCGTGGGCGCGGGCCGCCGCGTCCGTGGCGAGCTGGTCCAGGGCGAGGGGGTCCCGGGCCCCGGGCAGCGCGGGGTAGGCGGGTGGGCGGCCCGGGTGCGGGTCCACCGGGAAGGGGGCGGGCAGGGGCGGCAGGAAGCGGGCGGCCAGCGCCTCTTCGGCGGGCACGGACGGGGTGTCGGGGGCGGGGGGCCGCTCCCGGGCGGAGTGCGCGGCATTGCGCCGGCCCAGCTCCTCCAGGAGTTCGCGCTCGCCCCGGCCGCGCAGCAGGAGCAGGACGAACGGGTCGGTGTCCAGCAGGAGGGCCATCTGGTAGCTGAGGGCCGCGACGTGCTTGCAGGGCCTGCCCCGGTCGGGGCAGGTGCAGGCGGGGTCGAGGTCGCCCGGGGCGGGCAGCAGGGTCATGCCGGCGGCGGTCGCGGTCTCCGCCAGGGAGTGCGGCATCTCCTTGGCGAGCAGCGCGGCGAGGTGGCCGGGGCGCGCGGCGACCGCGTCCAGCAGGGTGTCCCAGTCGGGGTCGGCGAACGCCCGCAGCCGCAGCTCGGCGCGGTACGGGCGGGGGCGGCTGCCGTGCACGTAGGCGACGACGTGCCCCGGCGTGACGGTGATCGCGGCGACGTGCCCGGCGTCCGCGTAGTCCCGGCCCCTGGCCAGGCGCGGGCCGTCCATCGAGAGGGATTCGAGCGCCGTCACCCAGGCCCGGCCCCACCAGCTCTCGGCGAACGGCTCGCCCTCGCCGGAGGTGCGCACCGGAACGGCCTCGAAGGTGCGCCGCAGATCGTCGGGCCCGGGACGGGAACGGGCTCCGGGGCGGGCGCTGTCCGGGCGGCGGCGGGGCGCGGGGCTCATGACGGCCTCCGGAGGGAGACGAGGTCGGCCAGGTCGCGGTCGCTCAGCTCGGTCAGCGCGCTCTCGCCGCTGCCGAGGACGGCGTCGGCCAGCGCCCGCTTGGCGAGCAGCATCTCGCCGATGCGGTCCTCCACCGTGCCCTCGGCGATCAGCCGGTGCACCTGGACGGGCTGGGTCTGGCCGATGCGGTACGCCCGGTCCGTGGCCTGCTCCTCGACGGCCGGGTTCCACCAGCGGTCGTAGTGGATGACATGGGCGGCCCGGGTGAGGTTGAGACCCGTGCCCGCCGCCTTGAGGGAGAGCAGGAAGACGGGGACCTCGCCGGACTGGAAGCGGTCGACCATCCTCTCCCGCTCGGCCACCGGGGTGCCGCCGTGCAGGAGCTGCGAGGGAATCGCGCGGGCGGTCAGATGGGCGGACAGCAGCCGGGCCATCGTCACGTACTGGGTGAAGACCAGCACCGAGCCGTCCTCGGCGAGGATCGTGTCGAGGAGTTCGTCCAGGAGGGCGAGCTTCCCGGAGCGTCCGGTGAGCCGGGCCGCGTCCTCCTTCAGATACTGCGCGGGGTGGTTGCAGATCTGCTTGAGCGAGGCCAGCAGCTTCATGATCAGGCCGCGCCGCGCGATGCCCTCGGACGCCTCGATGTACGCCATGGTCTCGCGCACGGTGGCCTCGTACAGCGTGGCCTGCTCGCGGGTGAGGAAGACGGGGTGGTCGGTCTCCGTCTTGGGGGGCAGCTCGGGCGCGATGCCCGGGTCGGACTTCTTGCGGCGCAGCAGGAACGGCCGGACCAGCCGGGACAGCCGCTCCACCGCCTCGTCGTTGCCGAGGCCCGCCGCCGTACCGGTGTTCTCCACGATCCGGGCGTGCCGGGCCCGGAACGCCTTGAGGGGGCCGAGCAGTCCGGGCGTCGTCCAGTCGAGCAGCGCCCACAGCTCGGAGAGGTTGTTCTCCACGGGGGTGCCGGTCAGGGCGACCCGCGCCGGGGAGGGGATGGTGCGGAGCGCCTTCGCGGTGGAGGAGTGCGGGTTCTTGACGTGCTGCGCCTCGTCGGCGACGACCAGTCCCCAGCGGTGGGCGGCCAGTTCGGCCGCGCTGGAACGCATCGTGCCGTACGTGGTGAGGACGAAACCGCCGTCGGCTGCGGCGAGGGTGCGGCCCGTGCCGTGGAATCTGCGCACGGGGACGCCGGGGGCGAAGCGGTTGATCTCGCGGTGCCAGTTGCCCAGCAGGGAGGCGGGGCAGATGACCAGCGTGGGCGCGGGGTGGGCGCGGTGGAGGTGGAGGGCGATCAGGGTGATCGTCTTGCCGAGGCCCATGTCGTCGGCGAGGCAGCCGCCGAGGCCCAGCGAGGTCATCCGGTCCAGCCAGGCCAGCCCGCGCAGCTGGTAGTCGCGGAGCGTCGCGTGGAGTCCTGGCGGCGGGGCGGGTACGGGGTCGTCGGTGAGCAGGCGCGTACGCAGCTCCGCCAGCGTGCCGGCGGGCACCGCCTCGACCTGTTCGCCGTCCACCTCGGCGCTGCCGGTCAGCGCGACCGCGAGGGCGTCCACCGGGTCGAGCAGGCCCAGCTCCCGCTTGCGTGCCTTGCGGACGAGCGCGGGGTCGACGACGACCCACTGGTCCCGCAACCGGACCACGGGGCGGTGGGCCTCGGCGAGCACGTCCATCTCGGCCTCGGTGAGCCGCTGCTCGCCCAGCGCGAGCTGCCAGTCGAACGCGAAGAGCTGTTCGGCGTCGAAGAACGCGGTGCCGTCCGTGGCCGTCCCGGGCGCGGGCCGCACCACGGCCGTCGCGGTGAGGGTGCGGGCCAGCTCCCTGGGCCAGTGGACGCCGACCCCGGCGGCGGCCAGCCGGGCCCCGGCGTCGCCCAGCAGCTCGTAGAGCTCGTCCTCTCCCATGGCCAGCACGTCGGGGACCGGCTGGTCCAGCAGCCGTTCGAGCGGGGCCCAGACGCGGGCGGCGCGGCGCAGCGCGAGCGCGGTGTCGATCCGGGCCCGGGGGCCGAAGGGTTCGCCCGCGTCACCGGCCCACAGGGCCGCGGCGTCGACCACGTAGGTGGGGTCGGCGAGGCTGTGCACCTGGGTGACGGCCGCGGCGGCGTGCCGTGCGGTCTCGCCCGTCGCCTCGCCGGGGCCGGCCGTGTCGAAGAGTTCGTACGCGGAGAGGTCCAGGCGCAGGGACACCCGCACCCCGGCGTCCAGTCCCGAGGCCACCTCCACAGCCCACTCCCGCGCACCGGGCAGATGCTGGGGCTCGGCCGCCGCGAACGGGGCGCCCATGGCGAACGCGGCGGCGGGCGTCCGGGGCAGGGTGTCCGCGACCGCGTCGAGGAAGGCCCCGGTCAGCGCCTCGGGGTCGGGCAGCCGGAGGGGGGTCCGGTCGGGCAGCGGGACGGCGTGCCCCTCCCAGGGCAGGGCGGCGGCCACCGCGCGCAGGTGGGCGACGTCCCCGGCCTCGCGGGGGCCGGCCCGCCAGGCGTCGTGGTCGTCGGCCGTCAGCCCGGGGAGCATGCGGCCACCGGCCACCAGGTGCAGCGCGTGCAGGGCGGCGGCCCCCCAGGCGCGGGTCGCCGGGTGCGCGGAGCGCAGGTGGCGGGCGCGCGCGAGCAGGGGCAGGGCCGCGTCGACGGGGAGCAGGAGCGCGGGCACGTCCTGCGTACGCACCTCGCCGCCGGCCCCGGACGGGCGGACGACCGTGATCGCCTCGCTCCGGGCTCCGGCGGTCTCGGGGAGCGGGGCATCGGCCGGGTCCCAGAAGGCGACGCGTCCCCGGCGCGGGGGCGTACCGGGGAGGAAGACGGCGGCGCAGCGCAGCAGGCGGCTGTCGTCCGCGTCCTGCGGCGGCGGTGCGGTGGTCACCGGCCCCTCCTTCCCCGTCGTGCACGGCCCGACGGCCGCGTCCTGGCGTTCCGCGCCTGGTCAGCACGGTCTCGTCCGCTGCCAGGCGAGTCTAGGCGGGAGGTCTGACAACGCCCTCGGACAGGGCCCGGCCGCCGCCTTCCCCGCAGCTCGTACGGGCCGGGCGACGGCCGGCGTGGCGGATGCCCGGTCGGTGCCGGCGTACGACTCCGAGCCCGTGGCGGCCGTGTCACGACCGGACCGGACACGGTGCCGGGCGACGGCCGGCGTGCGCGGGCCCTCGGGCCGGTGCCGGGCCTACTGCTCCGGGCCCGCCGGGGCCGCTTGCGGGCCGGACCGGATGCGAGGCCGGGCGACGGCCGGCATGCGCGGGCCCCCGGGCCGGTGCCCGCGCACGCCGGTCCGGCCGTGTCACGACCGGGCCCGGACACGGTGCCGGGCGACGGCCGGCGTGCGCGGGCATCCGGTCAGTGCCGGGCGTACGGCTCCGCGTTCGTGCGGGGCCCTGCCGCGGCCCGAGCGGAGGCCTCGGAGCGGGCGGCGGACGACCGGGGCGCCGGCGCATCGGAGTCCGCCGGCTCCGGGCTGCCGTCGGTGAGCGGCCGGGACTCCGGCGCGCCGGGGGCAGGGGGCTGCGCACCGTCACCGGCGCCCGGCGACGACGACTCGCCCCGCTCCGGAGGCCGCACGGCCTCGGGCGGCGGCCCCTGCTGCTGGGCGCGTTCCAGGAAGCGCAGCAGCTCCACCGGGAACGGCAGCACGAGGGTGGAGTTCTTCTCGGCCGCGACCGCCACCACGGTCTGGAGCAGTCGCAGCTGGAGCGCGGCCGGCTGGGTGGACATCTCCGACGCCGCCTCGGCCAGCTTCTTGGACGCCTGGAGCTCCGCGTCCGCGTTGATGACACGGGCTCGCCGTTCACGGTCGGCCTCGGCCTGGCGGGCCATGGAGCGCTTCATGGTCTCCGGCAGGGACACGTCCTTGATCTCGACCCGGTCGATCTGGACGCCCCAGCCGACCGCGGGGCTGTCGATCATCAGCTCCAGGCCCTGGTTCAGCTTCTCGCGGTTGGAGAGGAGGTCGTCCAGATCGCTCTTGCCGATGATCGACCGCAGCGAGGTCTGCGCCATCTGCGAGACCGCGAAGCGGTAGTCCTCGACCTCGACGACCGCGCTCGCCGGGTCGACCACCTTGAAGTAGATGACCGCGTCCACCCGGACCGTGACGTTGTCCCGGGTAATGCCGTCCTGGGCAGGCACGGGCATGGTGACGATCTGCATGTTGACCTTGCGGAGCCGGTCGACACCGGGCAGCACCATGGTGAACCCCGGCGGGCGCACCTCGTCGCGGAGCCGGCCCAGTCTGAGGACCACCCCCCGTTCGTACTGCCTGACGACCCGGGCGGCCGCCGCGAGATACAGGGCGCCCACCGCCGCTGCCGCGACCACCGCGATCAAGAGGTCCTGGACCATGACGGCCCCCTGCCAGCCGGTAGACCCCGGCTCTCGGCCTCGCACCCTCTTCGTGCGCTATTACCACGGTATGCCTGGTTCCGCTCCGGGTCGAACGCCTCCGGGTCCGCCCGCCGCCGCTCCGCTCCCCCGCCCGGCCGCTTCCCGGATGCCGGGGCGCGGGGAAGCGGGCAGGGTGACGAGCACCGGCACGTACCCAGGCCCGTGCACCGCGGTGTGCGTGGTGACGAGACAGACGAGGACCCGCCCATGCCCGTGATCGACCGCCGACGCCGCCGGCTCGCCATCGCCGCCCAGGCCGTGTTCCTGACCCTCACCGTCGCAGGCTGTTCGGGCCTCGGCCGGACCGCGGTCGGCCCGGTCATCTACACCACCGAGCGGGACGCGGTGATCGAGGTGAACAGCCCGTCGGTCAAGGGCTGCCACCGGCTCGCCCCCGCCGGCGCCAAGCAGGTGGCCAACGAGACGCTGATCGACATCATCCTGTACCGGACACCGAACTGCACCGGCCCCGGGACGACGTACGTGGCGACCACCTTCTCCGACGTCAACGCGCCGAACGCGCTGCCCTGGCGCAGCTTCAGCACCGTCCACTGACCGCACTGCCCACTGACCGCCCCGGGCAGCGCTACACGGGCACGGCCCGCACCCAGATACCGTCGTCCGTGAGATAGCGGTCCACTTTCAGCCCGGCCGCCTCCAGGTGCTCTTCGAACTCCTCCTTCGTCAGCGGCCGGGAGCGGAACGTCTGCGTCCACCGGGCGTCGGGGAACTCGTACTCCGCGCGCACCGAGCGCACCCCGTCGCCGACCGGCTCCGAGGAGACGATACGCACGGTGTAACCGGCCGCATCGGCGCGCTCCCGCGGGGCGACGTGGTAGTCGGCCCCCTCGCGCTGGATGAGCACCACGCCTCCGTCGCGCACGTACCGACGGCAGGTCCGCAGCAGCCCGTCGCGCACCTCGTGGTCGCCCGCGTGCACGAGGAAGGACGCGAGCATGACGACGTCGAAGGTCTCCTCGCCGAGGTCCAGCGACTCGATCGGGGCGCACACCGTCCGCGCGCCGCGCACCCGCTCCAGCATCTGCGGCGACTCGTCCACGCCGGTTATCCGGAAGCCGCGCTCGATCAGCGGACGCGTCACCCGGCCCACCCCGCAGCCCAGTTCCAGGATGTGCGCACCGGCGGGGACGGCCGCCTCGATCACGTCCGGTTCGTCGCCCACGGCCAGCCGGGTGTACAGCTCGACCGCGCAGCCGTCCGGGGTGATGGCGCCCGGCCCGGTCCCCGAGTAGCCCTCACGTACCAGTTGTCCGCTCATACCCACCGAACGACCGTACGGCGGCGGTCGTTCCCGCCCCTCACACCGAGCGCCGCGCGACCAGCGCCGCGCTCAGGTGCTGGAGGTCGGCGGGGCGGGCCGGGGAGAGACCGGTGAGGCGGTCGATGCGGCGGATGCGGTAGTCGACGGTGTTGGGGTGGACGTGCAGCGCAGCCGCCGCGGCCCGGCGGTCCAGCCCGTGCCCGAGGTACGTCTCCAGGGTGTGCAGCAGTTCCGGTTTGGCGTCGAGCGGACTCAGGAGCCCCGCGAGCCCGCGCAGCGCCTCGCTGGGCCGGCTGAGCTGGTACTCCAGGAGCACGTCGGCCAGCCGGTAGAGGCCGGGCGCCCGTCCGGTACGGGCCACCAGGTCCACGATCTCGCCGTTGCGGGCCACCGCCGCCGGCACCCCGGCCGGTGAGGCGGTCTCGGCGGCGGCCGTGACGGGGACCCCCGCCGCCCGGGTCGCGCCGGCGATCAGGTCGCACAGCCCGCCGGGCCCGTCCCACGGCGGCGGCTCCGCGACGGGCAGCAGCACGGTGCCGCCGGACGCGTCCAGCGCGGTCAGCGCGGGCGTCCCGGCGTACCGGTCCAGGGCCGCCCGGATGCGGCGTATCTTGCGCCGGGCGGCCACCCCCGCACCGGGGCCCGGCGCAGGACCCGCCCCCGTCTCGTCCGGGTGCGGCGCCAGCGCGAGCGTCATCGTCAGATAGCGGGCGGCCGGGCGCAGGCCGGTGCGCCGGGTGAAGCCGTCCAGGTCCTCGCCGGTCAGCAGCGCGGCCATCAGCGCGTGCCGGCCGCCGTGCTCCTGGCTGTCCAGGATCTGCCGGGCCTCCAGATAGGCGCCGCTCACCGCCGAGGTCAGCTGCTGCTGGAGGACCAGGATGCGGTCCATGATCTCCAGCACGTCGGGCAGGTCCCCGGGCCCGGCGTCCTGCGCGGTCTCCTCCCAGCACATGGCGACGCCGACCTGATAGGCGGTCAGGATGGCGTCCAGCGGCACGCCCTCCTCGGCGCGCTGGGCCGCCGAGTCGCGCTGCTGGGCCAGTTCGTCGTCCGTGACGGCCCTGCGGTGTTCGAGGACGTCCGCGAAGAGCCGCAGATTGTGCTGGACGATGTCCGCGATATCGCCGGCGATCTCCTCGTGCGGCAGCTCCGCGTAGACCGGCAGATCGCTCAGCAGCCGGGCGACGACCCGGGCGGTCAGGGCGGGGACGCGGGCCCGCAGCCGGCCCGCCACCGGGCGCCCGGCGATCGACAGCGGCCGCGGCCCGCCCGCCACGACGGGCCGTTCCTTGTCATGCGTCACAAAAGCCCCCGGCGAAGTCTGCGTTACCCACCAGTTAAACGACGGCGTTCGAGTCTGCATGATGACCGGCGACACCCGCCATGCCCCCACTCATAGCGCACCGGAGGTCGTCATGAACTCGCCCCTGAACAAGACGTTCTGTCGTACCGTCAGAGGAGCTGCCACCGCCGTCGCCCTGGCCTCCCTGGCCGTCGGCACCACCGCGTCCGGCGCCTGGGCGGCGAGCGCCGACGACCCCGTCCAGTACGTGGCGCTCGGCGACTCCATGGCCTCCGGGCCGCTCATCCCGGGCATCACCGGACCGCTGGCCTGCGGCCGTTCCACGCACAACTACGCGCACGAGCTGGCGGCGAGCATCGGCGCCTCGCTGCGCGACGTCACGTGCAGCGGCGCCCAGTCCAAGCACATGACCGAGAAGCAGTCGCTGTCGCTGCTCGACGTGCCCATGGGTTCGGCGGCGCCGCAGTTCGACGCGCTGCGCGCGGACACCGACCTGGTGACCCTGACCATCGGCGGCAACGACGCGGGGCTGGTCGGCATCGCGCAGGACTGCATGCAGCTCGACCCGACCGCCACTCCGTGCAAGGACAAGCTGACGGAGGGCGGGGTCGACCAGGTGGCGCAGCGGATCGACGCGTTCGCGCCGCGCCTCGGAGCCGTACTGGACGGAATCCACCAGCGGTCGCCGCAGGCCAGGATTCTCGTGACGGGCTACGGGCTGTACATCAAGCCGGGCGGCTGCTGGCCGCTGCAGCCCGTGCTGCCGGTGGACGCCGACTTCCTCCAGGGCAGCGTGAACCGGATGAACGCGGTCATCGCCGAGCAGAGCGCCGCGCACGGCGCCGAGTACGTCGACGTCGCCACGCCGAGCAAGGGCCACGACGCCTGCCAGGCGCCGTCCGACAAGTGGGTCGAGGGGTACGTGCCCACCGCTCCGGCCGCCCCGCTGCACCCGAACCGGCAGGGCGAGGCCGCCTACGCCCGGATCATCGGCGCGCACCTCCAGGGGAGCTGACCCGTGCGGCAGCGGATGCCCGGCGGGCTGCCGGCCGCGGCGCTCGGCGCCCCGCCCGCCCACGTGGCCCCGGCGGACTCCTCCCCGGCGCGGGGCTGCCACCCGCCGGCACCCGCCGGGTGTCTGCTGCCGTTCCCCGACGACCGGTCCACCCGGCCGGACCCGCGCACCGGCACGGGCCGCCGGGTGGCCTTCGACGCCTCGGTCCTGCCCCGCAGGGTCCAGACAAGGAGCACCATGCGTACGCACCGCATCGCCGGCGCCGTCCTCGCCACCGCCCTCCTCACCGGTACGGTCATCGCGCCGGCCGCCTTCGCCGCGCCGGCCGCGGCCACGGCGTCCGTCGCGCAGTCCGCCGTACCGTTCACCCGGGCCACCGCCACGCGCACGGCCGACGGCGGCCACACCCTCTCCTGGGCCTCGCCCGCCGGATCGGTCACCGTCACCGCCGTCACCTCGCCCGACGCCACCACCGGCACCGCGCTCGGCACCGCACCGGGCAGCGGCTCGCTGACCGTCGCGCCGGGCACCCTCCCGGAGGCCGGGCGCTGGTACTTCCGGCTGATCCCGGACAGCGGGAGCCCGCTCGTTGTCGCCGACCGCTCGCTCGGCCTGGAGTCCGCCCGCAACTTCCGGGACATCGGCGGCTACCGCACCACAGATGGGCGCTGGGTGCGGCCCGGCCTGGTCTACCGCTCCAGCAAGCTGAGCGGCCTCACCGACGCCGAGCAGCAGCGGCTGGTCTCCCAGGGGCTCACGCTCGACGTGGACCTGCGCAACGTCCAGGAGCGCCACGACGACCCGGACCGGCTGCCCGCCGGGGTGACGTACCAGGTCGCGGACGTCGTCTCCTTCGCCCACGGCATCCGCTTCCACGACTCGGCCCTGATGACCCTGGCCCAGGCCCTCGCCGCCGGTCTCTTCTCCGGCTCCTCGGACCTCGGCCAGTCCATCGGCTACCCGTTCATGGTCAACTTCGTGGGCGCCGACCACGCCTTCCACGACCTCGTCACGGCCGTCGCCACGAACACCTCCGGCGCCACGGTCTTCCACTGCAGCGCGGGCAAGGACCGCACCGGCTGGGGCACGGCCGTCCTGCTCACGCTGCTCGGCGTCCCCCGGGAGACGGTCGAGGCGGACTTCCTGGCAAGCAACCAGTACACCGGCAATCCGAAGGCCGTGGAACTGAGCTGGCTGCGCGCCGCGTTCGCCGAGGTGGACCACATCTACGGCGACTTCGACACGTACGTACGCGAGGGGCTGAAGCTCGACGCGGCGACCGTGGCGACCCTGCGGGCGAAGCTGCTGACCGACTGACCGTGCCGCACCTGCCCGGTCGCGGGTCCATGCTGGTAGGTGAGGCGATGCCATGCGTACCGGCAATGAACCGACGACCGCCCGCAGCCCGCTGCGGATGCGGCTCTGGCTGAGTCTGTGGGGCCTGGCCTGGGCCGTCTTCGGTGTGACGGCCTTCGCCGTGAACGGCCGCGCCGGCTGGGCAGCGGTCTGCGGAGTGCTGCTCGTGCTGGTCGTCGTCGACCTGTGCTTCGTCGTGCACCGGCTGCGCCAGGGCGCGCACTACCAGCCGGGCCGCTCCGTACCGCCGTACGAACCCGACCACGGGCCGCGCGGCGGCAAGGGCCCGCCCCCGGGCACGCCCTAGGGCCTGCCCGGCGGATCTTCGTGGATCAGCCCGCGGCGTCTGGCGTGTGCTCTCGGCGTGCGCCCGGATCGCCCTCGTACTGGACGTACTTGGGTGATTCGGGCGTGCGGCGAGAGTGCGTGCCAGGCGTCGCGGGCCCGCGAAGATCCGCCGGACAGGCCCTAGTCCTCGAAGCGGGCGGCCTTCAGATACTCCGGCTTCGGGTCGAGCGCCGCCGCCAGCCTGAAGTGGCGCCTGGCCCGGTCCGGGTGGCCGGAGCGCTCGAAGGTGCGGGCAAGGGCGAAGTGCGCGAAGGCGTTGTCCGGCTCCCGCTCCAGCACCAGCTCGAATTCCAGCTCCGCGGGACGCAGCTGCGCCGCCGCGAAGAAGGCGCGGGCGCGCAGCAGCCGGGCAGCCGTGTTCTCGGGGTGGGCGGCGATCACCGAGTCGAGCAGCCGCACCGCACCCCGGGGATCGCGCGCGGCGAGCAGCTGCTCCGCCGCGCGGAAGTCGATGACGTCGGTTTCCGGGGTCCTCTCGGGCACGGTTGCATCCTTCCCTGGTCCGTCCCGGGGTGAACGCGGGGACGGCTACGGGTATTCCGGTGCGGCTGCGGCTCCGGCGGGTCCTCCCGTACGGCGGCGGGCCCGGCCTGACCGGCCCGGCCACCGGCACGGCCCCGGCTCCCCGTACGGCGGCGGGTTCAGCCCGCGTTCGCCGCCCGGCGTGCCAGCTCCGCCCAGACCGTGCGGACCTGCGCCTCCAGCTCCTCGACCGGTCCGTCGTTGTCGATGACCAGGTCGGCGACGGCGCGCCGCTGCTCGCGGGTGGCCTGGGCGGCCATGCGGGCGCGGGCGTCCGCCTCGGTCATGCCGCGCAGCCGGACGAGCCGGTCGAGCTGGGTCTCCGGGGCGGCGTCGACCACGACGACCAGGTCGTAGAGGGGGGCGAGGCCGTTCTCGGTGAGGAGGGGCACGTCGTGGACGACCACGGAGTCCGGTCCGGCGGCCTTCTCCAGTTCGGCGGAGCGGTCGCGGACGAGGGGGTGGACGATCGCGTTGAGCGCGGCGAGGCGGTCCGGGTCGGCGAAGACGATCGCGCCGAGCGCGGGCCGGTCCAGGGTGCCTTCCGGGGTCAGGATGCCGGGGCCGAACTCCTCGACGACGGCGGCGAGACCGGGCGTGCCGGGCTCGACGACCTCCCGGGCGATGCGGTCCGCGTCGACGAGGACGGCACCGTGGCCGACGAGCAGCCGGGACACTTCGCTCTTACCGGCTCCGATGCCCCCGGTCAGGCCCACTTTCAGCATGCCCGGCAGCCTAATGCCCGCTGCCCGTGGCCCCCGGCGGTGGGGGCCACGGGCAGCGGGCACAGGACGTGACGGTCAGGCGTCGCCCTCGCGCTCGGCGAGGAACTTCTCGAATTCCAGGCCGATCTCGTCGGCGGACGGCAGGTCCGCCGGCTCGGCGACCAGGTTGCCCCGGGTCTCCGCGCCCGCGACCGCGTCGTACTGGTGCTCAAGGCCCTCGACCAGCGAGACCAGTTCCTCGTCGCCCTGGCCGATCTGGCGGTCGATCTCCGTCTGGGTGCGGTGCGCCTCGGTGCGCAGGGAGTGCGCGACGGCCGGCAGGACCAGGCCGGTGGCGGCGGTGATCGCCTCCAGTGCGGTGAGCGCCGCGTCGGGGTAGGCGGAGCGGGCGACGTAGTGCGGCACATGGGCGGCGACGCCCAGCACGTCGTGGCCCGCCTCCATCAGCCGGTACTCGACGAGCGCCTCGGCGGAGCCGGGCACCTGTGCCTCGTCGAAGGGGCTGCGGTGGCCGGGCATCAGGTCGGTGCGGTTGCCGTGCGGGGTGATACCGACGGGACGGGTGTGCGGGACTCCCATCGGGATGCCGTGGAAGTTGACCGCGAGGCGGACGCCGAGCCGTTCGACGATCTGCTCGACGGCGGCGGCGAACTTCTCCCACTCCACGTCCGGCTCGGGGCCGGACAGCAGCAGGAACGGCGCGCCCGTGGCGTCCTGCACGACGCGGACGTCCAGGGTCGGGGTCTCGTACGCCGACCAGCGGTCCCGCTTGAACGTGAGCAGCGGGCGGCGGGCGCGGTAGTCGATCAGGCGGTCGTGGTCGAAGCGGGCCACGACCTGGTGCGGCAGCGATTCGAGCAGGCCGTCGACGATCTGCTCACCCGTCTCACCCGCGTCGATGTAGCCCTCGAAGTGGTAGAGCATGACCAGGCCGGCCGACTCCTGGGCGAGCGCCATGTCGACGACAGCCAGGCCCTTCGGCTCCCATTCGTACAAACTCTGCGGATCAGGCACGGTTACCGCTCCTCCTTGTGTTCCTGGAGAAGAACGCCCCGGGGATCACTGTCATTCCCCGTACACGCGGTTTCACGCGGAAACGCGTGAGGCCCGCCCCCCGAAGGGGACGGGCCTCACGGTCACTTACCTACCGCAGCCGATGACCGGCCGGAGGGACAGAGCGTCAGCTCTGGCCGCCCGCCAGCTTCTCGCGGAGCGCGGCCAGGGCCTCGTCCGACGCCAGGGCGCCGGAGTTGTCCGAGGACTCCGAGGAGTAGGAGCCGCCGCCGCTGCCGCCCGAGGCGGCCGGGGCGTTGCCGGCGGGGGCGGCAGCGCCCTCGGCGGCAGCGGCCTCGTCGGCCTCGCGGGACTTGATGACCTGGGCCTGGTGCTGCTCGAAGCGCTGCTGCGCCTCGGCGTACTGGGTCTCCCAGACCTCGCGCTGAGCCTCGAAGCCCTCGAGCCAGTCGTTGGTCTCGGGGTCGAAGCCCTCGGGGTAGATGTAGTTGCCCTGGTCGTCGTAGGACGCGGCCATGCCGTACAGGGTCGGGTCGAACTCGACCGAGGCCGGGTCGCCGCCGAAGGCCTCGTTGGCCTGCTTCAGCGAGAGGCTGATGCGACGGCGCTCGAGGTCGATGTCGATGACCTTGACGAAGATCTCGTCGTTGACCTGGACGACCTGCTCCGGGATCTCCACGTGGCGCTCGGCCAGCTCGGAGATGTGGACCAGGCCCTCGATGCCCTCGTCGACGCGGACGAACGCACCGAACGGAACGAGCTTGGTGACCTTACCGGGGACGACCTGCCCGATCTGGTGCGTACGGGCGAACTGCTGCCACGGGTCTTCCTGCGTCGCCTTGAGCGACAGGGACACGCGCTCGCGGTCCATGTCGACGTCGAGGACCTCGACGGTGACCTCCTGGCCGACCTCGACGACCTCGGAGGGGTGGTCGATGTGCTTCCAGGACAGCTCGGAGACGTGCACCAGACCGTCGACGCCACCCAGGTCCACGAAGGCACCGAAGTTGACGATCGAGGAGACGACGCCGGAGCGGACCTGACCCTTCTGGAGGGTCGTGAGGAACGTCTGGCGGACCTCGGACTGGGTCTGCTCGAGCCAGGCACGGCGGGACAGGACCACGTTGTTGCGGTTCTTGTCCAGCTCGATGATCTTGGCCTCGAGCTCCTTGCCCACGTACGGCTGGAGGTCGCGGACGCGACGCATCTCGACGAGCGACGCCGGCAGGAAGCCACGGAGGCCGATGTCGAGGATGAGACCACCCTTGACGACCTCGATGACGGTACCGGTGACGATGCCGTCCTCTTCCTTGATCTTCTCGATGGTGCCCCAGGCACGCTCGTACTGAGCGCGCTTCTTCGAGAGGATCAGGCGGCCTTCCTTGTCCTCCTTCTGGAGAACCAGGGCCTCGATCTCGTCACCGACCTTGACGACCTCGTTCGGGTCGACGTCGTGCTTGATCGAGAGCTCGCGGCTCGGGATGACACCTTCGGTCTTGTAACCGATGTCGAGGAGAACCTCGTCCCGGTCAACCTTGACGATGACACCGTCAACGATGTCGCCGTCGTTGAAGTACTTGATCGTCTCGTCGATCGCCGCGAGGAACGCGTCCGCGTCGCCGATGTCGTTGACCGCAACCTGCGGAGTGGTGGCGGTGGTCTCGGTGCTGCTCGTCATGTGGGAAAGGGCTCCGGTACGGACAGTGAGTCGTAGGTACTGCTACGCCGTGAACCCGTATCGCCTCTGCAGAAGCCGGACAGCCCGGGAAGCGCCCTTCCCGTGACCGGGAGGCGCCTCGTGAACCGAGGGGACATGCAACAGATGCGAGCGCGGCCTGCTAGGTCTGAGGAGCGCAGGCTCGCAGCGCAACTTGTAGCATACGGGGGCAGCAGGGCACGGTCAATGCGCGAAGGCGGACACCACCGGCGAAACGCCCCATATCCGGCACAACTCGGGTTCACCGAGGCCGGATCGGCTCCGGGAACGTCCGGACACACGGGTCCCGCAGTTCACAGCCCCCTTGGTACGTACCTCGTACGACGGGGTGAAGGCAAACTACAACGACGGACACGATGAGCCAAGAGATGTACGCCGCCGAACCCGAGGCGACACGCCGCAGCGCCGGAACCACCGAGAGCAGCCGGGCCAGCCGCGGCTGGTGGGACCGCAACGCCGACGAGTACCAGAGCGACCACGGCGCCTTCCTCGGCGACGACCGCTTCGTCTGGGGCCCGGAGGGGCTGGACGAGGCCGAGGCCGGGCTGCTGGGCCCCGCCGCCGCGCTGAAGGGGCTCGACGTCCTGGAGATCGGCGCCGGCGCGGCGCAGTGCTCGCGCTGGCTGGCCGCGCGGGGCGCCCGCCCCGTCGCCCTGGACCTCTCCCACCGCCAGCTCCAGCACGCCCTGCGCATCGGCGAGGACGTCCCCCTGGTCGAGGCCGACGCCGGGCGGCTGCCGTTCCGCGACGCCTCCTTCGACCTGGCGTGCTCCGCCTACGGCGCGGTGCCCTTCGTCGCCGAACCGGTCCAGGTCTTCCGCGAGGTCCACCGCGTGCTGCGCCCCGGCGGGCGCTGGGTCTTCTCCGTGACGCACCCCATCCGCTGGGCCTTCCCCGACGAGCCGGGGCCCGAGGGCCTGTCGGTCGCCGCCTCCTACTTCGACCGCACGCCCTACGTCGAGCAGGACGAGCGCGGCGACGCGGTGTACGTGGAGCACCACCGCACGCTGGGCGACCGGGTGCGGGACGTGGTCGCGGGCGGCTTCCGGCTGGTGGACCTGGTCGAGCCGGAGTGGCCCGCCTGGAACGACCAGGAGTGGGGCGGCTGGTCTCCGCTGCGCGGCAACCTGATCCCGGGAACCGCGATCTTCGTCTGCGAGCGCGGCTGACGCCTGCCCACCGGGCGCGCGGGCGCTCCGGCGCCCATGCCCCGCACCGGCCGGTGCGGGGCGCGGGCCGACGCCGTACGAGACTGGGGGCGTGATCCGCACCGACGCCCTCGACCGGCTGCCCGTCCGCACCGCCGTGCCCGCCCTGCGGAAGGCGCTCGACGACCGCGGGGTCGCGGTGCTGTGCGCACCCCCCGGCACCGGCAAGACCACCCTCGTCCCGCTCGCCCTGGCCGGGCTGACCGGGGAGGGCCCCGTACGCCGGGTCGTCGTCGCCGAACCCCGCCGGATCGCCGCCCGCGCGGCTGCCCGGCGCATGGCCTGGCTGCTGGGCGAGCGGACCGGCGCACGCGTCGGGTTCACCGTGCGCGGCGAGCGGGTGGTGGGCCCGGACACCGTGGTGGAGGTCGTCACCACCGGGGTGCTGCTCCAGCGGCTCCAGCGCGACCAGGAGCTGGCCGGGGTGGACGCGGTGATCATCGACGAGTGCCATGAGCGCCATCTCGACGCGGACACGGTGGCCGCCTTCCTGCTGGACGTGCGCGAGGCGATCCGCCCCGATCTGCGGCTGGTGGCGGCGTCCGCGACGACGGACGCGGAGGGCTGGGCCCGGCTGCTGGGCGATGCCCCGGTCGTCGAGGCGCGGGGCGTGTCGTATCCGGTGGAGGTGGTGTGGGCCCCGCCGGCCGTGCCGGTCCGGCCGCCGCACGGGATGAGGGTCGATCCGGCGCTGCTGGGCCATGTCGCCGCCGTAGTGCGGCGGGCGCTCGCGGAGCGGGACGGCGACGTGCTGTGCTTCCTGCCCGGGGTCGGCGAAATCGGCCGCGTGGCGGGCCAGTTGGCGGGCGTCGCGGCCGAAGTGCTCCAGGTGCACGGGCGGGCGCCGGCGGCGGTGCAGGACGCGGTGCTGGCCGGCTCCTCCGAGGGGCGACGGGTGGTCCTGGCGACCTCGGTGGCGGAGTCGTCGCTGACGGTCCCCGGGGTGCGGACGGTCGTCGACTCCGGTCTGGCCCGTGAGCCGCGCACCGATCACGCGCGGGGCCTGAGCGCGCTGACGACCGTACGGGCCTCGCAGGCGGCGGGCCGCCAGCGCGCGGGCCGGGCGGGGCGCGAGGCGCCGGGGACGGTCTACCGCTGCTGGGACCGGGCCGAGGACGGCCGGCTCGCCCGCTTCCCGTCCCCGGAGATCCGGGTGGCCGATCTGACCGCTTTCGCCCTCCAGGCGGCCTGCTGGGGCGATCCGGACGCCTCGGGGCTCGCGCTGCTGGACGCGCCGCCGGAGGGGGCGATGGCCGCCGCCCGCGAGGTCCTCGCCGCGGTCGGCGCGGTCGGTCCGGACGGCCGGGTCACCGAGCGGGGCGTGCGGATGTCCCGGCTCGGGCTGCATCCCCGGCTGGCGAGGGCGCTGCTGGACGGGGCGGCCGAGGTCGGCGGGCGCCGGGCCGCCGAGGTGGTGGCGCTGCTGAGCGAGGAACCGCCCCGCGCGTACGGGGACGACCTGGCGGCCGCGCTGCGCACCGCCCGCCGGGGCCAGGACACCTACGCGGGTCGCTGGCGCCAGGAGGTGCGGCGCCTGTCGTCCTCCTCGAAGGGCGAGGGCGGCGGCCGGCCCGTCGCGGACGACACGGCGGTGGGCCTGGTCGCGGCGCTGGCGTTCCCGGAGCGGGTGGCGCGGGCACGGGGCGGCGGGGCGTTTCTGATGGCGTCGGGCACGGGCGCCGAGCCGGGCGAGGGCTCCGGGCTGCGCGGTGCTTCCTGGCTGGCCGTCGCGGTCGCGGACCGGCCGGCGCACGCGGCGTCCGCCCGGGTGCGGCTCGCGGCCGTCGTCGACGAGGACACGGCGCGCCTGGCGGCCGGGCATCTGCGGTTCGCGGGCGAGGAGGTCCGCTGGGACGGCCGGGACGTGGTGGCCCGGCGGGTGGAGCGGCTGGGTGCGGTCGAGCTGGCGGCGCGCCCGCTGAAGCAGCCGGACCCGGCGCTGGTCCGCGAGGCCCTGGTGGAGGGGCTGCGACGGGAGGGTCCGGGGCTGCTGCGCTGGAGCCGGGACGCGGGGCAGTTGCGGGAGCGGCTGGCGTTCCTGCACCGGGTGCTGGGTGAGCCGTGGCCGGATGTGTCGGACGGGGCGCTGCTGGCGGACCCCGGGGCCTGGCTGGAGCCGGAGCTGTCACGGGCCCGGCGCCGCTCCGACCTGGCCGCGATCGACGCGGGGCAGGCGCTGCGCAGGCTGCTGCCGTGGGCGACGGGTGAGGCGGTGCGGCTGGACGAGCTGGCGCCGGAGCGGATCGGGGTGCCGAGCGGTTCGCGGATCCGGGTGGAGTACGGCGGGGACCAGCCGGTGCTCGCGGTGAAGCTCCAGGAGCTGTTCGGCCTCCAGGAGACCCCGGCGGTGGCGGGCGTGCCGGTCCTGGTCCATCTGCTCTCCCCCGCCGGGCGGCCCGCCGCCGTGACGGCGGACCTGGCGTCGTTCTGGCGCGAGGGCTACAAGGCCGTGCGGGCGGAGCTGCGCGGCCGCTATCCGAAGCACCCGTGGCCACAGGACCCGACGACGGTGGAGGCGACCCGGTTCACGAAGGCGCGGCCGAAGCGGGACTGAGCATGCGGCAGCCCCTCCGCGGATCGGCGGAGGGGCTGCCGGCGTCGGTGTCAGGAGGCGGCGGAGGCCGTGCGCTCCTCGACGGTCAGCTTGATGACCGTGGTCGCGCCGCCCTCGGTGGTGAGGCGCAGCTTGTACGTACCGGCCGGGCCGTCGGCGTAGAACGTCGGCAGCTTCAGCTTCCCGTCGGCGTCGGTGGTCAGCACGATGCTGCGGACGGGGTCACCGGCGTCGTTCGTGCAGTACGGGCCCTTGTCGTTCTCGACCGGTACGAGGCCGTCGGTGATCATGGTGGCGGTGACGGCGACCTTGGCGGCGGCCTTGCCCTTGTAGGTGGCGGCGACCGTGATGTCGTCGAAGGTCTGGCCCGCGACGGCGCTCAGCTCGGTGGTGCCGGTCCGGGCGAGGGCGTCGGCCTGGCGGGCGGTGACGGTCGCCTTGAAGCTCGTGGCGACCGAGGTGCCCTCGACGGTGGCCCGCACGGTGAACTCGCCGGTCTTCTCGCCCGCGTGCAGGAGCGGGGAGGACGCCTTGCCGTCGGCCCCGGTCTGGAGCGTGACGGACGTGAAGCCGCCGTCGAACACGGTGTCGGTGTCACCGCTGAGGGTGAAGGTCACCTTCGCCTTGGCGACGGGGGCGCCGAGGCCGTCGCGCGCCCGCACCTGTACCCGCCCGTCGAACGTGTCGCCGGCGGTGGCGGTCAGGGTGCCGGTGCCGTCGTTCTGCAGCGCGGTCACGGACTTGGAGGGGCTGGGCGCCGGAGTCGGGGTGTGCGTCGGCGGCTTGCCGAGGTCGCCCGGCTTGGACGGCTCGGCACTCGGGTCGGACGGCTTCGTGGGCTTCTCGGAACCGCCCGGCTTCGGGGTCTTCGACGGCGAGGGCGTCGGGGACGGCGTCGTCGAGGGGCCGCCGCTCGGACTGCCGCCCGGGTTCCGGCTGGTCGGGCCGGCCGGCAGGGCGCCGGTGCCGTCGGGGACCTCGTGCGTGCCGCGGTTGTAGTACGAGAACCAGGAGCGGACCGTACGCAGATACACGTCGGAGTGGTTGTAGCTGAGGACCGCCCGGTCAAGGTCGGTGGCGGTCGACAGGTCGCGGGAGCCGGCGCAGAGGTAGCGCCCGGCGGCGAGCGCGGCGTCGTAGACGTTGTTGGGGTCCTTGCGGCCGTCGCCGTTGCCGTCCTGGCCCCAGGTCGCCCAGGTGGACGGGATGAACTGCATCGGGCCGACCGCGCGGTCGTGCGTCCGGTCCCCGTCGTAGGCGCCGTTGTCGGTGTCCTTGATCAGCGCGAAGCCGTTGCCGTCGAGGGCGGGACCGAGGATCGGGGTGAGCGTGGTGCCCTGCGCGTCGACCCGGCCGCCCCGGGCCTGCCCGGACTCGACCTTGCCGATCGCGGCGAGCAGCTGCCACGGCAGCCGGCAGGCGGCGTCCGTGCCCGCGACGGTCTCCTGGGCCTTCTTGTACGCCGCCAGGACGGAGGCGGGTATGCCCGACTCGGCACTGCCCGTCACCGGAAGATTGGCGGAACTCCCGGGCTTGTCCGGCGTGTTGAGCGGGGGCAGGTCCGTGTAGTACGGCGAGTCGCCGGAGACACCGCCGCCACCGCCGCCCTGTTCGGCAGGTGTCGCCGCACCGGCGGACGAGTGGTCACCGTCCGCCGCGACCAGCGGGGACCCCGGGGCCTGCGAGGCGGAGAGTGCCGCCACCGCGGCGGCTGCCACGGCGGTGGTGGCCGCCCCTCTGTACAGTCGGCGACCGAATTGCGCTGCCATGACGTGTGGGCCCTCCCCCTCGTCGCTGTCGGCGCTCCCCTGCGCCTGGACTCAGGCGACCCTACGGCAACTCTTCCGGCCCGCACACAGCGGATCGGCCGGTTCTTACCGCTTTCTCACCTTCCTGAACACAAGTTGTCCACGTGCGGACATCCTTGTGACGGACCTTCCTGCCCCCTGGGCCACCCCGCTCCTGCCCCGCCGGGTCACGCATACTGCCCGCATGCCCTTCACGCTCAGCCACGCCGCCGCCGTGCTCCCCGGGATACGGCGCGACGGCTCGGGCCGCGGCCCGCTGCTCGCCTCGGCCCTCGTCGCCGGGTCGTTCGCCCCCGACCTGACCTACTTCGCGGACTCGGTGATTCCGGGCGCCATGGAGTTCGGCGAGGTCACCCACGCGGTGTGGGGCGTGTTCACCGTGGATGTCCTGATCACGGCCGTGGTCCTCGCGCTGTGGCTGCTGCTGCGCGACCCCGTGGTGGCGCTGCTGCCGGAGCGGTGGCGGGGGCGCGTGCACACCTGGCTGCGCGGCGCGAGGCCCGCAACGGGCCCCGGACGGCGGGCACTTCGCGTGCGGGACGGCGCGTGGTTCGTGGTGTCGGCGGCTCTCGGCTCCGCCAGCCATGTGGTGTGGGACGCCTTCACGCACCACGACCGCTGGGGCGTGCGGCTGGTGCCGGGGCTCGACGGCAGCGTGGGCGGGCTCCCCGTCTTCACCCTCGTCCAGTACGGCACTTCGGCCCCGGCCCTGCTGCTGCTCGCCTGGTTCACGGTGTCGGGGCTGCGGCGGACCGGGGAGCGGCCGGTGCCCCCGGCCGTACCGGTCCTGGACCTGCGCACCCGGCGATGGGCGCTCGCCGCCATCGGGCTGTGCGTCCTGCTGGGCATCGCCCACCGGTGCGCCCGCTGGTACGCCTACTTCGGGCACATCGACACGCCGCTCGACATCATCCCGACGGCCTGCTTCGGCGCGGGCGCCGGCCTCGCGGCCGGGCTCCTGATGTACGCGGCGGCGGTGCGGCTCACCCCCGTACGCCGGGACGCGGCCGGCACCGGCCGGGGCCTGTCCGAAGAGCCGGGCCCCGGCCGGAAGCGGTCAGTGGGCCGCTGACTCCCAGTCGCCGCCGACGCCGACCGACACGTCCAGCGGGGCCCGCAGCTGCACCGCCGTGGACATCTCGTGGCGCAGGATGCCCTCGACCCGCTCCCGCTCGCCCTCGGCGATCTCCAGCACGATTTCGTCGTGCACCTGGAGCAGCATCCGCGACTTCAGCTCCGCCTCGCGCAGCGCCCGGTCGACGTGGAGCATGGCGACCTTGACGATGTCGGCGGCGGTGCCCTGGATCGGGGCGTTCAGCGCCATCCGCTCGGCCGTCTCGCGGCGCTGGCGGTTGTCGCTGTTCAGGTCGGGGAGGTAGCGGCGGCGGCCGAAGACCGTCTCCGTGTACCCGGTGGCCCTGGCCTCCTCCACCACACGGTGCAGATAGTCCCGCACCCCGCCGAACCGCTCGAAGTAGGTGTCCATCAGGCCCCGGGCCTCGCCCGCCTCGATGTTCAGCTGCTGGGAGAGGCCGAACGCGGAGAGACCGTACGCCAGGCCGTAGCTCATGGCCTTGATCTTGCGCCGCATCTCCGGGTCGACCGCCGTCTTCTCGACGCCGAAGACCTGCGAGGCGACCGTGGTGTGCAGGTCCTCGCCGGAGGTGAACGCCTCGATCAGGCCCGCGTCCTCGGAGAGGTGGGCCATCACCCGCAGTTCGATCTGGCTGTAGTCCGCCGTCATCAGCGTCTCGAAGCCCTCGCCGACGACGAAGCCGCGGCGGATCGCCCGGCCCTCGTCCGTGCGGACGGGGATGTTCTGCAGATTCGGGTCCGTGGACGAGAGCCGGCCGGTCGCCGCCACCGTCTGGTTGAACGTGGTGTGGATACGGCCGTCCGCCGCGATCGACTTCACCAGGCCCTCGACCGTGACCCGCAGCTTCGCCTGCTCGCGGTGGCGGAGCATGAGGACGGGCAGCTCGTGCTCCGTCTGGCCCGCCAGCCAGGCCAGCGCGTCCGCGTCCGTCGTGTACCCGGTCTTGGTCTTCTTCGTCTTCGGCAGGCCCAGCTCCCCGAACAGGACCTCCTGGAGCTGCTTGGGCGAACCGAGGTTGAACTCCCGGCCCACCGACGCGTGCGCCTCCTTCACCGCCTGCTGGACGGCACCGGCGAACTGCTGCTCCATGCCCTCCAGATGGGCCCGGTCCGCCGCGATGCCGTGCCGCTCCAGGCGGGCCAGCAGGATCGACGTCGGCAGCTCCATGTCGTGCAGCAGCTCGGCCGCGCCGACCTCCTTCAGCCGCTCCGTGAACGCGTCACCCAGGTCCAGGACCGCGCGGGCCTGAGCCATCAGCGCGTCGGCCTCCGCCCGGTCGTCCGCGCCGAAGGCCAGCTGACCGTCGGCCGCCGCGGCCGGGGCCAGCTCCCGGCCCAGATACTCCACGGCCAGGGCGTCCAGCGCGAAGGAGCGCCGGCCGGGCTTCACCAGGTACGCCGCGAGCGCGGTGTCCATCGTGACGCCGTCGAGGTGCCAGCCGTGCTCCGGGAAGACCCGCATCGCACTCTTCGCGTTGTGCATGACCTTGGGCCGGGCCGGGTCCGCCACCCACGCGGCGAACGCCTGCTCGTCGGCCTGGTCCAGCTGCGCCGGGTCCAGCCAGGCGGCGGAGCCGTCGGCGGCGGCGAGCGCGACCTCGGTGACCGTGCCGACGCCGAGCGACCAGGAGTCGACCGTCATGACGCCCAGCGGCTGCGCGCCGTGCTCCTCCAGCCACGGGCCGACCTCGCCGGTGGAGAGCACGGCCCCGTCCAGCTCGATCCCGGCGGCGGGCGCGGGCGGCTCGGCCTCCGCGGCCCCCGGGTCGACCGCGAGCAGCCGCTCGCGCAAGCTCGGATTGCGGATCTCCAGTATGTCGAGGATGCCCGTGACCGCCGTGCGGTCGTAGGGGGCGCGCTCCAGCTCGGCCGGGGTCTTCGGCAGCTCTACGTCCCGGACCATCTCGGTCAGCACGCGGTTCATCTTCACCGCGTCCAGGTGGTCGCGGAAATTCTGCCCGGCGACGCCCTTGACCTCGTCGGCGCGCGCGATCAGCTCGTCGAAGGAGCCGAACTGGTTGATCCACTTCGCGGCGGTCTTCTCACCGACCTTGGGGATGCTCGGAAGGTTGTCCGACGGGTCACCGCGCAGCGCCGCGAAGTCCGGATACTGCCGGGGGGTGAGGCCGTACTTCTCGACGACCTTCTCCGGCGTGAACCGGGTCAGCTCGGAGACGCCCTTGGTGGGGTAGAGCACGGTCACGTTGTCCGTGATCAGCTGGAACGAGTCGCGGTCGCCGGTGACGATCAGGACCTCGAAGCCGGCCGCCTCGGCCTGCGTGGCCAGCGTGGCGATGACGTCGTCCGCCTCGAAGCCCTCGACCGCGAACCGGTCCGCGTGCATCGCGTCCAGCAGCTCGCCGATCAGCTCGACCTGGCCCTTGAACTCGTCGGGGGTCTTCGACCGGTTCGCCTTGTACTCCGGGAACTCCTGCGCACGCCATGTCTTGCGGGACACGTCGAACGCCACCGCGAAGTGCGTCGGCGCCTCGTCACGCAGGGTGTTCGCCAGCATCGACATGAAGCCGTACACGGCATTCGTCGGCTGGCCCACCGCCGTCGTGAAATTCTCCGCGGGCAGGGCGAAGAACGCCCGGTACGCCAGGGAGTGCCCGTCCATGAGGAGCAGGCGCGGTCGGTTGTCTGCCGTCTTCTTCGATGCCGTCTCAGCCACACCCCGATCCTGCCACGTACCACTGACAATCCGGACCGGCCACCGCGCACGACGACCGGACCGGCCCTGGCCCGGCACCCCGCCCGCCCCGCGTGCCAGGATCAAAGGGAGAAGGAAACACACACGGCGGACCCGCGGGACACCTCCCGGGGACCCGCAGCAGGCTCGAAGGGGAGCACCATGGCCAGCAAGCCGCCCACCGGAGACCCCGTCCAGGACGCCCCCCGGGTCGGACCGGCCCAGCACTCCGCCGCCGGGCTGCCCGCCGTCGCCCACAGCCTGCGCGTCGCCCAGCAGCAGATGGGCCTGCGCCGCACCGCGCAGACCCTCCTCAAGGTCAACCAGAAGGACGGCTTCGACTGCCCCGGCTGCGCCTGGCCCGAGGGCGACAAGCGGCACACCGCCGAGTTCTGCGAGAACGGCGCGAAGGCCGTCGCCGAGGAGGCCACGCTGCGCCGGGTGACCCCGGACTTCTTCGCCGCGCACCCCGTCTCCGACCTCGCCGGGCGCAGCGGCTACTGGCTCGGCCAGCAGGGCCGCATCACCCAGCCCGTGTACCTGCCCGAGGGCGCCGACCGGTACGAGGCGGTGACCTGGGAACGCGCCTTCGCGATCATCGCCGAGGAACTCGGCGCCCTCGCCTCCCCCGACGAGGCCGTCTTCTACACCTCGGGGCGCACCAGCAACGAGGCCGCGTTCCTCCTCCAGCTCTTCGCCCGCGAATTCGGCACCAACAACCTGCCCGACTGCTCCAACATGTGCCACGAGTCCTCGGGCTCCGCGCTCACCGAAACCATCGGCGTCGGCAAGGGCTCGGTGTCCCTGGAGGACCTGCACCACGCCGACCTGATCATCATCGCCGGGCAGAACCCCGGCACCAACCACCCCCGGATGCTCTCCGCCCTGGAACAGGCCAAGGCCGCCGGCGCGAAGATCATCTCGGTGAACCCGCTGCCCGAGGCCGGCCTCGAACGCTTCAAGAACCCGCAGACCCCGCGCGGCCTGCTCAAGGGCGCACCGCTGAACGACCTGTTCCTCCAGATCCGCATCGGCGGCGACCAGGCCCTCTTCCGCCTCCTGAACAAGCTGATCCTGGAGACCGAAGGCGCCGTCGACAAGACGTTCGTCGCCGAACACACCCACGGCTACGAGGAGTTCGCAACGGCCGCCGCCGAAGCCGACTGGGACGAGACGCTCGCCGCGACCGGACTCGACCGCGCCGCCATCGAACAGGCCCTCGACATGGTCCTCGCCTCGCAGCGCACCGTCGTCTGCTGGGCCATGGGCCTCACCCAGCACAAGCACGCCGTGCCCACCATCCGCGAGGTCGTCAACTTCCTCCTGCTGCGCGGCAACATCGGCCGCCCCGGCGCCGGCGTCTGCCCCGTGCGCGGCCACTCCAACGTCCAGGGCGACCGCACCATGGGCATCTTCGAACGCCCCGCGCCCGCCTTCCTCGACGCGCTCGACAAGGAATTCGGGATCACCTCACCCCGCCACCACGGCTACGACGTCGTCCGCGCCATCCGCGCCCTGCGCGACGGCGACGCCAAGGTCTTCCTCGCCATGGGCGGCAACTTCGTCGCCGCCACCCCCGACACCGACGTCACCGAGGCCGCGATGCGCCGCGCCCGCCTCACCGTCCACGTCTCCACCAAGCTCAACCGCTCCCATGCCGTGACCGGCGCCCGCGCCCTGATCCTGCCCACCCTCGGCCGCACCGACAAGGACGTCCAGGCGGGCGGCAAACAGTTCGTCACCGTCGAGGACTCCATGAGCAAGGTCCACGCCTCACGCGGCAACCTCACCCCCGCGAGCCCCCACCTGCTCTCCGAACCCGCCATCGTCGCCCGCCTCGCCCGCGCCGTCCTCGGGCCGGAATCCGCCACGCCCTGGGAGGAGTTCGAGAAGGACTACGCCACGATCCGTGACCGCATCTCCCGCGTCGTCCCCGGCTTCGAGAACTTCAACGCGCGCGTCGCCCACCCCGGAGGCTTCACCCTCCCGCACGGCCCCCGCGACTCCCGGCGCTTCCCCACCGCCACCGGCAAGGCCAACTTCACCGCCGCGCCCGTCGAGTTCCCCGCGCTGCCCGAGGGCCGGCTGCTGCTCCAGACCCTGCGCTCCCACGACCAGTACAACACCACGATCTACGGCCTCGACGACCGCTACCGGGGCATCAGGGGCGGCCGCCGCGTCGTCCTCGTACACCCCGACGACGCCACCGCGCTCGGCCTCGCCGACGGCTCCTACACCGACCTCGTCAGCGAGTGGAAGGACGGCGTCGAGCGCCGCGCCCCCGGCTTCCGCGTCGTCCACTACCCCACCGCCCGGGGCTGCGCCGCCGCCTACTACCCCGAGACCAATGTGCTGGTCCCCCTCGACTCCACCGCCGACACCAGCAACACCCCCGCCTCCAAGTCCGTCGTGGTGCGCTTCGAGCCCGCGGGCTAGGGCCTGATCCAAACGACAGGCCCTAAGCGCTCGCTCAGCCGTCTGATATGAACGACGCACACGAGCACCGCACCGAGACGAAAGGCGGACCCATGGGCGAGCACACCGCACCCCAGTTCCCCCAGGAGATCATCGACGAGTACGCCGCACTCGGCGTCGACCTGCCCGCCCTCTTCTCCGCCGGCCACCTCGGGGAACGCATGGGCGTCCGCATCCTCGAAGCCTCCGCCGAGCGCGTCGTCGGCACCATGCCCGTCGAGGGCAACACCCAGCCCTACGGACTCCTGCACGGCGGCGCCTCCGCCGTCCTCGCCGAGACCCTCGGCTCCGTCGGCTCCATGCTGCACGGCGGCCCCTCCAAGGTCGCCGTGGGCGTCGACCTGAACTGCACCCATCACCGAGGGGTACGAAGCGGCCTCATCACCGGCGTCGCCACCCCCGTACACCGCGGCCGCTCCACCGCCACGTACGAGATCGTCCTCACCGACGAGCACGACAAGCGGGTCTGCACCGCCCGCCTCACCTGCCTCCTGCGCGACGCACCCGCACCCGAAGCCGCCTGACCCCGCACCACACCCCGCCCCCCCTGCCCGGCCGTCGCCCAAAACGGCCGGGCAGTGGCATATCCGGGCACAACCACCGCCGCGATCAAGGAAATTGACCGCCACACGGCAGCAACCCCCTTGACCCCGCACCGTGTTCCATGGCCCACTCAGTCGCCACACCCCACCCGCCCCCACCACCACACCGCGTCGCCGCACCCCCGCCACCGTAACGCTGCGTAACCAACGCCCGAGGTGAAGCGCCCCGCCGCGACACGACGAGCCCGGCCCCACCGCCACCGGGCCCCCCGGCATGCCCCCGCACACCCCCACCGGGCCCCCGCCGGGCGACAGCACCAAGATCACCTCAAGCCCCTTAGCAGAGCTGCGCGTTCTCACATTGCGGTCACTTCACGGTCCGGTAAAAAGCCGTACATGTCCGCCCAGCCACCTCAAGCCTTGCTCAAGGGCATAACAAGACAGTCACATCCTTGCCCGGCACCGCTCCCGACCCCCACCACTGCCCTTAGAGTCACGGCCAGTCACCGCGCCGCCGGGCGCGTCTGCTGCACGGCCCTGTACCAACCCAGTACGGCCCGGCGAACGACACGGCACCTCAAGCGAGGAGGCCGCGCCAGGGAAAGGACCTTTCGTGCGACACCGTTCTTTGCT
Organism: Streptomyces sp. NBC_00708; assembly: GCA_036226585.1. GTDB lineage: Bacteria > Actinomycetota > Actinomycetes > Streptomycetales > Streptomycetaceae > Streptomyces. The sequence continues at coordinate 1,614,753 of CP108997.1, forward strand.
CATCCTCACCACAGTGCTCACCACCGGTGCACTGACGCTCACCGCCTGCGGGTCGCGCGACGACGACAACAAGAGCGACGGCAACAGCGGCAGCGGCAACACGACCGTCGTCATCGGCGTCGACGCACCGCTCACCGGTGACCTCTCCGCCCTCGGCCTCGGCATCAAGAACTCCGCCGACCTCGCCGCCAAAACGGCGAACAAGGACAAGACCGTCCCCGGCATCACCTTCGAGGTCCAGCCGCTCGACGACCAGGCCCAGCCCTCCGTCGGCCAGCAGAACGCCACGAAGTTCATCGACAACAAGAAGGTCGTCGGTGTCGTCGGTCCGCTGAACTCCGGCGTCGCCCAGTCGATGCAGAAGCCGCTCAACGACGCCGGCCTCACCCAGGTCTCCCCCGCCAACACCGGCACCGAGCTGACCCAGGGCGACAACTGGAAGACCGGCGACAAGAAGCGCCCCTTCAAGACCTACTTCCGCACCGCCACCACGGACCAGATCCAGGGCGCCTTCGCCGCGAAGTACCTGTACAACGACGCGAAGATCAAGCAGGTCTACCTCATCGACGACCAGAAGCCCTACGGCGCCGGTCTCGCGGCCTCCTTCAAGGCCACCTTCACCAGCCTCGGCGGCAAGATCGTCGGCTCCGACCACGTCAACCCGGACGACCGCGACTTCAACGCCGTCGTCACCAAGGTCAAGAAGTCCGGCGCCAAGGCCGTCTACTACGGCGGCGAGTACCCCGCCGGCGCCCCCCTGAGCCAGCAGCTCAAGGACAGCGTCAAGATCCCGCTCATGGGCGGCGACGGCATGTACAGCGCCGACTTCATCAAGCTCAACAAGAAGGCCCAGGGCGACATCGCCACCTCCGTCGGCAAGCCCGTCGAGGAACTCGACTCCGCCAAGAAGTTCATCGCGGACTACAAGACCGCCGGCTACAAGGACGCCTACGAGGCCTACGGGGGCGGCACCTACGACGCCACCTGGGCCATCATCGAGGCCGTCAAGCTCGCCGTCGCCGACAACGACGGCAAGCTCCCCGACGACGCCCGCGCCAAGGTGCTCGACGCCATGAGCAAGGTCAAGTTCGACGGCGTCACCGGCCCGGTCTCCTTCGACCAGTACGGCGACACCACCAACACCATGATGACCGCCTACCAGGTCGACGGCGGCAAGTGGGTCTCCAAGCTCAGCGAGGCCTACAAGCCGTAACCCGCTCCCGGGCCACACCCGAACGACCCCAGACCGCGCGGGAGCGCTACGAGCACTCCCGCGCGGTGCCATATCCGAACCACTCCACGGAGGCCCTGCGGTGCACGAACTGCCGCAACAGCTGGCCAATGGACTCATCCTCGGCGCGATGTACGGACTCATCGCGATCGGCTACACGATGGTCTACGGAATCATCCAGCTCATCAACTTCGCCCACGGCGAGATCTTCATGATCGGAGGCTTCGGAGCTCTCACCGTGTACCTCTGGATGCCGGCCGGCTCCAACCTCCTCGCAATCGTCCCCCTCATGATCATCGGCGGCGTCATATGCTCCGTCGCCATCAGCGTCGCCGCCGAACGCTTCGCCTACCGGCCCCTGCGCAACGCCCCCCGGCTCGCCCCGCTGATCACCGCGATCGGACTCTCCCTCGCACTCCAGCAGGCCATCTGGAAGTGGTACCCCGACGCCACCAAGGACCACCCCTTCCCCCAGTTCAAGGGCGACGCCTTCGACATCTTCGGCGCCCACGTCCAGCGCGGTGACCTCTTCGTCCTCATCGCCGCCCCCGTCTGCATGATCGCCCTCGGGCTCTTCGTCTCCAAGACCCGCTCCGGCCGCGGCATGCAGGCAACCTCCCAGGACCCCGACACCGCCAAGCTCATGGGCATCAACACCGACCGCATCATCGTCATGGCCTTCGCCATCGGTGCCGCGTTCGCCGCCGTCGCCGCCGTCGCCTACGGGCTCAAGAACGGCCAGATCGGCTTCCGCATGGGCTTCCTCATGGGCCTCAAGGCCTTCACCGCCGCCGTCCTCGGCGGCATCGGCAACATCTACGGCGCCATGCTCGGCGGAGTCGTCCTCGGCGTCGCCGAGTCCCTCGCCACCGGCTACATGAGCGACGTCCCCGGCATGGACCTCTTCGGCGGCGGCGCCTGGAAGGACGTATGGGCCTTCGTCCTCCTCATCGTCGTCCTGCTGCTGCGGCCACAAGGCCTGCTCGGCGAACGCGTCGCGGACAGGGCGTGATACGGATGACCACCGCACTCCTCCCCGCACCCGCCCCCGCCGCCCGCATCGCCACCCTCACCGGCGCCGCGGCCGCCCTCGCCGGCACCCTCCTCCCCTGGACCTGGACCTCCGAATTCCCCGGCGACCTCACCGTCACCGGCTACCCCGGCGGCCTCCAGGTCCTCACCCTCACCGGCGCCGTCCTCACCCTGCTCTTCGCCCTCACCGGCTACGGCATCCCCGGACTGCGCTGGCTCACCCCCGCCGGCACCAACAGCCCCGTCCGCCTCCTGGCCCTCGCCACCTTCGGCACCACCGGCTACGCCATGGGCGCCATCTCCTACGAGCTCGGCGGCGTCGTCAACCTCGAACCCGGAGCCTGGGTCAGCGGCATCGGCGCACTCGTCGCCGTCATCGCCTCCCTCGCCCTCCCCTACGACGTCCCCCTCACCACCGACGGCCCCGCACCGAACGGCTGGCAGCGCTTCCGCAACAGCCTCGCCGCCCCCTCGGCCCCCCGCGCCAAAGCCCTCCCGGCCTGGGCCGAGATCATCATCATCGCCGTCGCCTTCGGCCTCGCGCTGTACGTCTTCACCTACGGGATCGACATCCCCACCGAGGACTCCGAACAGTTCATCGGCTTCCTCATCACCGCGGGCTTCGCCTTCACCGCACTCACCCGAGCCGGCCTCATCGGCCGCCTCACCGCGCTGACCACCAAGCACCGCAACGTCACCCTCGCCGCCGCCCTGGCCGCAGCCCTCTGCTTCCCCTTCACCCAGGACACCGCCGAGTACGCCCTCATCGGCGTCAACATCCTCATCTTCGCCACCGTCGCACTCGGCCTCAACGTCGTCGTCGGCCTCGCCGGCCTCCTCGACCTCGGCTACGTCGCCTTCCTCGGAGTCGGCGCCTACACCGCCGCCCTCGTCTCCGGCGCACCCCTCTCCGCGATCGGCGTCAAATTCCCCTTCTGGGCCGCCGTCCTCACCGGAGCCGTCGTCTCCCTGATCTTCGGCGTCCTCATCGGCGCCCCGACCCTGCGGCTGCGCGGCGACTACCTCGCCATCGTCACCCTCGGCTTCGGAGAGATCTTCCGCGTCACCGTCAACAACCTCAACGGCAACAGCGGCCCCGACCTCACCAACGGCTCCCAAGGCATCCCGAGCATCCCCGACCTCAACCTCCTCGGGATCGACTTCGGACTCAGCCACGACGTCGGACCCTTCACCCTCAGCAGGCCCGCCAACTACTACCTGCTGATGCTCGTCGTCACCGCCGTCGTCGTCCTCGTCTTCCGCCGCTCCGGAGAATCCCGCATCGGCCGCGCCTGGGTCGCCATCCGCGAGGACGAAACCGCCGCCACCGCCATGGGCATCAACGCCTTCCGGCTCAAGCTGCTCGCCTTCGCCCTCGGCGCCACCCTCGCCGGCCTCGCCGGCACCGTACAGGCACACGTCAACTACACCGTGACGCCCGAGCAGTACCAGTTCGCCGGCTCCGTACCCCCGAACTCCGCGTTCCTCCTCGCCGCCGTCATCCTCGGCGGCATGGGAACCCTCAGCGGACCCTTCGTCGGCGCCGCACTCCTCTACCTCATCCCGGCCAAGCTGCAGTTCATGCAGGACTACCAGCTCTTCCTCTTCGGCATCGCGCTCGTCCTCCTGATGCGCTTCCGCCCCGAAGGCCTGGTCGCCGACCGGCGCAAACAGCTCGAATTCCACGAGACCGACCAGCTCGACGTGCCCACACCCCGGAAGTCCGACGAGACGGACGCCGGCATCGCCAAGGCGGGGGCGTAACACCATGACCACCACCACCAAAACCGCCACCGGGACCACCGTCCTGGACGCCAGCGGAGTCACCATGCGCTTCGGCGGCCTCACCGCCGTCCGCAACGTCGACCTCCAGGTCAACGCAGGCGAAATCGTCGGCCTCATCGGCCCCAACGGCGCCGGCAAGACCACCTTCTTCAACTGCCTCACCGGCCTCTACGTCCCCACCGAGGGCAAGGTCAGCTACAAGGGCACCGTCCTGCCGCCCAAGCCCCACCTCGTCACCAAGGCCGGCATCGCCCGCACCTTCCAGAACATCCGGCTCTTCGCCAACATGACCGTCCTGGAAAACGTCCTCGTCGGACGCCACACCAGGACCAAGGAAGGCCTCTGGTCCGCCCTCCTGCGCCTCCCCGGCTACAGCAGGGCCGAAAACGCCAGCCGCGAACGCGCCATGGAACTCCTGGAGTTCATCGGCCTCCAGGACAAGGCCGACCACCTCGCGCGCAACCTCCCCTACGGAGACCAGCGCAAGCTGGAAATCGCCCGCGCACTCGCCAGCGACCCCGGCCTCCTCCTCCTGGACGAGCCCACCGCCGGCATGAACCCCCAGGAAACCCGCGTCACCGAAGAACTCATCTTCGCCATCCGGGACCAGGGCATCGCCGTCCTCGTCATCGAGCACGACATGCGCTTCATCTTCAACCTCTGCGACCGCGTCGCCTGCCTCGTCCAGGGCGAAAAACTCGTCGAAGGCACCGCATCCGAAGTCCAGAGCGACGAACGCGTCATCGCCGCCTACCTCGGCACCCCCTTCGAAGGCGCCCCCGGCGCCGACGAGGTCGCCGAGGTCGAGAAGGCGGAAGCAAGCGCCGCCACCACCACGAGCACGGAAGAGGAGGACAACCGATGACCGCACTGCTGGAGGTCGAGGACCTCCGCGTCGCCTACGGCAAGATCGAAGCCGTCAAGGGCATCTCGTTCACCGTCGAAGCCGGCCAGGTGGTCACCCTCATCGGCACCAACGGCGCCGGCAAGACCACCACCCTGCGCACCCTCTCCGGGCTGCTCAAACCCCTCGCCGGACGCATCCTCTTCGAGGGCAAACCCCTCACCAACATCCCCGCACACAAGATCGTCTCCCTGGGCCTCGCCCACTCCCCCGAGGGCCGCCACATCTTCCCCCGGCTGACGATCGCCGAAAACCTCCTCCTCGGCGCCTACCTCCGCAACGACAAGGCCGGCATCGAGAAGGACGTCCAGCGCGCCTACGACCTCTTCCCCATCCTCGGGGAACGCCGAAAGCAGGCCGCCGGAACCCTCTCCGGCGGCGAGCAGCAGATGCTCGCCATGGGCAGGGCGATGATGTCCCAGCCCAAGCTGCTCATGCTCGACGAGCCCTCCATGGGCCTCTCCCCGATCATGATGCAGAAGATCATGGAGACCATCGTCGAACTCCGCGCCTCCGGCACGACGATCCTCCTGGTCGAGCAGAACGCCCAGGCCGCGCTGTCCCTCGCGGACCAGGGCCACGTCATGGAGATCGGCAAGATCGTCCTCTCCGGCACCGGGGCCGACCTGCTCCACGACGAGTCCGTCCGCAAGGCGTACCTCGGCGAGGACTGAGCGCTCACGCACACGAGAAAGGCCCGCGCCTCGACGGCGCGGGCCTTTCCTCTGTTCTACGCGCCTACTCGGCGGCCTTCTTCTTCTCCTCGGCGTCCGCGATCAGCGCCTCGGCGAGCTGCTGCATCGAGAGCCGGCGGTCCATCGACGTCTTCTGGATCCACCGGAACGCCTCCGGCTCGGACAGCCCGTAGTCCGTCTGCAGAATGCTCTTCGCCCGGTCCACCAGCTTCCGGGTCTCCAGCCGCTGCGCGAGGTCGGCGACCTCGTTCTCCAGGGCCTTCAGCTCCGAGAACCGCGACACGGCCATCTCGATCGCCGGGACGACGTCGCTCTTGCTGAACGGCTTCACGAGGTACGCCATCGCCCCGGCGTCCCGGGCCCGCTCCACGAGGTCGCGCTGCGAGAACGCGGTGAGCATGAGGACCGGCGCGATGGACTCCTCGGCGATCTTCTCGGCGGCGGAGATCCCGTCGAGCACGGGCATCTTCACATCGAGGATCACCAGGTCCGGCTTGTGCTCCCGAGCGAGTTCAACGGCCTGCTGCCCGTCCCCGGCCTCCCCGACGACGGAGTAGCCCTCTTCTTCGAGCATCTCTTTGAGGTCGAGGCGGATGAGCGCCTCGTCCTCGGCGATGACGACGCGGGTCGTCAGCGGCGGGACGTGCGACTTGTCGTCGTCGGCGACGGGCTGGGGCGACTCGGGGGTGGTCACGGGGGCTCCTTGTTCCAGGACAGGACTGCTGCCTCTGAGCCTACCTAGCTATAGCAATCCCAGGTGACCCGGTACACTCTCACGAGCATGACCTGCCCGGTTGGAGGAACTGGTTATACTCGCGGTGCTCAAACCACCGTGCCTTTGGGCATGTGGGTTCGAATCCCACACCGGGCACATGGAAAGCGGATGTTCACGTTCTCGTGAACATCCGCTTTCTTACTGCGTGTAGCAACTGTCGATCATCCACCGTGTTCCCATGAACTTCCACGGAACGGAATTAAGGCAGAAGGCCCTCACCCTTCTCCGCGGTGGCATCCGCAACGCGGACGTCGCACGGGAGCTCAATGTTCCCGCCGGAACGATCGGCTCGTGGCTGTACGCAGATCGCAGACAGCGCGGCCTCCCGTTCGAGCGGGCCGCCGACTGCCCCCGATGCACGGGCGGGAAGGTCGATCGCCTCGCCTACGCATATCTGCTCGGGCTCTATCTCGGAGATGGCCACATCAGCGCTGGCAAGCGCGGCGTGTACTCCCTCCGCATCGCCTGCGCCGACGCCTGGCCGGGAATCATGGACGCGTGCACCGAGGCCATGGCGACCGTACGACCGGACAACAAGGTATTCCGCGTGCAGCGGCAGGGCTGCCAGTACGTCACGTGCACGAGCAAGCACTGGCCCTGCTTGTTCCCGCAGCACGGTCCAGGCAAGAAGCACGATCGCGCCATCGCTCTCGCCGACTGGCAACGGGAGATCGTCAGCACGCATCCATGGGCGTTCATCCGGGGACTGATCCACTCCGACGGAAGCCGGGTCATCAACTGGACCACCCGTCTCATCGCGGGCGAGCAGAAGCGCTACGAATACCCCCGGTACTTCTTCACCAACCTGTCGGCCGACATCCTGGGGCTCTTCACCGACGCCCTCGACCAAGTCGGGGTTGAGTGGAGACGGGCCAGCAGCAAGAACATCTCCGTCGCCCGACGGGCGTCCGTCGCTCTCATGGACGCTCACGTCGGGCCGAAATACTGAGCCGCCCCTACTTCGGGCTGTCGTCCTCGCCGATGTGGTGGACGCGGACCAGGTTCGTCGAGCCGGCCACGCCCGGCGGGGAGCCGGCCGTGATGACCACGACGTCGCCCTTCTGACAGCGGCCGATCTTCAGGAGTTCCTCGTCCACCTGGGCGACCATCGCGTCCGTCGAGTCCACGTGCGGGCCGAGGAAGGTCTCGACGCCCCACGTCAGGTTGAGCTGGGAGCGCGTGGCCGGGTCCGGGGTGAAGGCCAGGAGCGGGATCGGCGAGCGGTAGCGCGAGAGGCGCTTGACCGTGTCGCCGCTCTGGGTGAAGGCGACCAGGAACTTCGCGCCGAGGAAGTCGCCCATCTCCGCCGCAGCGCGGGCGACCGCGCCGCCCTGGGTGCGGGGCTTGTTGCGTTCGGTCAGCGGCGGGAGCCCCTTCGCGAGGATGTCCTCCTCGGCGGCCTCGACGATGCGGGACATCGTGCGGACGGTCTCGATCGCGTACTTGCCGACGCTGGTCTCGCCGGAGAGCATCACCGCGTCCGTGCCGTCGATGATCGCGTTCGCGACGTCGGAGGCCTCGGCGCGGGTGGGCCGGGAGTTGTCGATCATCGAGTCGAGCATCTGCGTCGCGACGATGACCGGCTTCGCGTTGCGCTTGGCGAGCTTGATCGCGCGCTTCTGGACGATCGGGACCTGCTCCAGCGGCATTTCGACGCCGAGGTCGCCGCGGGCGACCATGATGCCGTCGAAGGCGGCGACGATGTCCTCGATGTTCTCGACGGCCTGGGGCTTCTCGACCTTGGCGATGACGGGGAGGCGGCGGCCCTCCTCGTCCATGACGCGGTGGACGTCCTCGATGTCGCGGCCGCTGCGGACGAAGGAGAGGGCGATGACGTCGGCGCCGGTGCGGATGGCCCAGCGGAGGTCGTCGATGTCCTTCTCGGAGAGCGCGGGGACGGAGACGGCGACGCCGGGGAGGTTGAGGCCCTTGTGGTCGGAGACCATGCCGCCCTCGACGACGGTGGTGCGGACGCGGGGGCCGTCGACCTCGATGACTTCGAGGGTGACGCGTCCGTCGTCGATCAGGATGCGTTCGCCGGGGGTGACGTCGGTGGCGAGGCCGCTGTAGGTCGTACCGCAGCCGTTGCGGTCGCCTTCCATGGGCTCGACGGTGATGGTGAAGTCGTCGCCGCGTTCAAGGAGTACGGGGCCTTCGCTGAAGCGTCCGAGGCGGATCTTCGGGCCTTGAAGGTCGGCGAGGATGCCCACGCTGCGGCGGGCCTCGTCGGATGCTTTGCGCACGCGGTGGTAGCGCTCTTCGTGTTCGGCGTAGGTGCCGTGGCTGAGGTTGAGGCGGGCGATGTCCATTCCCGCCTCGACGAGGTCCTTGATCTGGTCGTATGTGTCGGTTGCGGGTCCCAGGGTGCAAACGATTTTGGCTCGGCGCATGGTTCGAGCCTAGACCTTACCTATGGGTAGGTAATTGGCTCTGTATGACTGTCCAACCACCTTTGCATGAAGGGTTATTGACAAGTGTTGAATTGTGCGGCGGCGTGCTCGGATGAGCACGCGCCGGGGTGCCCGTGGGTGGGAATTCAGAGTTTCGGCGGGGTCATGGTGAAGCGGGCGTTCACCTGGGCGTAGACGGTCTGGCGCTGGGGTTCGAGGTCGATGGGGGGCGGGGGCGGGGCGCCCGCTCCGCCGGGGGCGGCGGGCATCGGACCGCCGTAGCCGCCGGTCCGGGCGTAGGCGACGGGGGCGGCGTTCTCCGCGCCTATGTCGGCGAGTTCGACGAGGGCGGCGAGTTCGGCGCCGAGGGCGCCGGCGTATTCGCGGGCGCGTTTGACGGCCTCGCGGACGGCTTGGCGGCGGGCTTCGCCGTGGGCGGGTGAGGTGGGGCGCAGGGCCCACCAGGGGCCGTTGACCTGGGTCATGTCGAGGTCGCCGACGCGGGTGACGAATTCGCCGAGTGCGGTGAAGTCGTTGAGGGCGGCGGTGATGTGGACGCGGCCGTGGTAGGCGCGGATCTTCTCGTCGCGGCCGCGGTGGACGAGTTCGGGGGTGATGGAGAGGGCGCCGGTTTCGAGTTTTTCGACGGCGTCTCCGTAGCTGCGGGCGAGTTCGAGGACGGTGGCGTTGCGGCGGGTGAGGTCTTCGAGGGCGGCGCGGCGGTCTTTGCCCCGGGCGGTGACGGTGAGGGAGAGGCGTGCGATTTCGGGGTCGACTTCGAGGCGGGCTTCGCCGCGGACGGCGAGGCGGGGCTGGTCCGGGGTGCCGTAGGGCTGGGCGGTGTCGGTCATGGGTCCACTGTGGCATCCGGGTGTGACAGGTGGGGTGGTCGGGCGGGTGTTGGCCGGTGGACGGTGTGTGGTCATGGAACGGAAACCTGTCGGGGGTGTTGCCGGGGGCGGTGCGTGGGTGATTATCTACGCGCGTTGTCCGTGGTGGTGTGCGATCTACACGCGTCACGGGTGAACGGGGCCGGGCACGGCACGACCGTGCATGGCTGGACTTCGCACCAAGAGAACTGGGATGTGGGAGACGAGATGCCGCTGAACCGAAGGACGTTCCTGGGGACATCGGCCGCGGCCGGCGCGGGTGCGGTGGTGGTGGGCGGTGCGGCGTCGCCCGCCCAGGCGCACGGCCGTGGGCACGGTCATGGTCACGGGCGTCCGCAGAAGCGGTACTCGTTCACCGTGATGGGGACGACGGACCTGCACGGGAACGTCTTCAACTGGGACTACTTCACGGATGCCGAGTTCGACGACAAGGACCACAACGACGTCGGTCTGGCGAAGATCTCGACGCTGGTGGAGCAGGTGCGGCGCGAGAAGGGCCGTCACAACACGCTGATGATCGACGCGGGTGACACGATCCAGGGCACGCAGCTGTCGTACTACTACGCGAAGATCGATCCGATCACGGCGAAGCGTGGTCCGGTGCATCCGATGGCGCAGGCGATGAACGCGATCGGGTACGACGCGGCGGCGCTGGGGAACCACGAGTTCAACTACGGGATTCCGGTGCTGCGGAAGTTCGAGGAGCAGTGCGATTTCCCGCTGCTGGGGGCGAATGCGCTGGATGCGAAGACGTTGCGGCCGGCGTTCGCGCCGTATGTCATCAAGAAGCTGCGGACGCCGCACGGGCGTGATGTGAAGGTGGCGATTCTTGGGCTGACGAATCCGGGGATCGCGATCTGGGACAAGGCGAACGTGGGCGGGAAGATGGTGTTCCCGGGTCTGGAGGAGCAGGCGGCGAAGTATGTGCCGCGGCTGCGTTCGATGGGCGCGGATGTGGTGATCGTGTCGGCGCACTCGGGGAACAGTGGGACGTCGTCGTACGGGGATCAGATTCCGTATGTGGAGAATGCGGCGGGTCTGGTGGCGGAGCAGGTGCCGGGGATCGACGCGATTCTGGTGGGTCACGCGCATCTGGAGATTCCCGAGTACTTCGTGGAGAACAAGGAGACCGGGAAGAAGGTCGTGCTCTCGGAGCCGTTGAAGTGGGGGCAGCGGCTGACGCTGTTCGACTTCGATGTGGTGTGGGAGAAGGGCCGCTGGGTGGTCGAGAAGGCCGGTTCGCGGGTGTTGAACTCGAACACGGTGGCGGAGGACCGGAAGATCACGAAGATGCTGGCGGACGAGCACAAGAAGGTTGTGGCGTACGTCAACCAGGTGATCGGTACGGCGGCGTCGGAGATGACGACGGCGGAGGCGGCGTGGAAGGACGAGCCGATCATCGATCTGATCAACGTCGTCCAGGCGGAGACGGTGAAGGCGGCGCTGGCGGGTGGTGAGTACGCGGAGCTGCCGGTGCTGTCGCAGGCGTCGTGCTTCTCGCGTACGGCGCGGATTCCGGCCGGGAACGTGACGATCAAGGATGCGGCGGCTCTGTACCCGTTCGAGAACACGCTGGAGGCGCGTCTGGTGACGGGTGCGCAGATTCTGGATTACCTGGAGTTCTCGGCGAAGTACTACGTGCAGACGGCGGCGGGTGCTCCGGTGGATCCGGAGAAGCTGACGAATGCGGAGAACACGCCGGATTACAACTATGACGCGGTGTCGGGGCTGACGTACGAGATCGATATCGCGAAGCCGGTGGGTTCGCGGATCGTGAATCTGTCGTTCGGGGGGAAGCCGGTCGACCCGAAGGCGCAGTTCGTGCTGGCGGTGAACAACTACCGGGCGAGCGGTGGGGGTAATTTCCCGCATGTTCCGGCGGCGAAGCAGCTGTGGGCGAATTCGGAGGAGATCCGGAACACGATCATCGCCTGGGTGCAGGCGAAGGGTTCGGTGGACGGTGCGGAGTTCGCTTCGGTGGACTGGCGGCTGACGCGGGACGGTGTTCCGGTGTTCTAGGTCTGCCGGTTGGTTCGGGCGGTCGTTCCGCCTCCCCTGGTGCGGGGAGGTGGGGCGGCCGCTTTTTTGTGGTCAGTTGTGGCGGGTGAGGGGGACGAGGGTGGGTTGCTGGGTGGGGATGGCGGGCTGGGTGAGGCCGAAGGTGGTGAAGGCGGTGCGTTGCGGGAGGGGGTAGGGGGTGGTGCCGGTGAGGTGGTTGAGGATGGTGGCGCTGCGCCAGGCGGCGAGGCCGAGGTCGGGGGCGCCGACGCCGTGGGTGTGGCGTTCGGCGTTCTGTACGTAGATGTGGCCGGTGATGGCGGGGCCGAGGTCGAGGCGGTGGTGGGCGTCGATGTGGGGGCGTCCGGCGGTGTCGCGGCGGAGGTGGGGGGCGAGGTGGTGGAGGAGGGTGTCGAGGGGGCGTTCGCGGTAGCCGGTGGCGAGGACGACGGCGTCGGTGGTGAGGCGGGTGCGGGTGCCTTGCTGGGTGTGTTCGAGGTGGAGTTCGACGCGGGTGTTGGCGACGCGTCCGGCGGTGCGGACGGCTACGCCGGGGGTGAGGGTGGCGTCGGGCCAGCCGCCGTGGAGGGTGCGGCGGTAGAGCTCGTCGTGGATGGCGGTGATGGTGTCGTGGTCGATGCCTTTGTGGAGCTGCCATTGCTGGGGGACGAGGGTGTCGCGTACGGGTTCGGGGAGGGCGTGGAAGTAGCGGGTGTAGTCGGGGGTGAAGTGTTCGAGGCCGAGTTTGGAGTACTCCATGGGGGCGAAGGCGGGGGTGCGGGCGAGCCAGTGGAGGCCTTCGTTGCCGGTGGGGCGGGCGCGGAGGAGGTCGAGGAAGATTTCGGCGCCGGACTGTCCTGAGCCGATGACGGTGATGTGGGGGGCCTGGAGGAGCTGGTCGCGGTGGTGGAGGTAGTCGGCGGAGTGGATGACGGGGGCGGTGCCGGTGTCGGTGAGGGGTTTGAGGGGTTCGGGGATGTGGGGTTCGGTGCCGATGCCGAGGGCGATGTGGCGGGTGTGGGTGCGGCCGAGTGATTCGGCTTCGCCGTGGGCGTCGAGCTGGGTGTGGTCGACCTGGAAGTGGGCGGTGTGGGGGTCCCAGCGGATGGCGTCGACCTGGTGGCCGAAGTGGAGGCCGGGGAGGCGGGTGCTGACCCAGCGGCAGTAGGCGTCGTATTCGGCGCGGTGGATGTGGAAGCGCTCGGCGAAGTAGAAGGGGTAGAGGCGGTCCTGGGTGCGTTGGTAGTTGAGGAAGCTCCAGGGGCTGGTGGGGTCGGCGAGGGTGACGAGGTCGGCGAGGAAGGGGACTTGGAGGGTGGCTCCGTCGATGAGGAGGCCGGGGTGCCAGTGGAAGGCGGGGCGTTGTTCGTAGAAGGCGGTGGTGAGGGGGGTGGGGAGGCCGTGGGCGAGGGCGGCGAGGGAGAGGTTGAAGGGGCCGATGCCGATGCCGACGAGGTCGTGGGACCGGTGGGGGTCGGGGGTGGGTGGGGCGTCGGTCATCGGAGGGTGCTGCCTTCCTCGAGTTCGGCGGTGAGGTGGGTGACGAGTGCGAGGAGTCGTTGGAGGTCGTCGGGGGTGGTGTGGGGGTTGAGGAGGGTGGCTTTGAGCCAGAGGCGGTCGTGGGCGTGGGTACGGCCGAGTACGGCGTGGCCGCGGGTGAGGAGGGTGCGGCGGATGGTGGCGACGGTGTGGTCGTCGGCGTCGGTGGGGCGGAAGAGGACGGTGCTGATGGTGGGGCGGTCGTAGAGGTCGAGGCCGGGGGTGTGGGTGATGAGGTCGGCGAGGGTGTGGGCGGCGGCGCAGGTGCGGTCGATGAGGTCGGCGAGTCCGGTGCGGCCGAGGGCTTTGAGGGTGACGGCGATCTTGAGTGCGTCGGGGCGGCGGGTGGTGCGCAGGGAGCGGCCGAGGAGGTCGGGGAGGCCGGCTTCGGTGTCGTCGTCGGCGTTGAGGTAGGGGGCGTGGTGGTGGAGGGCGTGGAGGTGGTGGCGGTCGGGGACGGCGAAGATGCCGGCGGATGCGGGCTGCCAGCCGAGTTTGTGGAGGTCGAGGGCGACGCTGTCGGCGCGGTCGAGTCCGTCGAGCAGGTGGCGGTGGGCGGGGCTGAGGAGGAGGGGTCCGCCGTAGGCGGCGTCGATGTGGAGTTCGGCGCCGTGGCGGGCGCAGAGGTCGGCGATGGCGGTGAGGGGGTCGATGCGGCCGGTGTCGGTGGTGCCGGCGGTGGCGGTGACGAGGAGGGGGCCCTGTCGCTGGTTGCGGGCGAGGGTCTCGTGGAGTGCGGGGACGTCGATGATGCCGTTGGGGGCGGGCACGGTGAGGGGTTCGGGGAGGCCGAGGAGCCAGGCGGCGCGGGTGATGCTGTGGTGGGCGTTGGCGCCGGTGATGGTCTGGACGGGGCCGCGGCGTTCGCGGGCGAGGAGGAGGCCGAGTTGGTTGGCTTCGGTGCCGCCGGTGGTGATGACGGCGTCGGGGGCGGGGTGGTGGGGGTAGATCTCGGCGGCGAGTGCGGCGGTGGTGTCGGCTTCGAGGGTGGAGGCGGCGGGGGCCTGGTCCCAGGAGTCCATGGAGGGGTTGAGGGCCGAGGCGGCGAGGTCGGCGGCTGCGGCGAGGGCGAGGGGCGGGGTGTGGAGGTGGGCGGCGCAGAGGGGGTCGGCGGGGTCGGCGGCGCCTTGGGCGAGGGCTTCGACGAGGGTGGTGAGGGCGTGGTGGGCACCGGTGCCCTGGTCGGGGATGAGGGGGGTGAGGGCGGTGCGTGTGCGGGGGGTGACGGTGTCGGGTCCGCCTGCGGGGAGGGGGCCGTCGCGGCGGTGGGCGCCTTCGGTGAGTGCGGTGAGGACGGTGTCGAGGAGGGGGCGCAGGGCGGTGGGTCCGGTGGTGGATCCGGCGAGGGGTGGTACGGGCATGGGGTGGGTGGTCCTTCGGGCGCGCGGACGGGTTGCGGGCATGGGTATGCGTGCCAGCTTGTCCGGGTTTCGGGTGGCGCGGCCGGGGAGCGGGGTGATCTGAACTCGAAAGGGTGGTGGGGTGCGGATGGGGGCGCGTTGTTGGGTGTTGGGGTGGTATGAGCGTGCGGTGGTACGCGTGTGCCCGGCTCGCTCCTCGTCGTGAGGGGCGGGCCGGGCACGGGGGTGGGTGGGGTCAGTTGGCGTCGCGTACGTTCAGGGCGCGGCGCAGGTCGTCGATCTGGTCGATGAGCTTGCGGCGGAGGGCCGGGATGAGGGCCGGGTCGTTCAGGGCTTCTTCTCCGGTGCGGAGGCTTTCGGCGTCGATGGCGTGGACGGGGAAGGCGTTGCGTCCGGCGGCTTCGGCGATGGCGGGGCCGCGGCGGACGGCGAGCTGGGCGGCCTCGGGGTAGAAGCGGGGCACGTATGCGCGTACGAGGTCGGTCTGTTCGGGCTGCCAGAAGCCCTGCGCGGTGGCGGTGAAGAGGTAGTTGGAGAGGCTGTCGTCGTGGAACATCGCGTCCCAGGCGGCGGCCTTGGCCTCGGCGGTGGGCAGGGCGGCGCGGCAGCGGGCGGCGCCTTCCTGGCCGGTGGCGCTGGGGTCGTCCGCCAGGGCGGCGGCGATGGCCTCCTCGTCGGTGGCGCCGAGGACGGCGAGGCGGGTGAGGATGCGCCAGCGCAGTTCGGGGTCGAGTTCGGGGCCGCCGGGGACGGTGTCGTCGGCGAGCCAGCCCTGGATGGTGTCGGGCTGGGTGGCGGCGTCGATGAGGTGACGTACGGCGGTGAGGCGCAGGCCGGGGTGGGTGCCGTCCTCGGTGCGGCGGATGAGGTCGCGGCACAGGGCGGTGAGGACGGTGAGGGCGGCGGGCCGGTCCTCGGGGGCGGTGTAGCGGCCGGCGACCTGGGTGTCCGCGAAGGCCAGGACGCCCTGGAGGAGGGCGAGGTCGGTCTCGTAGGGGAGGTGGTCGCGGGCGGCTTCGAGGTAGGTGCTGGGGGCGAGTTCGCCGTCGCGGACCATGTCGCGGGCGGCGTTCCAGACGACGGCGCGGGTGAGGGCGTCGGGGATGCCGGAGAGGCTGTCGAGGACGGTGTTCCAGGAGTGGGGGTCGAGGCGGATCTTGGCGTAGGTGAGGTCTTCGTCGTTGAGGACGACGAGGGCGGGGCGGCGGCCGGGGCGGGTGACGGGGGCTTCTTCGGGGATGCCGGCGTCGAAGCGTTCGCGCAGGACGAGGGGGGTGGGCCCGTGCTGGGTGTCGAGGCTGTGGTCGTACACCCCGACGCCGATGCGGTGGGGGCGGGTGCCCCGGTGGTCGATGTGGAGCGACCAGGTGGTGTCGGACTCGGTGGTGTGCGCGGTGAGGGTGTCGGCGCCGGTGGTGCGGAGCCACTGGTCGGCCCAGGCGTGGACGTCGCGGTCGGTGGCGGAGGCGAGGTTGTCGATGAAGTCGGCGAGGGTGGCGTTGGCGAACTTGTGGCGGGCGAAGTGGGTGTTGATGCCCGCGAGGAAGTCCTTCTCGCCGAGCCAGGCGACGAGCTGGCGCAGGGCGGAGGCGCCCTTGGCGTAGGAGATGCCGTCGAAGTTGAGGAGGGCGGAGGCGGTGTCGGGGACGTCGGCCGGGTCGGGGGCGACGGGGTGGGTGGAGGGGCGCTGGTCGGCGTCGTATCCCCAGCCCTTGCGGGCGACGCCGAAGTCGACCCAGGTGTCCGTGAACCGCGTGGCTTCGGCGAGGGTCTGGTAGCCCATGTACTCGGCGAAGGACTCGTTGAGCCAGATGTCGTCCCACCAGGCGAGGGTGACGAGGTCGCCGAACCACATGTGGGCCATCTCGTGGGCGATGACCATGCCGCGGGTCTGGCGTTCGGTGTCGGTGACGGCGGAGCGGTAGATGAATTCGTCGCGGAAGGTGACGAGGCCGGGGTTCTCCATGGCGCCGGCGTTGAACTCGGGGACGAACGCCTGGTCGTAGGAGTCGAAGGGGTACGGCTCGGTGAACTTCTCCTGGAACCGGTCGAAGCAGGCCCGGGTGATGTCGAGGATCTCGTCGGCGTCGGCGTCGAGGTGGGGGGCGAGGGAGCGGCGGCAGTGGATGCCGAAGGGCAGTCCGGCGTGCTCGGTGGTCACGGAGTGCCAGGGGCCGGCGGCGACGGCGACGAGGTAGGTGGAGAGCGGCGGGGTGGGGGCGATGGTCCAGCGGCCGTCGCCGGTGTGCTCGGCGATGCCGTTGCCGAGGACGGTCCAGCCTTCGGGGGCGGTGACGGTGAGGGCGAAGACGGACTTGAGGTCGGGCTGGTCGAACGCGGCGAAGACGCGCTGGACGTCTTCCATGAAGAGCTGGGTGTAGACGTAGGTCTCGTTGTCGCTGGGGTCCGTGAAGCGGTGCATGCCTTCGCCGGTGCGGGAGTAGCGCATGGCGGCGTCGACGCGCAGTTCGTGCGGGCCGGGGGTGAGGCCGGTGAGCGCGTACCGGTTCTCGGTGAGGTTTGCGGGGTCCAGCGGCTGCCCGTCCAGGCTGATCGAGCGCAGGGTGGCCGGCTTGAGCTCGAGGAAGGTGTCACCGGCCGTGCGGGCGGTGAACTCGATGACGGTCCGGGATTCGAAGGTCTCCTCCCCCGCGGTGAGATCGAGTTCGACCGTGTAGCGGTGTACGTCGAGGATCTGGGCTCGGGCCTGCGCTTCATCGCGCGTCAGTACGGACATGGGGACATGCTGCCGTATGCGCCGGGCGGCGCGCAGGCGGGTTCCGTTGGGGGCGGGCAGCCGCCCGTGGTCCTTTGAGGGCTAAGATTCTTACCCCATGGTGTACCTGCACGGAGGTGTGGCCGGGATGGCGAAGAACCGGAATGCGGCGGACGCGGTACCGGCCGGTTCGCCTCCGGCTCCGGGTTCCGGGGAGCGGGCGGACGCGGTGGCGTCGATCGTGGCGGACTGGCGGCGGGAGCGGCCGGAGCTGGACACGGCCCCGCTGGAGGTGTTCGGACGGCTGCACCGGGCGTTCCTGCGGTACAGCACGGCGATCTCGCGGCCCGTGGAGCGCAAGGGTCTTTCGATGGCCGGTTTCGATGTGCTGACGGCGCTGCGACGGGCGGGGGCGCCGTTCCGGCGTACGGCGGGTGAGCTGGCCGATTCGGGGCTGATCAGTTCGGCGGGTGTGACGCTGCGGATAGACCGGCTGGAGAAGGACGGGCTGATCCGGCGGGAGCGCGATCCGCAGGACCGGCGGGTGGTGCACTCGCGGCTGACGGGCGAGGGGCTTTCGCTGATCGACGAGCTGTTCTCGGAGCATCTGGAGAACGAGCGGCGGATGCTGGCGGGGCTGTCGGCGGCGGAGTGCGTGGAGCTTGCGCGGTTGCTGGGGAAGCTGGAGCGGTCGGTGCTGTCCGCGGAGGGCGGGGAGTAGGAGCTCCGCGGGGGCACCGGGATCCCGGTGCGGGGATGTCCTCAATCGCCGGACGGGCTTGATTTGGGCGCCGCCACACGGCGCGAAGGCGTCCTCAATCGCCGGACGGGCTTGATTTGGGCGCCGCCACACGGCGCGAAAGTGTCCTCAATCGCCGGACGGGCTTGTAGTGGCCGGCGATTGAGGACACGGTTCAGGCCGTCGCCGCCTGGGACTCCGCTTCCGTGCGGTACATGCGGCGGACCCTGACCACGCCCAGGTCGTGCTGGTAGAGGTTTTCCGCCTGGTCGGCGTCGGTGCGCAGGTCCTCCAGCATGACGCGGTCCTGTTCGAGGACCTCCCAGTGGCGGTCCTCCAGGAGCGTCTTGTACAGGAAGCGCCAGGTGTCGCGCTGCCAGCCGGTGACCTTGCGGTAGCGCCAGAAGAAGACGGCGCAGCGGTTCTCGTCGATGGGAGTGGCCATGCCGACGATGCCGAAGGGGCCGCCGGGTCCGGCGGTCGGCGGGTAGGGGATGGTGAGGTCGACCCAGTCGACGCCGGTGCGGCAGAGCTCGACCCAGTCGAAGTTGACGCCGCTCTGGTCGGTCTTCTCGAAGAAGAAGCCGCGTTCGGTCTCGCGGATGCGGAAGCGGGCGGTGGTCTGGCCCTCGGCCATGCTGTGCGAGTCGCGGTGGAGGAACGAGCCGTGCATGGGGTCGAGCAGGTTCTCGACGGCGTAGCGCCAGTTGACGTTCCACTCGGCGTAGCAGAGGAAGGCCGAGGTGCCGGGGTCGGTGAGGGGTTCGGGGAGGGTGAGCGGGACGGGTTCGGCGTGGGTGTGGTCGCCGAAGTAGGCGAGGATCGCGCCGCCGGTCTCGATGAGGTGGGGGGCGGCGACGAGCTGTTTGCCCTCCAGGTTGCAGCCGGGGAGGCCGGGGACGGCGGCGACGGTGCCGGTGCCGTCGACCTGGACGCCGTGGTACCAGCAGGCGATGCGGTCGCCGAGGTGTTTGCCGAGGGAGAGGCGGGCGCCGCGGTGGGGGCAGCGGTCCTCCAGCATGTGGAGGGTGCCGTCGGCGCGGCGGAAGAGGAGCCATTCCTCGCCGAGGAGGGTGAGCCGTTTCATGCCGCCGGCGGGGACGAAGTCCGAGGGGCAGACGGCGTACCACTGGTTGCGGATGCCGGTGGCGAAGAGGCGGTCGGCGGTGCGTTCGCCGGGGCGGGCGACCTCGGAGGGGCGGGTCGGGGTGCCGGGCTGTACGGGGGTGGTGGCGGTGGTCATGGCTGTCTCACGCTCCCAGGCGTCGCATCTCGGTGCGGAAGGTGTCCTCGGTCCAGGGGCTGCCGTCGGGGGCGGGCAGGTCGCGGGCGTTGAGTCCGGCGACGAGTCCGGGCAGGTCGTGGGCTCCGCCGCCGAAGACCTCCTCGATCACGGCGGCGAGCTTCTTCTCGTACGGGGTGGGCTCGGCGGTGCGGGCCTGGTGCGGGTCGAGGTACTGCGGGCTGGTCGGGCCGGTCATGTCGGCTCCCTTCGGGCGGTTCAGAGGTCGAGTACGAGGCGGGGGGTGTGGGAGCGGGAGACGCAGAGCATCATCGAGGCACCGGTTTCGCGTTCGCCCTCGCTGAGGAGGAAGTCGCGGTGGTCGGGGGTGCCTTCGAGGACCTTGGTCTCGCAGGTGCCGCAGATGCCGTCGCGGCAGGAGGAGGCGACGGGGATGCCGGCGTTCTCCAGGGCGTCGAGCACGGAGGTGTCCGGGGCGACCTCGACGGTGCGGCCGGTGCGGGAGCAGACGATGTCGAAGCCGGTGTCCTCGCCGTCGCGGGGTGCGGCGGCGGGTGCGGCGAAGCGTTCGGTACGGGCGTCGGGGCAGCGTTCCTCGACGGCGGCGAGGAGGGGTTCGGGGCCGCAGCAGTAGACCTGGGTGCCGGGTTCGATGCTGCTGAGGAGGGTGTCGAGGTCGGGGTGGCCCTGTTCGTCCTGGGGGATGAACTCGACGCTCCCGCCGGGGAGTTCGGCGAGGGCGGTGAGTTCGGCGGTGAAGGCCATGGAGGCGCGGGTGCGGCCGCCGTGGACGAGCCGCCAGGGGGTGCGGGTGCGGGTGGCCTCGCGGGCCATGGCCAGGAGGGGGGTGATGCCGATGCCGCCGGCGACGAAGAGGTAGCCGGGGGCGTCGGGGTCGAGCGCGAAGTGGTTGCGGGGGCCCTGGACGTGGACGGTGCGGCCGGGGCGCAGCTCGGTGTGGATGTGGGCGGAGCCGCCGCGGGAGGCGGGTTCGCGCAGGACGCCGATGCGCCAGCGGGTGGTCTCGGCGGGGTCGGAGCACAGCGAGTACTGGCGGATGTGGCCGCCGGTGTGGACGTCGATGTGGGCGCCGGGCTGCCAGGCGGGGAGGGGGGTGCCGTCGGGGTGGGTGAGTTCGATGCTCAGGACTCCGTCGGCCTCCCACGTCATGCGGTGGACGAGCAGGTCGAGCCGGGGCTCCTCGGCGGGTGTCATGACGGGTTGCCTCCTGCTCGGGGGGTGTCGGTCGCGGCGGCGGGGAGTTTGACGGGCGGGGTGAAGGGGGTGTTCATGGGGCCGAGTGCGGCGAGGTCGATCTCGACGAGGGTGGGGCCGGGGGTGGTGGTGGCTTCCTTGATGACGGGTCCGGCGTCGGCCTCGGCGGCGATGCGGGCGTACGGGAGGCCGACGGCGGCGGCGAGCTGCGCGAAGTCGGGGGTGGTGAGGTCGACTCCGGAGCGGCGGGGGAAGTGGTTGTCCTGCATGTTGCGCAGGACGCCGTAGCCGCCGTCGTTGAAGACGAGGAGGGTGAGGTCGGGCTTCTCCTGGGCGAGGGTGAGGAGTTCGCCGAGGTGGACGGCGAGGCCGCCGTCGCCGGCGATGACGACGGTGGGGGTATCGGGGCGGCCGAGTGCGGCGCCGATGCCCATGGCGAGGCCCTGGCCGATACCGCCGCCGCGCGGGAAGACGTTGGTGGCCGGGTCGGTGATCTCCAGGAGCCGGTTTCCCCAGGTGGAGGAGGGGATGGTGACGTCCCGGGCGATGACGGAGCCGGGCGGGCAGGCGTCGCGTATCGCGTCGTTGATCGCGGCCTGCGGGCCGATGGCGTGGCGCTGCGCCGTGCGGGCGGCGGTGCGGGCTTCGCGTACGCGGCCGGGCCAGCTCGTCTCCGTACTGCCGCTGGTGACGCGGCCCAGGAGGGCGGCGAGTACGGCGGCGGCGTCGCCGGTCAGGGCAACGGTCGCCGGGTACACGCGGCCGGGGGCGGCGGGGTCCAGGTCGATCTGGATGTGGGTGGCGGGGAGTTCGAGGCCGTAGTCGGCGGTCTCGTTGGAGCGGAAGTGGGTGCCGATGGTGAGCAGGACGTCGGCCTCGGCGAGCAGGGCGCGGCCGGCGGGGGCGGTGGCGTAGTTGCCGAGGACCCGCGCGTCCGATTCGGGGACGGCGCCGCGGCCGGAGTTGGAGGTGACGAGCCCGGCGTTCAGGGCGTCGAGGAGTGCGGCGACCTCGGGGCGGGCGCTGTTGGCGCCGCCGCCGGCCCAGAGGAGGGGGCGGCGGGCGGCGGACAGCAGGGCGGCGGCCTCGTCCAGGAGTGCCGCGTCGGGCAGGGGCGGCGTGGCGGGCGTGGGGACGGGGGTGCCGGTGAGCCGTTGGGGGGCGAACTGGAGGTCGATGGGCCACTCGACGCTGACCGGGCCGTGCGGGGCGGTCAGGGCGCGGGCGGCGGCCTCGCGCAGGACGTCGCCGGCACGGGCGGCGTCGGTGACGGTGACGGCGTGTGCGGAGACCGCGCGGAGCATGCCGAGCTGGTCCTTGGTCTCGTGGATGAAGCCGCGTCCGGAGCCGAGGTACGCGCTGTCGATCTGTCCGGTGATGTGCAGGACGGGGGTGCCGGAGCTGAGGGACTCGATGAGGGAACCGGCCGCGTTGCCGGCGCCCGTACCGGTGCTGGTGAGGGCGCAGCCGAGGTTGCCGGTGGCGCGGGCGTAGCCGTCGGCGGCGTTGACGGCGGCGGCTTCGTGGCGGACGGGGACGAAGCGCAGGTCGCGGTCGACGGCTTCGACGAGCGGCAGGTTGTGCACGCTGACGATGCCGAACACCGTGTCGACGCCCAGTCCTCGTAGCGTCTCGACGAGCAGGTCGCCGCCGTTGGGTCGGGTCATGTCGGGTGCTCCTGGAGGGGGTTGGCGGGTGGGTTACGCGACGGCGCGGTTGACGCCGCCGCAGACGTCGACGGTGGTGCCGGTGATGTAGGACGCCCGGGGTGAGAGGAGGGCGGTGACGGCGTACGCGACTTCGTCGGCGTTGCCGAGGCGGCCGAGGGCGATGCCGCGGTCGGCGGCCAGTTCCGCCTGCCAGGCGGGGTAGTCCAGCGGGCTGCCGGATGCTGCGTGGCGGCGTTCCCACTGTCCGGTGTCGATGAGGCCGAGGCAGACGGAGTTGACGCGGATGCCGTCGGGGGCCAGTTCCTTGGACAGCGAGGTGGAGAGGTTGAGGATGCCGGCGCGGGCGGCGCTGGTGGTCATCAGCCGGGTCTCGGGCTGTTTGGCGAGGACGGCGTTGATGTTGACGACGGAGGCGTTGCCGGAGGCGCGGAGGTGGGGCAGGGCGGCGTTGAGGGGGTTGAGGACGCCGAAGAACTTGAGTTCCAGTTCCTCGCGCCAGTCGTCGGCGGTGGTCTCGGCGAAGGGTTTCATCCGGGAGGCGCCGGCGTTGTTGACGAGGCCGTCGAGGCCGCCGAGGTGGTCGGCGGCGGCGTCGGTGAAGGCGCGTACGGCGGCCTCGTCGGTGACGTCGCAGGGGGCGTGGTAGAGCGTGTCGGGTCCGGCGAGGCCGTCGAGGGCGGCGGCGAGGGCGTCGGGGCGGCGGCCGCAGGTGGCGACGCGGGCGCCCTCGTCGAGGAGCGCGCGGACCGTGGCGAGGCCGACGCCGGAGCTGCCGCCGGTGACGAGGATGCGGGTGCCTTTCAGGTGGAGGTCCATGGGGTTCCTTGCGGTTGGGGGGCGGCGGGGGTGCGGGGCGCTCCGCGGGGGCACCGGGACCCCGGTGCGGGGGTGTCCTCAATCGCCGGACGGGCTTGATATGCCCCTGCGGGCTTGATATGCCTCTGCGGGCTCGATCGATCAGGTCATCGTGAAGCCACCGTTGACCGCGAAGGTCTGGCCGGTGATGTAGCTCGACTCGTCGCCGATGAGGAAGGCGATCAGGCCGACCAGGTCGGCCGGTTGCTGGGGGCGGGAGATCGCCCGGTTGAGGCGGTAGAGCTCGTGGCGTTCGGCGGGGATGTCCACGGCGGACTCCCCTTCCGTGAGGCCGGGGGCCACCGCGTTGACGGTGATGCCGAGGTCGCCCGTCTCCCGGGCCATGGCCCGGGTCAGGGAGATCACGGCGCCCTTGGACGCGATGTAGTGGGCGAGCCGGGGCGAGCCGTACAGCGCGGCGTCCGAGGCGAGGTTGACGACGCGTCCGCTGCCGTGGGCCGCCATGAGCGGGAGGAGGGCGCGGGCGACGAGCCAGGGGCCGCGGGCGTTGACCGTCATGATGCGGTCCCAGGCCTCGACGTCGATCTCGTGGAACGGTTTGCCGCCGACCGCGTTGGCGAGTCCGGCGTTGTTGACCAGGCCGTACAGGCGGCTGCCGTCTTCGGCGAGGGTGCCGGCGAGGGCGGCGACGGAGTCCGGGTCGGCGACATCGAGCGGGTGGTAGTCGGCGGTGATGCCCTCGGCACGGAGGGCGTCGGCCGCCTGCCGGCCCGTGGTCCCGTCGAGTTCGGCGATGACGACGCGGTGTCCGTCAGCGCCGATCCGGCGGGCCGCGGCCAGTCCGAGGCCGCGGCCGGCGCCGGTGACGACGACCGTGCGGGGGGTGTCGTCGGCGGCCATCAGCCGCGGGTGACGCCGTGCATCGGCGAGTGCTCGGGGTAGGTGGGGACCTGCGGCTTCCGTGTGCCGATGATGACGCAGAACAGGGCGTCGGTGTCGCCCTCGTTCTTCAGGGAGCGGGCGACTCCGGCGGGGACGACGATCATGTCGCGGTAGCCGAGGGTGCGGTATTCGGTCTCGTCGGCGCCGCGGTGGATGCCGACCCTGACCTGCCCCTCCAGGACGAAGAACGCCTCCTCCACGTCGTGGTGGGTGTGCTCAGGGCCCTCGGCGCCCGGCGGGAGCAGCATGTTGGAGAGGGTGAAACCGCCCGAGGGCAGGATGCGGTTGTCGTTCTCGTGGTTGCCGGTGGCGCCGGAGCCGACGTACCGGATCTGCGCGCGGCGGTACTGGGCGCCGGCCTTCTCCTGGAAGGAGAGGGTGTCCCAGTCGGGTTCGCGGGAGTCCTTGGTGGCGATGAGGGAGTCGGTGAACTTCGCGAGGTCGCCGTTGTTCTCGTACGGGGTCTTGTCGATGGGCACGGGATGCTCCTCGGTGGGTCGGGGGTGGGTGGGGGCTCGTCGTTACGCGGGTACGCGGGCGACGACGTGGAGGTGGGCGCGGACCCAGGCGTTGAAGGCCTCGGGGCGTTCCTGGTTGGCGAGGTGTCCGGCGCCGGAGAGGGTGACGTAGACGGATTTCTCCAGGGCGCCGGCGATGGCCTGGGACTCGTCGGTGCCGGTGACCGTGTCCTGTTCGCCGCACAGGACGAGGGCGGGTGCGGTGATGGCGGGCAGGTCGTCGGTGAGGTCGGCGGCCGCCATGGCCTCGGCGGCGTAGCCGTAGCCGGGTGCGCGGACGGACGCGGCCATGGTGGCGACGACGCGTGCGACGAGTTCGGGGGGTGCGCCGTCCGAGACGAGGCGGGGTCCGCGGGCTGCGGCGAACGCCTCGGGGCCTTCGGCGGCGAGCTGTGCGGCGCGTCCGCGCATGCCCTTCGCCTTGTCCGGGTCGGTGCCGGACCCCCGGCTGGAGTCGGCGACGATCAGGGAGGCGACGAGGGCCGGGTGGCGGGCGGCGAGGCGCAGGGCGATGACGCCGCCCCAGGAGACGCCGAGGACGTGGGCGGGGCCGCCGTGGTCACGGATGAGGGCGGCGGCGGTGTCGGCGTAGCCGTCGAGGCCGGGGGCGTGGTCGGGGTCGGCGGAGTCCGCGTAGCCGGGGGCGTCCCAGGCGACGACCCGTACCCGGTCGGCGAGGCCGTCGAGCTGGGGGGCGAAGGCGGCGGAGGAGGAGCCGATGCCGTGGAGACAGAGCAGCAGCGGGGCGTCCGGGTCGCCGGCCTCGCGGGTGTGGATCCCGGCGGTCACAGGATCTGCCCCGCCCGGCCGACGACGGCGCCGAGGCTGCGGAGCACGGCGTGCGGGACGACCTGGCTGGTGGCGGGGTTGGCGGCGTCGGGCCGGTGGGCGACCTCGAAGCGGTAGCTGCCGTGCGGGCCCGCCGCCTCGATGACGTGCCGGGTGAGGGCGGCGGCCGGGTCGGCGACGACGACGACCTCGACGAGGTCCGGGTCGCCGGTGGCGAGGGCGACGGAGGCGGCGACGTTGGTGGACTTGGGGAACTTCACCGGGACGTCGCGTGCGGTGCCGCGCATGACCTCGACGGGTTCGGTGGTGGTGTGCAGCCGGGCCGTCAGCTCGTCGTCCATCCAGGGCTGGTGGAGGGTGGCGGGGAGCTTGGTGGTGGTGAGGGTGACGGAGGTGAGGGGGCCGAGTCCGCGCACGGCCTGGAGGAGGTCGAGTCCGCCGACGGCGCCGCCCGTGAAGTAGACGCGGCCGGGTCCGGCGGCGCGCAGCCGGCCGGTGAGTTCGGGGTCGACGAGGGCGCCGGTGGAGGCGATGAGCAGGTCGGCGCCGCTGGTGAGGACGCGCTCGGCCCATTCGCGTACGACGGCCTGGCCGGCGGCTTCGACGACAAGGTCGCAGACGGCGAGGGCGTCCTCGAAGGACAGCTGGGGTGCGGGGGCGTCGACGAGGGGCCGGTTGTCGATGACGCAGGTGAGTTCGGCGCCGGGGATGCGGCCTTCGGCGAGGGCGGTGCCGACGACGCGTCCGATGGCGCCCCAGCCGACGAGGCCGACGCGGCGCACGGGGCGGCCGGGGCGTGCGGGGGTGGTGTCCGGGCGGGAGTGGAGAACGGTGGTCACGCGGTCACCTCTTCCGGTGTGGTGGCGAGCGGGCCGGGGTCGGGGACGCCGGCCATGTGGCGGCGGATGACGGGGGACGGGGGTCCGGCGGTGCCCCACAGGTCGGAGAGGTCGGGGGTGCGGCGCCAGACCTTGGCGATCCAGGCGTCCTCGACGATCTGGGCGACCTCGGAGGTGTACTCGCAGACGAGTCCGGCCGGGTCGGTGAAGTAGGAGAAGGTGTTGTTGCCGGGGCCGTGCCGGCCGGGGCCCCACTGGGGGACGATGCCGTGGTGGCGGAGCCGGCCGAGGCCGCGCATGAAGTGGTCGACGGACGGCATCTCGTAGGCGACGTGGTTGAGGGAGGCCCACTCGGCCTGGTTGAACGCGATGCAGTGGTGGTCGGCGTTGCAGCGCAGGAACGCCATCTGGTGCTCGGACCAGTCGGAGACCCGCAGGCCGAGGACCGAGGTGTAGAAGGCGACGGCGGCGTCGATGTCCGTGGTGTTGAGGACGGTGTGGGTGACGCCGACGGGGACGGCGGCGTCCCGGCCGCGCGGGGTGACGGCGTGGGTCTGGGCGCTGAGTTCGATCAGCCGGCCCTCGGGGTCGGTGAAGCGCAGTCCGTAGCCGCCGCCGACCTGGTCGAGGGGGCCGGGGCCCGCGACGGGGACGATGCCACGGGCCAGGAGCCGGCGGGCGGCCTCGTCGATCTCGGCGGGGGTGGCGACGGCGAAGGTGATGCGGCCGAGCCCGTTGCGGTCGGCGCGGGTGAGGTGCAGGACGTGGTGTTCCTCGCCGGTGCCGCGCAGCCAGGTGGCGCCGGTGTCGCGTTCGACGGGTTCCAGGCCCCAGACCTCGGCGTAGAAGTCGGCGGACTCGGTGAGTGCGGGGGTGTGGAGTTCGACGGAGCGCAGGGCGCGGAGCCGGGCGACCGGCCGGTCGTGGGGGTGGTCGTGGGGCATGGTGTTCTCCCGCTCGGGTGGGTGGGGCGCGTGCGGTGTCAGTGGGCGGCGGCCCAGGGCAGCGGGATGGTGTCGGTGGCCCAGTAGAGGGACTTCTGCCGTTGGTAGCCGCGGATGAGGTCGCGGCCCTTCTCGGTGCCGATGCCGCTGTCCTTGAGCCCGCCGAACGGGGTGGAGATGCTGAACTGCTTGTACGTGTTGATCCAGACGGTGCCGGCGTCGATACGGCGGGCGAGCCGCCAGGCGCGGGCGTGGTCACGGGTCCAGATGCCGCAGGCCAGTCCGTAGACGCTGTCGTTGGCCTGGGCGACGAGGTCGTCCTCGTCGTCGAAGGGCAGGGCGACCAGGACGGGGCCGAAGATCTCCTCCCGGCAGACCCGCGCGGTCGGGGGAAGGCCGTCCAGGACGGTGGGCAGGTAGTAGGCGCCGTCCCGGTAGCGCTCGCCCTCGGGGGCCGCTCCCCCGCAGCGGACGGTGGCGCCCTCCTCGCGGGCCAGGTCGACGTAGGCGGCGACGCTGTCGCGGTGGCGGTGGTGGACGAGCGGGGCGACCTGGGTGTCCGGGTCGGTGCCGGGTCCGACGCGCAACTTCTCGGTGCGGGCGACGAGTTCGCCGAGGAATTCCTCGTAGCGGGAGCGGTGGACGAAGAGGCGGGAGCCGGCGATGCAGCTCTGGCCGCTGGAGGAGAAGATCCCGTACATGACGCCGGCGAGGGCCTGTTCGAGGTCGGCGTCCTCCAGCACGATCGTCGGTGACTTCCCGCCGAGTTCGAGGGAGACGGGCATCAGCTTGTCGGCGGCGGCGTGGGCGAGGGTGCGGCCGGTCGCCGTACCCCCCGTGAAGGTGATCCTGCCGACGGCGGGGTGGCGGACGATCGCGTCGCCGATGACGCTGCCCCGGCCCGGCAGGACGGAGAGCAGGGCGGTGGGCAGCCCGGCCTCGGTGAGTGCCTGGTGGACCAGGCGGCCGAGTGCGAGGGCGACGAGGGGGGTCCACTCGGCGGGCTTGAGGAGGACGGCGTTGCCGGCGGCGAGGGCGGGGGCGAGCTTCTGGGCGTCGCTGGCGATCGGCGAGTTCCAGGGGGTGATCGCGCCGACGACGCCGATGGGTTCGTGGACGCTCATGGTGACGTACGGGCCGCGGGCCGGGGTGAGCGCGTCCTCGGCGGTCTCCAGGGCGGCGGCGGTGTAGCGGAAGGTGCCGGCGGCGCTGAGGACGAGGGCGCGGGTCTCGGTACGGCACTTGCCGGTGTCGGCGGTCTGGAGGGCACAGAGCCGGTCGGCGCTCCGCTCGACGAGGTCGGCGACGCGGTGCAGCAGCCGGGCGCGGAGGTGGGCCGGAAGTTCGCGCCAGGCGGGGTCCTGGGCGGCGCGGGCGGCCTCGGCGGCGGCCTCCTCGACGTCGTCGAGGGATGCGGCGTGCACGGTGGCGATGACCTGGCCGGTGGCCGGGTCGACGGTCTCGATGGGGGCGCCCCGGCCCTGGCGCCACTGCCCTGCGACCAACACCTCGTCGGCGAGCATCAGTTGGCCTCCTGCGGTCGTATCGGGTTCTCGGTCCGGCCGGAGCCGGGTACCTCTCAGGGCTAAAAAGCTAAGGGCTTAAATAATTACCCGCAAGCCCTCCCGGGCAAAAAGTCTTTTGCTCCCCGGCCCTTGACGGCGTCCACCCCCGGACCGATAGAACTTAAGCCCTAAGAAGCTAGGTGCTTACAGAGGTTCGTGGGCGATGTCACCGCCTCACGGGCACCGCGTACCGCTCCCCCACCCGTACGCTCGGCTCACCCACACCCCTCTGCAAACCCGTACACCTGGCTCCCCAACCGCTCCGGGCCCCCCGCGGAGCAGGAGGAACCCTGGATGAGCACCGACATCTCGCAGGACGCCGCACCGGGCCCCTCGCCCGCCGGCACCCCCCGCACCGCCATCGCGGCCCGGTTCGAGCGGCTGCCGCCCTCCCGCTGGCACATCACCGTCCGCCTGATCGTGGGTGTGGTCACCTTCTTCGAGGCGTTCGACCAGCTGCTGATCGCCTACGCGCTGCCCGAACTGCGCGACGAGTGGCAGCTGAGCACCGGCGACGCCACGGCCGTCCTCACCGTCGGCTCGGTCGGCATGCTCGTCGGCGCCCTGCTCTCGGGGCGGCTGGCCGACCGCTACGGCCGGGTGAAGGTCATCGCGTACTGCATCGCCGTATCGGGCCTGGTCAGCCTCGCCCTCACCGCCTGCACCTCGCTCACCCCGTTCCTCGCCCTCCGGTTCGTCCAGGGGCTCGCGATCGGGGGCGAGGTGCCGGTGGCGGCGGCCTTCATCAGTGAGATCACGCGCAGCTTCAAGCGGGGCCGCTTCGTCCTGCTGTACGAGCTGGTCTTCCCGGCGGGCCTCACCGTCGGCGCGCTGGTCGCGGCCTGGGTGGTCCCGGCCGCGGGCTGGCGCACGATGTTCGCGATCGCCGCCGTCCCCGGCCTGCTGGCCTTCCTCGTCCAGCGCCGCGTCCCGGAGTCGCCGCGCTGGCTCGCGGACCGGGGCCGGCTCGCGGAGGCGGAAGCGGTGATGGCCGGGATCGAGGCGAAGGTCACGGCCGCGACGGGCCGGCCACTCCCCGCCCCGGCCCCCGCGAAACCCGCCGGCCCCGCCGCCCCGGCGACCGCCACCGACGCGGAACGGGCGGCGACCGGGATGCGCGGCCTGTTCACCGGCCGCTACCGGCGCCGCACGCTGGTCGTCGGCGCGATCTGGTTCACCGGCTACTTCGTGAACTACGGCGTGACGTCCTGGCTGCCGAGCATCTACAAGGACGAGTACGGCCTCGGCCTCTCCGACGCCCTGCTCTACTCCACGGTGACCTCGGTCGCCGGCCTGCTCGGCTGCCTGATCGTCGCGCTCACGGTGGACGTCCTGGGCCGCCGTAAGATCTTCGCGATCTGCCTCGGCGCCTCGGCCGCCCTGCTGCTCACCCTGGCCGCCCTCGGCGCCGGCTCCCCCGTCCAGGTGCTGATCTGGACCTCGCTCTCGGCGGTCGGCTTCTTCGGCTCCAACATCTGCCTCTACCTGTACACGCCGGAGCTGTACCCGACCCGGATGCGCGCGCTCGGCTGCAGCGTGGGCGGCGCGGTCAACCGCCTGGGCGTCATCCTCGGCCCGATCCTCGTCGGCGTGGTCTACGCGGCGAACGACAGCGTCACCGCGGTCTTCGTGATGCTCGCCGCGGTGGCGGTGCTCGGCGCGGTGGTCGCCGGCACCCTCGCGGAGGAGACGGCGAACCGGCCGCTGGAGGAGATCTCGCCCTGACGGGCGGGCGGACGCGGACGCGGAGGCGGCCGGGGCGGCTAACGCTCCCCGGCCGCCTCCGCGCCGTTCCCGGACTCGTCCGCGATCCGCTCGTGGTGGCGGATGACCTCGGCGACGATGAAGTTGAGCAGCTTCTCGGCGAAGGCCGGGTCGAGATGAGCGCTCTCGGCGAGCTGCCGCAGCCGGGCGATCTGACGGGCCTCGCGGGCCGGATCCGCCGGGGGCAGGTGGTGGGCGGCCTTGAGGTGGCCGACCTGCTGGGTGCACTTGAAGCGCTCGGCCAGCATGTGGACGACGGCCGCGTCGATGTTGTCGATGCTCTGGCGCAGCCGGTCGAGTTCGAGGCGCACGGAGTCGTCGATGTCGTTCGTGGTCATGGGCAGCGAGCTTACGGGTTACGGGATGATCGTCGGGGGGTGATCCGGATCGGGGACCCGGTCGCTCCAGCCGCCGGGGACGGTGCGGCCCTGCTGTTCGCGGAAGCGGACGGGGGCCATGCCGACGCGGCGGGCGAAGAGGCGGGAGAAGTAGGCGGGGTCGTCGTAGCCGACGCGGCGGGCGACGGCGGCGACGGGCAGGTCGCCGGTGGCGAGGAGTTCCTTGGCGCGGCCCAGGCGGATGCCGAGGAGGTAGTCCTTGGGGCTGCATCCGGCGCCCCTGCGGACCGCGGTCCGCAGCTCGGCGGAGGTCATGCCGTGGCGGGCGGCGTGTTCGGCGACGGACAGGGGCTGGAAGGCGTCCCGGGCGAGCGCCTGGAGGACGGGGTCGCCGTCGGGGCCGATGTCGGCGCGGGCCCGGCGCAGGGCGACGAGGAGTTCGTGCACGGCCGCCCCGGTCTCGACCTCCAGGAGCGGGTTGCCGCGCCGGGCCGCCCGGACCATCCGGCCGATCGCGGCGCGCGGGGCGGCCGTGTCGGAGAGGGGCACCAGGGGGCGGTCGGGTTCGATGTAGCCGAGTTCGGTGTAGGTGGCGGTCGCGGGCCCGGTGAAGTCGACGAAGCTCTCGTCCCAGCCGGTCCCGGGGTCGGCGCCGTAGTGGTGCGGGGTGCCGGGGGTCAGCCAGATCAGGCTGGGCGCGGTCACCGGCAGGCGCCGCCCGTCGGGTCCGGCGAACCAGCCGCTGCCCGAGTGGACGACGACGGCGACGTGGTGGTCGAGGGTGCGCGGGCCGACGGTCGGCAGGGCGCCGTGCTGGAGGCCGACGCCGAGACAGACCAAGCCGAGGCGGTGGTGGAGCGGGCTGGGCGTGAAGAAGCGCATCCAGGTGTGGTACATCGGCCCCTTCTCTCCCCGGTCCCCGTGTCGTACGCCTGGTGAGCAGGCGGTTGTCCAAACAGCCAAGATCTTTGTCCATGGACCGGCCGCACGCCAGGGGTGAGGCTGGACCGAGACATTCCGCGCATCAGGAGAACGGGCACCATGGCTGACTTCACCGTCGGGGACGACGACTTCCGGATCGACGGGAAGCCCGTACGGCTGCTGTCGGGGGCCCTGCACTACTTCCGGGTGCACGAGGGGCAGTGGGACCACCGGCTGGCGATGCTGCGGGCGATGGGCCTGAACTGTGTGGAGACGTACGTCCCGTGGAATCTGCACGAGCCCCGGCCGGGGCGGTTCCGGGACACCGGTGCGCTCGGCCGGTTCCTGGACGCGGCGCACCGCGCCGGTCTGTGGGCGATCGTGCGGCCGGGCCCGTACATCTGCGCGGAGTGGGAGAACGGCGGTCTGCCGACGTGGGTGACCGGCCGGTTCGGCCGCCGGGTGCGGACCCGGGACGAGGGGTACCTCGACGCGGTGCGGTCCTGGTTCGCCGAGCTGCTGCCGCAGGTCGTCGAGCGGCAGGCGGACCGCGGCGGTCCGGTGATCATGGTGCAGGCGGAGAACGAGTACGGGAGTTACGGCACCGACGCCGTGCATCTGAGGCAGCTGGCGGACCTGCTCGCCGCGTCCGGGGTGAGCGTGCCGCTGTTCACCTCGGACGGGCCGGAGGACCACATGCTCACCGGCGGTTCGGTGCCGGGTCTGCTCGCCACGGCCAACTTCGGTTCGGGCGCCCGCGAGGCGTTCCGGGTGCTGCGCCGCCATCAGGAGTCGGGTCCTTTGATGTGCATGGAGTTCTGGTGCGGCTGGTTCGAGCACTGGGGTGCGCCGCCGGTGGTACGCGACCCGGCGCAGGCGGCCGGTGCGCTGGCGGAGATCCTGGAGTGCGGGGCGTCGGTGAACATCTACATGGCGCACGGCGGCACCAACTTCGCGGGCTGGGCGGGCGCCAACCGCTCGGGCCCGCTCCAGGACCGGGCGCTGCTGCCGACGGTGACGTCGTACGACTACGACGCGCCGGTCGACGAGTACGGGCGGGCGACGGAGAAGTTCCGCCTGTTCCGCGAGGTCCTGGCCGGGTACGCGGACGGGCCGCTGCCCGCGCTGCCGCCGGAGCCCGTCGGACTCGCCCCGGTGCGGGCGGAGCTGACGGAGTGGGCGCCGCTGCCGGCCGTCCTCGATGCGCTGGGGGACGAGGAGACGGCGGAGAGCGGGGTGCCGCCCACGTTCGAGGAGCTGGGCGTCGACCGGGGCCTGGTGCGCTACCGGGTCGCCGTGCCGGGTCCGCGCCGCCCGTACGCCCTGGGCGTCTCGGGGCTGCGGGACCGGGCGGTGGTGTACGTGGACGGGGTGCGCCGGGGCGTCCTGAGCGAGGAGGCGGGGACCCTGGAGGAGCCGGTGGCCGGGCCCGCCGACGTGGAGCTGTGGGTGGAGTCGCTGGGCCGGGTCAACTACGGGCCGCGCCTGGGCGAGCCGAAGGGGATCACCGGGGGCGTGCTGCACGAGCGCCAGTATCTGCACGGGGTGCGGGCGCGGGCGCTGCGGCTGGACGCGTTCGAGGAGCCGGGAGCGGTGGCGGACCTCCCGTTCGCGCCGGTCGACGGGGCCGGAGGGACGGGCCTGTACCGGGGCACGTTCGAGACGGCGGGCGGGGCGGATCACGCGGGGCTCGAACTGCCGGGCTGGACCCGGGGGTTCGTCTGGGTGAACGGCTTCTGCCTGGGCCGCTACTGGTCGGCGGGCCCGCAGCACACGCTGTACGTGCCGGGTCCGGTGCTGCGGGACGGCGTCAACGAGGTGTGGGTGCTGGAGACGGAGGGCGCGGGGGCGCCGTTCGCCGAGCTGGGCCCGGGGCTGCCGGTCCGTAGCGGCTGACAACCCCCGGGCGCCCGCCGCGGTCTACAGTGGTGAGGAGTCGAGCGTCGCGCGAGCGGGGGGTACGGACGTGACGGACAGCCCCCGCAACAGCCCGGTCGAGCACGGCTTCCCGCATCTGGACACGGTCCGCTCGGCGATCACCGCGCTGTACCGGCGGCTGTCGGCCGACGGGGTCCAGCGGTTCGCCCCCAGCCTCGCCCCGGTCGACGCGGCGTTCGCGGACGCGGACGATCTGCACCTGGGCGCGCAGCGGGTGGCGCGGGCGATGGTGCACCACTACCGGCTGCCGGACGCCCGGGTGATCGTGGCGTTCCGGGCGATGGAGCACGCGGGCAGTGTGGAACTCGCGGCGGGCCCCGAGTACTTCGTGGAGCTGAACGACCGCTTCCGTACGCACCGCCGGGACATCGGCGCGGCCCTGTCGCACGAGGTCGCGCATGTGCTGCTGCACCGGCTGGGCCTGGAGTTCCCCGGCACCCGGGACAACGAGATCCTGACCGACACGACGGCGGCCTATCTGGGCGCGGGCTGGCTGCTGCTGGACGCGTTCCGCGAGGACGCGGTCTCCAGCCAGAAGCTCGGCTATCTGACGCCGGAGGAGTTCGGGTACGTGCTGGCCAAGCGGGCGCAGGTGTTCGACGAGGACCCCTCGCCGTGGTTCACCAGCCCGCAGGCGTACACCGCGTACGCGCAGGGCCGGGCGCGGGCGCTGCGGGACGCGTCGCAGCCGCCGCTGACGGCGGCCGGCTGGGCGGGGCGCCGTCGGTACGCGAAGGACCGGCGGTACGCGTCGGAGCATCCGGGGGCGGGGGCGGCGCCGGGGGTTCCGTACGCCTTCGAGTCCGCCGGGGACGGGTTGCGGGTCGCGTTCGCGTGCCCGACGTGCCATCAGCGCAACCGGGTTCCGGTGCGGGGGCGGGTTCGGGTGCGGTGCGCGCTGTGCCGTGCGGTGCTGGACTGCACGACCTGAGCGCCCTCTTCGGGGGCGCTGCCCCCGGACCCCCGCTCCTCAATCGCCGGAGGGGCTTGAAGTGGCCCCCGGAGGTGCACGATCCGCCCGGCCGGAGGGGCTTGAAGTGGCCCCTCCGGCGAGCGGGGTACTACGCGGCGCGGCGGCCGCGTGTGGGCGCGGAGCCGCGGCCCGTGCCGCGTGCGGGGGCCGCGCCCCGGCCGGTGCCGCGGGCGGCGCCGGTGCGGGGGGCGGCGCCCCGGGTGGTGCCTGCCGCGCTCGACGCGGACCCGCGGCCGCGGCCCCGGCTGCCCGAGCGGGTGCCGGTGCCGGACCCGGCCGGCCGCGTGCGCGGCTTCGGCTGGGTGGGCTGCGGGACCTCTATGACGACCGCGATACCGGACGGTTCACGGGCGCCGGTGATGCGGGTCAGTTCCTCGTCGCTGGACTTGATGCGGGTGGTGCGCGGCGCGATACCGGCGTCCTGCATCAGGCGGGTCATGTCCCGCTTCTCGTCGGGCAGCACCAGCGTGACGACGCTGCCGGACTCCCCGGCCCGTGCGGTGCGCCCGCCGCGGTGGAGGTAGTCCTTGTGGTCGGTCGGCGGGTCCACGTTGACGACCAGGTCGAGGTCGTCGACGTGGATGCCGCGCGCCGCCACATTGGTCGCGACGAGCGCCGTGACCTGGCCGTTCTTGAACTGGTCCAGGGTCCGGTTGCGCTGCGGCTGCGAGCGTCCGCCGTGCAGCGCGGCGGCGCGTACACCGCTGGCGAGCAGCCGCTTGGCGAAGCGGTCCGCCGCGCGCTTGGTGTCGACGAACATGATCACGCGTCCCTCGCGGGCGGCGATCTTCGTGGCGACGGCCTTCTTGTCGGTCTCGTCGAGCACATGGAGGACGTGGTGCTCCATGGTGGTGACGGCGCCGGCCGACGGGTCGACCGAGTGCACGACGGGGTCGGTGAGGAACATCTTGACCAGGCGGTCGATGTTCTTGTCCAGGGTCGCGGAGAACAGCATCCGCTGGCCGTCCGGCTCGACCTGCTTGAGCAGGGCGGTGACCTGCGGCATGAAGCCCATGTCGGCCATCTGGTCGGCCTCGTCGAGGACCGTGACGGAGACCTGGTCCAGGCGGCAGTCGCCCCGCTCGATGAGGTCCTTCAGCCGGCCGGGGGTCGCGACGAGCACTTCGGCGCCGCGCCGCAGGGTGGCGGACTGCTTGGTGATCGACATGCCGCCGACGACGGTGGCCAGCCGCAGGTTCACGGAGGTCGCGTACGGCGTCATCGCGTCGGTGACCTGCTGGGCGAGCTCGCGGGTCGGTACGAGGACGAGGACCAGGGGGGCCTTCGGTTCGGCGCGGCGGCCCGCGGTGCGGGCCAGGAGCGCGAGGCCGAAGGCCAGGGTCTTGCCGGAGCCGGTGCGGCCCCGGCCGAGGATGTCGCGGCCGGCCAACGAGTTGGGCAGGGTGGCGCCCTGGATCGGGAACGGCTCGGTCACGCCCTGCGCGGCAAGGGTCTTCAGCAGGGCTGCGGGCATGTCCAGCTCGGCGAACGCCTCGACGGCGGGCAGTGCGGGGGTGATGGTTTCGGGCAGCGCGAATTCGCCCTGCGGCGGCGTGGCCCTGCGACGGGGCGACGCCTTTCCGGATCCCTTGCCGGAACCCTGCGCGGTTGCCTTTGCCTGGGCCGTGCCACGCCCCCTCGACGGGCGGTTGCGGGCGGGACGGTCCTGACGTTCGGAGCGGGTCATATCGGGATTGTCCTCCTGGGACAGCACGAGCCGGGGCCCGCACCTTCACGGTGCGGGCCCCGGCTGCGAGGTACGCGTCCGGCAATTAGGCCGGGACGATGTTCTCCGCCTGCGGGCCCTTCTGGCCCTGCGTGACGTCGAAGCTGACCTTCTGGCCCTCGACGAGCTCGCGGAAGCCCGAGGCGTTGATGTTGGAGTAGTGGGCGAAGACGTCGGCGCCGCCGCCGTCCTGCTCGATGAAGCCGAAGCCCTTTTCAGAGTTGAACCACTTCACGGTTCCCGTAGCCATGTCGTTCTCCTAAGGAGGTGCAGTGCCGGAAATTCGCACTTTACGAATTCCAAGTCGCCGCATTGAGCCCCATCCGGAGAAAGCCGGAAAACAATAAAGCGCCTGACGAAGCATTCCCGTCAGGCGCACATAAAGTTCATGGGTACCAAAACTGCAACGGGCCCAACGGTAGCACGGATCACCGCCGTGTGGAGGGAGACGCGCCTCACGCGCGGCCGGCGCGTCGCGCTCAGCGGCCCTGCGAGAGCGTCTTGTCGTCGTTGCCCCTGCGGATCTCGCGCAGCGGGCGGCCGGGGCGCCAGGTGCTGATGACAAGCGTATCCCCGCCCTCCAGGCCGACGCGGACCACCTCGGTGGGCTCGACGCGGAAGAGGTGGAAGGGCTCGGGCGGAGTGCGCTCCTCGATGAAGCGGGCGAGCACCGCGGGGTCGGTGACTTCGACGGCGCGTCCGGAGATCCGGACGTCGCCGTCGGCCATCGTGGCGTCGGGACCGGGGTTGGCGTGCACCGAGAAGCGGGGGTCGCGGCGCAGATCGAGGGCCTTGCGGGAGTTCGGCATCATGCCGAGGTGCGGCTCGTCCTCCCAGAAGTCCACCTCCAGGCCGGTGAGCCGGGGTGATCCGTCCTCGCGGAGGGTGGCGAGGACGTGGTGGCGGTACTGCGCGAACCGCCGGCGCACGGTGTCGGCGAAGTCCGGTTCGGCGGTGCGGAAGTCTGTCCAGGAACTCGTGGTCATGACCCCATGGAACTCAGGAATCCCGACATCCTCTGTCCGGTTTCCCGTCCGTCCGTCCGCACCCCACCCGTTCGGGTGTACGGAGCCCGGGTCGGGCCCGCCCTGCCCGGTTCGCTATCTTGATCGCCGCCGTCCCCCCACCGGCCCCAGATCCCCCGTACAGACGAAGGAGCCGGCCATGGAGGCCGTCACCACGTGCTACCGCCACCCCTCGTACGAGACGTATGTGAGCTGCGTCCGCTGCGAGCGGTTCATCTGCCCGTCCTGCATGCGGGAGGCGGCGGTCGGCCACCAGTGCGTGGAGTGCGTGAAGGAGGGGCAGCGCTCGGTACGCCGGGCCCGCACGGCGTTCGGCGGCACGGTGACGCGGACCGCGGTGCCGGTCGTCACGTACGCCCTCATAGGTCTCAACGTCCTGGCGTACGTGGTGGAGCTGATACGTCCGGGGGTCGTCGACCGGTTCGCGATGGGCGGGGCCTGGCTGACCGATACGGAGGGCGGGCGGTACGTCTACGTCGACGGCGGCTATCCCGGGTTCGGCGTGGCCGGGGTGGTCGACGGTGAGTGGTACCGGCTGCTGACCGGGTCCTTCCTCCATCTGCCGCCGGACGGCACCTCGTTCGGGTCGATGCCGTTCGGGGTGCTGCACCTGGTGTTCAACATGTACGCGCTGTGGAA
Source organism: Streptomyces sp. NBC_00708 (assembly GCA_036226585.1). Lineage (GTDB taxonomy): Bacteria > Actinomycetota > Actinomycetes > Streptomycetales > Streptomycetaceae > Streptomyces. Next base: position 1,652,673 of record CP108997.1, read on the forward strand.
TCTCGGCCGGGTCGTCGAGGAGCAGCTGGGCCGGGTCCGCTTCCTCGCCCTGTATCTGCTGGCGGCGCTGGGCGGTTCGGTGCTGGTGTACCTGGTCTCGCCGTCGGACGAGGTGGTGGGCGCGTCGGGGGCGGTCTTCGGGCTGGCTGCGGCGTTCTACGTGATCAGCCGGCGCCTGGGCCGGGATCTGCGGGAGGTCAACAGCTTCCTGGCCGGGTTCCTGGTGTGGATGCTGATCTCGGCGGCCTTCACCTCGTGGGAGGCGCACCTGGGCGGTCTGCTCACCGGGGCGGCGGTGACCGTCGTGTACGCGTACGCCCCCGCCGGACGGCGTACGGCGGTGCAGACGGCGGGCTGTGTGGTGCTGGCGGCGGTGCTGGTGCTGCTGGTGGTCCTCAAGACGTCCGCGCTGACCGGCTGAGCGGGGCCGGGCGGCCCCGGTCTGACACGATGACCCGCATGCGGAAAGATCACCCCACGCCGCTCCCGCGTGCTCTGGCGCGGCGGCTGCACCCCCTGGACTGGCTGGCCGGCGGGCTGCTCCTGCTCGGGGTGATCGCGGCGGCGACCGGGCTGCTGCCCGCCGGTCCGGCGCAGGACCAGCTGCGGCGCATCGGGCCGCTGCTGGCGTTCCTGGCGACCGTGATCGTGCTGGCGGAGCTGGCGGGCCGGGCCCAGGTCTTCGACGTGGTCGCGGCGTGGGTGGCGCGGGCGGGGCGCGGGCGTTATCCGCTGTTGTTCGGGCTGTGCGTGGCGTTCGCCTCGCTGACCACGATCACTCTGAACCTGGACACGACGGCGGTGCTGCTCACCCCGGTGATGCTGGCGCTCGCCGGGCGGGTGGGCATCGCGGCGGTGCCGCTGGCGATGACGACGGTGTGGCTCGCCAACACCGCGAGTCTGCTGCTGCCGGTGTCGAACCTGACCAATCTGCTGGCGGCGGACCGGGTGGACCTCTCCCCCGCCGGGCTGGCGGCCGTGATGTGGCTGCCGCAGCTGGCCGCGATCGGGATGACGGCGCTGTGCCTGTGGGTGTTCTACTGGCGCCGGGGCCGGCGGGGCGCGGACACCTACACCCCGCCGCCGGTGCCCTCGCCCGACGACCGGGTGCTGCTGGGCGTGTGCTCGGTGGCGTGTGCCGGGTTCCTGCTGGCGATCCTGGCGGTGGACGTGCCGCTGTGGTCCGCGTCGCTGGTGGCGATGGTGGTCGTGGTGGTGGCGTACGCGGTGCGGCGCCGCGAGGAGCTGCGGATCTCGCTGATCCCGTGGCGGCTGCTGGTCCTGGTACCGGGGATGTTCCTGGTGGTGGAGACGGTCAACGCGCACGGGCTGCACGAGGTGCTGGTGCGGGCGCTCGGCTCGGACGACGGCCTGGCGGGCATGCTGCGTACGGCGGGGGTGGGCGCCGGGCTCGCCAACGTACTGAACAACCTTCCGGCGTACGTGGCGGGCGAGGCGGTCGTTCCGGCGGACAACCACCATCAGCTGCTCGCCCTGCTGATCGGGGTGAACGTGGGCCCGCTGGTCACGCCGTGGGGGTCGCTGGCGACGCTGCTGTGGTTCGAGCGGTGCCGGTTCCAGGGGACGCGCATCGGCGTACGGCGGTTCGCGCTGACCGGTCTGGTGCTGGCGGTGACGGCGACGGCCGCCGCGACCTGTGCGCTGGCGCTGACCGTCTGAGACCGGGCGGCACCTGCCCCCGAATGCGCCACGGCGCCTGCCGAATCGTCCGGTCGGGGACGGGCAGGCGCCGCGTTCAGTTCCGTACGCCGTTGTACGGGACGTCTGTGTGCCGTGTCAGACCATCAGGGAACGGTCCGTCGGGCGGATCGGGGCCGGCAGGGCGCTGGCTCCGGTCAGGAAGCGGTCCACTCCGCGTGCCGCGGAGCGGCCCTCGGCGATGGCCCACACGATGAGGGACTGGCCGCGGCCCGCGTCACCGGCGACGAAGACGCCGCCGACGTTGGTCGCGTAGTCCGCGTCACGGGCGATGTTGCCGCGCTCGTCGAGCTCCAGACCGAACTGCTGGACCAGACCGTTGGCCTGGTCGGTGCCGGTGAAGCCCATCGCGAGCGTGACCAGCTGCGCGGGGATGACCCGCTCGGTGCCGGGCTTCTGCTCCAGCTTACCGTCCTTGAACTCCACCTCGATCAGGTGGAGGGCCTGGACGTTGCCGTCCTCGTCGCCCTCGAAGTGGGTGGTCGAGACGGAGTAGACGCGCTCGCCGCCCTCCTCGTGCGCGGAGGTGACCTTGTAGAGCATGGGGAAGGTCGGCCAGGGCTGGTTGGCGTTCCGCTCCTCGCCCGGCTTGGGCATGATCTCCAGCTGGGTGACGGAGAGGGCGCCCTGGCGGTGCGCGGTGCCGACGCAGTCGGCGCCGGTGTCGCCGCCGCCGATGACGACGACGTGCTTGCCCTCGGCGGTGATCGGGGAGACCGTCAGGTCGCCCTCCTGCACCTTGTTGGCGAGCGGCAGGTACTCCATCGCGAAGTGCACGCCGTTCAGCTCGCGGCCCGGGACGGGCAGGTCGCGGGAGACGGTGGCGCCGGCGGCGATGACCACGGCGTCGTAACGGCGGCGCAGCTTCGCGGCGTCGATGTCCCGGCCGATCTCGGTCTCGGTGCGGAACTTGGTGCCCTCCGCGCGCATCTGCTCGATGCGGCGGTTGATGTGCGACTTCTCCATCTTGAACTCGGGGATGCCGTAGCGCAGGAGGCCCCCGATGCGGTCCGCGCGCTCGTAGACGGCGACCGTGTGGCCGGCCCGGGTGAGCTGCTGGGCGGCGGCGAGACCGGCCGGGCCGGAGCCGATGACGGCGACGGTCTTGCCGGAGAGGCGCTCGGGCGGCTGCGGGGTGACGTCGCCGCTGTCCCACGCCTTGTCGATGATCGAGACCTCGACGTTCTTGATGGTGACGGCCGGCTGGTTGATGCCGAGCACGCACGCCGACTCGCAGGGGGCCGGGCACAGCCGCCCGGTGAACTCCGGGAAGTTGTTCGTGGCGTGCAGCCGCTCGGACGCGGCGGACCAGTCCTCGCGGTAGGCGTAGTCGTTCCACTCGGGGATGAGGTTTCCGAGCGGGCAGCCGTTGTGGCAGAACGGGATGCCGCAGTCCATGCAGCGGCCGGCCTGCTTGCTGATGATCGGGAGCAGCGAGCCCGGAACGTAGACCTCGTTCCAGTCCTTGACGCGCTCGTCCACCGGACGGGTCTCGGCGACCTCGCGGCCGGTGGTCAGGAAGCCCTTGGGGTCAGCCATTGGTCGCCGCCTCCATCATCTTCTCGGTGGTCTCCTGCTCGGAGAGACCGGCGAGCTCAGCGGCGTCCTTGGCGGCGAGCACTGCCTTGTAGGTGGACGGGATGATCTTGCTGAAGCGGGCCACCGCGGTGTCCCACTCGGCGAGGAGCTTCCCGGCGACGGTGGAGCCGGTCTCCTCCTGGTGGCGGCGCACGACGTCGTGCAGCCACTGCTTGTCGGTGTCGGTCAGCTCCTCGACCGCGCCGAGGTTGCCGGCGTTGACGTGGTCGCGGTCGAGGTCGATGACGTAGGCGACGCCGCCGGACATGCCGGCCGCGAAGTTGCGCCCGGTCTCGCCGAGCACCACGGCGTGGCCGCCGGTCATGTACTCGCAGCCGTGGTCGCCCACGCCCTCGGAGACGACGGTGGCGCCGGAGTTGCGGACGCAGAACCGCTCACCGGTGCGGCCGCGCAGGAACAGTTCGCCGCCGGTGGCGCCGTAGGCGATGGTGTTGCCCGCGATGGTGGAGTACTCGGCGAGGTGGTCGGCGCCGCGGTCCGGGCGGACGATGACGCGCCCGCCGGACAGGCCCTTGCCGACGTAGTCGTTGGCGTCGCCCTCCAGGCGCAGCGTGACACCGCTGGGCAGGAAGGCGCCGAAGGACTGGCCCGCGGAGCCGGTGAAGGTGATGTCGATGGTGTCCTCGGGCAGGCCCGCACCGCCGAACTTCTTCGTGACCTCGTGGCCGAGCATGGTGCCGACGGTCCGGTTGATGTTGCGGATCGCGATCTGCGCGCGGACCGGCTGGGCGCTCTCGGGGCTGTCCGCCTTGAGGGCGTCGGCGGCGAGCTTGATCAGCTCGTTGTCGAGGGCCTTGTCCAGGGCGTGGTCCTGCTCGGTGTTCCGGTACCGGACCGCGCCTTCGGGCAGCTCGGGGACGTAGAACAGCGGGGCGAGGTCCAGGCCCTGCGCCTTCCAGTGCGTGACGGCGCGGTCGGTGTCGAGCAGCTCGGCGTGGCCGACGGCCTCCTCGATCGTGCGGAAGCCCAGCTCGGCGAGGAGCTCGCGGACCTCCTGCGCGATGAACTCGAAGAAGTTGACGACGTACTCGGCCTTGCCGGAGAAGCGGTCGCGCAGGACCGGGTTCTGGGTGGCGATGCCGACCGGGCAGGTGTCGAGGTGGCAGACGCGCATCATGACGCAGCCGGAGACGACGAGCGGCGCGGTCGCGAAACCGAACTCCTCGGCGCCGAGCAGCGCGGCGATGACGACGTCGCGGCCGGTCTTGAGCTGGCCGTCGGTCTGCACGACGATGCGGTCGCGCAGGCCGTTGAGCAGCAGGGTCTGCTGGGTCTCGGCGAGGCCGAGCTCCCAGGGGCCGCCCGCGTGCTTCAGCGAGGTGAGCGGGGAGGCGCCCGTGCCGCCGTCGTGGCCGGAGATGAGGACGACGTCCGCGTGGGCCTTGGAGACACCGGCGGCGACCGTGCCGACGCCGACCTCGGAGACCAGCTTCACGTGGATGCGGGCCGCCGGGTTGGCGTTCTTGAGGTCGTGGATCAGCTGAGCCAGGTCCTCGATGGAGTAGATGTCGTGGTGCGGGGGCGGGGAGATGAGGCCGACGCCCGGGGTGGAGTGCCGGGTCTTGGCGACCCACGGGTAGACCTTGTGGCCGGGCAGCTGGCCGCCCTCGCCGGGCTTGGCGCCCTGGGCCATCTTGATCTGGATGTCGTCCGCGTTGACCAGGTACTCGCTGGTGACACCGAAGCGGCCGGAGGCGACCTGCTTGATGGACGAGCGGCGGGCCGGGTCGTAGAGCCGGTCGGCGTCCTCGCCGCCCTCACCGGTGTTGGACTTGCCGCCCAGCTGGTTCATCGCGATGGCGAGGGTCTCGTGCGCCTCGCGGGAGATGGAGCCGTAGGACATGGCGCCGGTGGAGAAGCGCTTGACGATGTCCGCGACGGACTCGACCTCGTCGATGTCGATGGACGGGCGGTCCGACTTGAAGCCGAACAGGCCGCGCAGCGTCATCAGCCGCTCGGACTGCTCGTTCACCCGGTCCGTGTACTTCTTGAAGATGTCGTACCGGCGGTTGCGGGTGGAGTGCTGGAGGCGGAAGACCGTCTCCGGGTCGAACAGGTGCGGCTCGCCCTCGCGGCGCCACTGGTACTCGCCGCCGATCTCCAGCGCGCGGTGCGAGGCGGAGATGCCGGAGGCGGGGTAGCCCTTGGTGTGCCGGGCGGCCACCTCCTTGGCGACCACGTCGAGGCCGGCGCCGCCGATCTTGGTGGCGGTGCCGTTGAAGTAGCGGTCGACGAAGGCCTGGTCGAGGCCGACGGCCTCGAAGACCTGGGCGCCGCGGTAGGAGGCGACGGTGGAGATGCCCATCTTGGACATGACCTTCAGGACGCCCTTGCCCAGCGCGTAGATGAGGTTGCGGATCGCGTCCTCGGCCTCGATGCCCTCGATGAAGGTGCCGGCGCGGACCAGGTCCTCGACGGACTCCATGGCCAGGTACGGGTTGACCGCGGCGGCGCCGTAGCCGATCAGCAGCGCGACATGGTGGACCTCGCGGACGTCACCGGCCTCGACCAGCAGGCCCACCTGGGTGCGCTGCTTGGTGCGGATGAGGTGGTGGTGGACGGCGGAGGTGAGCAGCAGCGAGGGGATCGGCGCGTGCTCGGCGTCGGAGTGCCGGTCGGACAGGACGATCAGGCGGGCACCGTCCTCGATGGCGGCGTCGACCTCGGTGCAGATCTCCTCGATGCGCGCGGCCAGCGCGTCGCCGCCGCCGCCCACCCGGTAGAGGCCGGAGAGCGTGGCGGCCTTCATGCCCGGCATGTCGCCGTCGGCGTTGATGTGTATGAGCTTGGCCAGCTCGTCGTTGTCGATCACCGGGAAGGGCAGGGCGACGCTGCGGCAGGACGCGGCGTTCGGCTCCAGGAGGTTCCCGGAGGGGCCCAGCACGGAGCGCAGCGAGGTGACGAGCTCCTCGCGGATGGCGTCCAGCGGCGGGTTGGTGACCTGAGCGAAGAGCTGGGTGAAGTAGTCGAAGAGCAGCCGGGGGCGGGCCGAGATCGCGGCGATCGGCGAGTCGGTGCCCATGGAGCCCAGGGGCTCGCCGCCGGTGCGGGCCATCGGGGCGAGGATGACGCGCAGCTCTTCCTCGGTGTAGCCGAAGGTCTGCTGGCGGCGGGTGACGGAGGCGTGGGTGTGGACGATGTGCTCCCGCTCGGGGAGGTCCTCCAGCTCGATCTCGCCGGTCTCCAGCCACTCCTGGTAGGGGTGCTCGGCGGCGAGGGACGCCTTGATCTCGTCGTCCTCGATGATGCGGTGCTCGGCGGTGTCGACGAGGAACATCCGGCCGGGCTGCAGGCGGCCCTTGCGGACGACCTTGGCGGGGTCGATGTCCAGGACGCCGACCTCGGAGGAGAGCACGACGAGGCCGTCGTCGGTGACCCAGTAGCGGCCGGGGCGCAGACCGTTGCGGTCGAGGACCGCGCCGACCTGGATGCCGTCGGTGAAGGTGACGCAGGCCGGGCCGTCCCAGGGCTCCATCATCGCGGAGTGGTACTGGTAGAAGGCGCGGCGGGCCGGGTCCATGGAGTCGTGGTTCTCCCACGCCTCGGGGACCATCATCAGCACCGAGTGCGGCAGCGAGCGGCCGCCGAGGTGGAGCAGCTCCAGGACCTCGTCGAAGGAGGCGGAGTCGGAGGCGTCCGGGGTGCAGACGGGGAAGATCCGGTCGAGCGGCGCGTCGCCGAAGAGGCCGGAGGCGAGCTGGGACTCGCGGGCCTTCATCCAGTTGCGGTTGCCCTTGACCGTGTTGATCTCGCCGTTGTGCGCGACGAAGCGGTACGGGTGTGCGAGCGGCCAGCTCGGGAAGGTGTTCGTCGAGAAGCGCGAGTGGACCAGCGCGACGGCGGTGGCGAAGCGGGGGTCGGAGAGGTCCGGGAAGAACGGCTCCAGCTGCCCGGTGGTGAGCATGCCCTTGTAGACGATGGTGCGGGCGGAGAGCGACGGGAAGTAGACCCCGGCCTCGCGCTCGGCGCGCTTGCGCAGCAGGAAGGCCTTGCGGTCCAGGGCGATGCCGGTGCTCTCGCCGTCCGCGACGAAGATCTGGCGGAACTCGGGCATCGTGGCGCGGGCGCCGTTGCCGAGGATGCCGGGGGTGACCGGGACCTCGCGCCAGCCGAGGACCGTCAGGCCCTCCTCGCCTGCGATCGTCTCCAGGGTGCGGACGGCCGCGGTGGAGTCGTCGGCGGGCAGGAAGGCGATGCCGACGGCGTAGGAGCCGGCCTCGGGAAGGGCGAAGGGGACCTCGGCACGCAGGAAGGTGTCCGGGACCTGGAGCAGGATGCCGGCACCGTCACCGGAGTCGGGCTCCGAGCCGGTGGCGCCGCGGTGTTCGAGGTTGCGGAGCACGGTCAGCGCCTGCTCGACCATCTCGTGGCCGGGCACACCGGTCAGAGTGGCTACGAACCCCACGCCACAGGCGTCGTGCTCGTTGCGGGGGTCGTACATCCCCTGGGGGGCGGGGCGACCGTCCATGGGCGACCAGGCGTCGGTGCGCATCGGCTCTCCCGTCGTCGTCGTGGCATATGCAGTGCCGAGGGACGACGTTGGCCCTCTGCGAAATTTCGTGCAGATTACATGATGGGGCGCTTCTCAAAAAGCGGATGAACCGTTCCAACATACGGACACCGTCGAGGACGGTGGAGTGGGTCGCTGTCGGAGGATCGGCGCCCGGGAGACCGCGGAGAGCAGGCGTCGTTGCCTGCGGTGTCTACGGCTCTTGCCCGGTGGCAGCGGAAACGAAACCGCCGGGTAATGGCTACTTATGTGTAGCCCTGCATAGAGACTCATTTTACGGTGCGCGGGGCGGTCCCGCCCAGTGGCGCGGACCAAGACGTACGTCACACGCATGGCCTGCGTGTGACGGGCCGATTACATGGACGGGGACCGCCCGGACCGGGGAAAGGGGCGGTCAGCCGCCGACGGCGACGCCGAACAGCGCGCCCAGGCCGTACGTGATCGCGGCGGCGGCACCGCCGAGGGCCAGCTGGCGCAGCCCGCTGAACCACCAGCTGCGGGCGGTCACCCGGGCCACCACCGCGCCGCAGCCGAACAGCCCGGCCAGCGCCAGCAGCACCGCCGGCCACATCGCGTCCGCGCCGAGCAGATAGGGCAGCACGGGCAGCAGGGCGCCCAGCGCGAAGGCGCCGAACGAGGAGACCGCGGCCACCAGCGGCGAGGGCAGGTCGCCCGGGTCGATGCCCAGCTCCTCGCGGGCGTGTATCTCCAGGGCCTGCTCCGGGTCGCGCGAGAGCTGGCGGGCGACCTCGCGGGCGAGCGCGGGCTCGACGCCCCGGGACTCGTAGAGCCCGGCGAGCTCCCGCTCCTCGTCCACGGGGTGCTTGCGCAGCTCGCGCCGCTCGACGTCCAGCTCGGCCTCGACCAGCTCGCGCTGGGAGGCGACGGAGGTGTACTCGCCGGCCGCCATGGAGAAGGCGCCGGCGGCCAGACCGGCCAGCCCGGTGATGACGATCGTGCGGTGCAAGACGTCGCCGCCGGCGACCCCGGTCATCAGGGCGAGGTTCGAGACGAGCCCGTCCATCGCGCCGAAGACCGCCGGACGCAGCCAGCCGCCGTTGACATCACGGTGGGTGTGGTTGTCCCGGTGGGCCTCGTGCAGTACGGCGTCGGTCTCGATGATGGCCACGGCCTATCCCTCTCCCCTGCTTCCGGAGACGGACTCCTGCCCGCCCGCCCCCGCTCGACACCCTCGAAAGTACGCGCGAAAAATCGCTCCTGCCAGCAAGGAAGGCCGTACTTACCACCCTGAGTAACCGGATAGGTACGGCTTCCCTTGCTGTCCGGAAGGTTTCATCCGAGTGGCCCTTTTGTGTGGATAACCGGCCTTCGTCCGGTCTCCGCGTGGAACGGATCCCACAGGCACGAGTACTGGCTCGGTACGAGCGAAGGGTCGACGCGATGGAGACAGTCGCAGGAAATCCGACGGCGCCGCGGGCGGGCGGCACACACACGGCACGGCTCCCGGACGCCCCGGACCGGGGCGGGCCCCGCGACCGGGCCAGGGGCGCCCTGCTCGGCCTCGCGGTCGGGGACGCGCTCGGCGCCCCCGCGGAGAACATGCGGCCCTCCGAGATCCGCCGCCGCTGGGGACGGATCGAGGGCTTCGTCAGCGACGACCCGGCGGGCACCGACGACACCGAGTACGCGATCTTCTCCGGGCTGCTGCTGGCCCGGCACGGCTCGGACCTGACCGTCACCGACGTCGAGCGGGCCTGGCGGCTGTGGATCGCCGACCTGGACGAGGGGCCGTTCCGGGGCGCCGGCTTCAGCGAGCGCGGCACGCTGGAGAACCTGCGCCGGGGCCTGGCCGCCCCGATCTCCGCCCAGCACCGGCACGCCTGGAGCGACGGCCTGGCGATGCGGGCCGCGCCCTTCGGCGTCTTCGCGGCCGGCCGCCCCGCCGAGGCGGCACGGCTGGTCGCGGTCGACGGCCGGGTCAGCCACGAGGGCGAGGGCATCTACGGCGGCCAGGCGGTGGCCGCCGGGGTGGCCGCCGCGATGACGGGCGCCGGGGTCACCTCGGTGATCGCCGCCGCGCTCTCCGTCATCCCCATGGACTCCTGGACGGCCCGCTCGCTGCGCCGCGCGGTGACGGCGGCGCGGCGCCCGTACCCCGACCGCCTCACCGGGGAACGCGCGGTCCGCTCGGCCGTGGTGGTCGGCGGCTACCCGTGGACGGACCTGGCACCGGAGGCGGTGGGCCTGGCGTTCGGCGCCTTCGCGGCGGCGCGCGGCGACTTCCGTACGGCGGTGCTGATGGCGGTCAACATGGGCCGGGACGCCGATACGACGGCCGCGGTGGCGGGTGCCCTGTCCGGCGCCCTGCACGGCGCGTCGGCGATCCCGCGCATCTGGTCGGACGCGATCGGCCCGGTACGCGGAAGCTGCCTGCCCTCGATGCGGGGCCACCACGTGGTGGACATCGCGGACCTGCTGGTGGCGGGGGCCGCCGAGGCGGCCGCACCCGGCGAACCGCCCCCTCGCGCGCCGGGGGCCGGCCCGGCGGCGGGCACGGACGAAGGGGCGGGCCGCAGCTCGGCGGCGGACGGCGGGCCCGGCCCCGGGCGGGATCCGGCAGACCCGGACGGACCGGCGGGCCGCCCCCCGGCCGGGGGCGCGGAGCCGGCCTCCGCAGCGGCCGGGCCCGCACGGCCGGGCGCCCGCCCCACCGGCGCCGGGGCGGTGTCCCGGTGAGCGGCCGGCGCGCCCGCGTCGAGGGGCTGCTGATCGGGCTGGCCGCCGGGGACGCCGCGGGGTGGCCGGCGGCGCGGCACCGGGCGGCCCGAATGCCGGAGTGGACCCGGCGCCTGACCCGTGAGCTGGACACCTTCGCCGAGCAGAACGCGACGACCACGCTCCCCGTACCCATCGCGCTCAACCAGCCGCCCGAACCGCTGCGGCTCGGCCCGTCCGACGACGCCGAGTGGGCGGCGTTCGCGGCGGCGACCGTACTGGCGGCGAACGGACCGGGGCAGGTGCGGGCCGGGGCGGGCTCCGGACCCGGACAGCCGCGGCCCGACGCGGACGGCGTCGACGGACGGGTGCGCGCCGCCGTGGCCGGGGCCTGGAACGCGCTGGCCGCCGAGGTCGCCGCCGCCGCGGCCCGCGCGCCCGAGGTGGAGGCGGCGGTGCTGCCGCTGCGCGCCCGGATCTCGGTGCGGGCGGGGCTCGGCAACCTCGCCGCCGGGCTCCGGCCGCCCGCCACCGGACACGACAACCCGCACTACTTCGACGACGCGGCGTGCGTACGGGCGGCCGTGCTGGCGGTCGTGCACCCGGGCGACCCCGGCGCGGCGGCGGACCTCGCGGAGTTCGACGCGCGCTACACGCAGGACGGCGACGGGGTGCACGGGGCGCGGGCGATGGCCGCCGCGATCGCCGGGGCGCTCGGCGGGGCGGACGTCGACACGGCGGTGAACGCCGCGCTCGCCCAGCTCCCCGACGGCACCGAGATCGCCCGCAACGCGGCCCACGCGGTCCGGATCGCCCGGGAGTTCGCCGGGGAGCGGGCCGGCGCGTTCGCCCTGGTCCCGGTCCTGGAACACCAGATCGTGGACCACGTCTACAGCTACGGGATCGCCGCCGCCGAGACCGTACCGGTCGCCCTCGCCCTGGCCACCGCGTCCCGGGGCGACATCGCGCAGGCCGTGCCCGCGGCGGCCTGCCTGTCCCGGGTCGCGGACTCGGCGCCCGCCCTGGCCGGGGCGCTGACCGGGACGCTGGGCTCGATCGGTTCCGTGCCCGACGGCTGGCGCGAGACCTGCCGGACCCTCGCCGGCTGCGCGCTGCCCCGGCTCGCGGGCACGGATCTGCTCGAACTCGCCGGGCTGCTGGCAGACACGGAACCGGCACCCATGGGTGGACAATTCGGACATGACTTCCACCGTGCCCCCGGCGCCCACGACGTCCCCCTCCCCCACGACAGCCACGACACCCGCGGCGCCCACGCTCGATGACCGGATCGCGGGCGCCCTCGTCGGCGCCGCGGTCGGCGACGCGCTCGGCGGCCCGGTCGAGGGCCGCCACCCGGACCAGATCACGGCGCGCCACGGCGGCCGGATCACCGGGATCGTCGGCCCCTGGGACGGCGACGACTGGCGCACCGCCCGCCCGATCGCCCCGTACCACAAGGGAGATGGGCATGTCACCGACGACACCCTGATGACCCACGCGCTGGTCCGGGTGTACGGGAAGGTGCGCGGCCATCTCGACGCGTACGCGGTCGCCGACCACCTCGTACCGGAGATGATCGGCGAGCCGCGCTGGATTCCGGAGCTGGAGGCGGAGGCGCTGCCGCTCCAGCGGGTCTTCCTCGCGGAGAAGTGGATCGTCGCCCGGCTGCACTACGGCCACGTCGACCCGCGCGAGGCGGGCTCCGGAAACATCGTCAACTGCGGGGCCGCGATGTACATGGCCCCGGTCGGTCTGGTGAACGCCGCCCATCCGCGGGCGGCGTACGCCGAGGCGATCGACGTCGCGGGCGCCCATCAGTCGAGTTACGGCAGGGAGGCGGCGGGCGTCTTCGCGGCGGGGGTCGCCGCCGCCTGCGCGCCCGGGGCGACGCCCGCCTCGGTCGTCGAGGCGTGTCTGTCGCTCGCCAAGGACGGCACCCGCTCCGCCATCGAGGCGGTCTGCGAAACGGCCGCCCGCCACCAGGACTTCGAGGCGGCGCTCGTCCCGCTCCGCGAGGCCGTCGCCCCCTTCGACACCGTCGGCCCCGACTACCGCGCCCCCTCGCTCGGCGCCCGTCGCCCCTCCCGGCTGCACGCCATCGAGGAGCTGCCCGTCGCGCTCGGCATGCTGCTCGTGGCCGGCGGGGACTACCGGCGGGCGGTCCTCGGCTCGGTCAACTACGGGCGCGACTGCGACTCGATCGCCACCATGAGCGGCGCGCTCACGGGCGCCCTGCACGGCGAGCGGGCCGTCCCCGCCGACTGGGCGGCGACGGTCGCTGAGGCCAGCCGCCTCGATCTGCGCGCCCCGGCCCGGACGCTGGCGGAGGTCGCCCGCGAGGTGTTCGCCCGGGACACCGCCCGCCGCCGCACCCATGAGGCCGCCTTCGCGACGCTGGCGGGGACATCGTGACCGCGGCGGTGCGCGTGACCTGGGTGCAGCCGGAGGACCTGGTGGGCCACGAGCTGCGGCAGGCCGACGAGGACGGGCGCGACGCACGCGCCCTCGCACGCCGGTGGTACGAGGCCGGCGGCTCCCCCGCCCCGGAGCGCGCCGGCGCCTCCGATCCCGGTGCCCCGCCCGGACTCCGCGCCGTCGCCGAACGGCTGCTGGACGAACTCGCCCTGCTGGAATCCCCGCTGGCCGGCGACGAACCGGAGGGCCTGGACGCGATCCGGGCCGCCTGCCCGCAGTGGCCGCACGCCCGGAGCGGCCCGGCGGCCGGCCGGGAGCGGCTGCACGCGGCCTGGCTGGGCCGCGCCGCCGGCTGCCTGCTGGGCAAACCGGTCGAGAAGCTGCCCCTGGAAGGCATCCGCGCCCTGGCCCGCGCCACCGGCAACTGGCCGCTGGACACCTGGTTCACCGCCCGGGGCCTGCCCGCTCCGCTGGCCGCCACCTATCCGTGGAACCGGCGCTCCGCGGCCACCTCGCTGGCCGAGAACATCGACGGGATGCCCGAGGACGACGACCTCAACCACCCGTTGCTCGCCCTGCTGCTGCTCCGGCGCCACGGCACCTCGTTCACCACCGCGGACCTGGCCCGGCTGTGGCTGGACGAGCTGCCGGCGGGGCGTACGTTCACCGCCGAGCGGATCGCGTACCGCAACCTGCTCGACGGCATCGAGCCACCGGACACCGCCCGGTACCGCAACCCGTTCCGGGAGTGGATCGGCGCGCAGATCCGGGCCGACGTGCACGGCTGGACCCGGCCCGGCGACCCGGCGGGCGCGGCGGAGCAGGCGTACCGCGACGCGGTCCTCACCCACACCGGGAACGGCGTCTACGGCGCGATGTTCACGGCGGCGGCGCTGGCCGAGGCCGCCGCGGGCGAGACCGATGTGCACGGCTGCCTGGCCACCGGCCTGCGCGTGGTGCCGCCGCGCTCGCGGTACGCCCGAGCGGTACGGGACGGCATCGGCACCGCCCGCGAGGAAAGGGACTTCGATACGGTCGTCGACCGGTTGCACGCGGCGTACGGCAGGTATCACTGGGTGCATGTGCTGCCCAACGCGGCCCTGCTGGCCGCCGCCCTCACCCACGCCGACGGCGACTTCACCGGCTCCGTCTGCAAGGCGGTCTCCGGCGGCTGGGACACCGACTCCAACGGCGCGACCGCCGGTTCGCTCGCCGGGCTGCTCGCCGGGCGGCCGGACGCGCTGCCCGAGCGGTGGACCACCCCGCTGAAGAACCGGCTCGCCACGTCCGTCCCCGGCTTCGACGGGGCCGGCTTCGACACCCTGGCCGCCCTGACCCACCGGCTCACCCACGAGGAGGCACTCCGCCCATGACCAGGATCGCGGTGCTCGGCAGCACCAATATGGATCTGGTGGCCTACGTAGACCGGGCCCCGGAACGCGGACGGACCGTCACCGGACGGGAGTTCCGCACCGTCCCCGGCGGCAAGGGCGCCAACCAGGCCGTCGCCGCCGCCCGCGCGGGCGGTGACGTGATGATGATCGGCGCGGTCGGCGACGACGAGTACGGCGTACGGATGCGGGAGAACCTGGAGCACTCCGGCGTCGACACCGATCTGCTGCACACCGCCGAGGGCTCCAGCGGCACCGCGCACATCGTGGTCGACGCCAAGGGCTCCAACGCGATCGTGGTCATCCCCGGCGCCAACGGCACCGTCACCGCGCTCGGACCCGGCGAGATCGCCGCCATCGCCGAGGCCGACCTGCTGCTGCTCCAGCTGGAGCTGCCGCTGTCCGCCGTGACCGAGGGCGCCCGCGCCGCCCACGCCCAGGGCGTACGCACCCTCCTCACCCCCTCCCCCGTCCAGGAGCTGCCCTGCGAACTCCTCGACCACATCGACCTGCTGATCCCCAACGAGCACGAGGCGGCCGAGCTGTCCGGCTACGACGACCCGCACGCGGCGGCCGAGATCCTGCTCGGCCGGGTCCCGGCGGTGCTCATCACGCTCGGCTCGAAGGGCTGCCTGTACGCGGCCCGGGGCAGCCGCACCATCCACTTCCCCGCCCCGGACGTCACCGCCGTCGACACCACCGGCGCCGGGGACACCTTCGTCGGCACGCTGGCCGTGGCGCTCGGCGAGGGGCGGCCGATCCCGCAGGCCGTCGCCTGGGCCTCGGCCGCCGCCGCGCTCTGCGTACAGAAACCGGGCGCCTCGGTCTCCATGCCGTACCGCAGCGAAATCGACGCCGCGTGAGCGCCCCCGCGGCGCCGCCGCTGACCGGACTGCGGGTCGTCGATCTCGCCACGCTCTTCGCGGGGCCGCTCTGCGCGACGATGCTGGGCGACTTCGGCGCCGAGGTGATCAAGGTCGAGCATCCGACGCGCCCCGACCCCTCCCGGGGACACGGGCCCGCCAAGGACGGCATCGGTCTGTGGTGGAAGCTCCTCGGCCGCAACAAGCGCAATCTGACGCTCGACCTGTCCGCTCCGGAGGGCCGCGATCTGCTGCTGCGGCTCGCGGCGGACACCGATGTGATCATCGAGAACTTCCGGCCGGGCACGCTGGAGCGGTGGGGGCTGGGGCCCGATGAGCTGCACGCGGTCAACCCCCGGCTCGTGCTGGTGCGCGTCACGGGCTTCGGCCAGTTCGGCCCGTACTCCCACCGGCCGGGCTTCGGGACGCTCGCCGAGGCGATGAGCGGCTTCGCGGCGATCACCGGGGAGCCGGACGGGCCGCCGACCCTGCCGCCGTTCGGGCTGGCCGACTCCATCGCCGCGCTCGCCACGGCGTACGCGGTGATGGCGGCGCTGGCCGGCCGGGACCGCACCGGGGAGGGTCAGGTCGTCGACATGGCGATCATCGAGCCGATCCTGACCGTGCTCGGCCCGCAGCCGCTCTGGTACGACCAGTTGGGTTACGTACAGCCGCGCACCGGGAACCGGTCGCGCAACAACGCCCCGCGCAACACCTACCGCACCTCGGACGGGCAGTGGGTGGCGGTCTCCACCTCCGCGCAGTCCGTCGCGGAGCGGGTGATGCGGCTGGTCGGGCGGGCGGAGCTGATCGACGAGCCGTGGTTCGCCTCCGGCGCCACCCGCGCCGAGCACAGCGACGAGCTCGATGAGGCCGTCGGCCACTGGATCGCGCGGCACTCCCGGGAGGAGGCGCTGTCCGCGTTCGAGAAGGCGGAGGCCGCGATCGCGCCCATCCATGACGTCCGGGACGTGATGGAGGACCCGCAGTACCGCGCGCTGGACTCGGTCACCGAGGTCGACGATCCGGAGCTGGGCCCGCTGCGGATGCAGAACGTCCTCTTCCGCCTCTCCCGGACCCCGGGGGCGATCCGCTGGGCGGGCCGCCCGCACGGGGCCGACACCGAGGAGATCCTCACCGAGCTGGGGCTGAGCGGGCCCGAGATCTCGGCGCTGCGGGCGGAGCGGGTGCTGTGAACGCGGCGGCCCCCCTCACCCTGCTGTATGTGCCAGGCGACCGGCCGGACGTGGTCCGCAAGGCCGCCGCCTCGGGGGCGGACGTGGTGATCGTCGACCTGGAGGACGCGGTCGCCCCCGACCGCAAGGAGTACGCCCGTTCGGCGACGGCGGAGCTGCTGGCCGACCCGCCGTCCGCCACGGCGCCGCCGGTGCATGTCCGGGTCAACGACGAGGCGGACGTCCTGGCCCTGGCCGGGCTGCCGGGGCTCGGCGGGCTGCGGCTGCCGAAGATCACCCACGCCGCGTCCGTGCACCACATCGCGGCGCTGGCCCCCGGGGTCGCCCTCTGCCCGCTGCTGGAGTCGGCCCTCGGTATCGAGCACGCGTACTCGGTGGCCTCCGCACACCCCCAGGTCCGCGCCATCGCCCTGGGCGAGGCGGACCTCCGCGCCGATCTGGGCGTACGGGAGGACGCGGGGCTCGACTGGTCGCGCAGCCGGGTGGTGGTCGCGGCCCGCGCGGCCGGTCTGGCGCCGCCCACGCAGTCGGTGTTCGCGGACGTCCGGGACCTGGACGGCCTCTGGTCCTCCTGCGCCCACGGCCGGGCGCTGGGCTTCCTGGGCCGGGCGGCGATCCACCCCCGCCAGCTCCCGGTGATCGAACGCGCCTTCCGCCCGACGCCGCAGGAGGTCGAGGCTGCCTGGGAGATCGTCGAAGCGGCCCGCGAGCAGGCGGGAGCGCAGGCCCTCCCGGACGGCCGCTTCGTCGACGCGGCGGTGGTCGCGCAAGCGCGGCGGACGCTGGCGCTGGCCCAACGAAAGCGGTGACCTGGCCCCCGTCCCACCGCTTTGTCCTCAAGCGCCGGACAGGCTGAATGTCCGCCGCACCGCTTGTCCTCAATCGCCGGACGGCTGGATTTCCACCACACCGCTTGTCCTCAATCGCCGGACGGCTGGATTTCCACCACACCGCTTGTCCTCAATCGCCGGACGGCTGGATTTCCACCGCACCGCTTGTCCTCAATCGCCGGACGGCTGGATTTCCACCGCACCGCTTGTCCTCAATCGCCGGACGGCTGGATTTCCACCGCACCGCCCACCTCAGCCGGCGGAGCCGCTTCAACGGCGATCAGCCACCTCAAGCCCGTCCGGCGCTTGAGGACACGCCCCACGGACCGGGCCAATTCAAGCCCGTCCGGCGATTGAGGACACCCCACGACGGCGAAGGGGCCGCCGGAATCCGGCGGCCCCTCACCCAGCTAGCGCGCGGCGTCAGCCCTTGGCCGCCTCAGCCGTACCGTCCGCCTTCGGCGCATCCGCATCCGCATCCGCATCCGCCTCCGGGGCCTCGGCCTCGTCGGAGGCATCCGCCTCGTCGCCCTCGGGCTCGTCCGATGCCTCCGGCGCCTGCGGCTCGACGATCTCCTCGCGCCCCGGCCGTACCTTCGCCGAGATCACGATGTACGCCACCGCCAGCACGAACACGATCAGCGCGGTCCACACGTTCAGCCGCAGGCCCAGGATGTGGTGGGCCTCATCGACACGCATGTACTCGATCCACGCGCGCCCCGCGCAGTACGCCGCGACGTACAGCGCGAACGCCCGCCCGTGCCCGAGCTTGAAGCGGCGGTCGGCCCAGACCACCAGGAGCGCCACACCGACGCACCACAGCGACTCGTACAGGAAGGTCGGGTGATAAGTGCCGGCCACCCGGTTCGGGCCCTCGCTGATCTTCAGCGCCCACGGGACGTCGGTCGCCTTGCCGTACAGCTCCTGGTTGAACCAGTTGCCCCAGCGGCCGCACGCCTGGGCGAGGGCGATGCCGGGGGCGAGCGCGTCGGCCCAGGCGGGCAGCGGAATCCCGCGACGGCGGCAGCCGATCCAGGCACCGACCGCGCCCAGCGCGATCGCTCCCCAGATACCGAGGCCGCCCTGCCAGATCTTGAAGGCGTCGACCCAGTCCTCACCGTCCTTGAAGTACAGCTGGTAGTCGGTGATGACGTGGTAGAGCCGGCCG
This sequence comes from Streptomyces sp. NBC_00708, assembly GCA_036226585.1. Classification (GTDB taxonomy): domain Bacteria; phylum Actinomycetota; class Actinomycetes; order Streptomycetales; family Streptomycetaceae; genus Streptomyces. The sequence goes on from CP108997.1 coordinate 1,671,040, forward strand.
CCGACAAGCCCGAAGGGCACGGCCCAGACGGCGATGTCGGCAACAGTGCCGGCGGTGCCTCCTCGGGCGACCCAGCGCTTGTTGCCGAACCAGACGGCGACGAAGACACCGATGATGATGCAGAACGCGTAGCCGCGGAGCGGGATCGGTCCGAGATCGATCACGCCGGTCGACGGGCTGGGAATGTAGGCAAGGTTCATGACAGCGTCGACGCTACCTTGCCGGGCGGGAGGTACGGCAACCCACCCGGCAACGTCTGGGTAACGAGCGGGTCATCGATTCCCCCGACCGGCCCTGTTCCTGCCTGCTCCCGGGCCCTACGACGCGGGCGTCGCGGTGCCCGGCTTCTTGCCCTTGTTGGCCTCGGCGACCCACTTCTTCAGGTTGGCCACGGTGATCGCCTCGTCACCCTTCTTCGGGAAGATCGACTCCCCGTTGAGCAGCGCGGTGGGCGTCCCCTGGAAGCCGCCGTCGCTGAAGGCCTTGTTCGACTTCTCCACCCAGGTGTCGTGCTTGCCGTCCTCGACGCAGCTGCGGAATCCGGGCGTGTCCAGCCCGTCGACCTTCTTGGCGAGGTCGATCAGCTTGTCGTTGTCGCCGAAGGCGTCGTCGGTCTCCGGCGGCTGGTTGCGGTACAGCACGTCGTGGTAGGCGGAGAACTTGCCGGCGTCCTGCGCGCAGGCCGCCGCGTTGGCCGCCTTCAGGGAGCCGCTGCCGCCCATGTTGCCGTCGATGATCGTCGCGAGGTGGTAGTCGACCTTGATCTGGCCGCTGCGCTCCATCTCGTGGATCGTGTCGCGGAACGCGTTCTCGAACTGGGCGCAGACCGGGCAGCGGAAGTCCTCCCAGATCGTGAGGGTGGACGGGGCGTCGTCCGCGCCGACCCTGATGGCCAGGGCGTCCTTGCCGGTCGCGCCGGACGGTGCCACGGCGGGCCCGGACGCCTTGGACTTGTCGCTCTTGCCGTCGGTGTTCGCCGCGATCACACCGACGACGGCGGCCAGGCCCAGCACCCCGACCACGGCCGTGGACACGATCAGCGTCCGGCGCCGGCGGTCGCGCGCCTTCGCCTGCTCGCGCTGCTGGATCAGCCGGTCTCGCGCGGCCCTCTTACCCTGTTCGTTCTTCTCGCTCACACCGCGCAAACGACCCGGGGAGGCACTCGCGTGCCTCCCCGGACCGAGGTCCACCCGTTCGGGTTACCCCAGGTGTCAGCGCTTTCGAACACCTTCGGCAAGGTCGGCCGCCAGCGAACGGACGGCCACAAGGCCGGCCGCCTCGTCGGGGGCGTCCAGCATCCGCTTGACGAACGCCGAGCCGACGATGACGCCGTCGGCGAAGCCGGCGACCTCCGCGGCCTGGGCGGCGTCGGACACGCCGAGGCCGACGCAGACCGGCAGCTCGGTGGTGGCGCGGGTACGCCGGACCAGATCCTGGGCCTGGGCGCCGACCGAGGCACGGGTGCCGGTGACGCCCATCAGGGACGCGGCGTAGACGAAGCCGGAGCCCGCGTCGGTGATGGTGGCGATCCGCTCGTCCTTGCTGCTGGGCGCGACGACGAAGACGGTGGCGAGGCCGTGCCGCCCGGCGTGCTCGCGCCACAGCGCGGACTCCTGGACCGGCAGGTCGGGCAGGATGCACCCGGCGCCGCCCGCCTCGGCCAGCTCGGCGGTGAAGCGCTCGACGCCGTACCGGTCGATCGGGTTCCAGTAGGTCATGACCAGGATCGGGGCCCCGGTCGCCTCGTGCGCCTCGCGCACCGTGCGCATCACGTCGGCGATCCGCACGCCACCGCGCAGCGCGATGTCGTCGGCGGTCTGGATGACCGGGCCGTCGAGCACGGGGTCGCTGTGCGGGAGCCCCACCTCGACGACGTCGGCGCCGCCCGCGACGACGGCCTTGATCGCCTCGATGCCGCCGTCGACGGTCGGGAATCCGGCGGGCAGGTACGCGATCAGCGCGGCCCGGTCCTCGGCCCGGGCGGCGGCGAGCGTGGTGTTCAGCAGCTCGATGTTGCCACTCACTGGACGTCCCCCTCGATCTCCGCGTTCCCGCTGTCGGCGTCGGCCTCGACGGCCGCGTCCGTGTCGTACAGCCCGAAGTAGCGGGCCGCCGTGTCCATGTCCTTGTCGCCGCGCCCGGACAGGTTGACCAGGATCAGCCCGTCCTTGCCCAGCTCCTTGCCGACCTCCAGGGCCCCGGCCAGCGCGTGCGCGCTCTCGATGGCCGGGATGATGCCCTCGGTGCGGGAGAGCAGGCGCAGGGCCTGCATGGCCGCGTCGTCGGTGACAGCGCGGTATTCGCCGCGGCCGATGTCCTTGAGGTACGCGTGCTCGGGGCCGATGCCCGGGTAGTCGAGACCGGCCGAGATGGAGTACGGCTCGGTGATCTGGCCCTCGTCGTCCTGGAGGACGTAGCTGCGCGAGCCGTGCAGGATGCCGGGCTCGCCCGCGGTCAGGGTCGCCGCGTGCTCCCCCGTCTCCACGCCGTGTCCGGCGGGCTCGCAGCCGATGAGGCGGACGTCCGCGTCGGGCACGAAGGCGTGGAAGAGGCCGATGGCGTTGGAGCCGCCGCCGACGCAGGCCACGGCGGCGTCCGGCAGCCGGCCGGCCTGTTCCAGGATCTGCCGTCGGGCCTCCACGCCGATGACGCGGTGGAAGTCGCGGACCATCGCCGGGAAGGGGTGCGGGCCCGCGACCGTACCGAAGAGGTAGTGGGTGCGGTCCACGTTGGCGACCCAGTCGCGGAACGCCTCGTTGATGGCGTCCTTGAGGGTGCGGGAGCCGGACTTCACGGCGATGACCTCGGCGCCGAGGATCCGCATCCGTGCCACGTTGAGCGCCTGGCGCTGGGTGTCGATCTCGCCCATGTAGATGGTGCAGTCGAGGCCGAAGAGGGCGCAGGCGGTCGCGGTGGCGACGCCGTGCTGGCCGGCTCCGGTCTCCGCGATCACCCGGGTCTTGCCCATGCGCCGGGTGAGCAGCGCCTGGCCCAGCACGTTGTTGATCTTGTGCGAGCCGGTGTGGTTGAGGTCCTCGCGCTTGAGGAAGACCCGGGCACCGCCGGCGTGCTCGGCGAAGCGGGGCACCTCGGTGAGGGCGCTCGGCCGGCCCGTGTAGTGGACCATCAGTTCGCCGAGCTCGGCGGCGAAGGCGGGGTCGGACTTGGCCTTCTCGTACTCGACGGCGACCTCGTCCACGGCGGCGACCAGCGCCTCCGGGATGAACTTTCCGCCGTACGCGCCGAAGTAGCCCTCGGCGCTGGGGATCAGACCCTCGGGGTCCGGAATGAAGAAGTCGGAAGACATACGGGACGTGCTCCTCGTGATGGCAGGGATGGCTTCACCGTCTGCGCCGCACGAGCGGAGCGCCGCCCCGGTCCGTGACCGGGGCGGTTGCGGCCGCATGCCATCGTGCGCCCTCGCGGGGCGGGTGGTGGTGCGGCGGCCGGGGCTCGCTCTACAGCGCGGGCCCCGTGCGCCATCGCATGCCGTTGACCTGACCGGGCTCGGCACCGATCACGTACCGCACCCGCCGGCCGTGCACACGGCGTGCCGGAGCCCGGCAGCCGCGGTGCCACGAGGGCAGCGCGCAGCTCATCGGCTCGGGGTGCGGAAGGAGGGACACGGCCGGATCAGCCTCGCCCGTGGCGCAGGGCCGGGTGGGCGCCGGCGGCGACCAGGTCGGCGACGGCGGCACGCGGGTCGCGGCCGGTGACCAGGGACTCGCCGACGAGCACGGCGTCCGCGCCGGCGTTGGCGTAGGCGATCAGGTCGTGCGGGCCGCGGACGCCGGACTCGGCGACCTTGACGATGTGGTCCGGGATCTCGGGGGCGACGCGCTCGAAGGTGGAGCGGTCGACCTTGAGGTCCTTCAGGTTGCGCGCGTTGACGCCGATGATCCTGGCCCCGGCCTCGACGGCGCGCTCGGCCTCCTCCTCGTCGTGCGCCTCGACCAGCGGCGTCAGGCCGATGGACTCGGCGCGCTCGATGAGGGAGACCAGCGCCTCCTGTTCGAGGGCGGCGACGATCAGCAGCGCGAGGTCGGCGCCGTACGCGCGGGCCTCCCACAGCTGGTACGAGGTGACGATGAAGTCCTTGCGCAGGATCGGGATGTCGACCTTGGCGCGGACGGCCTCCAGGTCGGCCAGCGAGCCGCCGAAGCGGCGCTCCTCGGTGAGCACGGAGATGACGGATGCCCCGCCGGCCTCGTAGTCCGCGGCGAGCGCGGCCGGGTCGGCGATGGCGGCGAGCGCGCCCTTGGAGGGGCTGGAGCGCTTGACCTCGCAGATGACGGTCACGCCCTCGCCGCGCAGGGCGGCGACGCCGTCCTTGGCGCGGGGGGCGCGGGCGGCGCGTTCCTTGAGCTCGTCGAGGCTGACGCGCGCCTGCCGCTCCGCGAGGTCGGCGCGGACGCCGTCGATGATCTCGTCGAGCACACTCACGCGAGCGGCCCCCTTCCGGAGCGGTGACAAAGAAACGTAACAGGCCACAGGATCAGCCACTCCGATGGTATCCGCAGGAGAGCGCTGGGCCCGCATCCGGCCACCGGGTGTCCCACTACCTGGGACTTCACGGGGCGAGTGCCGATCCGAAGGGCAGGTTCCGGACGACGGTGAAGATCAGCAGGACGGCTCCGATCCCCCACCAGTGCACCGGCCGCAGGGCGATCCGCAGGGGCTTGCCGCGGACCTCGCGGACCAGCCAGACGGTCCACAGGACGGCGAAGATCCCGTAGCCGACGACGGCCAGGGCGTTGGCGCCGAAGGCGGCGGCCAGGTCGCCGTGGGCGAAGGCGTGGGCGCTGCGGAGGCCGCCGCAGCCGGGGCAGTAGACGCCGGCGAAACGCAGCATCGGGCAGACGGGGTAGTGGCCCGGCTGGTTCGGGTCGACGGTGGCGACGTAGCCGAAGGCCCCGACGACGGCGGCCAGCACCCCGGCCGGGGTGGCGATCCGGCGCAGCCGCGAGGGGCCGCCGGGGGCGGCCGGGGGGTACGGGGGCCGCCCGGGGCCTGCGACGGACGGCGCGCCGGCCGGCCGGTCGCCGGGAACGGCCTGCGGGCCGAAGACGGCGGTCGAGGTGCTCGGGGCGGGGCCGGGGGGCGCCGGGGCCTGCGTCGAGCCGGAGGGCGTCCGCCCGGGGCCGGGGGCCGCGGCCGGGGCGGCGGTCACCGGCTCGACGCCCGAGGGCGAAGGGGCGGCGGCGGGGGTAGGCGTTGCGTCCACCCGGTGATTGTCGCCGCTGACGCGGAAAGGCGCAGCCCGGACCGGGCTGCGCCTTTCGTGCGTGCGTTCCGCGCGGTGGGTCAGGAGGTCTGCGCCTCGCCGGCGCGCGCTCGGGCGGCGACCAGCTCGGCCGACTCCTTCGGCATGCCGAGGCCGGCGGCCTTCATCGCGAGGCCGATGACACCACCGAGAAGGACGACGCCCATGCCGGCCCAGAAGCCGAGCGGGTTGGCCGCGACCATGAAGACGCCCGCGACGCAGAAGCCGATGAAGGCGATGATGACACCGGTCCAGGCGGCCGGGGTGTGTCCGTGGCTGCTGCCCGCCATGAGTTGCTCCTCGTTGGTGTTGCGCTGTTGGAATCGCTCGGGTCGCTGTCCCCACGGCCCGTGCCGCTGTGCCAGCTCACTGTCATTGTCCCGTACGTGCGGGTAGGACGTGAGCTGGGGGTCATGCCTCGCGCGTCGGGTCCTCGCCGCGGTCCAGGGCCTTCCACAGGTCCTCGGGCCGGTCCGGGTCGGGGGCGCGGGGGGCCTTGCGGGGGCGCGGGGTGCCGTCGCGCTCGTAGCGTCCGGACATCGTGGGCCAGCGGCTGCCGTAGCGCAGGGCGAGGAGGCCGGCGAGCAGGATCAGCAGGCCGCCCGCGCCCGTCACGTAGGGCCAGGCGGTGTGGCTGAGGGCGGTGATGGTCGCGGCGCTGTCGCCGCTGGTCCGCGCGGCCTTCTCGTCGAGCGCGCCGCTGTCGGACGCGCCGATGAAGGCGCTCAGCGCGGCACCGAGCCCGCTGAGCGCGAGGAGTCCGGCGACCACGCGGCGGCCGGTGCCGCGCACGGCGAAGACGGCGACGAGGGCGGCCAGGCCGACGATGGCGAGGGCGGCGGGGAGTCCGGTGACGTCCTGCCCGTCGGCGCTCAGCGGCAGGGTGCCGCCGCCGACGGGGGCCTTGCCCTCGGCCCAGGTCTGCCCGGAGGCCAGCAGGACGACGGTCGCGCCGGCCGCCCCGAGGAGCAGACCGGCGGCCAGGGTGCGGCGGCTCCCCGCGCTGTCGGGCGCGGCGGCGGCTTCGGCACGGGGCTGGGGTACGGGGACGGCACTCACGTACTCCACTATCCCTCACCGGTCCGTGGCGCCCCACCGCGCCCCTGGCACGGGCGTACGGCGTCTAGCCGCCGAGCCGGTTCGCGGTGTGGACGGCGCGCAGGACCGCCGCCGCCTTGTTGCGGCACTCGGTGTCCTCGGCGACCGGGTCGGAGTCGGCGACGACGCCCGCGCCGGCCTGGACGTACGCGGTGCCGTCGCGGAGCAGCGCGGTGCGGATGGCGATGGCGGTGTCGGAGTCCCCGGCGAAGTCGAGGTAGCCGACGCAGCCGCCGTACAGGCCCCGGCGGGTGGGTTCCAGCTCCTCGATGATCTGGAGGGCGCGGGGCTTGGGGGCGCCGGAGAGGGTGCCGGCGGGGAAGCAGGCGGTCAGCACGTCGAAGGCGGTGCGGCCCTCGGCGACCCGGCCGGTGACGGTGGACACGATGTGCATCACGTGCGAGTAGCGCTCGATGGACATGAAGTCGACGACCTCGACGCTGCCGGGTTCGCAGACCCGGCCGAGGTCGTTGCGGCCGAGGTCGACGAGCATCAGGTGCTCGGCACGCTCCTTGGGGTCGGCGAGGAGTTCGTCGGCGAGTGCCTGGTCCTCCTGCGGAGTGGCGCCGCGGTGCCGGGTTCCGGCGATCGGGTGGACCATCGCCCGGCCGTCCTCGACCTTGACCAGGGCCTCGGGGCTGGAGCCGGCGACGTCGAAGCCGTCGAACCGGAAGAGGTACATGTACGGCGAGGGGTTCGTGGCGCGCAGCACCCGGTAGACGTCGAGGGCGCTCGCGGTGCACGGGGTCTCGAAGCGCTGGGAGGGCACGACCTGGAAGGCCTCACCGGCCCGGATGCGCTCCTTCACGTCCTCGACGGCGTCCTGGTAGGCCTTGCCGCCCCAGAGCGCGGTGCACGGGGGCAGCTCGGAGGGCGGCAGGGCGGCGGGGGCGTTCTCGACGGGGCGGCGCAGGTCGCGTTCCATCGCGTCGAGCCGGGCGACGGCGTCGGTGTACGCCTCGTCGACGCCGGTGGCCAGGTCGTTGTGGTTGATGGCGTTGGCGATGAGCAGGACGCTGCCGTCCCAGTGGTCCAGGACCGCCAGGTCGGAGGTGAGCAGCATGGTCAGCTCGGGGAGCTTCAGGTCGTCGCCGCCGCTCTCGCCGATCTTCTCCAGGCGGCGCACGATGTCGTAGCCGAGGTAGCCGACCATGCCGCCGGTGAAGGGCGGCAGACCGGTCTCGCGGTCGTGCGGGGTGTGCAGGGCCTCGATGGTGGCGCGCAGGGCGTGCAGCGGGTCGCCGTCGACGGGGACGCCGACGGGCGGGGTGCCGATCCAGTGGGCCTCGCCGTCGCGGGTGGTCAGCGTGGCGGCGCTGCGTACGCCGATGAAGGAGTAGCGCGACCAGGTGCGGCCGTTCTCCGCGGATTCGAGGAGGAAGGTGCCGGTGCGCTCGCCCGCGAGCTTGCGGTAGAGGCCGACGGGGGTGTCGCCGTCCGCGAGGAGGCGGCGGGTGACGGGGATGACGCGCCGGTCGACGGCCAGCTTGCGGAACGTGTCGAGGTCCATGGCGGCAGACCCTACTGTCCGAGGGGGAGGACGTCGGCGTCGAAGCAGGTGCGGTCGCCGGTGTGGCAGGCGGCGCCGGTCTGGTCGACCCTGACGAGGACGGTGTCGGCGTCGCAGTCCAGGGCGACGGACTTGACCAGCTGGATGTGGCCCGAGGTGTCGCCCTTGACCCAGTACTCCTGGCGGCTGCGCGACCAGTAGGTGCAGCGGCCGGTGGTGAGGGTGCGGTGCAGCGCCTCGTCGTCCATCCAGCCCAGCATCAGCACCTCGCCGGTGTCGTACTGCTGGGCGATGGCCGGGACCAGCCCGTCGGCGCCGCGCTTGAGGCGGGCGGCGATGGCGGGATCGAGGTCGCTGGCGGGCCGGGGGGTACCGGGCGTGGGCGTGCTGGTCATGGCCCCATTGTGCCGTGGTGGCGCGGGGTGTCCGGGCGTGCGTCCACTGGGCGGACGGGGTGCGGCGGTCGTACGCTGGCGGGCATGTCGACCCACGCGAAGCGCGAACGTCTTCTGCTCGCCGACCTGTTGGAGGCGGCGGGACCGCAGGCCCCGACCTTGTGCCACGGCTGGACGGCCCGGGATCTCGCGGCCCATGTGGTGGTGCGGGAGCGGCGGCCCGACGCGGCGGCCGGAACGCTCATCGGTCCGCTGAAGGCCCGGCGCGACCGGGTCATGGCGGAGTTCACCGCGAAGCCGTACGAGGAACTGATCCAGCTCATCCGTACGGGCCCGCCCCGGATGTCCCCGTTCGGCCTGAAGCAGCTGGACGAGGCGGCGAACACGGTGGAGTTCTACATCCACACGGAGGACGTCCGCCGGGCGCAGCCGGACTGGACGCCCCGGGAGCTGGACCCGGTCTTCGCCGATGTCCTGTGGGCGCGGACGGAGAAGGCGGCCCGGGTGCTGGGCCGCAAGGCGCCGGTGGGTCTGGTGCTGCGCCGCCCGGACGGGCAGACCGCGGTGGCGCACCGGGGGACGCCGGTGGTGACGGTGACCGGTGAGCCGGGCGAGCTGCTGCTGTTCGCGTTCGGGCGGCAGGAGGCGGCGCGGGTGGAGCTGGAGGGCGAGCCGGACGCGATCGGCCGGGTGACGAAGGCGAAGCTGGGCATGTAGCCCGGGTGCGTACGCCCCGCTCCGCGCTCAGTGCGGGAGTTCCGCGCGGCGGAGCGGGGCGATGACGAGGCCGAGGACCGCGCCGGCCAGGCACAGGGCGGCGCTGGCGACGAAGACCGGGCCGGTGCCCCAGAGAGCGACGGCGGCGCCCGTGACGGGGTAGCTGAGCGGCGCGAGGGCGTGCGTGAAGAGCGTGGAGACCGAGGTGACGCGGCCCAGGTAGGCGGGCTCGGTGACGGTCTGGATCAGCGCGCCGCACAGCGAGCCGCCGAGGCCGGCGAAGAGTCCGACGAGGACCGCGACGGCCGCGGCGAGCGGCACGGAGGGCACGAAGGCCAGGGCGCCGATGGCGCACGCGCCGACCAGGACGGTCAGGCACATGACCAGTCCGGCCCGCGGCATCCGGCCGCGTACGGCCAGGAGGAGGGCGGACGCGCCCGCGCCGGTGCCGAAGGCGGCGACGACCCAGCCCATGCCGGAGGCGCCCCAGCCGCGTTCGTCGCTGAGCAGGATCAGGCCGAGGTTGAGGGGGCCCACGAAGCCGAGTTCACTGACGGCGACGACGAGCATCAGGGGCCCGAGCAGCGGGTGGCGGCGGATGTGGCGCAGCCCGTCGGCCAGTTCGCGCCAGGCGCCGCCGGTGGGCTCGGCGGCCCGCGGTGCGGGCAGCGGGCGCAGCCGTACGGCCAGCAGGAGCGGGAGCGAGACGGCGAAGAGGAGGCCGGCCCCGGCGAAGGCGAGGACCGGGCCGCCGAGGGCGACGGCGACGCCGCCGAGCGGGGCGCCGACGACATTGGCGGTACGGGCGGCGAGGCCGCGCATGCCCTGGACGCGGGCGAGCTGGGAAGCGGCGGTGATCCGGGGCGGCAGAGCGCCCACGGCGGGCAGGAAGAGGGCGTCGACCGCGCCGAAGACGAGCGCGACGGCGATCAGCATCCACACCGTGGGCGAGGTGAGCAGGAGCGTCCCGGCCAGGCCGATGATCACCAGGCAGCGGGCGGTGTCGCTCGCGACGACCACGCGGCGCGGTCCGAGCCGGTCGGCGAGCACTCCCCCGCCGAGCAGGAGCACCGCCCGGGGTAGGGAGCCGGCGGCGAGCACCAGTCCGGTCTGCGAGGCGCTGCCGGTGCGGGCGGCGGCCCAGGCGAGGGCCATGTAGTAGACGCTGTCGCCGATCATGGACGCGGTGTACGCGCCGAGCCAGCGCAGGACGTTGCCGTCGCGGTGGGCGGGGCGGCCGGGCGCCTCGGCGGGGGCGGGCAGGGTGGCGGTCACGGGGGCGTCCTCTCGGGGGGCCGGGTCAGGTCCGGAAGGGGAAGCCGTACACGTGGAGCGCGACGTTCTCGCGGTTCTCGGTGTCGCCGGCCTCTTCGCGGGCGCGGCCCTGCTGCTCGTACCGCTTGATGAGGTCGTTCATCTCGTCCGCGAGCGCGGCGAGTTCGCCGGCGGTCAGCCGGGCGAGGTACTCGGAGCTGAAGGAGGCGCCGCGCCATTCGGCGGGCCAGCTGCGGCTCGCGTCGAGGTGCCGGCGGTACATCTCGACGTGCTGGTCGAAGGAGAGCCGGCTGACGGCGGAGTGGGTGGCGGCCAGCTCGGGCGCCTCGCTGAAGTCCTCGTCGTAGAAGCGCAGTCCCTCCGACGCGGGCTGCCACCAGCGTTCGCGGCCGTCCCTGCCCGCCCGGTCGGCCTCCTCGATCAGGCCGTGGTCGGCGAGCTTGCGCAGGTGGTAGCTGACGAGCGAGACCGCCTCGTCGACCTGCTCGGCGAGCTGGGAGGCGGTGGCCTGACGGGCGATGTAGAGGGCCCGGTACAGCTTCATCCGCAGGGGGTGCCCGAAGGCCTTGAGGGTGCCGAGGTCGGAGACCCGGCGTGATGCGTCGCTTGCCATGCCCCGAGCGTAGATAGGAAAGAATTCTTGCGCAATATCTATTGCACAAGATTTGTTGCACGTTTCTCCGGGGCTCGTCCGGTCCTTCCGGTCCTTCCTGTCCTTCCTGTACGGGAGCCGAGGTACCCGAGCAGGAATCCGGCCGGGATGGCGACCAGCCCGGTGCCTGGAGCGGGAACCAGTGAAGGTCCCGGGCTGGGAAGCGGGCGACGGGCGTACCGGAGAAGGCGGGCGAGAACAGCAGGACCGGCGGCAGGACGGAGACGGCCGCCGCGAGGCGGGCGCGCAGGATCTCGCGCCCCGCCGACCGGCCGGAGCACGCCTCCGAGCGCCGCGCCGCGCGCCCCCGGCCTCGGCCCATGAGCAGGCGCGCGCCCCTGCCTCAGCCCGTGAGCAGGCGTCGGGCGGCCAGGGCGAGGGAGACCTCGACCGCGTCCGAGGGGCGGGTGAGGCAGCGGCCGGTCAGCTGCTCGAAGCGGCGGAGCCGGTTCAGGACGGTGTTGCGGTGGCAGTAGAGGCGGGCACCCGCCCGGGGCGCCGAGCCGTCCGCGTCGAACCAGGCGGTGAGCGTCTCGATGAGCACGTCCCGGTCGGCGGCGTCCAGCCGGTCCAGCGGACCCAGCACCCGGTCGGCGAGGGCGGCGCCGAGCCCCGGTGACGAGACGACCAGCGCGGCGGGCAGGTGCGCGTCGAGCAGGACGACCCCGCCCTCCGCCGGGCAGGCCCGCAGGGCGGTCTCCGCGAGGCGCCGGGCGTCCCCGACCGCGGCCAGTCCGTCGACGGGCGAGCCGATGCCGGCCCGTGCGCCGGGCGGCACGTGCAGGGCGGCGGCCAGGGCGGTGAGCGCCCCGGCCGCGTCGGGATGCTCCGCGCCGTCGCCCCGGCCCAGCGGCAGGATGGCGAACTCCGTCTCCGGGCCCGCGTGCCACACGGCGTCCGTTCCGGCGGGCAGCTCCAGGGGCGGGTGCGTGGTGCCGTGCGGGGAGCGGCGGGCGTCGCTCACGGCGAGCACCGCATACCGGCCGTCCTCCGGCAGGCCGAGGGCGGCTGCCGTGTCCGGGAGGTCGGCGATCTGGGCGGTGCCGTCGAGCAGCGCGGCGGTCATCAGGCGGTGGCGGTTCTCCCGGCGCCAGGCCAGCCGGCGCTCCGCCCTGCGGTAGGCGTCGGCGACGACCCCGCAGTGCTCGTCCACGAAGTTCCAGACGTCCGCGGCGACATGGACCAGCAGCCGGATGTCCTCCGGGTGGCGGCGGGCGGTCTCGTCCACCAGGTCCTGCCAGACCATCGCCCCTCCCATCCGGAACGCGTGCAGGACCGCGTCCAGCGGCAGCCCCTGCTCCGCCCGGACCTCGCCGATCCGCCGGGACGTGCGGTGCGCCGCGTCCCGGAACTCGCGGGGCTGGATGAGCGATCCGACGTTGTGCCGCAGCGAGCTGTGCACCTCCTGCCAGATCTCCGCCGGGTCGGCCTCGATCGCCGCGCGGTAGGCGGGCTCCTGCTCCCGCAACGCCTCCACCAGCCGGTCCGTCAGCTCCGGCAGCGCGGCCACCAGCACCCGGGCGGCCCGGTGCAGCACGGCGACGGCCTCGCGGTCGGCCAGGGAACGGAAGCGGTGCGGGACCGGGACGACGGGCGGCGGCGCGTGCAGCGCCCTGACCCGTGAACGTACGACCTGTGGCATGGCGGCCTCCACCGGGATTCGGCCGGCTCGCAGGGCGGCCGGTTCCGGTGCACACGCCCAGCACGGAGGCTGCGGGCGCACCGAATGATCCTGACGCCCGCAGAATGACATACCGCCCAGTCGGTACCTAGGGGTGTGCGGCCTCCTTCTCATCACGGTCCTGCAACCTCGGTGCCCTGTAGGGGTCTAGGGCCTTCCTCCCAGCAGGCCGGCCAGCTCCGTACGCGAGCGCACGCCCAGGGCCGCGAACACATTGCGCAGGTGGTGGTCGACGGTCCGGGTGCTCACCGAGAGCCGCAGCGCCACCTCGCGGTTGGTGGCCCCCTCCGCCACGCACCGGGCGATGCGCTGCTGCTGCGGGGTGAGCGCGGCCAGCGGCGCGGCGGCCCCGGACGGGCCCGCCGCGTCCACCGCCTCGCCGGCGGCCCGCAGTTCCCCGCTCGCCCTGGCCGCCCAGGCCGCGGCCCGGCACCGCTCGAACCCCACCAGGGCGTCCCGTAGGGGCTCGCGTGCCTCGCGGGTGCGGCGGCGCCTGCGCAGCCAGGACCCGAACAGGAGCCGGGTGCGCGCCTGTTCGAAGTCGCCGCCGGCCCGATCGTGGTGCGCGAGCGCTTCCCCGTACCGTCCGGCCACCTCGCCCGCCGGTGCCAGCAGGGCCCGGCAGCGGGCCAGTTGGGCGGGCACCTGGGGGTCGGTGGTGCGGCTCGCCCACACGGCGAACTCCGCCACCGCCTCGCCCACCGGGTCCGCCGCCCCGCCCCGGACCCCCCGCCCGGACAGCACCGATGCCTCGACGTAGCAGGGCACCGCGAGCATCCGGATGGCGAAGTGGCCGCGCCGGGGCCCCGGTCCGACCAGCGGGTCGAGCCGGGCCGCCGCCTCCGCCGGGCGCCCGGCCGCCAGGTCGGCGCGGGCCTGCGCCCAGGCGGCCAGGGTGGCGGCCTGGACGAGCCCGTGCGGTGCCGCGCCCGCCAGCGCGGCGTCGGCGTGGGCCGCGCACGCGCGGGTCCCGCTCTCCACCGAGGCGGCGAGAGCGAGTACGGCGTGCAGCGGGGCGGCGGTGTTGGACTGCCCGGTACGGCGGGCCGCGCGCAGACCGTCGAGCGCGTGGGCGCGGGCACGCGCGTGCCGGCCGGCACGCAGCTCCGCGTAGGCCAGGTGCTCCAGCGCCTGCGGCAGCAGTGCGTCGGCGCCGCTCACGTGCACGGCGTCCAGCGCGCGGGCCCCGGCCCGGCAGGCTGCGTCGAGATCGCCGAGCACCAGCCCCGCCGCGCCCGCGCGCAGCAGGGTCCCTGCGTCCTGGCTCCGGGCGGCGGACCCCAGACAGCGGCGCAACAGCGTGTGTCCCTCGCCGAGCCGCCCGCGCAGCACCGCGCACATGCCGTCGCGGTACTGCGCCAGGACCCGGTCGGCCCTGTCCACGGGGATACGGGTCAGCGCGTCGAGATACCCGAGGGCGTCGCCCGCCGCCCAGGCGGCCTCGGCGGCCCCGAGCAGGGCGTCGCGCACCCGGCCGGGGTCGTGCGGGGCGAGCAGACGGGCGGCGGTGAGCAGGGTCGCGCGTGCGTCGGGGGCGGGTCCGTCGCGCAGGGCGAGCAGGCCCCGTACGAGGTGGGCGGCGGCGTGCTGGGGGTGGCGGTCGTGTCCGGGGCGCGCGGGGTCCTGCCCCGCGTGCACGGCACCCCACCCCGCCTGCACACCGGCCCGCGCCAGCAGGCCGCGGGCCCGCCCCGGCTCCCCCGCGAGCCGCGCCTGCTCCGCCGCCGCCACGTACCGGGCGGCCCGCCCCGCCCCGTCCTGCGTCAGCGCGGCGGCCCGCACGAGGGCGGCGGCGCGCTCCGCATGCGGGCGGGGCCGTAAGGCGGCAGCCTCCAGCGCGGCGGCGAGCCGGGCATCGGGGCCGGGCGCCGCGCAGGCCCGCTGGACGAGGGCGGCGAGGCCGTCCGGGCCGGCCGCCAGACGGTCGGCGAGCAGGCTGTGCACGGCGCGGCGGTGGTGCGGGGGCGCCCGGTGCAGCAGGGCGCGGCGCAGCAGCGGGTGGGTGAAGTGGACGCGGTCGCCCGCCTGTTGGAGGGCGCCCGCAGTGAGCGGAGCCAGGTCGGCAGCGTCCGACGCGGCGGCGTCGCGTACGAGGGCGAGGTCAGCACCGGTGCCCTCCGGCTCGTGCTCATGGGCGGCGGCGGCGATCAGGAGGAGGGTGCGGGTGCCGGCGGGAAGGTGGCCGACGCGGGCCGCGTGGGCGGCGAGGACGTCGTCGGCGCCGGGCAGCGGGTGCGGCAGCGGAGTCCGTCCGGCGAGCTGGCCGGAGGTGAGCCGGGCGGTGAGATCGGTGAGCAGCCGGGGGTTCCCGGCCGCCTCCCGAATCAGCTCACCCCGCACCACCGGGTCGACCGCCTCACCCCGCACCACCGGGTCGACCGCCCCGCCCCGCACCACCGGGTCGACTGCCTCACCCCGCACCACCGGGTCGACCGCCCCGCCCCGCACCACGGGACCGACGCCTCGCCGCGCACCACCGTCGCCCCCGTGCCCCGTGAGCCGGTCGAGCAGCGCGGTGGCCGCGTCGTCGTCGAGGGGCCCGAGCCGCAGCGCGGGCAGCCCGGCGAAGCTCGTCTCGTCCCCGGCACCGATCAGCACGGCGGCCCGGCCGCCCGGCCCGAGCCGGCGGGCGGCGAAGGCGAGGGCGGCGCGGGATTCGGGGTCCCAGAGATGGGCGTCGTCCACGCAGACCAACAGGGGCCGGCCGGCGCCGAGCCGGCGCAGGAGGCCGAGGAGGGCGGCGGGCGCGAGTCCGTCCCGCAGCACCCGGTCGGGGCCGCCGGGCACCGCCCCTTCCGGCGCCGCGCACAGCAGCGCGTGCAGCCCGCTGTACGGCACCCACCGTTCGGCCGGGGCGCCGGCCGTATGGAGGACGGGCCCCGTACCCGGCGAGCGATGCGCGGCGACGGCGTGGTCCAGGAGGGCGGTGCGGCCCGTGCCGGGTGGGGCGGTCAGGACCAGGGCCCCGCCGTCACCGCGCCGAAGGCGCGTCAGCAGGGTGTCGAGGACGGCGAGTTCGCCGCTGCGGCCGTACAGCCGGAGCGGACGGTGCACGGTCGTGGGGGACGTCACGCCCGGCACGTTAGGCCGGACCACCCGGGCCCGGAAGGCGCGGGTACGGCGAGGGGGCGCCCTCCCAGGGAAGGGCGCCCCCTGTCTGTGCACGCGCACAACCGGGCGTTCAGCGCACCGGGTGTCCGGCCTCCGCGAGCGCGCCCTTGACCTCGGAGATCCGCAGGTCGCCGAAGTGGAAGACGGACGCGGCCAGGACCGCGTCGGCCCCGGCGTCGATGGCCGGTGCGAAGTCCGCGAGCCGGCCGGCACCGCCGGAGGCGATGACGGGGACGCGGACGTGCTCGCGGACGGCGGCGATCATCTCGGTGTCGTAGCCGTCCTTCGTACCGTCGGCGTCCATCGAGTTGAGCAGGATCTCGCCCGCGCCCAGCTCGGCGGCGCGGTGGGCCCACTCGACGGCGTCGATGCCGGTGCCCCGGCGGCCGCCGTGCGTGGTGACCTCGAACGAGCCCTCGGGGGTGCGCCGGGCGTCCACGGAGAGCACCAGTACCTGGCGGCCGAAGCGCTCGGCGATCTCCCGGATCAGCTCCGGGCGGGCGATGGCCGCGGTGTTGACGCCGACCTTGTCCGCGCCGGCCCGCAGCAGCTTGTCGACATCGTCCGCGGTGCGGACGCCGCCGCCCACGGTGAGCGGGATGAAGACCTGCTCGGCGGTGCGGCGCACGATGTCGTAGGTGGTCTCCCGGTCGCCGCTGGAGGCGGTGATGTCCAGGAAGGTCAGCTCGTCGGCGCCCTCGGCGTCGTACAGCTTCGCCATCTCGACGGGGTCGCCCGCGTCGCGCAGGTTCTTGAAGTTGACGCCCTTGACGACCCGGCCGTCGTCCACGTCGAGGCAGGGGATGACACGTACGGCGAGGCTCATCGCGCACCCGCCCGGTATGCCTCGACCTCGACCTCGACGACCAGGCCCGGGTCGACGAAACCGGAGACCACGACCATGGTGGCGGCGGGGCGCACCGCGTCGAACAGCTCCTTGTGGGCGCGGCCGACCTCCTCGGTGTCCCGGGCGTGCATGACGTACATCCGGGTGCGGACGACGTCCTCGCGGCCGAGGCCCAGCTCCTTCAGCGCGTCGAGGGCGACGCCGAAGGCGGTGACGGTCTGCTCGTACGGGCCGCCGGCGGCGATCTCGCCGCCCACCACTGACGTACAGCCGGCGACCAGGACCATGCCGTTCGGGAGCTCGACCGCGCGGGAGTAGCCGAACTTCTCCTCCCACGGGGCGCCGGAGGAGATACGGCGCACGGATGCGGATCCGGTCATACGGAGACCGCCTCCAGCGCCTCTTCGAGGGTGAACGCCTTCGCGTACAGGGCCTTGCCGACGATCGCGCCCTCGACGCCCGCCGGGACCAGCGAGGCGATGGCCCGCAGGTCGTCGAGCGAGGAGACGCCGCCGGAGGCGACGACGGGCTTGTCGGTGGCGGCGCAGACGTTCTTCAGGAGCTCCAGGTTGGGGCCCTGGAGCGTGCCGTCCTTGGCGATGTCGGTGACGACGTAGCGGGCGCAGCCCTCGGAGTCGAGGCGGGCCAGCGTCTCGTAGAGGTCGCCGCCGTCGCGGGTCCAGCCCCGGCCGCGCAGGGTGGTGCCGCGCACGTCGAGGCCGACGGCGATCTTGTCGCCGTGCTCGGCGATGACCTTGGCGACCCACTCGGGGGTCTCCAGGGCGGCGGTGCCGAGGTTGACCCGGCGGCAGCCGGTGGCGAGGGCGGCGGCGAGCGAGGCGTCGTCGCGGATGCCGCCGGACAGCTCGACCTTGATGTCCATGGCGCCGGCGACCTCGGCGATGAGGGCGCGGTTGTCACCGGTGCCGAAGGCGGCGTCCAGGTCGACGAGGTGCAGCCACTCGGCGCCGGCGCGCTGCCACGCGAGTGCGGCCTCCAGCGGGGAGCCGTAGGAGGTCTCGGATCCGGACTCGCCGTGCACCAGGCGGACCGCCTGGCCGTCGCGGACGTCTACGGCGGGGAGCAGTTCAAGCTTCGGCATTACAGCGTCTCGATCCAGTTGGTCAGCAGCTGGGCGCCGGCATCGCCGGACTTCTCGGGGTGGAACTGGGTGGCCCACAGCGCGCCGTTCTCCACGGCGGCCACGAACCGTTCGCCGTGCGTGGCCCAAGTGACCCTGGGGGCACGGATCTTCGCGTTGGTGACTTCGAGGCTCCAGTCGTGCGCCGCGTAGGAGTGCACGAAGTAGTACCGGGCCTCGGGGTCGAGTCCGGCGAACAGCTGGGAGTCCTCGGGGGCTTCGACGGTGTTCCAGCCCATGTGCGGGACGACGTCGGCCTTGAGCGGGCCGACCGTGCCGGGCCACTCGTCGAGCCCCTCGGTCTCCACGCCGTGCTCGATGCCGCGCTCGAACAGGATCTGCATGCCGACGCAGATGCCCATCACGGGGCGCCCGCCGGCCAGCCTGCGGCCGATGACCCACTCGCCGCGGGCCTTCTTCAGGCCCTGCATGCACGCGGAGAACGCGCCGACGCCGGGCACCAGCAGCCCGTCGGCGTTCATCGCCGCGTCGAAGTCGCGGGTGATCTCGACGTCCGCGCCGACGTGGGCGAGGGCGCGCTCGGCGGAGCGGACGTTGCCGAAGCCGTAGTCGAAGACGACGACCTTCTTCTTCGTATCCACGATGTCGCTCCTAGTCCCAGAGTCCCTGGATGCGCAGGACGCCCGCCACCAGGCACATCAGCGACGCGATGGCGAGCAGGACGACGACGCCCTTGGGCATGCCCTGCTTGGCGAAGGAGTAGACCCCGCCGGCCAGGAACAGGCCGACCAGGATCAGGATGGTGTTGAGGCCGGTCACAGGGCGCCCTTCGTGGACGGGAGGATGCCGGCCGCGCGCGGGTCGTGCTCGCTGGCGTAGCGCAGGGCGCGGGCGAGCGCCTTGAACTGGCACTCCACGATGTGGTGCGCGTTGCGTCCGTACGGGACGTGGACGTGCAGGGCGATCTGCGCCTGCGCGACGAAGGACTCCAGGATGTGGCGGGTCATCGTCGTGTCGTACGCGCCGATCATCGGCGCCATGTTCTCGGGCTCGGTGTGCACCAGGTACGGGCGGCCGGAGAGGTCGACGGTGACCTGGGCGAGCGACTCGTCCAGCGGGACGGTGCAGTTGCCGAAGCGGTAGATGCCGACCTTGTCGCCGAGCGCCTGCTTGAAGGCGGCGCCGAGCGCGAGGGCGGTGTCCTCGATGGTGTGGTGCGAGTCGATGTGCAGATCGCCGTCGGTCTTGACCGTGAGGTCGAAGAGGCCGTGCCGGCCGAGCTGGTCGAGCATGTGGTCGTAGAAGCCGACCCCGGTCGCGACATCGACCTTTCCGGTGCCGTCGAGGTTGATCTCGACCAGCACGGACGTTTCCTTCGTGGTGCGTTCCACGCGGCCTACGCGGGGGCTCATGCGTCGTGCTCCTTCTTCATTTCGCGAACCGCGTCGAGGAACGCGTCGTTCTCTTCCGGGGTCCCCGCGGAGACCCGCAGCCATCCCGGTACGCCGTTGTCCCGGACCAGGACGCCCCGGTCGAGGATCTGCCGCCAGGCGGTGTGGCTGTCGGCGAAGCGGCCGAACTGGACGAAGTTGGCGTCCGATTCGGTGACGTCGAAGCCGGCGGCACGCAGCTCGGTGACGATCCGGTCGCGCTCGCTCTTGAGCTGCGCCACGTACCCGAGGAGCGTATCGGTGTGCTCCAGGGCGGCGAGCGCGGTGGCCTGGGTGACGGAGGACAGGTGGTACGGCAGCCGGACCAGCTGGACCGCGTCGACCACGGCCGGGTCGGCGGCGAGGTAGCCGAGGCGGAGCCCGGCGGCGCCGAACGCCTTCGACATGGTGCGCGAGAGCACCAGGTGGGGGCGGCCCTCGATCAGCGGGAGCAGCGAGGGGTGGTGGCTGAATTCGCCGTACGCCTCGTCCACGACGACCATCGAGGGCTTCGCGGCCTGCGCGGCGTCGTACAGCGCGAGGACGGTGTCCGCGTCGACGGCGGTGCCGGTGGGGTTGTTGGGGGAGGTGATGAAGACGACGTCGGGGCGGCGCTCGGCGATGACCGCGCGGGCGGCGTCCACGTCGATGGTGAAGTCCTCGTTGCGCGGCCCGGAGATCCAGCCGGTCCCGGTGCCCCGGGCGATGAGGGCGTGCATCGAGTACGAGGGCTCGAAGCCGATCGCGGTGCGGCCGGGCCCGCCGAAGGTCTGCAGCAGCTGCTGGAGGACCTCGTTGGAGCCGTTGGCGGCCCAGACGTTGGCGGCCCCGACGCGGTGCCCGGCGGTGCGGGTGAGGTAACGGGCCAGCTCGGTGCGCAGTTCGACGGCGTTGCGGTCGGGGTAGCGGTTGAGGTCGCGGGCGGCCTCGCGGACCCGTTCGGCGATGCGGTCGACGAGCGCGTCGGGCAGCGGGTAGGGGTTCTCGTTGGTGTTGAGGCGTACGGGGACGTCGAGCTGGGGCGCTCCGTACGGGGACTGGCCGCGCAGTTCGTCGCGCAGGGGCAGTGCGTCCCACGGGTTGGCCGTGGGTCCGCCGGCGTTGCTGTTCGTCACTGCTGGGGAACCTTCCACCCGAACCTGGCCTTGAGCGCGGCGCCGTGGGCGGGGAGGTCCTCCGCCTCGGCGAGGGTCACCACGTGGTGGGTGACCTCGGCGAGCGCGTCGCGCGTGTAGTCGACGATGTGGATGCCGCGCAGGAAGGACTGCACGGACAGGCCCGAGGAGTGGCAGGCGCAGCCGCCGGTGGGCAGGACGTGGTTGGACCCGGCGCAGTAGTCGCCGAGCGAGACCGGCGACCAGGGGCCGACGAAGACCGCGCCGGCGTTGCGGACACGGTCGGCGACCGCGGCGGCGTCGGCGGTCTGGATCTCCAGGTGCTCGGCGGCGTACGCGTTGACGACGGTGAGGCCGTCCTCCAGGTCGTTGACCAGGACGATCGCGGACTGCCGGCCGGCCAGCGCGGGCTCGATGCGGTCCTTGACGTGCTTGGTCGCGGCGACCTGCGGGGCCAGCTCGGCCTCGGTGGCGGCGGCCAGCTCCTCGGAGTCGGTGACCAGGACGGCGGCGGCCATCGGGTCGTGCTCGGCCTGGCTGATCAGGTCGGCGGCGACGTGCACCGGGTCGGCGGTGGCGTCGGCCAGGATGGCGATCTCGGTGGGTCCGGCCTCGGCGTCGATGCCGATACGGCCCTTGAGGAGGCGCTTGGCGGCGGCGACGTAGATG
This sequence comes from Streptomyces sp. NBC_00708, assembly GCA_036226585.1. Lineage (GTDB taxonomy): Bacteria > Actinomycetota > Actinomycetes > Streptomycetales > Streptomycetaceae > Streptomyces. The sequence continues at coordinate 1,691,905 of CP108997.1, forward strand.
TTGCCGGGCCCGGTGACCAGGTCGACGGGCAGGCAGTCCTCGGTGCCGTACGCGAACATCGCGACGGCCTGGGCGCCGCCGGCCGCGTACACCTCGTCGACGCCGAGCAGGGCGCAGGCGGCCAGGATCGTGGGGTGCGGCAGTCCGCCGAAGTCCTTCTGCGGCGGCGAGGACACGGCGAGGCCGCGGACGCCCGCCTCCTGGGCCGGGACGACGTTCATCACGACGGAGGACGGGTAGACCGCGCGGCCGCCCGGCACGTAGAGCCCGACGCGGTCGACGGGCACCCACTTCTCGGTGACGGTGCCGCCGGGGACGACCTGGGTGGTGTGCGTGGTGCGGCGCTGGGCGCGGTGGACGAGACGGGCGCGGCGGACGGACTCCTCCAGGGCGGCACGGACGGCCGGATCCAGCTCCTCCAGCGCCCGCGCGAGGACGTCGGCGGGCACCCGGACCGACTCGTTCCGGACGCCGTCGAGCTTCTCCCCCCAGTCGATCACTGCCGCCGAGCCACGATGGCGTACGTCCTCGCAGATGGGCCGCACCGTCTCCAGGGCGGCTTCCACGTCGAACTCGGCACGGGGCAGCAGGTCGCGCAGGGCGCCGCCCTCGGGGAGGGCATCGCCGCGCAGATCGATTCGAGAGATCACACCGCAATTCTCGCAGACCGCCACGCGCGCCCGGACGGCCGTATCACTGGCTGATACATGCCGCCGCTGTGACGGCTGACTATGTGCGTTCATCCGGTCACTCAGAGGGAATAACGGGAACACGCCTCCGAACGAAAGGGGCACCGGTGACGGAGCGGCACGACGATGATCTCCCGGACGGCCTCAGCGCGGCGGAGCTGGGCATGTGGCAGTCCTTCCGGAACGGCACGACCTACGACCTGCGGGCCCGCGACCGGGTCCGCGACGATCCCTTCGCCCCGCACGAGTGGGGACCCGAGCGCAGCGTGGAGGCCCGGGTCGTCGCCCGGCTGCTGCTGAGCGGCCCGCCGGCCCGGCCGGGCCGGGTGACGGCGCTGAAGCTCTGGGGCGTACGAATCACCGGAAAGCTGGACCTGGCGGGCGGGCGCGTCGATCCGTACGTGGAGCTGACCGGCTGCCGGTTCGACGAGGAGGTGGCCTTCCCGGAGTGCCACTTCACGACCCTGCGGCTGGTGGGCTGCGCGCTGCCGCGCCTGGAGGCGGCACGGCTGCGCACCGAGGGCGATCTGCATCTGCCGCGCTGCCGGGTGGAGCGGGGCATCCGGCTCACGGACGCGCAGATCGGCACGGACCTGCTGATCAACCAGATCGAGGCCGGCCCGGACCGGCAGGGCCGGGCCCTGCTCGGGGACGGGCTGACGGTGGCCCAGGACCTCCAGGCCGAGATGGCCGACCTGCTCGGCGAGCTGAGTCTGCGCGGCGCGAAGGTGGGCGGTTCGCTGAGCCTGCGCGGCAGCCGGCTGCGCGCGGTCCAGGGGCGCCGCGCGCTGAACGCCCCGCAGCTCAGCGTGGAGCGGACGCTGTACATGAGCGAGGCGTGGGTCAGCGTGGACACGGGGAACCAGGGCACCACTCCCCCGTACGGCATCGCCACCTCGCCGACCCCTGCGCACGGCACCCGGGCGCAGGTGTTCCGCTGCCGGGGCGGGGTGCGGCTGGACGACGGCAGGTTCGGTGACGCGGTGGACCTGCACAAGGCGGTGTTCGTGCTGGACGCGCACGAGGAGCTGTCGCTGCGCCGGACGGTCACCCCGGAGCTGCGGTTCAACCCGGAGCGCCCGGCGCGCGGCCGGGTGGTGCTCAACGGCGCGAAGGTCGTCACGCTGATCGACGTGTCGACGAGCTGGCCGGGCCCCGGCGGCCTGGCGATGGGCGGGTTCGTGTACGAGAACCTCGTCCCGTACGGGCACTTCCCGCTCTCCCGGCGCCTGGAGTGGGTGGCGGCGGCCACCCCGGAGTACGTGCCGGAGCCGTACGAGCGCCTGGCGGCCGTGCTCCGGGGCAGCGGGGAGGACGCGGACGCCCGGGAGGTGCTGCTCGCCAAGCAGCGCCGCCGTCGCGAGACGCTGCCGCCCGCCGGGAAGCTCTGGGGCTATCTCCAGGACTGGACGGTGGCGTACGGCTACCGGCCGGGGCGGGCCGCGGTGTGGATGGCGGTGCTGTGGGCGGCGGGCACGCTGGCGTTCTCGCGGTACGACCCGGCATCGATCAAGGGCGGGGAGCATCCCCGGTGGAACGCGGCGCTGTACGCCCTGGATCTGCTCATCCCGGTGATCGATCTCGGCCAGGACGGCTACTGGCGGATGGAGGGCGGCTGGCAGTGGCTGGCGGCGGCGCTGGTCCTGCTGGGGTGGATACTGGCCACCACGGTCGCGGCGGGCGCCTCCCGGCTGCTGCGCCGCGGCTGAGGCGTACACCGCGACGCGAACGGGGTACGCCCCGGCGCACCGGGCCGTTCAGGACCCCGTGGGCGCCGGGGCAGACCACGGACCTTCTGCCCAGCACCCATGAGAACCAGCCAGAATCCGCGCTTTCCTTTACTCCACCTTGACCGACGGCCGGGCAACCCATCCACTCGGCACCAAAGCTTCACAGCACCCCTCTTGGCGCCGCCTCCACCAGCGCTTTTCAATGGTCTGCACCATGCCTTTCCTCCGCGCTCTGCTCCGAACCGCGCGCGTGATCCGGCACACCCCGGCGCTGTCCACCGGGTTGCCCGCGGACCACGCGGTGCTGCTCGACGCCCCCGACGAACGGCTGTCCCCCGCGCTGGTGGCCGCCGCCGCCGGGGAGTACGAACCGGCCGCGAAGCTCCTGGCGACCACCCGGGACGCGGCCGAGTGGGAGAGCCGGGACCGCTATCTGAGACGGCTCGTCGCGTTCGCCCGCAACCGGGACGGCTGGCTCGGGGACTGGCTGGCCGCCGCCCCGCACGATCCGGACGCCCTGCTCGTCAAGGCGCAGCTCGCGGTCGACCGCGCCTGGGAGTCGCCGGCGCGGGCGGAGCAGCTGCGCGAGGTCGGGCCGCTGATCACGGCAGCCGCGCTCAGCGATCCGAGGGACCCGGTGCCCTGGCGCCTCGCGCTGGACCACGCCCGGGGCACGCAGGCCACGCACACCACGTTCGAGGAGCTGTGGGAGCAGGCCCTCCAGCGCTCCACGCACCACTACGGCTGCCATGTCGCGGCCCTGCAGTACCTCTCGGCCGCCTGGTACGGCTCGCACCGCGAGTGCTTCGACTTCGCCGAGCGGGCCGCCGAGGACTCGGTGCCCAGCTCCCTGGTCCAGGCGCTGCCGCTGCGCGCGGCCTTCGCGATGCTGACCGAGAGCGCGTGGGACGCCCGGTCGACCTCGGTGCAGGAGGAGCGGATCGACGCGGCGGCGGATCTGGCGATCTCGCTGTCGGCCTCCTTCGCCCCCGGCGACCCGTGGCCGGCCGAGGTCCGCAACCTGCTCGCGTACGTGCTGGTGGTACGGGGCCGGTGGGCCGAGGCGCTGGAGCAGTTCGGCCGGATCGGCCCGCACGCGTCCTCGTTCCCGTGGGCGTCGGTGTCCGGCGATCCGCTGGGCCGCTTCCTCGAGGCGCGGGACGGCGCGCGGCTCCGGGTGGCCTCCGCGACGCCGCTGCGACAAGGCTCCGGACGAGGACGGGCGCACGGCCATTACGCTTGACCGCTGTGACCACCGCTCGCCTGCCCCTGTTTCCGCTGAACGCGGTGCTGTTCCCAGGCCTCGTGCTGCCCCTCAACGTCTTCGAGGAGCGCTATCGCGCCATGATGCGCGAGCTCCTGACCATCGACGAGGACGAACCGCGCCGGTTCGCCGTGGTCGCCATCCGGGACGGCCGCGAAACCGCCGTCACGGGTGTCGGCATGCCGGAGGCGGTGCGTAAGCCCGTCGAACGCGGCCCGGCGGACGGCTTCGGCGCCGATCCCGTCCAGGCCCTGCACCGGGTGGGCTGCGTCGCCGACGCCGCGACCGTCCGGGAGCGCGCGGACGGCAGCTTCGAGGTCCTGGCCACCGGCACCACCCGGGTCCGGATCCTGTCCGTGGACGCGAGCGGCCCGTTCCTCATGGCCGAGCTGGAGGAGCTTGAGGAGGACCCGGGCGAGGAGGCGGGCCCGCTCGCCGAGGGCGTCCTGCGCGCCTTCCGCGCCTACCAGAAGCGGCTGGCCGGTGCGAGCGAGCGCTCCCTGACCACGGGCGCGGACCTGCCGGACGACCCGTCGGTCGTCTCGTACCTGGTCGCCTCCACGGTGGTCCTCGACGTCCCCGCCAAGCAGCGCCTCCTCCAGGCCCCGGACACCGCGACCCGGCTCCGCGAGGAGCTGCGGATCCTGCGCTCGGAGACCTCGGTCATCCGCCACCTGCCCTCGCTCCCGGCGGTCGACCTGACCGTCGCCCCGACGCACCCCAACTGACCGAGCGACCCGGAGAGACCGCGCCCGTGGCGAAGAAGCAGAAGAAGCCCCAGTCCGGCGGCACCCCCGCCACGGTCGCCCTGACGGCGGCGGGCACGGAGTTCACCGTGCACGCGTACGAGCACGACCCCGCGTCGCCCTCCTACGGCGAGGAGGCGGCCCAGGCCCTGGGTGTCTCCCCCGACCGCGTCTTCAAGACCCTGGTCGCCGACGTGGACGGCCGGCTCACCGTCGCGGTGGTCCCGGTCGCCGGCTCCCTGGACCTGAAGGCCCTGGCCTCGGCGGCCGGCGGCAAACGCGCCACGATGGCGGACCCGGCCGCGGCGGAACGCACCACGGGCTACGTCCGGGGCGGCATCTCCCCCCTGGGCCAGCGCAAACGCCTCCCCACGGTCCTGGACGCGTCGGCCCGCACCCACCCCACGATCTGCGTCTCGGCGGGCCGCCGGGGCCTGGAGGTGGAACTGTCCCCGGAGGACCTGGCCACCCTGACGGGGGCGGTGTTCGCGGACATCGGGCGGGGCGGAGCCCCCGATCGACCGGCACCGCGGGGCGCGGGCAAATCCAGCCCCTCCGGCGTTTGAGGAGCGGGGTCCGGGGCGGAGCCCCGGTTTCGGGAAGGGGCGGGGTGGGGAAAGGCCCCGCGCAGCGGCCCCCTACGCCCCGTCGGACGGCGCGGACGCCCCGGACGGCGCCCCGGACGACCCGGACGGCGAGCCGGACCCACCCGCCCCGGAGACCGGCGCCGAAGGCGCCCCCGTCCCCCACCCCCCGTAGGACCCCCACTCCCCCTCGAAGTCCCGCGGCCCCCAAGCCGCGGTAAGCGCCAGATGCACCACCATCGCCGCCAGCCCCCACGCCAGCAGCACCCCGTGCGCGTGCATCTCCAGCGGCGCGTCGAACACAACCCCCTTGCCGGCCTCCCGCGCATGCGCCACCACGTCGTCCGTCGGCCCCAGCCGCGTACCGAGCTGCCACGCCAGCAGCGAACCGAGCACGCTGCCGACCGCGAGGCCCACCGTCAGCCAGATCCCGCCGCGCCGGTGGAACCAGAAGACCAGGCCCGCCGAGACCGCCCCGAACGCCAGCCCGAGCAGGGCGAACGTGCCGTCGGCGCCGATGGCCTGCTCGCCCTCGCTGTTGCTGAGGAAGACCGCCGTGCTGTCGGAGACGAGCGGCACCCGGGGCGCCAGCCACAGCCACAGGAGCCCCATCAGGACGCCCGCGACGGTCACCACCGCCGCGACGACGCCCGCCCGGCGCAGATCCGCACGCAGTTCGCCCCGGTCCGTCTCCCGCGCCGGGACCCAGTGGGAGCCCTGGGGGCCGGGGGTTGCGGCGGGCTCACCCCCCGCCGGCGACTTCTGCCAGTCGTGGTGGTCGTCCGATGAGGGCCGGTGCGGCGGCGTCAGAGGTGCGGTCACCGTGCCATCGTGCCAGGCGCCCGCGAGCCGCGCCTCACCGGACCGCCGCCCTGCGGTAGGCCCAGGTGGCCACGGCGAGCGAGACCACGCCGACGACGGCGCAGACCGCCAGGTCGAGGGCGACGACCGCCCAGTCGGGGTGGGGACCGAAGGACCGGGACAGCGCCTCGACCCCGTACGTGGACGGCAGCAGATCGCGCGCCCAGCCGATCGGCTCCGGCAGCCGGTCGGCCGGCAGGACGCCCAGCAGCAGCGCCGCGGACATGCCCAGCTGCCCGAGCAGCGTGGCGAGTTCCTGGCGCGGGGCGAGGAGGCCGAGCGCGGCCCCGAGGCCGGAGAGCGCCGCCCCGGAAAGGGGCACGACGGCCACGAGGACCCACAGGTGCACCATCGGCAGCCCGAACAGCACGCTGCCGGTCACCGCCGTGACGACGGTGCCGGGCACGGTGAACGAGGCGTACGCCCCGGCCGCGCCGAGCACCACGGCGGCGGGCGGCACGGGCAGGGTGGCGTAGTGGTCGAGCCCCCCGCCCGCCCGGAGCTGGCCGAAGTACTGGGCGAGCAGGTTCAGGGCGACGAAGGCGACGACCAGGACGCTGGACCCGGCGACGACGGCCCGCGCCTCGGAGCCGCCGTCCACCACCCCGCGCATCAGGATCATGATCCCGATGGACTGGAAGGTCGCCACGAACAGCAGCGGGATGCGGGCCACCCGGGCCCGGGAGAGCTGGGCGCGGTAGACGGCCGCGAGGGAGGGGAACAGCCGGGCCCGGGGGGCGAGCGTCGCGGCCGCCCCGGGCACCGCACCGATTCCGCTCATGCCTTCACCAGTCCCTTGGTCGCGCCGCCGCCGAGCGCGAGGTAGACGTCCTCCAGGCTCGGCGTCGCCAGGCTGAAGTCGTCGAGCGCGGCGAAGGCCGCGCCGCCGGTCACCGCGGCGACCGCCGCCCGCGCCTCGTCGGGCGCGAGCCGCAGCGCCCAGCGGCGCCCGGACTCCTGCGCGAACGCGCGCAGGGCCGCGACCTCGGGCAGCTCCAGCGGGGCGCGCTCGCGCCACACCAGCTCGACCCGGACCTCCCCGGCGACGCGCTCCTTGAGCCCGGCGGGGGTGTCGCAGGCGATGACCTTGCCGCGTTCGATGACGGCGACCCGGTCCAGGACGGTCTCGGCCTCGATGACGTTGTGGGTGACGAGCAGGACCGTCGCCCCGCGCTCGGCGCGCCGCCGGTCGACGGCGGCCCAGACGGCGCGCCGGGCCACCGGGTCCATGCCGGTCGTCGGCTCGTCCAGGACGAGTACCGGCCGCTCCCCGACGAGCGCGGCGGCGACGCAGGCGAGCCGCCGCTGACCGCCGGAGAGCTTCTTCAGGGGCCGCCCCGCGAGGTCGGCGAGCCCGAGTTCGTCCAGGACGGCGTCCCGCTCGGCGCGCGCCTCGCGCACGGGAAGGCCGCGCAGCCGCCCGGTGGTCTCGGCGGCCAGCGCGACGGTCAGCTCGTCGAGCGCGGTGGACTCCTGCCCGAGGTAGCCGATCAGCCGGGAGGCCCGCTCGGGGTGGCGTACGAGGTCGTGGCCGAGCATGTCGACGCTGCCGGAATCGGGCCGCATCAGACCGGTGAGCTGCCGTACGAGGGTGGACTTTCCGGCACCGTTGGGCCCGAGCAGTCCGAAGATCTCACCGCGCCGGATGTCGAGGCTGATGCCGTCGGTGGCGCGTACTTCCGGGGTCGCGGGCGTGCCTCGGCGGCCCCGGGCCGGGGGGTAGGTCTTGACCAGATCACGCACCGCGCACACGGTGCCGCTCGCCGTCGGCGCCTGTGCTGTCCCCGTACTCACGAGGTACGAGGGTACGGGGTCCGGGGACCGGCATTACGCCCGGGGCCGCACCGATCGGACATCAACGCGGTAAACGGCGGGCGGGTTGAGCGGCCCTCGGCCGAATGTGGCCTCAGTCTCCGGCCGGGCCCGTTTTCCCGGCCTTCTCCGCCGCCCGCTCGGCCGCCGGGGCGTGGTCGGCCGCGGCCCGTACGTCGATCTCGCGCCAGAAGCCCGCCCGGATCGCGTACCGGTCGTGCTCGTCGATCTGGTCGTCCTTGTGGGCGAGGAGGCCGAAGCGGGCCGCGTACCGCAGCAGCTCGCCGTCGATGCGGTGCGGGATACGCGGGTAGAGGGTGGAGAGCTTCGGCAGGTGGCCGGCCTCCGGGAGCCGTTCCATCCAGCGCCGGGCGAAGACCTGGCCCACCTCGAAGGGGTCGCCGCCGACCGTGGTGATGTCCTCCTCGCGGTCGGCCCAGCGCTGTTCGGCGCTGGTGAGCTGGGCGAGCGTGGGCAGGGACGCGGTCTCCGGGGGTTCGCCCAGCGGGCCGCCGCGCTCCACCCAGCCCCGGTCGGAGGACCAGCGCAGGGTCGCCGCGGGCTGCGGGGCGGGGGGCCGCTCGGTCTGCCCGACGGGGCCGCGCAGGGTGCCGGCGAGGTCCTTCGGAGTGGGGACGCCCTTGCCGCCGTGGCCGTGCGCGGGCTGGGCCGTGCTCTCGCCGCCCCGTGGGGCCGCCTCCTCGTCGGTGCCGGCGGCCTCGGCCTGGGCGGCGGCGCGGGAGGCGCGTTCGGCGGAGGCGGCGAGGGCCGACTCGGGCAGCGGGGCGGAGAGGATCGCGGCGATCTCGGGGCGCGTGACGGGCGCCGGGGCACAGGCGCCGCCGGTCTCCTTGGCGCGGACGGCCTGGGTGATCCAGGCCCGGTCCAGGACGCGGCGCTCGTCCGCCTCCGCGACCAGGTCCTCGGACTGGTTGTAATCGCCGTCGGCGGCCTGGACGGCCCAGAGGTGGACGGCGACGCCGTGCTCCTTGGCCGACATCAGGCCGGGCAGCAGGTCTCCGTCACCGGTCACCAGGACCACGTCGGAGCAGGCGCGGTTGCGGGCGAGCTCGGTGAGTTCGGCGTGCATCGCCGCGTCGACGCCCTTCTGCGCCCACCGCCCGTCACTGCGAGTGAGGGCGCCCAGGCGGACCGTGACCCGGGGCATGACGCGCAGCCTGCGGTGCTCGGGCTGCGGGACGCGGTCGGGGGCGCCGTCGAACCAGTAGATCCGCAGCAGCGGCTGCTCGGTATCGGCCTCGGCGCGTTCGCGCAGCTGCTGGATGAGAGCCGCGTGATCGACGGTGATGCGGGACCGGGCAGGCTCTCCTGCCAGCAGACTCGCGGCTGCGCCCAGCAGATAGCCGGCGTCCACCAGGACGACGCAACGGTCCACGCGTTCCACCCTCTTCCAGGCATTCGGGATCGGGTTTTCTCAAGGTTCCTTCGAGTCTGCCCGACCGCGCCGGGGTTGACGGCCGGAACTCGATCATCGGCGTGGCGGATCACGAAAAGCGCGCATCATACCCCGTCACTACGCACGGTAATGATCCGACATGCGATGTTTATCCGACTATGTGAATCTGGCGGTGGTCCTGGCCCCGAGAGTCCTTATAGGAGGAACACCATGGCCAAGAACAAGAACCGCAAGCAGGGCAGCCAGCAGGATCGTGCTTCGCAGGCGGAGCGCGCTTCCGAGCAGTCGCGCTCGACGGCCACCGAGGCCCAGAGCTCGATGCAGTCGCAGGCCCAGGGCAGCCCTGCCGATGTTGCGCGTAAGCATCAGCGGCGCTTCGGCCACAACTGACCGGACTTCCGGTAAGGCCGGCACACCGAGAGGGGCGACCCCGCGCAAGCGGAGCCGCCCCTCTCGTACGCGTACCGGAACTCAGCCCGCCAGGCAGGACGGCCCGAGCAGCACCTTCAGGTCGCCGAAGAGCGCCGGATCGGGCTTCACCCGGTGCCGGTCGAGCCGGAGCACCGTGGTCTTGCGGGGACCCTGGAGCCTGATGCGTACCTCGGTGTCGCCCCGGTGGCTGTTCAGCACCTCGCCGAGCCGGCTGACCATCGGCGGGGTGACCCGGACCGTGGGGATGGTCAGGACGACGGGCGCGTTGGTCCCCGCGTTGGAGATGTCGGGGACCTGCATCTCCATGGCGACCAGGCGCGGCACGTCCTCGCGCTTGTCGAGCCGCCCCTTGACGAAGACGACGGTGTCCTCGACGAGCTGGGTGGAGACCAGCTGATAGGTCGCGGGGAAGAACATGCACTCGATGGAACCGGCCAGGTCCTCCACGGTGGCGATGGCCCAGGCGTTGCCCTGCTTGGTCATCTTGCGCTGGAGGCCGGAGATGATGCCGCCCACGGTGACGATCGCGCCGTCGGCGTGCTCACCGCCGGTGAGCTGCGAGATCGACGCGTCCGACTTGTCGGACAGGACGTGCTCCAGACCGAACAGCGGGTGGTCGGAGACGTACAGCCCGAGCATCTCGCGCTCCTGGGCCAGCAGATAGGACTTCTCCCACTCGACGTCGGAGAACTCCACGTCGAGCCCGAAGCCCGGCTCGTCGCTGTCCTCCTCGCCGCCGCCGAAGAGGTCGAACTGTCCCTCGGCCTCCTTGCGCTTGACCTGCACCACGTTGTCGATCATGGGCTCGTGGTGGGCGACGAGCCCCTTGCGGGTGTGGCCCATCTCGTCGAAGGCGCCGGCCTTGATGAGCGATTCGACGGTCCGCTTGTTGCAGACGACCGCCTCGACCTTGTCCAGGAAGTCGGGGAAGGTGCTGTACTTCCCCTTCGCCTTGCGGCACCGGATGATCGAGTCCACGACGTTCTGGCCGACGTTGCGGACGGCGGTCAGCCCGAACAGGATGACGTCGTCGCCCTGGGCGGCGAAGTTGGACTCCGACTCGTTGACGTTCGGCGGGAGCACCTTGATGCCCATGCGCCGGCACTCGTTCAGATAGACCGCGGACTTGTCCTTGTCGTCCTTGACCGAGGTCAGCAGGGCGGCCATGTACTCGGCGGGGTAGTTCGCCTTGAGGTACGCGGTCCAGTAGGTGACCAGCCCGTACGCGGAGGAGTGCGCCTTGTTGAACGCGTATCCGGCGAACGGGACCAGCACGTCCCAGAGCGCCTTGATCGCCGCGTCCGAGAAGCCCTTCTCCTTGGCGCCCGCCTCGAAGAGGACGAAGTTCTTCGCCAGCTCCTCGGGCTTCTTCTTGCCCATCACGCGGCGCAGGATGTCGGCCTCGCCGAGCGAGTACCCGGCGACGATCTGGGCGGCCTTCTGCACCTGCTCCTGGTACACGATCAGGCCGTAGGTGAGGCCGAGGACCTCCTTGAGGGGCTCCTCCAGCTCCGGGTGGATCGGGGTGATCTCCTGGCGGCCGTTCTTGCGCTCGGCGTAGTTCGTGTGCGAGTTCATGCCCATCGGGCCCGGCCGGTAGAGGGCCGAGACGGCGGAAATGTCCTCGAAGTTGTCGGGCTGCATCTGGCGCAGCAGGGAGCGCATGGGGCCGCCGTCGAACTGGAACACGCCGAGCGTGTCACCGCGGCAGAGCAGTTCGTACGTCTTGGGGTCGTCGAGCGGGAGGGCCAGCATCTCCAGGTCGATGCCCTTGTTGGACTTCACCATCTTGATGGCGTCGTCCATGATCGTCAGGTTGCGCAGCCCCAGGAAGTCCATCTTCAGCAGGCCGAGCGACTCGCACTGCGGGTAGTCCCACTGCGTGATGGTGACGCCGTCGGTGTGCCGCACCCAGACCGGCGCGTGGTCGACGATCGGCTCGCTGGACATGATGACGCCGGCGGCGTGCACGCCCATCTGCCGGACCAGGCCCTCGACGCCCTTGGCGGTGTCGATGACCTTCTTGACGTCCGGCTCGTTCTCGTACATCCCCCGGATCTCGCCCGCCTCGCTGTAGCGCGGGTGCTTGGGGTCGGTGATGCCGTTGAGGTCGATGCCCTTGCCGAGGACGTCGGCGGGCATGGCCTTGGTGAGGCGGTCGCCCATGGCGTACGGGTAGCCGAGGACACGGGCGGAGTCCTTGATCGCGTTCTTGGCCTTGATCTTGCCGTAGGTGCCGATCATGGCGACCTTGTCGGCGCCGTACTTCTCCGTCACGTACCGGATGACCTCGACGCGCCTGCGCTCGTCGAAGTCGATGTCGACGTCGGGCATGGAGACGCGCTCGGGGTTGAGGAAGCGCTCGAAGATCAGTCCGTGCTCGATCGGGTCGAGGTCGGTGATGCCCATCGCGTACGAGACGATCGAACCGGCCGCGGAACCTCGTCCGGGGCCGACCGCGATGCCGTTGTTCTTGGCCCACATGATGAAGTCGGCGACGACCAGGAAGTATCCCGGGAACCCCATCTGGATGATGATGTCCATCTCGTACTCGACCTGCTTCTGCCGGTCCTCGGGGACGCCGTTCGGGAAACGGCGGTTCATCCCGACCCGGACCTCCTCCTGGAACCAGGTGATCTCCGTGTAGCCCTCGGGGATCTCGAACTTCGGCATCAGGTCGCGCTTCTCGAACATCCCGGTGGTGTCGATCTGCTGCGCGACCAGGAGGGTGTTGGCGCACCCCTCCTGCCAGGCGTCGGAGGAGTCGACGCCGTACATCTCGTCGGTGGTCTTGAGGTAGTAGCCGGTGCCGTCGAAGCGGAAGCGGTCCGGGTCGGAGAGGTTCTTGCCGGTCTGGATGCACAGCAGGGCGTCGTGCGCGGTCGCCTCGGAGGCGTACGTGTAGTGCGAGTCGTTCGTGACGAGCGGCGGGATGTTCAGCTTCTTGCCGATTTCGAGCAGCCCGTCGCGGACCCGGCGCTCGATCTCGATTCCGTGGTCCATCAGCTCCAGGAAGTAGCGTCCCTCGCCGAAGATGTCCTTGTAGTCGGAGGCGGCCCGGACCGCCTCGTCGAACTGCCCGAGCCGCAGCCTCGTCTGCACCTCGCCGGAGGGGCAGCCGGTGGACGCGATCAGGCCCTCGGACCACTGGGAGATGGTCTCCTTGTCCATACGCGGCCACTTCTGGAGCCAGCCCTCGGCGTACGCGTCCGACGACAGCTTGAAGAGGTTGTGCAGCCCCTTCGCGTTGGCCGCCCAGATCGTCTTGTGGGTGTAACCACCCGAACCGGAGACGTCGTCGCGCTTCTGGTGCGGCTGCCCCCACTGGATCTTCCGCTTGTGCTTGCGCGACTCGGGCGCGACATACGCCTCGATGCCGATGATCGGCGTCACGTTCGCCTTCTGCGCCGAGTGGAAGAAGTCGTACGCCCCGTGCAGGTTGCCGTGGTCCGTCATCGCGATATGGGACATGCCCATCTCGTTGCACGCGTTGAACATGTCCTTGAGCCGCGCGGCACCGTCCAGCAGCGAGTACTGGGTGTGGACGTGAAGGTGCGTGAAGGGCGGCTTGGTCACGGCGCTGTGCCTCCGGAAGAATGGGGACGACGGGACGGGGGGTGTCTGGGGGGACAGCGTGGAAGTCTACGTCTCCGAGGAGCGCGGCGACGGGCACTCCGCGATACGGTCGCGCGTTGGAAGGGCGGGACCACCCGTCCCTTTTGTCATGCACGTCATCACCCAGGCCAGGTACCAGGAGGCACCCAGAGATGTCGGACACGCAGACCGGCGCGGAGCGGCGCGGGGAGCAGATTCTCGAGGTCTTCGACACCGCCTTCGGGGAGCTGCTGGCGGCCGATCCGGCCGCCTTCCGGGTCAAGTTCCGCAAGATGGCGGGCTCGGCCTTCGCGTTCTACCGGGGCACCGCCTGCCTGTTCTACAACGACCTGGAGCGCGAGCGGCACGGCGGTCCCTACCTGGACGAGCGCACCGGCCGGGTCTGGATCCACGGCGATCTGCACGCGGAGAATTTCGGCACCTACATGGACGCCAACGGCCGCCTCGTCTTCAACGTGAACGACTTCGACGAGGCGTACGTGGGCCCCTTCACCTGGGACCTCAAGCGCTTCGCCGCCTCGGTCGCGCTGCTCGGGTACGCGAAGGCGCTGGGCGACGAGCAGATCACCGAGCTGGTCCGGATCTACGCGGCGGCCTACCGGGAGCGCATCCACGCCCTGGCGACGGGCGCCAAGAACGACGAGGTCCCGCCCTTCACCCTGGACACCGCCGAGGGGCCGCTGCTCGGCGCCCTGCGCGTCGCCCGCTCGCTGACCCGGTTCTCGCTGCTCGACTCGATGACCGTGATCCGCGACTTCGAGCGCCGGTTCTCGGAGGGCGGCGGCGCGATCGACCTGGACGCGGCGACGCGGTACAAGGTGCTGGCCGCGTTCGACGGCTATCTGGAGACGCTGCCGGAGTCGAGCCTGACCCGGCCGGACTCCTACCGGGTCAAGGACGTCGTGGGGCGGCGCGGCATCGGCATCGGCTCGGCGGGCCTGCCCTCGTACAACATCCTGCTGGAGGGCAACAGCGACGCCCTGGAGAACGATGTGGTGATCTACCTCAAGCAGGCGCAGACCCCGGCCGTCTCCCGGCACATCACGGACGCGGCCGTCCGCGACTACTTCCAGCACGAGGGCCACCGCACGGTGATCTCGCAGCGCGCCCTCCAGGCCCACGCCGACCCGTGGCTGGGCTGGACCGAGCTGGACGGGGCCGGCCAGCTGGTCGCCGAGGTGTCGCCGTACGCGGTCGACCTGGACTGGTCCGACATCGACGAGCCCGACGAGATCGCGGCGGTCGTCGCCGACCTCGGCCGGGCGACCGCCACCATGCACGCGGCGGCGGACGACGAGAGCGGCCACTCGCTGGTGCCGTTCTCCACGGAGCGGGCGATCGACGCCGCCATCGCGGCCGACGAGGACGGCTTCGGGGAGCTGCTGGTGGACTTCGCGCACAGCTACGGGGCGCGGGCCCGCGCGGACCACCAGATCTTCGTGGACCTCTTCCGCAACGGCCGCATCCCGGGGCTGTAGCGGCAGGCGGACCGGAACCTTTAGGGGTCGCTTACAGGTTCGCATGCGACACTCCTGGGCGATGGACATATCCGGGACGCAGCTCAGAGCGGCACGCGCGGCGCTTTTCACAGCGCTCGTCGTGACGCTCTCCGCCGCGTCCCACGTCCTGCTCTCGCAGGTCCCGCTGCCGCTGGTGCCCGTCGCCCTGCTGGCCGTGACCGTCTTCGCGGCGGCCTACGCCCTGGCCGGGCGCCAGCGCGGCTTCGGGGCCATCGCCGGACTCCTTGTCCCGCTGGAGCTGGCCGCCGACACGTTCTTTACCACCGGTCAGCACCTCTGCTACGGGGCGGCGGGCGGCCCCATAGCGGGCCCCCTGCGGTCGGTCGGCGTCGACGTCCTGTGCGGCGGGAGCGACCTCGGCCCCGGCACCGGGCGGCTCGGCGACGTCGGCACCCCGCTGGCCTCGGTGACCGCGGGCGGCCGGGGCGCCGCCGCGCTGCTCGCCTCCCCCGGCCCGCTGGTCCCCTGGCTGCTGCTGGCCGCCCATGTCACGGTCGGGCTGTTCGCCGCGGCCTGGCTGCACCGCGGTGAGCTGGCGCTCGCCGGGCTGCTGGGGGCGTGCGCGCTGCTGGCGTTCCGGCCGCTGCTGACCGCCGTGGCCGTGGTGGGCTCGGCCGGCCGCTCCGTACACCGCAAGGCGCTCGCGGCCGCGTCCGGGCCGCGTCCGCTCGTCCGCGCCCGTCTGCTCACGCACTCCGTGGGGCGGAGGGGGCCGCCGCTCCGGGCCTGTGCCGTCTGAGCACACGCGCACCCCGGACCGTACGACCCACCCCGCATTCCACGGAGAACACCACCATGAGCAAGCGCAACAGCCAGGCCAACAAGTCCGCCGCCCGTGAGCGGCTGCGCGCGGAGCGCGAGCGCCAGGCGAAGAAGGACAAGGCCCGCCGGCAGGTCGTCGTCGGTGTCTCGGTCGTGGCCGGCCTCGCCGTCGTCGCGGGCATCAGCTACGCCGTGATGGAGATGAACAAGCCGTCCCACTGGGATTCCCTCAAGAACGAAAAGACGGTGGTCGCGCCCAAGAACACCTCGGGCAAGGACGGCACCACCGTCGTCATCGGCAAGGACAGCGCCAAGAAGACCCTGAAGGTGTACGAGGACTCCCGCTGCCCGATCTGCGCCTCGTTCGAGCAGACCGTCGGCCCGACCGTCACCAAGGACGTCGCGGACGGCAAGTACAAGATCCAGTACATCGGCGCGTCGTTCATCGACGGTGACAGCCTCGGCGGCGACAAGCCCGTCGTCGGCAACCGCGGCGAGGGCTCCAAGAACGCCCTGAGCGCGCTGGGCGCGGCGCTGAACGTGAGCACCGACGCGTTCCTGGAGTACAAGAGCGCCCTGTACTCGGCGGAGTTCCACCCGGACGAGTCCGACGACAAGTTCAAGGACGACAGCTACCTGATCAAGGTGGCCGACTCGGTGAAGGCCCTCAAGGGCAACAAGGAGTTCCAGAAGGCCGTCGAGGACGGCACGTACGACGCCTGGGCCCTGAAGATGTCCAAGAGCTTCGACGAGAACAAGGACGAGGTGGACGGCACGCCGAGCCTGGTCATGGACGGCAAGAAGGTCACCGGCAGCGACGGCAAGAACGCGCCGATGACGGTCGAGGACTACAACACGGCGATGACCGCCGCGCTGAAGGGCTGACCCTCCCGCACGCTTCGAAGGGCTCCGCGCGATCCGCGCGGAGCCCTTCGCGCGTCACAGCGTCGCGAGGAACCCGATCGCGACCTTCCAGGCCAGCTCGGCCGCCGCCCGGTCGAAGTCCGGCAGCTCCGGGTCGGTGAACAGGTGCCCGGCGCCCGGGTACCGGTAGACCTCCACGTCGGCCCCGGTCCGCTGCATGTCCAGGTACCACGAGTTCAGCCAGTCGTGGGTCTCGTACGGGTCCGGGTCGGCGACGTGCAGCTGGACGGGCAGCTCGTCCACCGTGGCGTTCTCGGCGATGTCCGAGGTGCCGTGGAGGAGCAGCAGCCCACGCGCCTTCTCGTCGCCGAGCGCGAGGGTCTGGGCGACCGAGGCGCCGAGCGAGAAGCCGGCGTACACCAGGCCCTGGTCGGAGTAGGGTGCGGCGGCCAGCACGGCACGCTTCAGCAGCTCCTCCTTGCCGGTCTCCTCCCGGAACGCCTCCGCTTCCTCCACCGAATCGAAGGTGTGGCCCTCGAACAGATCGGGCACGCGCACCTCGTGCCCAGCGGCGCGCAGCCGGTCGGCTGCCGCGTGGACCGCGGGGCGCAGACCGTACATCGAGTGGAAAAGCATGATGTTCATGAGGCCCATGGTGCCAGTTGCGTTCGAAGGGATGGAGAGCGACAGCATGGAGAACGTTCTGCGGCCGCTGATCGTCCTCGGCGGGGCGATCGTGATCACCCTGGCGGCGGGCTGGCTGCTCGACCTGCTGCTCAGGCGAGCCGACGCCCGGCACCACGAGACCCCGCTGTGGGGTCTGCTGCGGCGCTGCCGGATACCGTTCCAGCTGGTCATGTGCGCGGCGCTGCTGCGCGGTACGTACGCGCACACCGGGCTCGGCGCGGTCCGGGACCACCGGGTGGGCATCGGCCGGCTGCTGACGCTGGTGCTGATCGGCGCGTCGGCCTGGCTGGTGGTGCGGATCGCCGTCGCGGTGGTGGACTCGGTGTACGCGCGCTACGCCGCGGCCCACAACCGGGACCCGGCGCGGGTGCGCCGGGTGCGCACGCAGGTGACGCTGATCCAGCGGGTGGTCGTGGCGGTGGTGGCGACCGTGGCGGTGTCCGCGATGCTGCTGACGTTCCCCGCGATGCAGACGGTCGGCACCTCGATGCTGGCGTCCGCCGGGCTCCTCGGCATCGTCGCCGGTGTCGCCGCCCAGTCCACGCTCGGCAACCTCTTCGCCGGACTGCAGATCGCCTTCGGCGACATGGTGCGGATCGGGGACACGGTGGTGGTGGACGAGGAATGGGGCACCATCGAGGAGATCACGCTGACCTTCCTCGCGGTGCGTACGTGGGACGAGCGGCGGATCACCATGCCGGTCTCGTACTTCACGGGCAAGCCGTTCGAGAACTGGTCGCGCGGCGGGGTGCAGATGACCGGTGCGGTCTTCTTCCACCTGGACCACTCGGCGCCCATCGAGGCGATGCGCGACCGGTTGCGGGACATCCTCGGCGAGTGCGCCGCGTGGGACGGCCGGGACTGGTCGCTCGCGGTCACCGACACCACGCCCACGACGATCCAGGTGCGCGCGGTGGTCACGGCGAAGGACTCGGGCGACCTGTGGACGGCGCGCTGCGCGGTCCGCGAGCAGATGATCGGCTGGCTGCGCGACCACCACCCGTACGCGCTGCCGCGGGTGGCGACGGCCCCCGCGCCGCTCCCGCCCGGCGACACCTGGCCCCCGGTGTCGCTGAACGGCCGGGAGGAGAAGTCCGCGAGCAGCTGGAACAGGACCCCGCGCACGGGGCGCGGCTGACCCCCCTCAGCGCAGACTGCGTACGTCCAGCTGCCGCAGCACCCGGTCGACGACCTCGGGGTCGGCGCCGGGCTCGCTGCGGGCGGCGAGCACCGCGTGGCGGGCGGCCGACATCATCTCGCGCTGGATGCGGCTGACGGCCTGGAACCGCTCGACGCGCTTGGCGTAGGCGTCGCGCCGTTCGTCGTCGACCATCTCGGGGCTGATCCTCGCGCCCACGTCGTAGGCGAGCCGGTGCAGCCGCTCGGTGACCTCCTCGGGGAAGTCCTCGGTGTCCTCGATCTCCTTGAGCCGCTGCCTGGCCGCCTTGGCCGCCCGGATCGCGAGGTCCTTCTCCAGGGCCGCCTCGGCGTCGGTGTCGGCACGCACCCCGAGCCGCCGCACCAGCCACGGCAGCGTCAGCCCCTGGAAGACGAGGGTCACCATGATCACGGAGAACGCGATGAAAACGATCTCGTCGCGGCCGGGGAACGGCTTGCCGTCGTCCGTCTCCAGCGGGATCGCGAGGGCCAGCGCGACAGAGGCCACTCCGCGCATCCCGGCCCACCACATGATCACGGTCTCCCGCCAGCTGGTGGGGATCTCCTCGCTGACGTCCCGGCGGGTGTGCAGCCGCTTGGCCAGCCAGGTGGCCGGCAGCAGATAGAGGAGCCGTACGCCGACGACGACCGCGACGACCGCGAGGCCCCAGCCGGCCATCTCCAGCTCGCGCCCGTCCGCCGTGCCGAACACGTTGTGCAGTTCGAGGCCGATCAGCCCGAAGGCGATGCCGGTGACGAGGGTGTCGACGATCTCCCAGAAGGTGCGTCCGGTGAGCCGGCCGAGGACGTCGTCGGCGTCCGCGGTGTGCTCGGCGAGGAAGATCGCGGTCATCAGGACGGCGAGCACGCCGGAGCCCATCAGCTCCTCGGCGAGCACGTAGCTGACGAACGGCACCAGCAGGGTCAGGCCGACCTGGAGGGTGGCGTCGCCGAGCAGCCCCATGAGCTTGATGGTGAGCCAGCCGAGCGCGATGCCGACCGCGACGGCGACCACGGCGGACAGCGCGAGCAGTCCGAAGGCCTCGGGCAGTGAGAAGGTCCCGCTGACGGCCGCCGCGATGGCCACGTGGTACAGCACGATCGCGGTGACGTCGTTGAAGAGGCCCTCGCCCTCCAGGATGGAGACGAGCCGGCGGGGCAGCCCGACCGAGCCGGCGACGGCGGTGGCGGCGACCGGGTCGGGCGGGGCGACGAGCGCGCCGAGCGCGACGGCGGCCACGAGGGGCAGGCCGGGCACGATCGCGTGGGCCACCGCCGCGACGGCCGCGGTCGTCAGGAAGACCAGCGCGACGGCCAGCAGGAAGATGGGCCGCTTGTTCGCCGCGAACTGCCGCCAGGAGGTGCGCTGCACCGAGGCGTAGAGCAGCGGGGGCAGCAGGGCGGGAAGGATGATCTCGGGCGGGATGTCCACGTTCGGCACGAAGCTGACGAAGGCCAGCACGACGCCGAAGAGCGTCATCAGCACCGGCGCGGGCAGTTTGAGCCGGTCCCCGAGCGGAACCGTGACCACGGCTCCGAGCAGCAGCAGGAGCAGCAGTGACATCTGGTCCACGGGGTGCCTTCCGAAGCGCTCCGGCCGCGCCCGGTGTCCGCCCGGCCGATGCCCCTCACCCTGCCATGCGCCCTCGGCCCGCCGGAGTCAGGGGGTGCGGCGGGGCGTCAGATCGTCCGGCGCATCGCCCGGTGCGGGATGCCCGCGTCCATGAACTCGGGACCGTACGGCTCGTAACCGAGGCGCTCGTAGAAGCGCAGCGCGTGCGTCTGGGCGTGCAGGTCGACGGCGGCCAGGCCGCTGTCCCGGGCGGCGTCCTCGATGGCCCGGACGAGCGCGGCGCCGACGCCGAGGCCGCGCGCCTCCTTGCTCACCGCGAGCCGGCCCAGCGAGCCGACCGTGAGGTCTGCGCCGGTGTGCGCCGCGGCGGCGGGGCCGTGCAGCAGCCGGCCGGTACCGAGCGCGGTGCCGTCGGCCGCGACGGCCATGACGTGCACCGCCTCCGCGTCGTAGGCGTCGTACTCCAGCTCCTCGGGCACGTTCTGCTCGCGGACGAAGACGTCCTTGCGCAGCTGGAAGCAGGCGGCGAGGTCCCGCTCACCGGTGGCGGTACGGGTGGTGTACGCGGGGGCCGGGGCCGTCACTGGCTCTCCGCGGCGATCCGGTCCAGCGCCTGCTGGAGGTCGTCGGGGTAGGAGCTGGTGAACTCGACCCAGCTCCCGTCCGAGGGGTGCTCGAAGCCCAGCTTGACCGCGTGCAGCCACTGCCGGGTCAGACCGAGGCGCTTGGCCATGGTCGGGTCGGCGCCGTAGGTGAGGTCGCCGACGCAGGGGTGGCGGTGGGCGGACATGTGCACCCGGATCTGGTGGGTGCGGCCGGTCTCCAGCTTGATGTCGAGGAGGCTGGCGGCCCGGTACGCCTCGATGAGGTCGTAGTGCGTCACCGAGGCCTTGCCGTCCGCGACGACCGCCCACTTGTAGTCGTGGTTGGGGTGGCGGCCGATGGGGGCGTCGATGGTGCCGCTCATCGGGTCCGGGTGGCCCTGGACCAGCGCGTTGTACTTCTTCTCGACGACCCGGTCGCGGAACTGGGCCTTCAGCGAGGTGTAGGCGCGCTCGGACTTGGCGACGACCATCAGGCCGGAGGTGCCGACGTCGAGCCGGTGGACGATGCCCTGGCGCTCGGCGGCGCCGGAGGTCGAAATCCGGTACCCGGCCGCGGCGAGGCCGCCGATGACGGTGGTACCGGTCCAGCCGGGGCTGGGGTGCGCGGCGACGCCGACCGGCTTGGCGATCACCACGATGTCGTCGTCGTCGTGCACGATCTCCATGCCCTCGACGGGCTCGGCGACGATCTGCACCGGCGCGGCCGCCTGCGGCATCTCCACCTCGAGCCAGGCACCGCCGTGCACCCGCTCGGACTTCCCGACCACCGAGCCGTCCACCTGCACCTTGCCGGCTGCGGCCAGATCGGCGGCCTTGGTGCGGGAGAAACCGAACATCCGGGAGATGGCGGCGTCGACGCGCTCGCCCTCCAGGCCATCGGGGACGGGCAGGGTGCGGACCTCGGGTTGCGTACTCACCAGTCGAGTATGCCTTGCGCGCGTCGGTCCTTGCGCCCCGCTAGTCCTTGTGCACGGTGCCGTCGGGGTCCAGGCCCTTGAAGGAGAGGAGGACGATCAGGATGCCGCCGCACACGATCGCGGAGTCGGCCAGGTTGAAGACGGCGAAGTGGGCGGGGGCGATGAAGTCCACCACCGCGCCCTCGAAGACGCCCGGCGCGCGGAAGATCCGGTCGGTGAGATTGCCCAGCGCCCCGCCGAGCAGCAGGCCGAGGGCGATGGCCCAGGGCAGGCTGTACAGCTTGCGCGCGAGCCGCGCGATCACCACGATGACGGTCGCCGCGATCACCGTGAAGATGATCGTGAACGCCTCGCCGACGCCGAACGCGGCGCCCGCGTTGCGGATGGCGTCGAGCTTGAGCCAGTCGCCCAGGAGCTCGATCGGCTCCTGGTGCTCCAGCTTGGCCACCACGAGCATCTTGCTGCCCAGGTCGAGCAGGTAGGCGACGAGCGCGACGCAGAACAGCAGGATGATGCGGCGCCGGCGGGTGGCCGGCGACCGGTCGACCGCCGCTTCCGCCTCGGCTTCCACGTCGGCAGCGGTCGCGCCGGTGTCCTGCCCGTCCGCCGCACCGGCTTCCGGGGAAGCGGCCGCGCCGTCCGGCGCGGTCTCGCCGCTTCCCTCAGCCCCGGTGATGTCCGGCGTACCGATGATGCGCTCCGCCTCTGCCACGTGAGTCCCTCAACCTAGTTCCCGATTGAGAACGAGGGTACGGCACAGGTGTGCGGATCAGCCTCGTCGTTCCTGCTTCTGTTTGTCCTCGACACACAGCGTGGCCCGGGGAAACGCCTGCATCCGCGCCTTGCCGATCGGCTTGCCGCAGACCTCGCAGAGTCCGTACGTACCGGCCTCCAGCCGGGCCAGGGCCCGCTCGGTCTGGTCCAGCATCTCCTGGGCGTTGGCGGCGAGCTGCATCTCGTGCTCACGGGTGATGTTCTTGGTGCCCGTGTCGGCCTCGTCGTCACCGGCCCCGTCGCCGGAGTCCCGCATCAGCCCGGCAAGCGCCAGCCCCGAGGCCTCCAGCTCGTTGCGGAGCCGGGTGCTCTCGCCGGTCAGCTCGTCCCGCGCGGACGCGACCTCCTCCGGCGTCCAGGGGTCCTCGCCCGGCCGTACGGCCAGCTCTCCCGGCGCCGTGGCGACCCGGGCGGGCGGCACGGGTGCCGTGTCCTCGTCCACGGTCCGGGTCCTGGCCGCGCTCTTCTTGGCTACCACTGTGTGGGCTCCCGTCTGCTCGGCGGCCTCGGCCGCCCCCGTGGTCTCCGGGGCCTCGGCGGCCCCGGTCTTCTTCGGCGCGGTCCGGCCGCTCGCCGCCTTCTTCGCTGCGGACGCCGTCTTCTTCGCCGCGGCCTTCTTCGCCGGCGCCTTCTTCCCGGGCGCCTTCTTCTCCACCATGGCCGCGGCCCCTTCACGCAGTGTGATCTTGCTCGCGAGTCGTGCTGGGACGATAAGTCGACCCCAGCCCCGCGGCAACGGGGCACGCCGCCGCACCGCCCCTCCCCGTTTCCGGATCACCGCGTGCCTGCATCCGTTGTGCCCAGCTCCCCGCCGGGTAATCCGGCTTTCCGCCGCGTGCCGGGCCGCGCCCCGGCCCCGTACGGCCCGTATGGCCATTCGGGTCACGCGCCGGCCCTCCGTAAACCGGGCGGACGCCGTGCCCGTGGGCCCGTACACTGGCCCCAGCGAGAGGCGTGGATGGGACGAGTAGCGTCGTACGCAGCCAGCAGCGACCCGGGGACGGTGGGAGCCCGGGGGCGAGCGCGTCGTGAAGATCACCCCGGAGCCGCCGGAAGAAAGCCCCGAGGGGCCAGTAGAACCGGCATCGCACCCCAATGAGGGGGCCCGGGGCGCACGCCCGGGGCCAAGGAGGGTGGTACCGCGGGGACCGGCGTCGGTTCTCGTCCCTCCGACGGAAGTGGAAGACGTCCGCCGGAGGAAGCCCGCACATGACATCGCCGCAGTACCGCCAGGTACCCGCCCAGGTCGACCTGCCCGCGCTCGAGCACGCCGTGCTCGACTTCTGGCGCGACAACAAGGTCTTCGACAAGAGCCTCGACCAGTCCGAGGGCCGCCCCGAGTGGGTGTTCTACGAGGGCCCGCCGACCGCCAACGGCATGCCCGGCGCCCACCACATCGAGGCCCGCGTCTTCAAGGACGTCTTCCCCCGCTTCCGGACCATGCAGGGCTACCACGTGGGCCGCAAGGCCGGCTGGGACTGTCACGGCCTGCCGGTCGAGCTGGCGGTCGAGAAGGAGCTGGGCTTCAACGGCAAGAAGGACATCGAGGCGTACGGCATCGCCGAGTTCAACGCCAAGTGCCGTGAGTCCGTGACCCGGCACACCGACGCCTTCACCGAGCTGACGACCCGCATGGGCTACTGGGTCGACCTCGACAACGCGTACCGCACGATGGACCCCGAGTACGTCGAGTCCGTGTGGTGGTCGCTGAAGGAGATCTTCAACAAGGGCCTGCTGGTCCAGGACCACCGCGTCGCCCCCTGGTGCCCGCGCTGCGGCACCGGCCTGTCCGACCACGAGCTGGCGCAGGGCTACGAGACGGTCGTCGACCCCTCGGTCTTCGTCCGCTTCCCGCTCACCTCCGGCCCGCTGGCCGGCGAGGCGGCGCTCCTGGTCTGGACGACGACCCCGTGGACCCTGGTCTCCAACACCGCCGTGGCCGCGCACCCGGACGTCACCTACGTCGTCGCGACGAACGGCGAGGAGAAGCTCGTCGTCGCGCAGCCGCTGGCCGAGAAGGCGCTCGGCGAGGGCTGGGAGCTCACCGGCCAGTCGTTCACGGGCCGCGAGATGGAGCGCTGGACCTACGAGCGCCCGTTCGCCCTGGTGGACTTCCCCGCGCCCGCGCACTACGTCGTCAACGCCGAGTACGTGACGACCGAGGACGGTACGGGTCTGGTCCACCAGTCCCCCGCCTTCGGTGCCGACGACCTTCTGGTCTGCAAGGCGTACGGGCTGCCGGTGGTGAACCCGGTCCGCCCCGACGGCACCTTCGAGGAGGACCTGCCGCTGGTCGGCGGCGTCTTCTTCAAGAAGGCCGACGAGGCCCTGACCGAGGACCTGAACGACCGCGGCCTGCTCTTCCGCCACGTCCCCTACGAGCACAGCTACCCGCACTGCTGGCGCTGCCACACCGCGCTGCTGTACTACGCGCAGCCGTCCTGGTACATCCGCACGACCGCCGTCAAGGACCGTCTCCTCGAGGAGAACGAGAAGACCAACTGGTTCCCGGACTCGGTCAAGCACGGCCGCTTCGGCGACTGGCTGACCAACAACGTCGACTGGGCGCTGTCCCGCAACCGCTACTGGGGCACCCCGCTGCCCATCTGGCGCTGCGAGGACGGCCACCTCACCTGCGTGGGGTCCCGCGCCGAGCTGGGCGAGCTCGCCGGCACCGACCTCTCGGGCCTCGACCCGCACCGGCCGTTCATCGACGAGATCACGTTCACCTGCACGCACGAGAGCTGCCAGCTGGAGGCGTACCGGGTCCCGGAGGTCATCGACGCCTGGTACGACTCGGGCTCGATGCCGTTCGCGCAGTGGGGCTACCCGTACAAGAACAAGGAGGTCTTCGAGAGCCGCTACCCGGCGCAGTTCATCTCGGAGGCCATCGACCAGACCCGCGGCTGGTTCTACACGCTGATGGCGATCGGCACCCTGGTCTTCGACAGGTCCAGCTACGAGAACGTCGTCTGCCTCGGCCACATCCTCGCCGAGGACGGCCGCAAGATGTCCAAGCACCTGGGCAACATCCTCCAGCCGATCCCGCTCATGGACCAGCACGGCGCGGACGCGGTCCGCTGGTTCATGGCGGCCGGCGGCTCCCCCTGGGCGGCCCGGCGCGTGGGCCACGGCACCATCCAGGAGGTCGTCCGCAAGACGCTCCTCACGTACTGGAACACGGTCGCCTTCCAGGCCCTGTACGCCCGTACGTCCGGCTGGGCGCCCTCGGCCGCGGACCCGGTCCCCGCCGACCGCACGGTCCTGGACCGCTGGCTGCTCAGCGAGCTGAACACTCTGGTCGACGAGGCCACGCAGGCGCTGGAGGGCTACGACACCCAGCGCGCCGGCAAGCTGCTCTCCGCGTTCGTCGACGACCTGTCCAACTGGTACGTGCGCCGCTCCCGCCGCCGCTTCTGGCAGGGCGACAAGGCGGCGCTGCGCACGCTGCACGAGGTCGTCGAGACGGTGACCCGGCTGATGGCCCCGCTGACCCCGTTCATCACCGAGCGGGTCTGGCAGGACCTGGTCGTGCCGGTCACCCCGGACGCCCCGGAGTCCGTCCACCTGTCCTCCTGGCCGAAGGCGGACCCGTCGGCGACCGACCCGGCCCTCTCGGCGCAGATGGCGCTCGTGCGGCGCCTGGTGGAGCTGGGCCGGGCCACGCGGGCCGAGTCGGGTGTCAAGACCCGTCAGCCGCTCTCCCGCGCCCTGGTCGCCGCCTCGGGCTTCGAGGCCCTCTCCCCGGAGCTGCGCGCCCAGATCACGGAGGAGCTGAACGTCGCCTCGCTGGCCTCCCTCTCCGAGGTGGGCGGCTCGCTCGTCGACACGACGGCCAAGGCGAACTTCCGGGCGCTCGGCAAGCGGTTCGGCAAGGGCGTCCAGGCGGTGGCCAAGGCGGTGGCGAACGCGGACGCGGCGGCGCTTTCCCTGGCCCTGCGTGAGGGCACGGCCTCGGTGGAGGTCGACGGCGAGCAGGTCACCCTCTCCCCCGACGAGGTCATCATCACGGAGACCCCGCGCGAGGGCTGGTCGGTCGCCTCCGACTCGGGCGCGACGGTCGCCCTGGACCTGGAGATCACGCCGGAGCTCCGGCGCGCGGGCCTGGCCCGTGACGCGATCCGCCTGATCCAGGAGGCCCGCAAGAACAGCGGCCTGGACGTCGCGGACCGCATCGCCGTCCGCTGGACCTCCACGTCGCCCGCGACGGCGGAGGCCCTGACCGAACACGCGGCTCTGATCGCGGACGAGGTCCTGGCGCTGGACTACGCACAGGGCGAGGCGGACGCCGCGTACGGCGCCCCGTTCGAGGACGAGGGCCTGTCCCTGACGTTCCGCCTCCGCAAGGCGTAGCCGTAACCACACCCCCAGGGGCCCGGCCGGAGAACGCTCCGGCCGGGCCCTTTGCTGTTCCCCTACCCGCCCCTTCCCGAAACTGGGGCTCCGCCCCAGACCCCGCGCCTCAAACGCCGGCGAGGCTGATCTTTGCCACGTATCTGCGGCGACAGGAGCGAAAATCAAGCCCCTCCGGCGATTGAGGAGCGGGGGCACGGGGGCAGCGCCCCCGCAACGGCGCCGCAGCAGGCCGCGCACGCAAAAGGGCCGGGCCCCGGGGAAACCCCGGGGCCCGGCCCTCAGCCTGCCGACGGCTACGCGCTCAACGAGCGCGCCCCGCTCAGTTGTCGTCCTCGTCGATCAGAAAGCCCCGCATCGGCGACGGCGCCTGCTGCATCGGCTGCGGCGCCTGCGGCCGCACCGGCGCCATCGGCTGCGTCATCGCCGGGGACATCTGCTGCTGACCGCCGTAGGACGGGCCACCGCCCATGGACGGGTTGCCGCCGCCCATCGACTGGTTGCCGTGACCGCCGTGGTTGCCGCCCATGGTGTGCCCCATGGCACCCGCACCGGCCGGAGCCAGCGAGGGCGACGGCGGCAGCGACGCGGCGGCCGGGGTGCGCGGCGGAGCCAGCGAGTCGTCCGCCTGGGTCTCCAGCTGACGCAGCTGGCTCTCCAGGTAGGACTTCAGACGGGTCCGGTACTCGCGCTCGAAGCCGCGCAGGTCCTCGACCTTGCGCTCCAGCGTCGCGCGGGCCGACTCCAGCGAGCCCATCGCCACGCGGTGCTTCTCCTGCGCGTCCCGCTCCAGCGCGTCCGCCTTGGCGCGGGCGTCCCGCTCCAGGCCCTCGGCGCGGCTGCGCGCCTCGCCGACGATCTTGTTGGCCTCGGAACGGGCCTCCGCGATCGCCTGGTCGGCGGTCTGCTGGGCCAGGGACAGGACACGGGCGGCGCTGTCGCCACCGGGGCCCTGCTGCTGCATCTGCGGCGGCGGCTGCATCTGCTGCATCTGCTGCTGCGGGTTGTGACCGCCCATGGGGCCGCCCATCGGTCCGCCCATGGGACCACCCTGCATCGGGCCGGGGCCGTGGGGGCCCTGCGGACCGGGACCGTGCGGGCCCTGGGGGCCGTGGCCGCTGGGACCGGCGGGCAGCTGCGGAGCACCACCGGGCAGCTGGGGGGGACCCATCTGCGGGGGCTGCTGCTGGACCGGCGGGCCCGATATGGCGGCGGGCACCGGCGCACCGGGCCGGTCCTGCTGCTCCGGCGGCTTGCGCATACCCTGCTGCTGGTTCTGCGCGGCGGCACGCGTGGCGGCGGCCAGCTTGGCGCGCAGGTCCTCGTTCTCACGGAGCAGGCGGGTCAGCTCCGACTCGACCTCGTCGAGGAAGGCATCGACCTCGTCCTCGTCGTAGCCCTCTCGGAGGCGGACCGTCGTGAACTGCTTGTTCCGCACGTCCTCGGGAGTCAGCGGCATCTCTTCTTCACCTCTACGTAGTCGTCGGCAGTCGGCAAGACCGTATCGCTCACAGCCTGACCACGATGCTGATCAGGATGGAAACGATGATCATCAGAACGAAGAAGGACAGGTCGAGTGCCACGCCCCCTAGACGCAGCGGCGGGATGAACCGCCGCAGGAGCTTGAGCGGTGGATCGGTGACCGTGTAGGTCGTCTCCAGGACGACCACCATCGGCTTGCCCGGCTGCCATGAACGTGCGAACTGGAAGACGTAGTCCATGACGAGCCGGAAGATCAGCACGATGAGGAAACACATCAACGCGATGTAGACAACACTTTGTGCGACGCCCATCTCTCGCGCTTCCCTCTCCCCTGGCTCTCGTAGCTCCGGCCTCGCGGCCGGGTTGTTCCCGGTGTCGTGTTCTCAGCTCTGGTTGAAGAATCCGCCCTCTGCGATGCGGGCCTTGTCCTCCGCCGTGACATCGACGTTAGCAGGCGACAACAGGAACACCTTCTGTGTCACTCGCTCAATGCTGCCATGGAGACCGAAGACGAGTCCCGCGGCAAAGTCGACAAGTCGCTTTGCGTCCGTATCGTCCATCTCCGTGAGATTCATGATCACCGGAGTGCCCTCACGGAAGTGTTCCCCGATGGTACGGGCCTCGTTGTAGGTCCTGGGGTGCAGCGTGGTGATCCGGTAGGGCTCCCGCTCGGACACGACCTTGGGCATGATCACCGGTGCGTTCTTCTCCATGTTCGGACGTTCAGGTGTGATGGATGCCACGGGTGCGATCCGGGCGGGTCGTTCGCGCTCCGCGGGGATCTGGACGGGCTCCCGCTGCGCCGGCGGCTGTACCGCTCGTACCGGTTCGTCCCGCTCCCGGTCGCGCTCCACCTGATGCGCGGGCTGGTGCCGGCGCCGGTCGCGCTCGGGCTCCGGCTCGGGTTCGAATTCGTCGTCGGGGTCGAACCCCGGACCGTCGTACCCATCGTCCTCCACGAGGCCGAGGTAGACCGCCATCTTGCGCATCGCGCCGGCCATGCTCTGAGTCCTCCGCTCTGTGGTGGATCGGCATCTGTCACCAAGTGCCCGCGATCCACTCCGGCCTGCCCGCCCTGGGCGGTAATGACCATATTTTCTGCTGTGGTCCGACTTGCTTGGCGACGTTACCCGAGCCCGGGTCGGACTCCGAGTACCGCAGTACCGACGCGCACATGTGTCGCTCCGGCCGCGATCGCGTCCTCGAGGTCCGCACTCATCCCTGCGGAGACCATGTTCGCAGCCGGATGGTTCCCGCGCAGCCGGGATGAGAATTCCATCAGCCGGTCGAACGCGGCCCGTTGCCGCCCGGCGAAGGGCCCGGCGAGGGGCGCGACGGTCATCAGCCCGTCCAGCCGCAGTCCGGGCGCGGCGGCGACCGCGTCCGCCAACTCCTCGATCCCGTCCGGGGCCACGCCACCCCGGGCACCCCGCTCGCCGCTCTCCGCGTCGAGCGCGACCTGGAGGAGACAGCCGAGTTCACGACCGCCCCGCCCGGCCGCCGACGAGAGGGCGGTCACCAGCTTCGTACGGTCCACCGACTGCACGACATCGGCATAACCGGCCACCGAACGAACCTTGTTGGTCTGCAATTGACCGACAAAGTGCCAGGAGAGGGAAAGATCCGCACATGCGGCCGCCTTGGGGGCCGCGTCCTGGTCACGGTTCTCCGCGACCTGGCGCACACCGAGTCCGTGCAGAATCCGCACATCGCTCGCGGGGTAGGTCTTGGTGACCACGATGAGGGTCACCTCGTCCCGCGCGCGCCCGGCCGCGGCACAGGCCGAGGCGATCCGCTCCTCCACCCGCGCCAGATTGGCGGCGAGTTGTTCCTTGCGTTCCGTCATGCCCTATCAGTCCAGCCAGACATATCCGGCGAGCCGCCCGGTGGTGCGGTCGCGTCGGTACGAGAAGTGGTCGCCCGATTCCAGGGTGCAGAAGGGCGAAGCGTGCCGGTCGGTGACTCCGAGTTCCGCCAGCTGGGCGTGGACCCCGCCGGTGACGTCCACCGCCGGGGTGCCCCAGCTGGTCTCGGACCACGAACCGGGCACGCGCGCGGCGACCTCGTCACGCATCGCCGCCGGCACCTCGTAGCACCGCCCGCAGACGGCCGGTCCGGTACGGGCGGTGATCCGGGAGACCTCCGCGCCGAGCCGCACCATGGCCTCGACCGCGGCCGGCACCACCCCGGCGACCAGCCCCGGCCGGCCCGCGTGCGCCGCCGCGGCGACACCCGCCTCCGGGTCGGCGAGCAGGACGGGCGTGCAGTCGGCGGTCAGCACGGCGAGGGCGAGTCCGCGCCGCGCCGTCACCACCGCGTCGACGGCGGGAATCTCCCGGGCGTCGCCCCAGGGCCCGTCGACCACGGCCACGTCACGGCCGTGGACCTGGTTCATCCAGACGACCCGCGCCGGGTCGAGCCCCCGGGCCCGCGCGGCGCGCTCCCGGTTGGCCAGAACGGCGGCGGGGTCGTCACCGACCGCGCCGCCGAGGTTGAGCTCCGCGTACGGAGCGGCGCTCACTCCGCCCCACCTGTCGGTGAAGGAGAAGTGAGCGCCGCCCCGCGAAAAGACAGAAACCTTCGAGCTCACTGCGTCGTGCGGACCTATCACTTCAAGAAGTCCGGTACGTCCAGCTCCTCGGCCTGGGAGTCCGAGTAGGGACGGGCCGGCGGAACGTGCGGCGGAGAGACGACCGGCGGAAGGTGGGTCTCGCCCGACACCGGAGCCGGCTCGGCGTGCGGCGACGGCTCCTCGCGCGGCGGCACGGAACCGAGCCCGCCCGACTGGCGCACCGGCTCGGCCGCGGCCCGGACCGGCGTCGGGGCCGGCTCCTCGCGCTTGGCGGTGTTGCCGCCGAGCGCGATCTCCCGCCGGGCCGGCGGCTGTCCGCCGTCGAAGCCCGCCGCGATGACGGTGACCCGCACCTCGTCGCCGAGGGCGTCGTCGATGACCGCGCCGAAGATGATGTTCGCCTCGGGGTGCGCCGCCTCGCTCACCAGCTGGGCGGCCTCGTTGATCTCGAAGAGACCGAGGTCGCTGCCGCCGGAGATGGAGAGCAGGACGCCGCGGGCGCCGTCGATGGACGCTTCCAGGAGCGGCGAGGAGATCGCCATCTCCGCCGCGGCCACCGCGCGGTCGTCGCCGCGGGCGGAACCGATGCCCATGAGCGCCGACCCGGCCTCCGACATGACCGACTTGACGTCGGCGAAGTCGAGGTTGATCAGGCCCGGGGTGGTGATGAGGTCGGTGATGCCCTGGACACCCGAGAGCAGGACCTGGTCCGCCGACTTGAACGCGTCGAGCACGCTGACCTGGCGGTCCGAGATGGACAGCAGCCGGTCGTTGGGGATGACGATGAGGGTGTCGACCTCTTCGCGGAGTTCGGCGATGCCGTCCTCCGCCTGATTCGCGCGACGCCGGCCCTCGAAGGTGAACGGGCGGGTGACCACACCGATCGTCAGGGCGCCGAGCGAGCGCGCGATGTTGGCGACGACGGGGGCGCCACCGGTGCCGGTGCCGCCGCCTTCGCCTGCGGTGACGAAGACCATGTCGGCCCCCTTGAGGACCTCCTCGATCTCCTCACGGTGGTCCTCTGCCGCCTTACGACCGACGGCCGGGTTCGCCCCGGCGCCGAGGCCACGGGTGAGTTCGCGGCCGACGTCGAGCTTGACGTCGGCGTCGCTCATCAACAGGGCTTGCGCATCCGTGTTGATCGCGATGAACTCGACGCCCTTGAGACCGACCTCGATCATTCGGTTGATGGCATTGACACCACCGCCGCCGACACCGATGACCTTGATGACTGCGAGGTAGTTCTGCGGTGCTGCCACGTCGAAGGCCTCTCGCCTCGAGTTACGTGTCGTCGCTTCGCGGTGATCCCGCCGCGACGACGGATGCCGATTGGGACGGTCCGAACGCCGACCCAAACCCTAACGTTCAAGTTTAGGGTTACCAGTGTGTCTGCTTCATGGACTCTTCCGAACAGGACACTAAGTCGACAAGTGGCGCACGTTCAACGAACACGCCGAACCTCCCGTTTTTCTTTTCACCCTATGTGATCACCCGTAGCGCTGACCAACCAGGGTGCTGGCCAGGCCGTATGTGCGTCAACTGCCCGACACCGCAGGAGCGGTGGGTGCACTCACGTCGAAGTGTCCCGCTTTGGGGGCGGCTTTCATGAGAGCGGTGAGAACTTTCGCCTTCACCGCGCCCGCTTCACCGCTTCCCCACATCACCGTGCGATCCCCGCTGAGCTCCAGGGAGATGGCGTCGTACGAGGTGACCCGGACGACCCGGGTGTCCTCGGCGACACCGTCCGGGAGGTCGCCCGCGACCCGGACCGCTTCCCGCACCAGCCGGTCGCCGCCGAAGCGGCGGAGACTCGCGGAGCTGCCCGAGGCCAGTTCCAGCAGAGGCACCCGCACGGGCGCCTTGTCCACCGTGGCGAAGCGCACGCCCTCGGCGTCCACTTCGATGAACTTCGCGCCCTTTTTCACCAACAGGACCGGCTGTCGTTCGGTCACTTTAAGTCCGATGCCGTGCGGCCATGACCGTACGACATCCACCGAATCGATACGAGGCAACTTCTGGCGCAACCTTTTCTCGATCGCGCCGGTGTCCACGGAGACGAGCGGGGAGCCCATGGGCACCTCCGCCGCGCGCTCCACCTCGGCCGGCGCGAGCACCCGGACCCCGGTGATCCTGACCTGTTCGACCCTCAGCCAGGAGGAGCCGTACAGCGCCCACACGACGCCGGAGCCGAGCAGCAGCACGGCCGCGGCGATCAGGACCAGCAGCCGGCGGCGGGACAGGCGGCGCCCCTCGGGACGTGGGGACGGCGGCCGGTCCGGGGCGTCCTCCTGCTTCCCTGCACCGCGCTGGGCGGTCGTCGGTCCGGCCACGCTCGCTCCTTATGCCGGGTCCGGGGACCATCGCCCCCGGACCCGTCCGCCTCACGCGTTACGGCGTGCGGCAATCGCCTCGTACACCATGCCGACCAGCAGATCGTCGGCGTCCCGCCGGCCGAACTCGGCGGCGGCACGGGACATTTCATACAACCGGTGCGGATCGGACAGCACCGGGAGGACGTTGCCCTGCACCCACTCGGGAGTGAGCGCGGCGTCGTCCACCAGCAGACCGCCTCCGGCGTTGACCACCGGCTGGGCGTTCAGCCGCTGTTCACCGTTGCCGATGGGCAACGGGACATAGGCGGCGGGCAGTCCGACGGCGGAGAGTTCGGCGACGGTCATCGCGCCCGCACGGCAGAGCATCATGTCGGCCGCGGCGTACGCGAGATCCATCCGGTCCACGTACGGTACCGGGATGTAGGGGGGCATCCCGGGCATGTTGTCCACGCGCGGCAATTCGTTCTTCGGTCCGACCACGTGCAGGATCTGGATGCCGGAGCGCTGGAGCAGCGGAGCGACGCGCTGCACCACCTCGTTGAGATGGCGGGCGCCCTGCGAGCCGCCGGAGACCAGCAGCGTCGGCAGGTTGGGGTCGAGGCCGAACGCGTCGCGCGCCTCGGGGCGGATACGGGCCCGGTCGAGGGTGGCGATGGTGCGGCGGAGCGGGATGCCGATGTAGCGGGCGCCGCGCAGTTTGCTGTCGGGCGTGGAGACGGCGACACCGTGCGCGTACCGCGAGCCGATCTTGTTGGCCAGGCCGGGCCTGGCGTTGGCCTCGTGGACCACGATCGGGACGCCGGCCCGCTTGGCGGCCAGATAGCCCGGCAGGGCCACGTAACCGCCGAAGCCCACCACGCAGTCGGCCCGGGTGCGTTCGAGGATCTGCTCAGCGGCCTTGATGGTGCCGCGCAGCCGGCCGGGGACGGTGATGAGTTCGGGCGTGGGCTTGCGCGGCAGCGGTACGGCCGGGATCAGGGCGAGCTCGTACCCCCGCTCGGGTACGAGCCTGGTCTCGAGTCCGCGCTCCGTGCCGAGAGCGGTGATCCCCACGCTCGGGTCCTGCCTGCGCAGGGCGTCCGCGAGGGCAAGCGCGGGCTCGATGTGGCCGGCGGTCCCCCCGCCGGCGAGTACGACATGCACCGAATTTCACCGCTCTCCGGACGGACGCTTCTTGACGCGCCGTCTCATCGACTTCCATCTCACCCCTGGCCTCCGCACGGCCAGGGCCGCCTTCGCGGCGGGCTCGTCCCGCGCGAACGCGATCAGCAGCCCGACGGCGAACATGGTCGGCAGCAGGGCCGACCCCCCGTAGGAGAACAGCGGGAGCGGGACACCGGCGATCGGCAGCAGGCCGAGCACCGCACCGATGTTGATCACGGCCTGCGCCGTGATCCAGGTGGTCACACCTCCCGCTGCGTACCTCACGAAGGGGTCCTCCGTGCGTCCGGCCACGCGGATACCCGCATAGCCTAGAGCCGCGAAGAGGGCGAGTACCGACAGCGTCCCCGCCAACCCCAGTTCCTCCCCGGTGATGGCGAAGATGAAGTCGGTGTGAGGTTCGGGGAGTTGGCCCCATTTTTCCACACTTGCACCGAGGCCCGATCCGAACCATCCGCCCGACGCCAGAGCATAGATGCCGTGCACGGCCTGCCAGCAGGAGCCGCCGGGGCCGGGCTCGCTGGCTCCCATGCAGTCCAGCCTGGACATGCGGTTGGGGCTGGTCTTGATCAGCAGGAAGCCGATGAGGCCGGCGGTGGCGAGCACTCCGGCGAACAGCCGGGTGGGGGCACCGGCCAGCCAGAGCAGTCCGAACAGGATGGCCGTGAGAATGATCGCAGTGCCCATGTCGCCGCCGAGCATGATGAGTCCGAGCAGCATGAAGGCGACCGGCACCAGCGGGACCAGCATGTGCTTCCACTGGGTCAGCAGCCGCTTGTCCTGTTTACGGGCGAGCAGGTCGGCCCCCCACAGGACGAGGGCCAGCTTGCCGAACTCGCTGGGCTGGAGCTGGAAGGGCCCGCCCAGGTAGAGCCAGTTGCGGTTGCCGTTCACCGACATCCCTATCCCCGGCACCTGGACCAGAACCATCAGGAAGACGGCGCCCATGAGCAGCGGATAGGACAGTGCGCGGTGCAGCTTGACCGGCATCCGGGCGGCGACCGCCATCAGCCCGGCCCCGATCACGGCGGCCAGGAACTGCTTGCGGAAGAAGTAGGTGCCGGGCTTGCCCAGCTCCAGCGCCTTGATCATCGAGGCGGAGTAGACCATCACCAGGCCCAGCACGGTGATCAGCAGCCCGGCGCCCAGGATCACGTAGTACGCCGTCAGCGGGCGGTCCCAGGCCCGCCGTGCCCGCTCGTACAGCCGCCGCACACCGCCGCCGCGCGGACTGCGGGGGCCGCCCGTGCTCCGGGCCCGCACCGCCGCGGGCCGCCGGGCCTTGGCAGCGGGCCGTACCCGCACGCTCTCTTCGGCCGGCATGTCCCTGTCCCCTCCACTGCTCGTGCCCGGGGCTCCTGTGCCGGGGCCCCGCCCCGGCACAGCCGTGCGCGCCCCGGTACGCCGGGACGGTACGGCGCGGTGGCCGGGCCCGTCAGGCGCTCTCGGCGGCGCGTGCGCGGACGGCGTCCGCGAAGGCCTCGCCCCGCTTGTTGTAGTTGACGAACATGTCCATGGAGGCGCAGGCCGGGGCCATCAGTACGGTGTCTCCCGGCCGGGCGAGCCGTGCCGCCTCGCGGACCGCCTCGGACATCGCCCCAGTGTCGGTCCGGTCGAGGTCGACCACAGGGACCTCGGGCGCGTGTCGCGTGAGGGCTTCGCGGATCAGGGCGCGGTCCGCGCCCATGAGTACGACGCCCCGCAGCCGCTTGGCGCAGCCGGTCACCAGCTCGTCGAACGTGGCGCCCTTGGCCAGGCCGCCGGCGATCCAGACAATGGAGTCGTAGGCGGCGAGGGAGGCCTCGGCGGCGTGGGTGTTGGTGGCCTTGGAGTCGTCCACGTAGGAGACGCCGTCGACGTCCGCGACGTGCTCGATGCGGTGCGGGTCGGGGCGGAAGGCGCGCAGCCCGTCGCGCACGGCGGCGGGCTCGACGCCGAAGGCGCGGGCCAGGGCGGCGGCGGCCAGGGCGTTGGCGATGTTGTGCGGGGCCGGCGGATTGACGTCCGCGGCCTCGGCCAGCTCCTGGGCCTGCTTCTGGCGGTTCTGCACGAAGGCGCGGTCGACGAGGATGCCGTCCACGACGCCGAGCTGCGAGGGCCCCGGCGTGCCGAGGGTGAAGCCGATGGCCCGGCAGCCCTCCTCGACGTCGGCCTCGCGCACCAGGTCCTCGGTGGCCGGGTCGGCGGCGTTGTACACGCAGGCGACGCGGTTGCCCTCGTAGATCCGGCCCTTGTCGGCGGCGTACGCCTCCATGGAGCCGTGCCAGTCGAGGTGGTCGGGGGCCAGGTTGAGCACGGCGGCGGAGTGCGCGCGCAGCGAGGGTGCCCAGTGCAGCTGGTAGCTGGAGAGTTCGACGGCGAGCACGTCGTACGTCTCCTCGCCGAGGACGGCGTCCAGCAGGGAGACGCCGATGTTGCCGACGGCGGCGGTGCGCAGCCCGGCGGCCTCCAGGATGG
Organism: Streptomyces sp. NBC_00708; assembly: GCA_036226585.1. Classification (GTDB taxonomy): domain Bacteria; phylum Actinomycetota; class Actinomycetes; order Streptomycetales; family Streptomycetaceae; genus Streptomyces. Next base: position 1,728,273 of record CP108997.1, read on the forward strand.
AGGCGAGCATCCGTACGGTCGTGGTCTTGCCGTTGGTGCCGGTGACCGCGAGCCAGGGCGCCGGCTCCCGGCCGTCCTGGCCGCGCAGCCGCCAGGCGAGTTCGACATCGCCCCAGACCGGGACGCCCGCCTCGGCGGCCGCGGCGAACAGCGGCTTGCCGGGCTTCCAGCCGGGGGCGGTGACGATCAGCTCAGTGGACTCGGGCAGGGTGTCGCCGTCGCCGAGGCGCACGGCGATGCCCTGCGCCTCCAGCTCGGCGGCCTGGGCGCGGGAGCGCTCGTCGTCGCCGTCGTTGACCACGGTGACGACGGCGCCGAGGCCGTGCAGGACGCGGGCCGCCGGGATTCCGGAGACCCCGAGTCCGGCGACCGTGACGTGCTTGCCCTGCCAGTCCACGTTGCTCACTTCTTGGCTGCCCATCCTGCGTAGAAGAGGCCGAGTCCGACGATCACGCACATGCCCTGGATGATCCAGAAGCGGACCACGACAAGGACTTCGGACCACCCCTTGAGTTCGAAGTGGTGCTGGAGCGGCGCCATGCGGAAGACGCGCTTGCCGGTCATCTTGAACGAGCCGACCTGGATGACGACGGACATCGTGATCATCACGAAGAGGCCGCCGAGGATGGCCATCAGGAATTCGGTGCGGGAGCAGATCGCGAGGCCGGCGAGCGCGCCGCCGAGGGCGAGCGAGCCGGTGTCCCCCATGAAGATCTTGGCCGGCGAGGTGTTCCACCACAGGAAGCCGAAGCAGGAACCCATCAGGGCGGAGGCCACGACCGCGAGGTCGAGCGGATCACGCACTTCGAAACAGGCACTCGGGTTCGTGAGGGTGCCGGCGTTGGCGCAGGACTCCTGGAACTGCCAGAGCCCGATGAAGGTGTACGCACCGAAGACCATCACCGACGCGCCGGTGGCCAGACCGTCCAGACCGTCCGTCAGGTTCACGCCGTTGGACATGGCGAGAATCATGAACAGCGCCCAGACGACGAAGAGCACCGGGCCGATCGACCAGCCGAAGTCCTCGACGAACGAGAGCTTGTCGGACGCCGGGGTGTTGCCGCGGGCGTCGGCGAACTGGAGCGAGAGCACCGCGAAGGCGATCCCGACTATCAGCTGGCCGGCCATCTTCGCCTTGGCCCGCAGACCGAGCGAGCGCTGCTTGACGATCTTGATGTAGTCGTCGAGGAAGCCGACGAGTCCCATGCCTGCCATCAGGAAGAGGACCAGCACACCGGAGAAGCGCATCTCCTCGCCGGTGATCACCTTCGCCAGGAAGTACGCGATGAGCGTCGCCAGGATGAAGGCGATACCGCCCATCGTGGGCGTGCCCTTCTTGGACCCGTGGGTGCGCGGGCCGTCGTCCCGGATGAACTGCCCGTATCCCTTGCGGGCCAGGAGCTTGATCAGCAGCGGTGTGCCGACCAGGGTCAGGAAGAGCCCGATGGCTCCCGCGAAGAGGATCTGCCTCATCGGCCCGCGACCTCGCCCTCGGTCGCGTTCTCCAGCAGTGCTGTGACGACCTGCTCCAGGCCGACCGACCGGGACGCCTTCACCAGCACGACGTCTCCCGGGCGCAGTTCCCTGCGCAACAGGTCGACGGCAGCCTGCGCGTCGGACACGTGCACCGACTCCTCACCCCACGAACCCTCGTTGTATGCGCCCAGTTGCAGCCAGGAGGCTTCTCTGCCCCCGACCGCGACGAGCTTGCTGACGTTGAGCCGGACGGCGAGCCGTCCGACCGCGTCGTGCTCGGCGAGCGAGGCGTCGCCGAGCTCGGCCATCAGGCCGAGCACCGCCCACGTACGACGCCCCTTCCCCATGGCGGCCAGCGCGCGGAGCGCGGCCTTCATGGATTCGGGGTTCGCGTTGTAGGCGTCATTGACGAACGTCACGCCGTCCGGACGCTCGGTGACCTCCATGCGCCAGCGGGAGAGGGTGCCCGCCTCGGAGAGCGCCTCGGCGATCTCGTCTGCGGACAGGCCCAGCTCATGGGCGACGGCGGCCGCGGCGAGCGCGTTCGACACGTGGTGCTCACCGTACAGGCGCATGGTCACATCGCTGCACCCGGTGGGTGTGTGGAGACGGAACGCGGGGCGTCCGTCGTCGGTGAGGCGCACGTCTTCACCCCGTACGTCCGCATCCGCGGCTTCCCCGAAGAGGACCACCCGCGCCTTGGTACGGGAGGACATGGCGCGGACGAGGGGGTCGTCGGCGTTGAGCACGGCGACGCCGTCCTCGGGCAGCGACTCGACCATCTCGCCCTTGGCCTGGGCGATCTGCTCCTTGCCGCCGAACTCGCCGATGTGCGCGCTGCCCACGTTCAGCACGAGGCCGATACGCGGCGGGACGAGTCCGGTGAGGTAGCGGATGTCCCCGATGTAGCGGGCGCCCATTTCGAGGACCAGGTGCCTGGTCTCGTCGGTGGCGCGCAGCGCGGTGAGCGGCAGGCCGATCTCGTTGTTGAGGTTGCCCTCCGGGTAGACGGTGGGCCCCTTGCGCTCCAGGAGCTGTGCGATGAGGTCCTTGGTGGAGGTCTTGCCCGCGGAGCCGGTGAGGGCGACGACGGTGGCCCCGAGGCGGCGGACGACGGCGCGGGAGAGCGCGCCGAGGGCGGCCACGACGTCGTCGACGACGATCGCGGGCACCCCGACGGGGCGGGTGGCCAGGACGAGGGCCGCGCCCGCCTCGACGGCGCGCTCGGCGTAGTCGTGGCCGTCGGCCCGTTCGCCGGCGAAGGCGACGAACAGGCTGCCGGGCGTCACCTTGCGGGAGTCGATGACGACCGGTCCGCTGACGGTCACTGCCGGATCCGGTATGTCGTGCGTCTGCCCGCCGACGATTTCGGCGATCTCGGCGAGGGAAAGGGCGATCACTTGGTCATCCCTGACTGTTGTTCTCGTGGTGGGAGGCACGGGGGTCGGCGCCGTCGTGCCCCAGGGAGCGCTCGATGGCCTCGCGCAGGACCACCCGGTCGTCGAAGGGGCGGACGACGCCGTGGACGTCCTGGCCCTGCTCGTGGCCCTTGCCGGCGACGAGCACGGTGTCGCCGGGCTCGGCACGGGCCACCGCGGCGGCGACGGCCGCGGCGCGGTCGGCGTCGACGAGGACGTCGCCGCGTTCGTGGACGGGGACCTCGGCGGCGCCGGCCAGCATGGCGGCGAGGATGCCGAGGGGGTCCTCGGAGCGGGGGTTGTCGGAGGTCAGGACGGCGGTGTCGGCGAGCCGGGCCGCCGCCGCGCCCATCGGGCCGCGCTTGGTGGTGTCGCGGTCGCCGCCGCAGCCGAGGACGATGTGCACCTTGCCCTTGGTGACCTTGCGCAGGGAGCGCAGCACGGACTCGACGGCGTCGGTCTTGTGCGCGTAGTCGACGAGCGCGAGGTACGGCTGTCCGGCGTCGATCCGCTCCAGCCGCCCGGGGACCCCGGGGACGCTCGCGATGCCGTCGGCCGCGGTCTGCGGGTCGATGCCGGCGACGGCGAGGGTGACGATCGCGGCCAGGGTGTTGGCGACGTTGAACGGGCCGGGCAGCGGGGCCTTGGCACCGGCCCGCTCGCCCTGGGGGCCGACGACGGTGAACGTGGAGCCGAGCTGGCCGACGACGACGTCCTCGGCGCGCCAGTCGGCGTCGGGGTGGCCCTCGGCGGAGAAGGTCGTGACCGGCACGGAGGCCTCGGTGACGAGCCTGCGGCCGTACTCGTCGTCGTAGTTGACGACGCCGCGCTTGCTGCGCCGCGGCGTGAACAGCTGGGCCTTGGCCTGGAAGTAGTCCTCCATGCCGGAGTGGAACTCCATGTGTTCCGGGCTGAGGTTGTTGAAGACGGCGACGTCGAAGACGCAGCCGTCGACCCGGCCGAGGACCAGCGCGTGGCTGGAGACCTCCATGGTGACGGCGTCGACACCGCGTTCGCGCATGACGGCGAACAGGGCCTGCAGATCGGTGGCTTCGGGCGTGGTGCGCTCGGACTTGATGCGCTCGTCGCCGATCCGCGTCTCCACGGTGCCGATGAGCCCGGTGGGGCGTCCGGCGCCGCGGAAGCCGCCCTCGACGAGGTAGGCGGTGGTGGTCTTGCCGGATGTGCCGGTGATGCCGATCTGGAGGAGGTCCGCACCGGGGCGGCCGTAGATCTCGGCGGCGAGTTCGCCCATCCGGCCGCGCGGGTTCTCGGTGACGAGCACCGGGATCCCGGTGGCGCGGGCGCGTTCGGCGCCCGAGGGGTCGGTGAGGACGGCCGCGGCGCCGAGACCGGCCGCCTGGGCGGCGAAGTCGGCGCCGTGCAGGCGGGCGCCCGGCAGGCCCACGTACAGGTCTCCGGGGCGCACGGCCCGGGAGTCGTGCGTGATGCCGGTGATGTCACCGGTGCCCGGCGGCTCGGCTCCCAGCCGGTCTGCCAGTGTGGCCAGGGACATCGGCCGCAGCCGGTCCGGGCGAGGCGCTCCCGGGTAGTTCACAGGCGCGTCCTTCTGGGTCGTTCGGGACTGTTCAGCGTGGGGCACGGCGGTGAGCGTACCGGGCGCACCCGGCCTCTCGCGAAGTGAGGGGGCGGAGGAACGGACGTTCTGATTCCGGTTCCCGGGGTCGGGGGTGATGGTGGTCACTGGGGGTCTCCGCGCGTTCACTCGCCGGTTCCGAAGAACACCGGCAGCTTGGCCGACGGGCGGCCGGACGGGGGTGTCTGGAGCGTCTTGAGGGCGAATTCCATGACCTGCTTGTAGATGGGTCCGCAGGTCTGGCCGCCGAAGTGGCTGCCCTTGGTGGGGTTCTGGATCGCGCAGTAGACGGTCACCTGGGGGTCGTCGGCGGGCGCGAAGCCGGCGAAGGACGCGGTGTAGCCGTGGTAGCCGCCGCGCACCGGGTCGACGCGGTTGGCGGTGCCGGTCTTGCCCGCGACCCGGTAGCCGGGGATCTGGGCCTTCGTGCCGGTGCCCTCCTGGTCGCTGACCACCGATTCGAGCATGGTGGCGAGCGTCCTGGCGGTCTTCTCGCTGACGACCCGCCTCTGTTCGGGCGCCTCGGCCGGGGTGAAGCGGCCGTCCGGACCCCTGGTGCCGCGTACGAGGGTCGGCTCGATCCGTACGCCGCCGTTGGCGACCGTCGAGTAGATCGAGGCGGCCTGCATGGCGTTGAGGGAGAGGCCCTGGCCGAACGGGATCGTGTACTGCTGCGAGGTCGACCAGTCCTGCGGCTTGGCGAGCAGGCCGGGCGTCTCGCCGGGGTAGCCGAGCCCGGTGGGCGATCCGATGCCGAATTTCCTCAGATAGGAGTACAGCACCTTGTTCGCCTGCGTCTGCGTCTTCCCCAGCTGGCCGGTGGCCATGATGGTGCCGATGTTGCTGGACTTGGCGAGGACGCCGTTGAGCGTCAGCTGCCAGGTGGGGTGGTCGATGTCGTCCTTGAAGAGGCGGTCGCCCCGGTGCAGCCGGTTGGGGACCGTGACGTGCGTACGGGGGGTGGCGACGCCCTCCTCCAGCACGGCGGCCATGGACATCACCTTGCTGGTGGAGCCGGGCTCGTAGACGTCCTGGAGGGCCGCGTTGCCCAGCGAGGCGGCGTCGGCCTGCGAGAGGTCGTTGGGGTCGAAGCCCGGGGCGTTGGCCATGGCGAGGACCTCGCCGGTGCGGGTGTTCTGCACGATGACGTAACCGCGGTCGGCCCCGGACTTCGCCACCTGGTCGGAGATGGCCTTCTGGGCGGCCCACTGGATGTCGCGGTCGATGGTCAGCTCGATGTCGGAGCCGGCGACCGCCGGAACCTCCTTGGTGCCGGCCGTGGGCACCCGCCGGCCGCCGGACTGGGCGTACTTGATCGTGCCGTCCTCGCCCGCGAGCTCCTTGTCCAGCTGGGATTCTAGGCCGCCGGCGCCCTTGCCCTCGGCGTTGACGTAACCCAGTATCCCGGCGGCCAGGGAACCGTTGGGGTAGATCCGCTTGGTGGTGGCCTCCTGGAAGACGCCGGCCAGCACGTTCGCGCCGGGTCCGCCGGCCGCCTTGTCCTTCGCCGCCTTCTCCGCGAAGACGGACTTGAGGTCCTTGATCTGCTTCCAGACCTGCGGGGTCTGCCTGCGGGCCAGGACCGCGTACCGGCTCTTCGGCTTGGAGAGCTTCTTGACCAGTCCGTCCGCGTCGACGCCGAGGATGGGCGCGAGCAGGGCCGCGGCCTGCTGGGGGGCGTCGGGCGCCTTGCTGTCGGCCGGCGTGAACATCTTGGGGTCGGCCGTGATGTCGTACGCGTCCACGCTGGTGGCCAGCGCGATGCCGCTGCGGTCGGTGATCTCACCGCGCTCGGCGGCGACCGTGTAGCTCAGGTAGCGGTTCGTCTCGGCCTTCGCGGCGTACGCGTGGGCGTCGACGGCCTGGACCTGGAGGAGCCGCACGACGAACGCGATCATGACGAGCGTCAGGGCGAGGCTGACCAGCCGCAGCCTCGGGCGCGGGCTGCCCAGCCGCAGCGGCCGCCCGGAGCGGCCGCGCGGCGCCCGTCCGCGCGGCGCGGCGGACGGGGGGCGCCGTCGCTGCTGGGGGCGGGGCCGGCCGGACCCGGCGGCGGCGTTACGGGGACGCGCGGGGCCGGGGACCCGGCGGCGCGGTGGTTCCTTCGAGGGCACTGCGTCACCTGCCGGGACTCGTGGAGGGCTGTGCTGCCGGTGTGCCGGAGGCCGTGGACCCGCCGGGTCCGGCCGCGGCGGTGCCGGGCGCCGGGGTGGTGGCCGCGGTCCCCGTGGGGGTGGGCGAGGGGGTGCCGGCGGAGGGCTCGGGAGGAGCGGGGGTGGTCGGCGGGGGCGCGACGACCGGGGCCGGCGGCGCCTTGGACGGGACGCCCCTGACCGTGCCGTCCGGGTCGAGGAAGGCAGGGCCGCCGCCGGGGACCATGCCCAGCTCACGGGCGCGGCGCGCCAGGGCGTCGGGCTCGAAGGACGCGTCGACGTCACGCTGGAGAGCCTGCTGTTCGTCGGTCAGCTCGGTGGTCCGCTTCTTCAGCTCGCTCAGCTTGAAGGAGCCTTCGTTGAGCGCGGAGTTGAGCAGCAGCAGGGTGATCAGACCGCCGCCGAGGAGCAGGACGACCAGCAGGACGAACGGGGTCCGGGCCGCGGTGCTCGGCCCGGCGGGCATCAGCCGGGCCAGCCGTGCGGCGCGCCCTTTGAGCTGCCCGGCCGGTTTGCTCACCGCGCCGCCCCGTCCCCGGCGGGCACGGCCGTGCGCCGGCGGCTCACCGCTCGTCCTCACGGATGCGCTGGGCGCCGCGCAGCCGGGCGGGGGCGGCGCGGCGGTTCTCGGCGACCTCCTCCTCGGTGGGGAGTTCGGCGCCGCGGGTGAGCAGCTTCAGCCGGGGCTGGTAGCGCTCGGGGACGACGGGCAGGCCGGGCGGGGCGGTGTTGGCGGCGCCCGCCGCGAGCACCTGCTTGACCAGCCGGTCCTCCAGGGACTGGTACGCGAGGACCGCGATGCGCCCGCCGACGGCGAGGGAGGCCACGGCGGCCGGAATGGCCCGCTCCAGGACCGTGAGCTCGCCGTTGACCTCGATGCGCAGCGCCTGGAAGGTGCGCTTGGCGGGGTTGCCTCCGGTGCGCATGGCGGCCTGCGGCAGGGCCTCGCGGATCAGCTCGACGAGCCGGGCGCTGTTGGTGAAGGGTTCCTTCTCGCGCTCGCGCACGACGGCGGAGACGATGCGCTTCGCCTGCTTCTCCTCGCCGTACGCGCGCAGGATGCGCACCAGTTCGCCCGGCGGGTAGGTGTTGAGGACCTCGGCGGCGCTTATGCCGGTCGTCTGGTCCATGCGCATGTCGAGCGGTGCGTCGCGGGCGTAGGCGAAGCCCCGGCCGGACTCGTCCAGCTGCATCGAGGAGACGCCGAGGTCGAACAGGATGCCCTGCACCTTGGGGACGCCGAGCCGTTCGAGCACCTCGGGCAGTTCGTCGTAGACCGCGTGCACCAGGGTCGCGCGGTCGCCGTAGGGGGCGAGCCGCTCGCCGGAGAGGCGCAGGGCCTCCTTGTCCCGGTCCAGGGCGATCAGCCGGGCGGTGGGGAACGCGGCGAGCAGCGCCTCGCTGTGTCCGCCCAGGCCGAGGGTGCAGTCGACGACTACGGGGGGCTGGGGGCCGGGCGCCTCCAGAGCCGGTGCCAACAGGTCCAGGCATCGCTGGAGCATCACCGGGACGTGTCGGGTCTGGCTCATGCGCCCTCTCAGGCTCAGCTCCCGGTGGCGGGACGTACGGCCTGGTCCCCGCCCGCTCGCGAAGGGGAGGTCCGCCGGCGCCGGGGAAGGGGCGTCAGCCGACCGGCAAGCGGGAGAGGGCCGGGCCGTACGTACGCCGCGCACACGGGTAAAAGTTCGAAATGTGCAGGGTGTCGGTAACTTCCCGTCACTTTAGTCCACCCTGCCACTCGATCGATTCCCGATCAATCAACCCGGCAGCGCGTCGGGCATCGCCCGTTCACCCGCGCGGGCGACTGGAGAGAGGCTTGTGGATTACCTCACAACAAGCGTCGTTGACGTTTTTTGTCCGCTTCCCCCTCGTACCGGGGCGGGGGGCGGGGGCTACCGTCTTGACCATGTCGACTTCCGCGCACTCCCCCGCCGAGCCCGCCGCCACGGTCACCGACCGCCTGGTCGAGGCGAACGGCCGTTACGCCTCAGAGTTCAAGGACCCCGGGATGGACGCCAAGCCGGTGCTCCAGGTCGCCGTGGTCGCCTGCATGGACGCCCGGCTCGACCTGCACAAGGCCCTCGGCCTGTCGCTGGGCGACTGTCACACCATCCGTAACGCGGGCGGGGTGGTCACCGACGACGTCATCCGTTCGCTGGCGATCAGCCAGCGGGCACTGGGCACGCGCAGCATCGTCCTGATCCACCACACGGGCTGCGGCATGGAGTCGATCACGGAGGACTTCCGCCAGGAGCTGGAGCACGAGGTCGGGCAGCGGCCGTCGTGGGCCGTGGAGGCCTACACCGACGCCGACCAGGACGTGCGGCAGTCGATGCAGCGGGCCCGCACCTCACCGTTCCTCAAGTACACCGACGATGTGCGCGGTTTCGTCTTCGACGTGACCACCGGCAAGCTGCGCGAGGTCCTGCCGGTCTCCTGACCCCTGCCCACAGGGGCGGATGACCACCTTCCGGTGACGAAATCCTCACCCAATCCGACATATCACCCCTGGTTGTCCACAGGCGAGTGACACGAAGCGGTAACGGCAACAAGAATGCGTGAGTGACACCCCGTCGGACTCCGTCCGACGCGGTGTCCGCATTTCGGGGTGGGCCGGGCCGCACGAGGGCGCCGGCCCGTGAATGGGGATTCCCACGCTCCTGGTGAGCGTGGGGCAGGGCCGAGGAGGGCCGGGTGACCACCTATGACGATCGAGCGAGCCTCACAGATCTGACCACCACCGTCGAGCGGGTGCGCAGGTCGATGGAGAGCGTGATCGAGGGCAAGCCCGAGGTCGTCCGGCTTTCGCTGACCGTGCTGCTCGCGGAGGGGCACCTCCTGATCGAGGACGTTCCGGGCGTGGGCAAGACCATGCTGGCGAAGGCGCTGGCCCGGTCCGTCGACTGCTCGGTGCGGCGCATCCAGTTCACGCCCGACCTGCTGCCCTCGGACATCACCGGGGTCTCCATCTACGACCAGCAGCGCCGCGACTTCGAGTTCAAGCCCGGCGCCATCTTCGCCCAGATCGTGATCGGCGACGAGATCAACCGCGCCTCCCCCAAGACCCAGTCCGCGCTGCTGGAGTCGATGGAGGAGCGCCAGGTCACCATCGACGGGCACAGCTACGAGCTGCCCGACCCCTTCATGGTCGTGGCGACGCAGAACCCGGTGGAGATGGAGGGCACGTATCCGTTGCCCGAGGCCCAGCGCGACCGGTTCATGGCCCGGGTGTCGATCGGCTACCCCAGCGCGGAGGCCGAGCTCAAGATGCTCGACGTGCACGGCGGGGTCTCCCCGCTCGACGACCTCCAGCCCGTGGCGCACGCGCACGACATCGTGAAGCTCATCGACGCGGTGCGCGCGGTGCATGTCGCCGAGGCCGTCCGCGCCTACGCGGTCCAGCTCGTCTCGGCCACCCGCAGCCACCCCGACCTGCGGCTCGGCGCCTCGCCACGTGCCACGCTGCACCTGCTGCGCGCCGCCAAGGCGTCCGCCGCGCTGGCCGGCCGGGACTACTGCCTGCCGGACGACGTGCAGGCGCTGGCCGTCGCGGTGCTCGCCCACCGGCTGCTGCCCACCGCGCAGGCCCAGCTCAACCGCCGCAGCGCCGAACAGGTGGTGCTGGAGATCCTCCAGCACACCCCGGTGCCCACGGCCGCGGGCGGCGCCGCCCCCATGCCCCCGTACCAGGCGGGTCCGGCGTACGGCGGCCCGCAGCAGCCCGGCGTACGGCGTCCGTGATGGCCCCGGGGGGGCCCGCCTCGATGGACGGCGACGGCAAGGGGGGTGTACGGGCCGCGCTCGGCGGGATGACCACCCGCGGGCGGTCCTTCCTCGCGGCCGGGATCGCCGCGGCGGTCTGCGCCTATGTGCTGGGCCAGGCGGATCTGCTGCGGGTCGGGCTGCTGCTCGCCGTGCTGCCCCTGGTGTGCGTGACGGTGCTCTACCGGACCCGCTACCGGGTCACGGGCACCCGCAAGCTCTCCCCGTCACGCGTCCCGGCCGGCTCCGAGGCCCGCGTCCACCTGCGCATGGACAACGTCTCGCGGCTGCCGACCGGGCTGCTCATGCTCCAGGACCGGGTGCCGTACGTGCTCGGGCCCCGGCCCCGGTTCGTCCTGGACCGGGTGGAGGCGGGCGGGCGGCGCGAGGTGTCCTACCGGGTCCGGTCCGATCTGCGCGGGCGCTACCCGCTCGGCCCGCTGCAACTGCGGCTGAGCGACCCCTTCGGCATGTGCGAGCTGACGCGTTCGTTCAGCGCCTACGACACCCTGGTCGTGGTCCCGCACACCGAGCCGCTGCCGCCCGTGCGGCTGGCGGGCGAGGCCTCCGGCTACGGCGAGGGGCGCCAGCGCTCCCTGGCGCTGGCCGGTGAGGACGACGTGATCCCGCGCGGCTACCGCTACGGGGACGATCTGCGCCGGGTGCACTGGCGCTCCACCGCCCGCTACGGCGAGCTGATGGTGCGCCGCGAGGAGCAGCCCCGGCGCGCCCGGTGCACGGTCCTGCTCGACACCCGCCGGACCGCCTACCGGGGGACGGGGCCGGACTCCGCGTTCGAGTGGGCCGTCTCCGGGGCGGCCTCCGTGCTGACGCACATGCTGGAGCGCGGCTTCGCGGTCCGGCTGCTGACGGACGCGGGGAACGCGGTGCCGGGCGAGGGCGAGGGCGGTTTCGCCGGCGCCACCCAGGCCACCGCCGAGTCGGCCGGACTGATGATGGACACGCTCGCGGAGATCGACCACTCCGACGGCGGGGGCCTCTCGCGCGCCTACGACGTGCTGCGCGGGGGCGGCGAGGGACTACTGATCGCCTTCCTGGGCGATCTGGACGAGGAACAGACCGGTGTGGCCACCCGGATGCGGCAGCGCAGCGGCGGGGCCGTGGCCTTCGTCCTGGACAGCGCCGCCTGGGTGAACGGCGAATCGCCCGCCACCCGGGAGGCGGCGGAGCGGCGGCTTCGGCTGCTGCGCGAGGCGGGGTGGACGGTGGTGCCGGTGGAACCCGGCGCGCGACTGGCCGCGCTGTGGCAGCTGGCGGGCCCGCACGGTGCGCCGGCCGGGTCCGGCGCGGCCGGCCCGACGGGATCGGCCGGGGGCCGGGGATGAGAGTGCTGGGCATGAGGGGGCGGTCATGAGCGGTCAGGGTCGGCTGGCGCTGGGCGCCTTCGCGGCGACGCTGATGGCGGCCTGCGCGATGCTGCCGCTGGTGGACCCGGCCAACTGGGTCGTGCAGGCGGCGTTCCTGCTGGCCGTGCAGTGCGGGGCGGGCGCCCTGGGACGCCGGGTGCCGCTCCCCCGGCTGCTGACGGTCGCCGCCCAGGCGCTGGTCATGGTGGTGCTGCTGACCGTGGCGTTCGCCCGGGAGCAGGCGGTGGCGGGCGTGCTGCCCGGACCGCAGGCCGTGCGGCAGCTCGCGGATCTGCTGACGGCCGGCGGGGACGATGTCGGGCAGTACGCGATTCCGGCGCCGGCCACCCCGGGCATCCGGCTGATGCTGGTGGGCGGTGTCCTGCTGGTCGGGCTGCTGGTGGACGCCCTCGCGGTGACCTTCCGCAGCGCGGCGCCGGCCGGGCTGCCCCTGCTGGCGCTCTACTCGGTCGCCGCCGGGCTGGCGGACGGTGCCGCGGACTGGCTGTGGTTCGTGCTCGCCGCCTGCGGCTATCTGCTGCTCCTGCTGGCCGAGGGCCGCGACCGGCTCTCCCAGTGGGGCCGGGTCTTCGCCGGAGCGGCGCGATCCCGGGGCGGTTCGTCGGGCGGGCTCGACGCCACGGGCGGCAGGGCGCTCGCGCCGGTGCGGACGGGGCGCCGCATCGGTGTGCTGGCGCTCGGGATCGCGCTGGTCGTGCCCGCGGCGCTGCCCGCGCTCGACGGCGGCCTGCTGGGCGGTACGGGCAGCGGAGGCGGCAAGGGGGGCGGGGGCGGCACGATCTCCGCGGTGAACCCGCTGGTCTCGCTCCAGGACAACCTCAACCAGCCGGACAACCGGCAGGTGATCTCGTACCGCACCGACGCCAAGAGCCCCGGCGACTTCTATCTGCGCATCCTGGCCCTGGACCGGTTCGACGGGAACGAGTGGCGTGCCTCGACGCGCGGGCTGCGGGACGTGCCGAAACGGCTCCCGACGCCCGCCGGTCTCTCCGGCTCCGTCACCGTGACGGAGGTCAAGTCGACCTTCTCGGCGTCCTCCTCGTACCGGCAGACCTATCTGCCGCTCCCCTATCCTGCGGCCGAGGTGCGGATCGGCGGCCGGTGGCGCTACGAGCCGGAGGGACGCACGCTCGTCGGCGACGACGGGGAGACCACCGGCGGCGCTCAGTACACGGTGACCAGCCTCGACGTGCAGCCGACGTCCGAGCAGCTCGCCCGCGCCGGCGCGGTGCCGGCGGAGCTGCTGCGCGAGTACACCGAGGTGCCCGAGTCCCTGCCCGAGGTGGTGGCGCAGAGGGCCGAGGAGGTCACGAAGGGGGCCTCCAACCCGTACGAGCGGGCGGTGAAGCTCCAGGACTACTTCGCCTCCAACGGCGGGTTCACCTACGACACCTCGGTCGACTCGGGTACCGGAACCTCGGCGATCGCCCGCTTCCTGAAGGACCGGCGGGGCTTCTGCGTCCACTTCTCGTTCACGATGGCCGCGATGGCCCGGACGCTGGGGATTCCGGCCCGGGTCGCGGTGGGCTTCACGCCGGGCACCGCGCAGGCGGACGGCTCGTACTCGGTGGGGCTGCGCGACGCGCACGCCTGGCCCGAGCTGTACTTCGAGGGGATCGGCTGGACGCGCTTCGAGCCGACGCCGACGCGTGGCTCCGTGCCGACGTACACCCTGCCGGACGCGCCGTCCGACGACACGGCGGACCCGGCCCGCCCGGAGGCGGACGCCTCGGCGCCGGTGGCCCCCACTCCGTCCGCTTCGGACAGCTGCCCCGCGCAGATGCGCAAGCAGGGCGAGTGCGGGCAGTCTGCCGTCCCCGGAGTAGTCGCGCCGACGGACCCGGGGACACCTACGGGCACCCTGTTCGGCGTGGCCGTCGCGGTCGTGCTCGTTCTCCTGCTGCCCCTCCTGCCGATGTACTGGCGGCTGCGGGCACGGGCCCGCAGGCTGGGCTCCGCCGGCCGCACCACCGCCGGTACGACGGCGCGGACGCTTGCGGTGTGGCAGGAGATCAACGACACGGCGTGGGACCACGGCATTCCCCCGGACGAAGCGCTGACCCCGCGCCGGGCAGCCGAGAGGCTGGCGCGCCTGGGCCGGCTGGACACGGAGGCGGCGGACGCGGTGCACCGGGTCGCGGGAGCGGTGGAGCAGGTGCTCTACGCCCCGGAGCCGCGCCCGGTGCCGGGTCTCGTCGAGGACGCGCGGGCGGTCCGGGCCGGCCTGGGCCTGGCGGCCGGACGGCCCGCCCGGCTCCGCGCGCTTGTGGCGCCGCGCTCGGCCGTACGGGTGGTCTGGGCGCTCTCGGAGCGCCGGGCGGCCCTGACCGGCCGCTTCCGCCTGCCGTCCCGCCCGGCCTGGGCCCGCCGCCCGTCCCGCCAGGAGGGCTGAGGGGCGTCCGCCGGCGCCGCGCGTGGGGCCGGGGGACGCGGTGCGGCCGAGCCGCGTGCGCCGGGCCCGCCGCGCGGGCCGTCGCACCGCCCGCGGAGCTACCGCGGCTTACCGGGCACTCGCGCCGGCGCCGGGCGACACGTATGCGTGAGGGGCGGCCGCGGTATGCGCGGCCGCCCCTCACGTACAGGTGCTCTGTGTCTACTGTCCCTGCTCGTCGCGGCGGCGCTGCCACCGCTGTTCGATCCGGTTCATCACGGACCGGCGCTGGCGGGACTGCCGGCGCTCACCCGCACCGCCGGCGCGCACCGCCTGCTGCTCGCCCGGCTTGGGCGCCTTGCGCCATCCCGTGACCGCGAGCACCGCGCAGCCCAGCATGACGAGGAAACCCACCACGCTGATCCAGATCTGCTGAGCGACCATTCCGGCCATGAGGAGCGCGATACCCACCAGAAAGCCAGCAACTGCCTGGTAGACCCGTCGCCGGGTGTACGTACGCAGCCCACTTCCCTCGAGCGCTGTCGCGAACTTGGGATCTTCGGCGTACAGCGCTCGCTCCATTTGCTCGAGCATTCGCTGCTCGTGCTCCGAGAGCGGCACGGAGTCCTCCTCGTCGTCGGCCGCGGGGGGCGGCCGGTATGCGGCCCTTCCAGGATAGGCAGGGAATCGCCCCCGTGAAACCCGCCCTCATTGCCAATCAGCCAGTCCGGGCCGCCACGACGGCTCAGCTGCTGAGGCGTTGATTCCCCAACCTCCGATCCGTCATGCCGGATGGTGTCCCCCGATCATACGGGGCCGGAGCCCCGAACGGGGCTGCCGGTGCGTACTCCGTATGCCGCTGCGTCGCTGATCAGCCGCGCTGCCGCCGGTAACCCTCCGGGGGTTTCAACCGCGCTTGGTGCCCAGGACGTGCAGCTGGGTGGCCACCGAGTGGAACGCTGGCAGTTCCGCGGCGGCGGCCTCCAGCTTGAGCAGGGCCTCCATCGCGCCCGGCTCGGTGTCCACCAGGACTCCAGGGACGAGGTCGGCGAAGACCCGGACTCCGTGCACGGCGCCCACCTCGACCTCGGCGGCCGCGACCAGCTCGGTGAGCTGCTCGGCCGTGTACCGGCGGGGCATCGGGTCGCCCTCGCCCCAGCGGCCCTCCGGATCGTCCAGCGCGTGCCGCGCCTCGTTGAAGTGGCCGGCGAGAGCGCGGGCCAGGACGGCGCCGCCCAGCCCGGCGGCGAGCAGGCTCAGCGCCCCGGCCGGACGGAGGGCCTCCACCGCGTGCCGTACGCCCTCGGCGGGGTCGTCGACGTACTCCAGGACGCCGTGGCACAGCACCGCGTCGTATCCCCCGCGCTCCACCACGTCGAACAGGCCGAGGATGTCGCCCTGCACGCCGTGGACCCGGTCGGCCACCCCGGCCTCGGCGGCCCGGCGCTCCAGCGCGAACAGCGCGTTGGGGCTCGGGTCGACGACGGTGACCCGGTGGCCCAGCCGGGCGGCGGGCACGGCGAAGTTGCCCGTGCCGCCACCGGTGTCCAGCACGTCCAGGGCGTCCCGGCCGGTCACCTTGACCCGGCGGTCGAGGGCGTCCTTGAGGACCTCCCAGACCACAGCGGTACGGAGGGAGGCGCGGGGGCGCAGCGGGTCCGACACGGCAGTTGACTCCTCGGCACGGGCCGCCGCGGGGGCGGAGCGTGAACAGCGCAGGTAACAGGTCCTGTGCTCACCCTATTGCCTGGCGCCGTCCCCGCGGTCATCCCGCGTCCGGCCGCTCCCCGCGCGGCTTGGGGAGCACCGGCTGAAGCACGAGCAGCCGCTCGACCAGGCGCAGGAACATGGCCGCGTCGCGCAGCAGGTCGTCGGCCTGACGCCGGCTCGCGGCACCGGGTATGCCCGCCTCGGCGCGGGCCCGCCGGGCGGCCCCGGAGGCGAACAGGGCGCTCCACTCGGCGAGCTCGGGCGCCAGCTCCGGAAGGATCTCCCAGGCGCTGCGGATCGGCTCCCGGCGCCGGCGCGAGGGCTCGGGGCGGCCCCGCACCGCGAGCACGGCGGCGGCGGTGCGCAGGGCCGCGAGGTGTGCGGTGGCGTACCGCTCGTTGGGCACGTCGAGGACAGCTGCCTCGTCCAGGCCCGCACGGGCCTGGGTGAGGAGATCGAGGGCGGCGGGCGGTGCGGTGGTGCGCCGGACGACGGGGTGGACATCGCGGGCCGGGCCGGTCGGTGAGGGAGCAGGGCCGTCTGCGCGGCGTCGCGGGGCGGCGGCTGCGGACGAGTGGGCCATGACAGAACCTCCTGTCTCGGTGACGGCTTCGTGGCCGTCTGTATCCATCGTGACGGCCCCCACTGACAATCGACCTCGATCCCGCCCTGACCTGTGCTTTTGCTTCGATCGCGAGTTCGGGCTACCTTTTTGCACTGACCAGTCAGTTCAAAGAGGGGAGGGGCCCGTGGAGAGTCCGCACGGGGCGGCCGTCGCCGCCGACGGCCTGGGGCTCGAAGGACCGCGCGGCTGGGCCTTCCGCGACGTGACGTTCGGCGCGGACCCCGGTGCCCTGATCGCCGTGGAGGGCCCCTCCGGCTCGGGCCGCACCTGCCTTCTGCTCACCCTGACCGGCCGTATGCGCCCCACCGAGGGCGAGGCCACGACCGCGGGCCTCGCCCTGCCGCGCCGGGCCGCCGCCGTCCGCCGCGTCGCGGCGCTGGGCCCGGTGCCCGGAGTCAGCGAGCTGGACCCGGCGTTCACGGTCGCCGAGCACCTGCGCGAACGGGCCCTGCTCCAGCGCCGCTACGACGGCTCCCTGCGCGCCCTGCTGCGCCCGCCCCGCGACCGGGCCGCCGCGGCCCGCGCCCGGATCGACGCCGCCCTGGACGCCGCGGGGCTGGACCCCGCCACGCTGCCCAAGGCCGAGCGCACCGCCGTACGCGACCTGGAACGGCCCCAGGCGCTGCGGCTCTCCGTGGCCCTCGCGCTGATGGGCCGGCCCCGGCTGCTCGCGGTGGACGACACCGATCTGAAGCTGTCCGACGCCGAGCGCGCCGAGGTCTGGGAGCTGCTGCGGTCCGTGGCCGCCGCCGGCACCACCGTGCTCGCCGTCTGCAGCGAGGCACCCGGGGACGCCGTCACCGTACGCACGGACACGCCTGCGGAAACCCCCGAACCGGCTGAACCGGCACGGGCCGGGTCCACAGCCACCACGCACGAGGAGGGACCGGCCGATGCGTTCGCCGAAACTGGCCGCGCTTGAGCTGAGGCGCTTCGGCAGGGGGCGCCTGCCGCGCGCCGCCCTCGCCGCGCTCCTGCTGCTCCCGCTGCTCTACGGCGCCCTGTACCTGTGGTCCTTCTGGGACCCGTACGGCCGTCTGGACCGCATCCCGGTCGCCCTGGTCAACGACGACGAGGGCGCGACCGCCGACGGCAAGCGCCTCGCGGCGGGCGATCAGATCACCGGCAAGCTCCTCGACTCGAAGACGTTCGACTGGCACGAGGTGAGCGCCGAGGAGGCGGACCGGGGCGTCGAGGACGGCACGTACTACCTCTCGCTGCGCATGCCCGCCGACTTCAGCCGGCGCATCGCCTCCAGCGCGGGCGACTCCCCCGAGACCGGCGCGCTCCAGGTGCGGACCAACGACGCGAACAACTACATCGTCGGGCAGATCTCCCGGACGGTGTTCTCCGAGGTGCGCACGGCCGCGTCGGCCAACGCCTCGCGCGGGTTCCTGGACCGCATCTTCATCAGCTTCTCCGATCTCCACGACGAGACGGCGAAGGCGGCCAAGGGCGCCGCCGACCTCAAGGACGGGATCGGCAAGGCCAAGAAGGGCTCGAAGGATCTCGCGGACGGGCTGAAGGACGCCAGGAAGGGCAGCGGCAAGCTGGCCGGCGGGATCGTGAAGCTGAACAAGGGCGCGGGCGATCTGGAGACCGGTTCGCGCCAGGTCGCCGACGGCACCCAGCTCCTCGCCGACAAGGTCAACGGGGTGGCCGCCGACGTGCGCCCGTTCCTGAAGGACAACGGGAAGACCATCGGCGACACCGCCCGGCTGGTCGCCGACTCGTCGAAGACCGTACGGGACAACCTGGACCTGCTGGTGAAGACGGCGCCCACCGCCGCCACCGCCGCGCACACCGCCGCCGACGACCTCACCGAGATCCACCGCACCCGCTGCACCGAGCAGCCGGTCCCCGACCCCACCGTCTGCCCGCCGCTCAAGCGGGCCGTGACGGCGGCGGACGACGTCGCCGCCGTCGCCGACGACGTGAACGCGCTGGTCAAGAACCAGAACGGGGACCTCAAGAAGCTGCGCACCCAGCTGACGACCCTGGAGAAGCAGGCGAAGGCCCTCGCCGCGCGCTCCCCGCACCTGGACGAGGACCTGGAAGCCGCGGTCAAGAAGGTCAACGCGCTGAACACCGGCGCGCACAAGGTCGCCAAGGGCGCCGGCCAGCTGCACACCGGCCTCGGCACGGCCAAGACCGGCTCGGCCGACCTGAACACGGGCGTCGGCAAACTCAAGAAGGGCGCCCTCGGCCTGGACAAGGGGATGGTCCGGCTCAGCGACGGCTCCACTACGCTCGCCCAGGGCCTCGGCGACGGCGTCGACAAGATCCCCGACTACGGAAAGAAGGACCGCGACGCCCGTACGGAGGTCATGGCCGACCCCGTACGGCTGGCCTCCCAGTCGCTGCACTCCGCCCCGAACTACGGCACGGGCTTCGCGCCCTACTTCATCCCGCTCTCCCTGTGGGTCGGCGCGATGGTGGCGTACATGCTGATCCAGCCGCTCAGCCGGCGCGCACTGGCCGCCGGGGCACCGGCCTGGCGGATCGCGCTCGCGGGCTGGCTGCCGGTGGCCGGGATCGGGCTGCTCCAGACGGCCGCGCTGATGTCCGTCCTGCACTGGGGCCCCGGCCTCGACATGGCGCACACCGCCGGGACGCTCGGCTTCCTGGCGCTGGTCACCTGCTGCTTCGCGGCGATCGTGCAGTGGCTGAACGCCTGCTTCGGGGCGGCGGGGCGCATCCTCGTCCTCGCGCTGCTGATGCTCCAGCTGACCTCGGCCGGCGGCACCTACCCCGTACAGACCAGTCCTGGCTTCTTCAACGCGATCCACCCCTACCTGCCGATGAGCTACGTCGTGGAGGGGCTGCGCCGGCTGATCACGGGCGGCGGGCTCGGCCCGGTCTGGCAGGGCTGCGCGGTCCTGGCGGCGTTCACCGCCGGTGCGCTCGCGCTGACCGCCCTGTCGGCACGCCGCAAGCAGATGTGGACACTGGAGCGGCTCCACCCGGAGCTGAGCCTGTGAGCCTGCCCGGACCTGTGAGAATCAGGAGCATGGAAAGCAGTAGCAGCACGCGCCGCCAGGCCACCCGGCAGAAGCTCTACGAAGCCGCCGTCACCCTCATCGCCGAGAAGGGCTTCTCGGCGACCACGGTGGACGAGATCGCGGACCGGGCCGGGGTCGCCAAGGGCACGGTCTACTACAACTTCAAGAGCAAGACCGAGCTCTTCGAGGAGCTGCTGCGCCACGGCGTCGGACTGCTCACCGCCTCCCTGCGCGCGGCGGCCGAGGAGACCGGCGCGCGCGGCGGCAGCCGGGTCGAGGCGCTGGACGCCATGATCCGGGCCGGACTGGTCTTCATCGACCGCTACCCCGCCTTCACCCAGCTGTACGTGGCCGAGCTGTGGCGCACCAACCGTGCCTGGCAGTCCACCCTGCTGGTGGTGCGCCGCGACGCGGTCGCCGTGGTGGAGGGCGTCATCGCGGAAGGCGTGGCGAACGGCGAGCTGAGCGAGGAGATCGACGTCCCGCTGACGGCGGCGGCGCTGGTCGGCATGGTGCTGGTGGCGGCGCTGGACTGGCAGGCGTTCCAGCCGGAGCGCTCGATCGACGATGTGCACTCGGCGCTGTCCCTGCTGCTGCGCGGGCGCGTCAGCGGGCACTGAGGCCGCCGCGCCGGTCCGTACGCACGAAGGCGCCGGCCGTGCCGGGCCCGGGATTCCGAGCCCGCCCGACCGGCGCCTTCCGTGCTGCCGGAGGACCGTCCCCCGTGACCCCGTGTCCCCCGTGGTCCCGAAGTCCTCCGCCGCGCACCCCCGTTCGGAAGGGGGAGCCGCTCCGCTACCGCCGCCCCGTGCCGGCGGTGGCGGAGCGGCGCCCCTTCCGTGCCCCCCACTCTGCCGTCCGGGCAGGTCGTCGCCCATCCGTGCGGCTACTCATCCCGCGCCCTGAGTACGGGTACTCAGGGCCGGGTGTCCGCGCCCTGCCCCGATGTCGGAGCCGCTGGCTACCATCACGTCCGTGTCCGTACTTCCTCTGGTCTTCACAAGCGGCTGGGCGAGCGGGATCAACGCGTACGCGGTGGTCCTCCTGCTCGGCATATTCGGCGCGACCGGCGTCAGCGACGAGGTGCCCGCCTCGCTCCAGCGCACCGACGTCCTCGTGGTCGTCGCGGTCCTCTTCCTCTGCGAGGTGGTCGCGGACAAGGTCCCGTACGTGGACACCGTCTGGGACGCGATCCACACGGTCGTCCGGCCGGTGACCGGTGCGGTCGTGGCGGCGCTCCTGGCCGGCGAGAGCGGTTCGCTGCCGCAGCTCGCGGCCGGCGCCATCGGGGGGTCCACCGCGCTGGTGAGCCATCTGGTGAAGGCCGGGACGCGGATGGCGGTCAACACCTCCCCCGAACCGTTCAGCAACATCGCGCTGAGCGCCGCCGAGGACCTGGGCGTCGCGGGGATCGTCACCTTCGCGATCTTCCATCCGTGGATCGCGGCCGGCCTCGCCGGAACGCTCCTCGTCATCGGCCTGGTGGTCGTGATCTTCCTGGCCTCCCGCATCCGCAGGTTCTGGCGCCGCAGAGCGCAGCGGCGCGAGGAGAAGCGCCGGGCACAGCAGCCCGGCTACCCGGCGCCGGGTGCCCCTCCGACCTGACGGCCGGGGTGTCGGTGGCGGCGGTTAAGGTCGCTTCCATGGCACGAATTGCGGTGATCGGCGCCGGGATGGGCGCGATGGCGGCGGCGGCCCGGCTGGCCGTGGCAGGCCACCGGGTGGTGGTGTACGAGCGGTCGCGGACGTACGGCGGCTCGCTCGGGCAGCACGCCGAGGAGGGCTTCGCGTTCGACACCGGGCCCGGACTGCTCCACCTTCCCGCGGTCTACCGGGACCTGTTCGTGAAGACCGGCAAGGAGCCGCTGGAGCGGTGCGTCACGCTGGCCCAGGTGGACCCGGCGAGCCGCCATGTCTTCGCGGACGGCACCGTCGTCTCCCTGCCGAACGCCTCGCGCGCCGGGACCCTCGCCGCCCTCGACACCGCGCTCGGTGGCGGTGCGGGCGCGACATGGGGGGCGTTCCTCGACCGGGCCCGGGACGCGTGGGACCGCTCGCGGCGGCCGCTCCTGGAGGAGCCGCTGCGCCCCGACTGGCAGGTGCTGGGCCGTGACCCGTATCCGGCCGAGGAGCGCCGGCGGCTGCTGCGCCCGGCGCGGCGGGCGGGGACGGTCGCGGAGATCGGTTCCTGGGAGCTGGCGGACCCCCGGCTGGCGGCCCTGCTCGACGGGTACGCCCTCGCGTACGGTCTGGACCCGCTGCGCGCGCCGGCGGGCGCGGCGCTGCTGCCGTACATGGAGGAGACGTTCGGCAGCTGGTACGTCATGGGCGGCATGCGGGCGCTGGCGCGGGCGGTGTACGAGCGGTGCCTGGCCCGGAAGGCGGAGTTCGCCTTCGGTGCCGAGGTGGCCCGGGTCGTCGAGAAGGACGGCCGCGCGGCGGGCGTGGAGCTGACGGACGGGACGGTCGCGGAGGCGGACCAC
Organism: Streptomyces sp. NBC_00708; assembly: GCA_036226585.1. Classification (GTDB taxonomy): domain Bacteria; phylum Actinomycetota; class Actinomycetes; order Streptomycetales; family Streptomycetaceae; genus Streptomyces. Next base: position 1,750,258 of record CP108997.1, read on the forward strand.
GTGGTGCTCGGGGCGCGGCCGTGGCCCGGTCTGGTGCCGGGTCAGGAGCTGTGGGCCGACGGGGATGTGACGGCGCGTGCGGACGCGGGGGCGAGCGGCCGGTTCGTGGTGATGCTGTCGCTGCGCGGCGGGCGGCCCGCCGATGCCGTGCACCGGACCGTGGTCCACCCGGCGGACGGGGCGGACGAGCGCGCGGCGGTGTTCGGGGGCCGGACCGCCGCGCACCCCACGGTGACCGTGCTGCGGCCCGACGACCCGACGACCCGCCCCGACGCGGAGCACGAGGCGGTGACGCTGATGGCGACGGTGGCCCCGCACGGCCCGGTGGACTGGACGGACGAGGCGCTGCGGGCGCGGTTCGCGGACACGCTGATCGACGCGGCGGGCGCGGCGGTGCCGGGCCTGCGGGAGCGGGTGCTGCGGACGACGGTGCGGACGCCTGCCGAGACCGCCGCGGACACGGGTGCCGTGGGCGGTGCCGTTCCGGCGCCGGCGCTGGCGGGGGCCGGGGGCGCGTTCCTGCACGCCGCCAACCGGACCCGGCTGCCGGGTCTGCTGCTGGCCGGCGGCTGGTCGCATCCGGGCGGCGGACTCGCGCACGCGGGCATGTCCGGGGCGCTGGTCGCGGGGACCGTGGTGGAGGGGGACGGCTTCCGCGGCTCGCGGTGAGCGGTCCGGGGCCTTCAGCGGCGGTGACGGGCCGTCAGTAGCGGTACTGGTCGTTGTAGCCGGTGTCGTAGCCGTTGGGGTACGGGGCCGGCTGGGCGGCGGGCTGCTGCGGGTACTGCTCGCCCTCGCGCTGCTGCGGCACCCACACACCGCCCGGCGGGGTCTCGGACGGCCCGTAGCCGTCGGGCTGCGCGTACGGGTCGCCGCCGCCGTACTGCTGCTGGTTGCCGTACCCGTCGTAGTTCCCGTAGCCGTCGTAGGAGCCGTACTGCGGGGTGCTCGCGGTGGTGCCGATGTACGGGTCGGAGTAGGCGGCGTAGCTCTGCTGGTCCGTGCCGTAGTCGTACTGCCCCGCCGCGGCGTAGCCGTCCTGGCTCTGGGGCTGGGGCTGGGCGGCGTAGTCGGTGTACGGGTCGTAGGCGTCGTAACCCGGGGCGGCCTGGGGCTCGTGGGAGGGCCGGGACGGCGCGGGGTCGGTGTACACGCCGTACTGGCCGGTGTCGTCGGGCATCGGTTCGGTCGCGTAGACCGAGGCCGGGGCGGCCGGCGGGGCGGACGGGGCGTCAGGGGCGCCGCCCTCGTACTCCACCTCCAGGTCCGAGACCTCCAGCGTGGGCTTGCGGTCGCCGCCGCCGCGTCGGCGACGGCTCTCGCCGGGCTTGCCCCCTATCGCCCAGCCGGTGGAGAAGCCCTTGCGGAAGGAGAGCGTGACGTAGGTCTGGCCGGTGGCGAAGGCCACGGCGCCGAGGGCGATGACGGGGACGGACGGCATCAGGACGCCGATGACCACACCGAGGAAGCCGGTGAAGGCGAGCAGCCGCCAGCGCAGCCGCGCCTTGTACTGCAGCAGCACCTCGCCGAGCAGCCACAGCGCGACGACACCGAATGCGATGTAGAGGACCGTCCAGCCCATGCCCGCCCCCTTCTACGGCCTCCGCCCCGGGTCGTGGCGGGTACGGCCTGTCACGACTGCTTGTGCAGTCCGAGATTCTCGTAGATCTCGAGCGTCGCAGTCGAGTTGTTCAGCGTGATGAAGTGCAGTCCGGGCACACCCTCGGAAAGCAGCTTCGCGCTGAACCGCGTTGCGAAGTCGATGCCAATGGAGCGTACAGCGGCGGGGTCGTCCTTGGCGGCGAGGATGCGCTCTTTCAGGTCGTCGGGCAGCTTCGCGTCGCTGAGCTGGGAGAACCGTTCCAGTTGCCGGACGTTGGTGACCGGCATGACCTCGGGGATGATCGGGGTTTCGCAACCTGCGGCGACCACTCGGTCACGCATCCGGAGATATGCCTCCGGGTCGAAGAACATCTGCGTGATCGCGTAGTCGGCGCCCGCGCGGCACTTGTCCACGAAGTGCCGGATGTCGGTGTCCCAGTCCTCCGAGCGCGGGTGCCGCTCGGGGAACGCGGCGACGCCCACGCAGAAGTCACCGGCCTCCTTGATCAGCCGGACCAGGTCGGCCGCGTACTTCACGCCCTGCGGGTGCTCGACCCAAGGGCCCAGCGGGTCGCCCGGCGGGTCGCCGCGCACGGCGAGGATGTTCCGGATACCGGCGTCCGCGTACTGGCCGACCATGTTGCGCAGCTCGGCGATCGAGTGGTTGACCGCCGTGAGGTGCGCGACCGGCGTCAGCGTCGACTCGGCGGCGATGTCCTGGGTGGCCTTCACCGTGCCGACGCGGGTGGACCCGCCGGCCCCGTACGTCACCGAGACGAAGCTCGGCGCGACGGCCTCGACCCGGCGCAGCGCGTTCCACAGGTTGCGCTCGCTCTTCTCGGTCTTGGGCGCCCAGAACTCGAACGAGTACGAGGTCGCGCCGGTCTCGAGCATCTCACGCACGGTGCGCGCGTGATCTGTCCTGGTGGAAGGTGTGCCAAGGGCCATACGGGCAGGTTAACCAGGGCGGGGCGGGCTCCCAACCGAACCGGAGTCATTTGCCGGAATTGACTGATTCTTGTCCATCCTTCGGACAGATTCGTCCCAGACCCGCCTCCGGGGCGTCGTTCGGCCGGCCGGCCCGGAACCCGCGGCCCCGGTCAGGCTCCGGCGCGCTCGCGGACCCTGCGGGCCAGCTCAGCGGCGGCGGCGCCCGGGTCGGACGCCTCGGTGAGGGCCCGTACGACGACGATCCGGCGGGCTCCGGCGTCCAGCACCTGGTCGAGGTTGTCCGCGTCGATGCCCCCGATGGCGAACCAGGGGCGCACGGGGGCGAGCGAGGCGGCGTAGCGCACGAGGTCCAGACCGGGCGCGTGGCGGCCGGGCTTGGTGGGGGTGGGCCAGCAGGGGCCGGTGCAGAAGTAGTCGACGCCGGGCTCGGCGACGGCGGCGTCGACCTCGGCCTCGGCGTGCGTGGAGCGGCCGATGACCGGCCCGGTGCCGATGATCGCGCGGGCCGCGGGCACCGGCAGGTCGCCCTGGCCCAGGTGCAGCACGTCGGCGCCGATGGCGTGGGCCACGTCCGCCCGGTCGTTGACGGCGAGGAGCTTGCCGTGGCGCTTGCAGGCGTCGGCGAGGACCGCGAGGTGCTCCAGCTCCTCGGCGGCCTCCATGCCCTTGTCGCGCAGCTGGACGATGTCGACGCCGCCGGCGAGCACCGCGTCCAGGAATTCGGGCAGGTCGCCCTGGCGCCTGCGGGCGTCCGTGCACAGGTAGAGCCGGGCGTCGGACAGCAGCGCGCGAGGCGTGGACATGGTGCGGTTCCCCCCGGGGAAGACGGTGACGGCGGATCGGTGGTGCGGCGCGTGGACGCGGGCCGCACCTGGGGTGCGGCCCGCGTCCGCGGTGGTGCGGGTCGGTCAGACGGCGAGCGCCTGGGCGCGGCGCTTCACCTCCGTGCCGCGATTCTCACTCAGTGCCTGCGCGGGCGTGCCGGGCAGGGACGGGTCGGGGGTGAAGAGCCATTCCAGCATCTCCTCGTCGGAGTAGCCGTCGTCCTTCAGGAGGGTCAGAGTCCCGGAGAGGCCCTTGACCACCTTGTCGCCGTCGATGAAGGCGGCGGGCACCTGGAGCGTCCGGTTCTCACCACGGCGTACGGCGATGAGCTGGCCCTCCTTGACCAGCTGCCGCACACGCGTCACCTCGACATCGAGCATTTCCGCGATGTCGGGCAGGTGGAGCCAGGCGGGGACGAGTGCATCGGTCTTTGCGTCAATCTCGGTCACGGGACAAGCCTGCCATCCCGGACCGACAGCCGAAACCCGGACTCGGCCCTTCAGGTCCACGCCCCTACGGCAGGACCGTCGTCTTCAGCGGTACGGAGGGGTCCGCGGCCCGCCCCGCGTCGATCCGGCTCCCCGCCTCGATGAGCCGGCGCCCCTGGGCCAGGTCGCGCGGGCGCCCGACCGCGAGCACCGCGACCAGGACGCCGTCGCGCAGCCAGCACACCGACCAGGCGGGCTCGGCCGGGTCGCCGCGCCAGAGCAGGGTGTCCGCGTCCGCGTGGTGTCCGGCGTACTGCACGAACCGGCCGAACTGCTCGGACCAGAAGTAGGGCACGGGGTCGTACGGCGGGATGCCGGCGCCCTCGGCCGCGATGTGGGCGGCGGCGGTACGGGGGCCCTGGAGGGCGTTGTCCCAGTGATGGACGACCAGGCGGGTGCCGTAGCGCGCGGAGGGGAAGGAGGCGCAGTCGCCGACGGCGTACACATCGGGGAGCGAGGTGCGCAGCGCCGCGTCGGTGGTCACCGAGCCCTCGGGCCCGAGGGCGATGCCGGAGCCGGCCAGCCAGCCGGTGGCGGGGCGGGCGCCGATACCGACGACGACGGCACCGGCCGGGAGCGTGCGGCCGTCGTCGAGGACCACCGCGCCGGGCTCGACGCGGGCCACCCGGGCGCCGGTGAGGAGCCGGGCGCCGCTCTCCTCGTACCAGTCGGCCATCGGGGCGGCGACCTCGGCGGGCAGGGCGCCGGCCAGCGGCCGGTCGGCGGCCTCCACGACGGTGACCTCGCAGCCGGCGGCGCGGGCCGCCGTGGCGAACTCCGCGCCGATCCAGCCGGCGCCGACGACCACGACGGGGTGCCCCGCTTCGAGGACGGGCCGCAGACGGGCCGCGTCGTCGAGGGTGCGCAGCAGATGGACACCGGGCACACCGTCGGAGCCGGGCAGGGCGACGGGTTCGGCGCCGGTGGCGAGGACCAGGACGTCGTAGGGCACCGGGCCCGCCGAGGTGTCCAGTTCGTGGTCGCCGGCGCGCACCCCGGTGACCTCGCAGCCCAGGCGCAGGGCGATACCGAGCCCCTCGAAGTCGATGTCGAAGGCGGACTCCTCCGCCTTTCCGAGGAGCACCGCCTTGGACAGCGGGGGCCGGTCGTAGGGCTGGTGGGGCTCGGCGCCGATCAGGGTCACGGGTCCGGTGAAGCCCTGTTCCCGCAGGGCGACCGCGGTCTGCACGCCCGCCATGCCCGCGCCGGCGACGACGACCCGGCGTTCCGTCCGCTCTGCCCGCTGCTGCTCGCTCACCTGTCCACCTTACGTACCTGACCAGGCGTCAGGAAAGGGCGGCCCCACCCGGTCCGCGGGGCGGGGTTTAGGGTGGCCACCGTAAGACACGCGGGAGCCCGGACGCACCGGACTGAGAGGGAGGCTGGCGGCCTCCGACCGTACGAACCTGATCCGGGTCATGCTGGCGAAGGGAGGAGCTGGACGCCCATGCGCACCCATCGCACCGACGGGTCCGACGTCCTCGTCATCGGGGGCGGCATCATCGGCCTGGTGACCGCCTGGCGGGCCGCACGGCGCGGTCTGTCCATCGCGCTCGCCGACCCCGGACCGGGCGGCGGAGCGGCCCGGGTCGCGGCCGGGATGCTGGCCGCCGTCACCGAGCTGCACTACGGCGAGGAGATGCTGCTCGGCCTCAACCTCGCCTCGGCGCGGCGTTATCCGTCGTTCACGGCCGAGCTGGAGGAGGCGAGCGGGCGGGACATCGGCTTCCGCGCCTGCGGCACCCTGGCCGTCGCGCTGGACGCCGACGACCGCGCCCATCTGCGCGAACTCCACGAGCTGCAACGCCGCTCGGGCCTGGAGTCGGAGTGGCTGACCGGGCGCGAGTGCCGCCGCCTGGAACCGATGCTCGCCCCGGGCGTGCGCGGCGGGCTGCGGGTGGACGGCGACCACCAGGTCGACCCGCGCCGGCTCGCCGCCGCGCTGCTCACCGCGTGCGAACGGGCCGGGGTGGTCTTCCACCGCCGCCGGGCCGACCGCCTCTCGGTGGTGGCCGACCGGGCCGTGGGGGCGGTGCTCGACGACGGTACGGAGGTGTCCGCCGATCAGGTCGTGCTCGCGGCGGGCAGCTTCAGCGGCCGGCTCGCCGGGGTGCCCGCCCATGTGCTGCCGCCGGTCCGCCCGGTCAAGGGCCAGGTACTGCGGCTCACCGTGCCCCCGGCGTACGCCCCCTTCCTCTCGCGCACCGTGCGGGCCGTGGTCCGGGGCAGCCACGTCTATCTCGTCCCGCGCGAGAACGGCGAGCTGGTCGTCGGCGCCACCACCGAGGAGATGGGCTGGGACACCACCGTCACGGCGGGCGGGGTCTACGAGCTGCTGCGCGACGCCCACGAGCTGGTGCCCGGCATCACCGAGCTGCCGCTGACCGAGACCCGCGCCGGTCTGCGCCCCGCGTCCCCCGACAACGCCCCGCTGCTCGGCCGCACCGCGCTGCCCGGCCTCCACCTCGCCACCGGCCACGGCCGCAACGGCGTGCTGCTCACCCCCGTCACCGGGGACGCCATGGCGGCGCTGCTGGCCGACGGCGAGCTGCCCGAGGCGGCCCGCCCCTTCTCCCCCGGCCGGTTCTCACCCGCCCCCGCACCCCTGGAGCAGCCCGCATGACCGAGCCCACCGCGCTCACCGTGTCCGTGAACGGCGCACCGGTCGCCGTCGCCGCGGGCACCACCCTGGACGCCCTCGTCGCGACGCTGACCGGTGCGCCGGCCGGCGTGGCCGCCGCGCTCAACGAGACCATCGTGCCACGCGGCCAGTGGCCCGCCGCCGCGCTCACCGACGGCGACCGGGTCGAGGTCCTGACCGCCGTCCAGGGAGGCTGACCATGTCCGACGACCTCTTCACCCTCGGGGGCACCGACTTCACCTCCCGGCTGATCATGGGCACCGGCGGCGCCCCCAGCCTGGACGTGCTGGAGCGGTCCCTGACCGCGTCCGGCACCGAGCTGACCACCGTCGCCATGCGCCGCCTCGACCCGACCGTGCAGGGCTCCGTGCTCTCCGTGCTGGAGAAGCTGTCCATCCGGGTGCTGCCGAACACCGCCGGCTGCTACACCGCCGGCGAGGCGGTGCTCACCGCACGGCTGGCCCGCGAGGCGCTGGGCACGGACTGGGTCAAGCTGGAGGTGGTGGCCGACGAGCGCACCCTGCTGCCCGACCCCGTCGAACTGCTCGACGCCGCGGAGACGCTGGTGGACGACGGCTTCACCGTGCTGCCGTACACCAACGACGACCCGGTCCTGGCCCGGAAGCTGGAGGACGTGGGGTGTGCGGCGGTCATGCCGCTCGGCTCCCCCATCGGCTCGGGCCTGGGCATCCGCAACCCGCACAACTTCCAGCTGATCACCGAGCAGGCCCGGGTGCCGGTGATCCTGGACGCGGGCGCCGGGACGGCGTCGGACGCCGCGCTCGCCATGGAGCTGGGGTGCGCGGCCGTGATGCTCGCCTCGGCGGTGACCCGTGCCCAGGAGCCCGAGCTGATGGCCGCCGCGATGCGCCACGCGGTGGAGGGCGGGCGGCTCGCGCACCGGGCCGGGCGCATCCCGCGCCGGCACTTCGCCGAGGCGTCCTCGCCGGTGACCGGGCGCGCGGTGCTCGACCCGGAGCGGCCGGCGTTCTGAGGGCGGGGGCGGCCCGGTCCGGACCAACGTGCCGGAATCCACAGTTCCGGCGCCGCGGGGCCGCTGGAGGCCGGGATTCCGGCCCCGGGCCTCACTCCCCTGTCACGGCTCGGCTTCAGTACTGCGCCGGGTTCGCTCCACGGCGGCGGGCCTGTCCGTGGCGGCTCGTAGACTCGCATGGTGGATACGACCCTCCAGGACCCGCTCGTCGGGCAGCTGCTCGACGGCCGCTACCGCGTCGATGCCCGCATCGCCGTGGGCGGCATGGCCACGGTCTACCGGGCCATGGACACCCGGCTCGACCGGGTGCTCGCCCTCAAGGTGATGCACCCGGCGCTCGCGACCGACGCCTCGTTCGTCGAGCGCTTCATCCGCGAGGCCAAGTCGGTGGCGCACCTCGCCCACCCCAACGTGGTCGGGGTCTTCGACCAGGGCGCCCAGGGGCAGTACGTCTACCTGGCGATGGAGTACGTCGCCGGGTGCACGCTGCGCGATGTGCTCAGCGAGCGCGGCGCGCTCGCGCCGCGGGCCGCGCTGGACATCCTGGAGTCGGTCCTCGCCGCCCTCGGCGCGGCGCACCGCGCGGGCTTCGTGCACCGCGACATGAAGCCGGAGAACGTGCTGATCGGCGACGACGGCCGGGTCAAGGTCGCCGACTTCGGCCTGGTCCGGGCCGTGGACGCGGTGACGAACACCACCGGGACGATCCTCGGCACCGTCTCGTACCTCGCCCCCGAGCAGATCGAGCACGGCACCGCGGACACCCGCGCCGACGTGTACGCCTGCGGGGTCGTGCTGTACGAGATGCTCACCGGCGACAAGCCGCACGACGGGGAGTCCCCCGCCCAGGTCATCTACCAGCATCTGAACGAGGACGTGCCGCCCCCGTCGGCCGTCGTCCCCGGCCTCGCGCCGGAGCTCGACGCACTGGTGGCGAGCGCCACCGCCCGCTCGCTCGACGTCCGCCCGTTCGACGCCGTGGAGCTGCTCGCCGAGGCCCGCCGGGCGCGCGCCGCCCTCACGGACGCGCAGCTCGACGCCGTACCGCCGCGTGCCCTGGCCGTGGCGCGGGACGGGGCCCCGGGCGACGGTCCGGACGGGGGCGCGGAGGGGGCCGACTCCCGGACGACGGTGATCCCCCGGGTACTGCCGAAGGACCTGGGCACCGCCCACCACACCAACCGGCTGGAGATGCCCCCGCCGCCGGAGCACCCGCTGCCGCCCCGGCGGACCGGGCCGCGCGGCGGACCCCGGCGCGGGCTGATCGCGGCGGTCCTGGCGGTGCTCCTGGTCCTGGGCGTCGGCGGCGGCGTCTGGTACATCAACTCCGGGCAGTTCACCAAGGTCCCCTCGCTGCTGGGCCAGACCGAGCAGGCGGCGAAGAAGCGGCTCTCGGACGCCGGTCTGGAGCTCAAGGGCGTGAAGCGCGCCTTCAGCGACACCGTCGACCGGGGCAAGGTCATCGGCAGCGACCCGAAGTCGGGCGCCCGCATCCGGGGCAACGGCTCGGTCTCGCTCGTCGTCTCGCGCGGCCCCGAGATCATCGAGGTGCCCGACGTCGAGGGCGTCCGGCTCGCCGACGCCAAGCGGCAGCTGAAGAAGGCGGGCCTGCTCCCCGGCATGGTCACCAGGGAGTTCAACGAGGACATCGCGGCCGGTGAGGTCGTGCGTACGGACCCCGAGGCGGGGACCGAGCGCCACCCCGACTCGGCGGTCGCGATCGTGGTCTCCAAGGGCAGCCCCGTCGGCGTGCCCGATGTCACCGGGCTCTCCGTGGACGACGCCACCGACGCGCTGGCCGACGAGGGGCTGAAGGCCGAGGTGGTCCCCGGCCGGGTGCACTCGCCCGAGGAGAAGGGCGACATCGCCCGCCAGTCGCCCGCCGAGGGCACCGAGGCGGCCGAGGGCGACACCGTCAAGCTGACCGTGTCCGAAGGGCCCCGGATGGTCGACGTGCCGGACGTGGTCGGCATGAACGCCGACGACGCCCAGGCCGAGCTGGAGGGGGCGGGCTTCAAGGTCGACGTCGAGCACGGCTTCCCCTACCTCAGCGACAAGGTCTCCAGCCAGTCCGTGGACGGCGGCGACCAGGCCCCCGAGGGCAGCACCATCACCATCAAGACCAAGGGACTGTAGAGATCCGTATGCGCAACCCAGTCGGCGGCCATGTACCGGTGGCCGGCGGCCTCGCCAAGACCGGCCTCCCCTATGCCCGCGAGATGGGCGCCGAGGCCGTCCAGGTCTTCGTCGCCAACCCGCGCGGCTGGGCCACCCCGGCCGGCAATCCGGCGCAGGACGAGCTGTTCCGCGCTCAGTGCGCCGCCGAGTCGATACCGGCGTACGTCCACGCCCCGTACCTGATCAACTTCGGCTCGCACACCCCGGCGACGGTCGAGCGGTCCGTGGAGTCGCTGCGCCACTCGCTGCGCCGGGCCCGCGAGATCGGCGCCCTGGGCGTCGTGGTGCACACCGGCTCGGCGACCGGCGGGCGGCCCCGCGAGGAGGCGCTGGCCCAGGTGCGCACGCACATGCGGCCGCTGCTGGACGAGCTGACGCACGACGACGACCCGTTCCTGCTGCTGGAGTCGACGGCCGGCCAGGGCTCCTCGCTCTGCTCGCGGACCTGGGACTTCGGCCCGTACTTCGAGGCGCTGGACGCCCATCCGAAGCTCGGGGTGTGCCTGGACACCTGCCACATCTTCGCGGCGGGGCACGACCTCGCGGGGCCCGGCGGCATGAAGGAGACGCTGGACCTGCTGGTGGGGACGGTCGGCGAGGGCAGGCTGAAGCTCATCCACGCCAATGACTCCAAGGACGTCGCCGGCGCCCACAAGGACCGGCACGAGAACATCGGCTCGGGCCACATCGGCGAGGAGCCGTTCCGCGAGCTGTTCGGCCATCCCGCCACCGAGGGCGTGCCGCTGGTCATCGAGACACCGGGCGGCAAGGAGGGCCACGCCGCGGACGTGGCCCGGCTCCAGGCGCTGCGCGACGGCGGCTGACCCGGCGGGTCCGCCCGCGCCGCGCCGCGGCCGGCGGTCAGAGTTCGGGGCCGTCCCCGGGCTCCTCCTGGTAGGAGTAGCGCTGCTCCTGCCAGGGGTCGCCGATGTTGTGGTAGCCGCGCTCCTCCCAGAAGCCCCGGCGGTCGGCGGTCATGTACTCGATGCCCCGGACCCACTTGGGGCCCTTCCACGCGTACAGATGGGGGACGACGAGCCGGAGCGGGAAGCCGTGCTCGGCGGTGAGCAGTTCGCCGCCCTTGTGGGTGGCGAACAGGGTCCGGTCGGAGAGGAAGTCGTCGAGCCGGAGGTTCGAACTGAAGCCGTACTCGGCCCAGACCATCACATGGCTGACCTGAGGGGCGGGCGGGGCGAGGGCCACGAGATCGCGGGCGAGCACACCGCCCCACTCGGCACCCAGCATGCTGAATTTGGTCACGCAGTGCAGATCGGCGACGACCGAGGAGAACGGAAGTGCGGAGAATTCCTCGTGGTTCCAGCAGTGCTTCTCGCCGTCGGCGGTCGCGCCGAAGACCCGGAATTCCCAGCGGTCCGGTTTGAACTTGGGCACCGGCCCGTAATGGGTGACCGGCCACCCGCGCTGCAGCCGCTGGCCCGGCGGAAGCTCGGACTGCTCTGACGCGCGGTGTTCCCGGCTTTCCGGCTGACCCATGACTCCATGGTGACAGACAGGCAGGGGTGGTCGTGACCAGGGCAGAGGCGATTCGGGCAACTCGTACTAAGCGTGCACTTACTGGACGACTTCCAGGTGCGATGCAAGGATGCCGCCAACGTGCCCAGTTCACCGGTTGGAAGGAGCCTCTGCGATGCAGGGCGACCCCGAGGTCATCGAGTTCCTGAATGAACAGCTGACCGCCGAATTGACTGCCATCAACCAGTACTTCCTGCACGCCAAGATGCAGGACAACTTCGGCTGGACGAAGCTCGCGAAATACACACGCGCCGAGTCCTTCGACGAGATGAAGCATGCCGAGATCCTGACCGACCGCATTCTCTTCCTCGACGGCCTGCCGAACTACCAGCGGCTCTTCCACGTACGCGTGGGCCAGACGGTCACCGAGATGTTCCAGGCGGACCGGCAGGTCGAGGTGGAGGCGATCGACCGCCTCAAGCGCGGCATCGAGCTGATGCGGAGCAAGGGCGACATCACGTCGGCGAACATCTTCGAGTCGATCCTCGAGGACGAGGAGCACCACATCGACTACCTCGACACGCAGCTGGACCTGGTCGAGAAGCTGGGGGAGCCGCTGTACATCGCCCAGCTCATCGAGCAGCCGGACAGCTGACCGCGCCGGCGCTCAGGCGGCTTCGGGGAGCCCGGCCGCCGGATCGGTGACGGATGCCGTCGCACGCTTCCCGTCGAGCAGTTCGCGGCGCGGGCAGGCACCGCGTCCGAGCATCGCCTGAATGGTGCGGACACAGCCGCCGCAGTCCGTGCCGGCCTTGGAGGCGGAAGCGATCTGGCGGGGCGTGCAGGCACCGGCTGCCGCATGGTCCTTGACCTGCTGCTCCGTAATGCCGAAGCACGAGCAGACGTACATGCGGTTCACCTCCCGGGCGGGGACGGGTCGTGGGCGCCGTCCCGATGATCGGTGAGGCTAACCTAACCTTACCCGCCACGCGCGGGCGGCAAAAGCCCGGGAACGCCCTGTGGGGCACGGATCACATCGATCCGTGCCCCACAGTCGTACGGGTACTGCGCGCCGTGACCGTTACTGGTCGCGGTACATCTCGGCGACGAGGAAGGCCAGGTCGAGCGACTGGCTGCGGTTGAGCCGGGGGTCGCAGGCCGTCTCGTAGCGCTGGTGGAGGTCGTCCACGAAGATCTCGTGGCCGCCGCCGACGCACTCGGTGACGTCGTCGCCGGTCAGCTCCACGTGGATGCCGCCCGGGTGGGTACCGAGGCCCTTGTGCACCTCGAAGAAGCCCTTGACCTCGTCCAGGACGTCGTCGAAGCGGCGCGTCTTGTGGCCGGAGGCGGCCTCGAAGGTGTTGCCGTGCATCGGGTCGGTCACCCAGGCGACGGTGGCGCCGGAGGCCGTGACCTTCTCGACCAGCTCGGGCAGCTTGTCGCGGACCTTGTCGGCGCCCATGCGGACGATGAAGGTCAGCCGGCCGGGCTCGCGCTCGGGGTCGAGGCGCTCGACGTAGCCCAGCGCCTCGTCGACGGTGGTCGTCGGGCCGAGCTTGATGCCGATGGGGTTGCGGACCTTCGAGGCGAACTCGATGTGCGCCCCGTCCATCTGGCGGGTGCGCTCGCCGATCCACACCATGTGGCCCGAGGTGTCGTACAGCTGGCCGGTGCGCGAATCGGTGCGGGTCAGCGCCGTCTCGTAGTCCAGCAGCAGGGCCTCGTGCGAGGCGTAGAACTCGACGGCCTTGAACTCGGCCGGGTCGGTGCCGCAGGCCTTCATGAAGTTCAGCGCGTTGTCGATCTCGCGGGCCAGGGCCTCGTAGCGCTGGCCGGACGGGGACGACTTCACGAAGTCCTGGTTCCACGCGTGCACCTGGCGCAGGTCGGCGTAGCCGCCGGTGGTGAAGGCGCGCACGAGGTTCAGCGTGGAGGCGGACGCGTGGTACATCCGCTTCAGGCGCTCCGGGTCCGGGACCCGGTCGGCCTCGGTGAAGGCGAAGCCGTTGACGGAGTCGCCGCGGTAGGTCGGCAGGGTCACGCCGTCGCGGGTCTCGGTCGGCTTGGAGCGCGGCTTGGAGTACTGGCCGGCGATCCGGCCGACCTTGACGACGGGCACGGAGGCCGCGTAGGTGAGGACGGCGCTCATCTGGAGCAGCGTCTTGAGCTTGGCCCGGATGTGCTCGGCCGACACGGCGTCGAAGGCCTCGGCGCAGTCGCCGCCCTGCAAAAGGAACGCCTCGCCCTTGGCGACGGCTCCCATACGGGCACGCAGCTGGTCGCACTCGCCCGCGAAGACGAGCGGCGGATACGACGCGAGGTCCGCGAGTGCATCGCGCAGGGCCTCGGAGTCGGGGTACTCGGGCTGCTGCGCCGCGGGAAGGTCTCGCCAGGTGTTGCCACCGGCGACGGAGGTATTGGCGTTCACGGTCACGGCCCCCACATTACGGGGTCGCGCCCCGTGCTTTTCCGGGTTGCTCAGTGACTGAGACGCACGTCTCGGCGCGGTCGGCGCCGGGGCTGTCCGTGCGGACTGCTAGCCTCGCGTCTTTCAGCGTTGCACAACGTTGGACAAGTGGACATCGAGGGTGGGGACTTGAAACGGAATCACCGTAAGGACCTCAGGAAGAGACGGCTGCTGATCGGTGCCGGTGCCGCCGTCGTGGCGACCGCGACCATCGGCACCCTGGCCATGGCCTCGCAGGACCCCGGCACCACGGACGCCAAGCCCGCTTCGGCCTCCGCCGTGCTCCAGGCCCAGTTCGAGGACGCGGCCCGTGAGTTCGACGTACCGCAGAGCGTGCTGATGGCTGTCTCGTACCGGCAGACGCGCTGGGAGAGCCACGACGGCCGGCCGAGCACGAGCGGGGCGTACAACGTCATGGGGCTCACGCGGGTGACCCCGCAGGACGTCGCCGAGGACGGCCTCGCGCACGTCAACCTGAGCGGCAGCCCCGAGATCGAGAAGAAGTTCGACGCCGCGAAGGCGAAGCGCTCGCTCCCGAAGGAGCCCGTCGACACGAGCGACCCCCGGCTGCACACGCTGGACGAGGCCGCGAAGCTGATCGACACCGGCACGGACGCGGTCCAGGACAGCACGGAGCAGTCCATCCGCGCGGGCGCCGCGCTCCTGGCGGAGTACCAGCGGGACGCGACCGGCTCGCTGCCGAAGGAGCCGGGCCGCTGGTACGCCGCGGTGGCCAGGTACAGCCAGGCCCCGGACGCCAAGGGTGCCGATCTCTTCGCCAAGCGGGTCTTCGAGTCGGTCAGGACCGGTGAGCGGGAGCTCACCGCGGACGGCCAGCAGGTCACGCTTCCGGCCGACCCGTCCGTCGCCCCGGTCAAGCCGTCGAAGCTCTCGCTCGCCGCGACGCCCGCGAGCACGGCCGCGACGCCCACTCCCGAGTGCCCCTCCGGTCTGAACTGCAACTTCGTCCCGGCCCAGGACCCTAAGACCGGCACCCGCAACTACAGCCTGGCCGGCCGGCCCGCGGGCGGGTACGACATCCGCCAGATCGTCATCCACGACACCGAGGGCAGCTACCAGGTCGCGCTGGACACGTTCCAGGACCCGTCGCAGGGCGCGAGCGCCCACTACGTGATCCGTGCCTCCGACGGTCTGGTCACCCAGATGGTCGAGAACAAGAACCTGGCATGGCACGCGGGCAACTGGTCGCTCAACATGCACTCGATCGGCGTGGAGCACGAGGGCTACGCGATCAAGGCGGGCGCCTGGTACACCGAGCCGCAGTACGAGTCCTCCGCCGCCCTGGTGAAGTTCCTCGCCGGCAAGTACGGCATCCCGCTGGACCGTGAGCACATCATCGGCCACGACGAGGTGCCGGGCAGCCTGGACGCCGGGCCCACCGGCGTCGCCGGCATGCACTGGGACGCGGGCCCCTTCTGGGACTGGAACCACTACATGGCGCTGATGGGCGCCCCGACCGGCGCCGAGGGCGCGGGCGGCCCCGTCAAGGCCGGCCAGGTGGTCCGCGTCGTTCCGCCGTTCACCACGGCCAACCAGCCGGAGCTGACGTACGAGGGCAAGGCGGTCGCCAAGCAGCCGGCGAACTTCGGCTACCTGTACACCTCGGCCTCCACGTCCGCGTCGAAGATCGTCGACCCGTACATGCCGAACGTGAAGGCCACCGACGGCCCGAACTGGGGCAACAAGGTCGTCGCCGGCGGCAAGTACGTCGTCGCCGAGGTCAAGGGCGACTGGACCGCCATCTGGTACGGCGGTCAGAAGGCGTGGTTCTCCAACCCCGGCGGCCAGTTCACCTCGCGCGTCGACGGTCCGGCCCCGGCCGTGATCAAGCTGAAGTCCGGGGCCACGGCCCGGCTGTACGGCCGCTCCTTCCCGGAGGCCTCGGCGTACGAGGGCACGGGTGCCGAGGCACCGACGGACAACCCGGACTACCTCACGAAGTACAAGCTGCCCGCCGGCCAGGCGTACGTACGGGCCGGGGCGGACGTCCAGGGCGACGACTACTTCGGCTCCTCGCAGATCCGGGTCGTGGGCACCACGGTCTACACCCCGATCCGCTACAACCACCGCATCGCGTGGGTGAAGGCGAGCGACGTCCAGGAAGCGAGCAGCGTCGCCCCCGACGCGGCGACCGACCGCTACAACATGATCGGCCGCGACAGCGCCGGCCGTATCTGGCAGTACCAGGGCACCGGCAGCGCCTCCTCCCCGTACTACCGCCGCTACCAGGCGGGCTACGGCTGGGGCAGCTACACCGCGATGACCGCCATGACCGCGCTGCGGGCCGACGGTACGGGTGACTTCGTGACCCGCGACAAGGACGGCGTGCTCTGGTACTACCGCGGCAGCGGCAACCCGGACAAGCCGTACATGGCCCGGCTGAAGGTCGGCAGCGGCTGGAACCAGTACAACAGCCTCAACGGCATGCGCGACCTCGACGGTGACGGCAAGGCCGACATGATCGCCCGCAACGCCGCCGGTGACATCTACTTCTACAAGGGCACGGGCACCCCGGAGAAGCCCTTCGCGCCCAAGGCGAAGATCGGCACCGGCTGGCAGATCTACGACCAGATCGTCTCCACCGGCGACCTCAACGGCGACGGCAAGGCGGACTTCGTGGCCCGGGACAAGGCCGGGGTGCTGTGGATCTACACGGGCACCGGCTCGGCGACGAAGCCGTACGACGCGCGGGTCAAGATCGGTTCGGGCTGGGGCAAGTACAAGCTGCTGCTCGGCCCGAGCGACCTGGACCGTGACGGCCGGGGCGACCTGGTCGGCGTGGACTCGGCCGGAGATTTCTGGTTCTACCACTCCACCGGCAACGTGACGGCCCCGTTCGCGGCGAAGTCGCAGGTCGGGAACGGCTGGCAGATCTACGACCTGCTGTTCTAGCCGACAGCAGGTCCTGTGCACGCGGGGCCCTTTCCCATCCGGCCGGACGGGAAAGGGCCCCGTCGCCGTCCGGCGTGGGCTAAGGTACGGGGCATGTTCGCGCACTCGACCCGTAACTGGTGGTGGACCGCTCATCCGGCGGCCCACTGATTCGCGCGCACACACCGACGCAGAGGCCGCCCGAGGGGCGGCCTTTTCCGTGTCCGCGGGCCGTTCCTCCCAGCTGATCCCCCTGGAAGGAACCGCACCCCATGAGCACCGACATGAGCATCGCCCGACTCCTGGACGACGACTGCCCGCCGTTCGCCCTGCTGCGCCGCCGCACCCCCGGCCACGACCACGACACGGTCGAGGTGCTGATCGGCCGGGTGCACGAGGCGGAGCGGCTGGCCGACATCCCGGTGGGCGAGCGGCCGTCGCTGGCCCTGGTGCCGTTCCGGCAGATCGCGGAGCGCGGCTTCGACGTACGCGACGACGGCACACCCCTGTCGGTCCTGGTCGCCGACGAGGCGCACACGATGACCCTCGACGAGGCGCTGGAGCGGCTTCCCCGCCACGAAGTCCGCGTGGAGAACGGCGCGTTCGACGTCAGCGACGAGGAATACGCCGGAACCGTGCGGCGGGTCATCGAGGACGAGATCGGCCGGGGCGAGGGCGCGAACTTCGTGATCCGGAGGACGTTCCGGGGCGAGATCCCGGGGTTCGGCCGGGCGGACGCGCTGGCCCTGTTCCGACGGCTGCTGGCGGGTGAGCGCGGGGCCTACTGGACGTTCGTCGTGCACACCGGGGACAGGACGCTGGTCGGCGCCAGCCCCGAGGTGCATGTCCGGATGTCGGGCGGGACCGTCGTGATGAACCCGATCAGCGGGACCTACCGCTACCCCGCCGAGGGGCCCACCGCCGAGGGCCTGCTCGCCTTCCTCGGCGACCGCAAGGAGACCGAAGAACTCTCCATGGTGGTCGACGAGGAGCTGAAGATGATGTGCACGGTCGGGGACATGGGCGGGGTGGTGATCGGTCCGCGTCTCAAGGAGATGGCCCATCTCGCGCACACCGAGTACGAGTTGCGCGGACGCTCCTCGCTGGATGTGCGCGAGGTGCTGAAGGAGACCATGTTCGCGGCGACGGTCACCGGCTCCCCGGTGCAGAACGCCTGCCGGGTCATCGAGCGGTACGAGGCCGGCGGGCGCGGCTACTACGCGGGCGCGCTGGCCCTGCTGCGCCGGGAGGCGGACGGTACGCAGACCCTGGACTCGCCGATCCTCATCCGGACCGCCGACATCGCGGCCGACGGCGCGCTGCGGGTGCCGGTCGGGGCGACGCTGGTACGCCACTCCGACCCGGACGGCGAGGTCGCCGAGACCCATGCGAAGGCGGCCGGGGTGCTGGCCGCCCTCGGCGTGCGCCCGGCCCGCCCCGAGGCGGAGCGGGAGCGGCCCCGGCTGGCCGCCGATCCCCGGGTGCGGGAGGCCCTGGACGCCCGGCGCGACGGGCTCGCCCCGTTCTGGCTGCGGATGCAGGAACGCGCCGCCGAGCGCACCGGCCACGCGCTGGTGGTCGACGGCGAGGACACGTTCACCGCGATGCTCGGGCACCTGCTGCGCGCCTCGGGGCTCGACGTCACCGTGCGCCGCTACGACGAGCCGGGGCTGCGCGAGGCGGTGCGGGCGCACGAGGGGCCCGTGGTGCTGGGACCGGGCCCGGGGAATCCGGCGGACGCGGCCGATCCGAAGATGCGGCTGCTGCGCGCGATGGCCGCCGAGCTGGTGCGGGAGCACCGGCACGGGCTGCTCGGCGTGTGCCTGGGCCATGAGCTGATCGCGGCGGAACTGGGCCTGGAGATCGTCCGCAAGGCGGTGCCGTACCAGGGGGCGCAGACCCGTATCGACCTGTTCGGGCGGCCCGAGACGGTCGGGTTCTACAACAGCTTCACCGCGCTCTGCGACGGCTCCGGGGCGGCGGAGCTGGCGGCCCACGGCATCGAGGCGAGCCGGGACGAGGTCTCCGGGGAGCTGCACGCGCTGCGCGGGGCCGGTTTCGCCTCGGTGCAGTTCCACCCGGAGTCGGTGCTGACGCTGCGCGGTGCGGCGATCGTGACCGAGCTGCTGGCGGGGCTCCCGGTACGCGGCTGAGCCGCTTCCCCGGCCCCGGGGTCTCAGGCCCCGGGGCGGGCGGGGACCAGGACGTTGTCGCTGTGGCGGCCGGCCAGGTAGTCGTCGACGTTCTTCACGGTGGCGTCGATGATCTGGCCGACCGCGTCCTCGGTGTAGTACGCCTGGTGCGAGGTGACGATGACGTTCGGGAAGGTGACGAGCCGGGCCAGGGTGTCGTCGTCGACGCCCTCCAGGGACTTGTCCAGGAAGAACAGCCCGGCCTCCGCCTCGTACACGTCGAGTCCGACACCCAGGAAGCGGCCCGCGCGCAGCTCGCCGACCAGGGCCGAGGTGTCGATGAGGCCGCCCCGGCTGGAGTTGACGAGGATCGCGTCGTCCTTCATCAGGGCGAGGGCGTCCTTGTCGATGACGTGGTGGGTCGCAGGCAGCAGCGGCACGTGCAGGCTGACCACGTCGGCCTCGGCGAGCAGCTGCTCCTTGTCCACGTAGCGCATGCCCAGCCCGACGCAGGCCGGGTTCTCGGCGACGTCCCAGCCGAGCAGCTTCATGCCGAAGCCGTGGGCGATCCGGGTGAACGCCTCGCCGATCTTGCCGGTGCCGATGACGCCCACCGTGCGGCCGTGCATGTCTCGGCCGAGGAGCCCGTCGAGCCGGAAGTCGAAGTCGCGGGTGCGGCCGGCGGCCCGGATCACCCGGCGGTTGACCGCCATGGCGAGGGTCCAGGCGAACTCGGCGACCGAGTACGGGGAGTAGTACGACACCCTCGCGACACGCAGGGCGAGGCGTTCGGCCACGTCCAGGTCGATGTTGTTGAAGCCGGTGGAGCGCTGGGCGATCAGCTGCGTGCCGCCGGCCGCGAGGGTCTGCAGGACACCGCCGCCCAGGTCGGCGTTGACGCTGGTGGAGATGATCTCGTAGCCCGCCGCGATGGGCGCGGTGTCCCGGTTCAGGAAGACGTCCAGGCAGCGGACTTCGTGCTTCCCGGCGAAGGCCTTCTCGATCAGCGGCTTCTCGTCGGACTGCACTCCGAAGGCCAGGATCTCCACGACGTCTCCCCTGTCTGCGTGCTGCGCGGCCGGTCCTGGCGAATATACGGCCGGGTGCCCCGCCGCGCCGCTCAGGCCCTACGCGTCGTCGAGCCCGCGCTCTATGGCGTACCGCACCAGCTCGACCCGGTTGTGCAGCTGGAGCTTGCCCAGGGTGTTCTGGACGTGGTTCTGCACGGTGCGGTGCGAGATGACGAGCCGTTCGGCGATCTGCTTGTACGAGAGCCCCTTGGCGACCAGCCGCAGCACCTCGGTCTCCCGGTCGGTCAGCTCCGGGGCCTTGGGCTCGTCGGAGGCGGCCGGTGCGGGCTCGGAGGCCAGCCTGCGGTACTCGCCGAGCACCAGACCGGCCAGGCCCGGGGTGAAGACGGCGTCGCCGGCGGCCGTGCGGCGGACGGCCTCGGTCAGCTCCTGGGTGCTCGCGGACTTCATCAGGTAGCCGGTGGCGCCGGACTTGACCGCCTCCAGGACGTCGGCGTGCTCACCGCTGGCGGAGAGCACCAGAACCCGCAGTCCGGGCTGGGCGCCGACGAGTTCCTTGCAGACCTGGACCCCGGGCATGCCGGGCAGATTGAGGTCGAGGACCAGGACGTCCGGGGTGACGGCACCGGCGCGGCGGACGGCCTGCGGGCCGTCCCCGGCGGTCGCCACCACGTCGAAGCCGGCCTCGGCGAGGTCCCGGGCGACGGCGTCCCGCCACATCGGGTGGTCGTCGACCACCATCACCCTGATCGCCCGCTGCCCGGCGCCCTCTTCGTGTGTCGCGCTCATCGGACCGAACCCGCCTTCCCCCGTGAAACCTTCGGAACCTTCAATTCGACCTCGGTGCCCTGGCCGGGCACCGAGATCAGCTCAGCCGTACCGCCCAGATCGCGCAGCCGGCCGCGGATCGACAGGGCGACGCCGAGCCGCCCCTCCCCCTCGGCCTGCGCGAGCCGCCCCTCGGGGATGCCGGGGCCGTCGTCCCGGACCGTCACGATGACCTCGTCCGGCCAGTCCTCCAGCAGGATCCACGCCTGGGCGTCCTCCCCCGCGTGCACCCGGACATTGTCCAGGGCCGCGCCGGCCGCCGCCGCCAGCTCCGCGGCCGCCGCGGCCGGGAGCAGCACCGGTGCGCCCGGCTCCGCGAAGCTGGTGCGGGCCCCGGCGTGCGGGGCGAGCAGCGTCCGCAGATCGGTCTCGCCGCCGTCCCCGTCGCCCGGCTCGTCCTCGTCCGCCTCGACGGTGCGGACGACGGCGCCCTCGGAGGCGTCCTCGGAGACCCGGGTGGGGGGCACGAGGCCGCTGGAGACCAGGGTGCGCAGGGCGACCTCCTGCTCCCCGGCCATCCGGCCCAGCTCTGCGGCCTCGCCGCCCATCGCGGCGCCGCGCCGCTGGACCATCGCGAGGACCTGGAGCACGCTGTCGTGGATGTCCCGGGCGAGGCGTTCACGTTCGCGGGTGGCGGCCTCGATCTCCAGGGCGCGGGCGAGGGTGCGCTCACTGGCGCGGGCGACCTCGACGACGTACCCGATGGCGATGGAGGCGACCCAGACCAGCATCACGTTGTGCAGGGTGTCGCGGCTGGGCTCGCCGCGCTCGATGAGGTTGGCGACGGCGACGAGGCTGGAGGCGAATCCGGCCCAGCGCCAGCCGCCCTTGATCGCGAAGGCCAGGACGGAACCGGCGGTCCAGATGGACGGCAGGGTCGGCCCGTCGACGTGCTGTGCCTGGAAGTCGGCGAGCGGGGTGACGACGATGCCGGTCAGGGCGATGGCCAGGTCCGCGCCCAGGAAGCGCTTGGTGCAGGCGGCGGCGCTGCCCACCTTCGGCAGGGTGGCGAGCGTCCAGACGGTCATCAGCGACAGGAACGCGATCGCTATCCAGGGCCGTTCGTAGTCGTGCCGCGCGAAGGCCGCGAGCAGCAGCGCGTAGAGCATCGTCAGGACGCGGTACGCCGTCAGGGCGCGCCACAGCGGCTGCTCCACCGACATCCGTACCACGCGTACGCGTTTGACCATGCTGTTCTCCCCCGTCCCCCGGCGGACCGGCGCTAGGCGTCTTCGCCCGTCTTCTTCGCGGCCTCGGACCGGCGCTTGGCCTCGTCGGCGATCTGCCGCTTGGCGGCGGTCGCGTAGATGTCGACGTACTCCTGGCCCGAGAGCTTCATGATCTCGTACATCACCTCGTCGGTGACCGAGCGCAGGATGAAGCGGTCGCCCTCCATGCCGTGGTAGCGGCTGAAGTCGAGCGGCTCGCCGATCCGGATCCCCGGGCGCATCAGCTTGGGCATCACCTGGCCGGGCGGCTGGATCTTCTCCGTGTCGATCATCGCGACGGGGATGACCGGCGCGCCGGTGGCCAGCGCGACCCGGGCGAGGCCGCCGGGCTTGCCCCGGTAGAGACGGCCGTCGGGCGACCGGGTGCCCTCGGGGTAGATACCGAAGAGGCCGCCGCTCTCGATGACCTCGATGCCCGCCCGGATCGCCGCCTCGCCGGCGCCGCGCGCGCCCGAGCGGTCGACGGGGAGCTGGCCGACGCCCTTGAAGAACGCGGCGGTGAGCTTGCCCTTGACGCCGGGCGCGGTGAAGTACTCGGCCTTCGCGATGAAGGTCACCTTGCGGTCCAGGACGGCCGGCAGGAAGAAGGAGTCGGAGAACGACAGGTGGTTGCTGGCGAGGATCGCGGGCCCGCGCGCGGGGATGTTCTCCAGGCCCTCCACCCACGGCCTGAAGGCGAGCTTCAGAGACCCGCCGATGGAGAACTTCATAGCGCCGTAGATCAACTCGGGTGCCTCCTGTGTGCTGTCCGACAGACCTTAACCCGAGGTACGGCCCGTCCCTCCTCCCGGCGGGGGCGGGGTGTCCATGGTCAAGGGCGGGACCGCCCGGTGACGGCCCTGGTCGGTGTCGGCCCGGTCGCGTACGGTGAAGTAATCCTCGCGCACTCCCGTACATCCTTCCGCACACCCCCTCACGCTCCCCGCGAGCCTCACGAACAGGAGACCCCGGTGGCGGTCCTTCCCGGAGCCGAGCCGTTCCGCCACGAGGGCGGAGAGGTCGGCGTCCTCCTCTGTCACGGATTCACCGGTTCCCCGCAGTCGCTGCGCCCCTGGGCCGAGTATCTGGCCGAGCGCGGTCTCACGGTGTCGCTGCCGCTGCTGCCGGGACACGGCACGCGCTGGCAGGACATGCAGGTGACCGGCTGGCAGGACTGGTACGCGGAGGTGGACCGGGAGCTGCGCGGCCTGCTGGAGCGGTGCGCGCGGGTCTTCGTCTTCGGACTCTCCATGGGCGGCGCGCTGGCGCTGCGGCTGGCCGCGAAGCACGGCGACGCGGTCAGCGGTCTGGTCCTCGTCAATCCGGCCAACAAGGTGCACGGCCTCGCGGCGCACGCGCTGCCGGTGGTCCGTCATCTGGTGCCGACGACGAAGGGCCTGGTCAGCGACATCGCGCTGGAGGGCGTGGCCGAGGTGGGCTACGACCGGGTACCGCTGCACGCGGCGCACTCGGTGCGGACGTTCTTCCGGCTGGTCGACGGCGACCTGCCCCAGGTCACCCAGCCGCTCCTGCTGCTGCACAGCCCGCAGGACCATGTCGTGCCGCCCGCCGACTCCGCCCGCATCCTGAGCCGCGTCTCCTCGACGGATGTCCGTGAGGTCCTGCTGGAACAGAGCTACCACGTGGCGACGTTGGACCATGATGCGAAGCGGATCTTCGACGAGAGCCATGCGTTCATCGGCCGCCTCGCTCCGAACGAGAAGGAACAGGGCGGGAAGAAGGGGAGCACGTCCGGTGGCTGAGCACGACGCGGAGCGCGCGGGCAGCGAGGAGGAGCGCGAGCCGCTCCCCGTGGAGGGGGCGGCCGTCGCCGACGACGGCGGCTCCGCGGTGCCCGAGGCACCGGCCGCCCCGGCGGCCGGTGAGGGCGACGGCGGGCCGCTCGACGAGGAGGCCGTCTGGAAGGCCATCGTCGCGGGGTACGGGGAGGAGCCGCCGGACCCGCCGGGGGCCAGGCCCTTCCGGTCGATCGAGGATCTCGCGCTGCCGGACGACGGTCCGCTGACCGCCCCGGACCCGGACAAGGGACTCGGCAAGCGGCCGCCCAAGCCGGAGCCGGACCGCCCGCTCGGCAGCTCCGTGGTGTTCGCACCCGGTGTCGGCGCCGGCCCCCGCGACTTCGAGCCGGCCGGCCCGGACGCCGCCGGCGGGGACGACGACGAGGGGCACTTCGTGCCGCCGGAGCCGCCGCCGCTGCCGGAGGCGGACGTCACGGCGAAGTTCGCCTGGCTCGCGGTGGTCGGCGGGCCGGTGCTGATGCTGCTCGCGGTGCTGCTGTCCTGGGAGATGACCTGGTGGCTGACGACGGTCTGCGTCGGCGGCTTCCTGGGCGGTTTCGTGACACTGGTGGCGCGGATGAACCCCGACGACGAGGGCGACGACGACCCCGGCCGGGGCGCGGTGGTCTAGAGCCTTTCGTTTGGATCACGCCGGGCTCGCGGGCTCCGGCCTGATCCAGACGAGAGGCCCTGGCGCCTGCCGTCCGGCGCGGCGGGCACCCTCAGCGCGGCCAGCACCGGCAGGTGGTCGGTCGCGGCCCGCAGGTCGGTCTCCCGCACCCCGGGCAGCCCGTTCGGGACCCCGCAGCCCAGGACCTCGACGCCGTCGGTGGCGAAGACGGCGTCGATCCGGCGGAGCGGGTCGTGTGCGGGGAAGGTGTACTCGCCGCCCAGCGGCTTGGTCTCCCAGCAGTCCTGGTAGCGCCCGGCCAGTCGCCGGAAGGCCCGCCCGCTCGGTACGTCGTTGAGGTCGCCGGCGACCACCGCGTGCTCCACGCCCAGCGCGTCCACGGTCGTGGTCAGCCGCTCCGCCTGGGCCGCGCGCTCCTGCCGCTGGAGGCTCAGGTGGCAGCTCACCACGCCGAGCCGGGCGCCCGCGAACCGGACGACCGCGGTGGCGAATCCCCTGCGGTGCTGCCCCGGGGTGCGCGGCAGCAGGATGTCCTCGGTGCGCTCGACCGTGGCGCGCAGCGAGCACAGCAGCAGCGGCCCGGCCGCGGTGGCGCCTCCGCCGAGGATCACCAGGTCGGTGGCGGCGGCGAGCCGGGCGGCGTACTTGCGCCAGCGGAAGAACCTCGGCGCCTCCTGGACGAGGACCAGGTCGGGGGCGCAGGCGCGGATGACCCGGGCGAGGGCGGCGCGGTCGTCGCGCATCGACCGGATGTTGTAGCTGAGCACCCTGATGACGGCCGAGCCGTCCTGCTCGGTGCGCGAATCGGGCAGCGACATCGTGGCCATGCCCTCACGATACGGCGGACGCCCGCCGCTCCCCGAGGGGGCGCGACGGGCGTCGGGCGTTTCCGTGCTGCGGGCGGGCTCAGCCCTGGCGGGCCAGGTCCGCGGCGCCCACGAGCCCTGCCTTGCCGCCGAGTTGGGCCGCGAGCACCTGGGCGTGCGGGCGCCACTCGCCGCCGATCAGCCAGCGCCGGAACGACTTGCGGATCGGGTCGAGGACCAGCTCGCCCTCGTCCGAGACGCCGCCGCCGACGATGAAGGCCGACGGGTCGAACAGCGAGGCCAGGTCGGCGAGTCCGGCGCCGGCCCAGCGGGCCAGCTCGCGGAACGAGTCGACGGCCACCGGGCAGCCCTGGCGGGCGGCCTCGCTGATGTGCTTGCCCTCGATGCCGTCGACGGTGCCGTCGCCGAGCGCCAGCAGGATCGTGGCGTTCTCCGGGGTGGCGTTGGCGCGCTGCTTCGCGTACCGCACGAGGGCGCGGCCGGAGGCGTACTGCTCCCAGCAGCCCTGGCTGCCGCAGCCGCAGAGCAGACCGTCCGGGACGACCCGGATGTGGCCGAACTCGGCGGCCACGCCGAAGCGTCCGCGGCGCAGCTTGTTGCCGATGATGATGCCGCCGCCGAGGCCGGTGCCCAGCGTGATGCAGATGACGTCGTCGTGGCCCTGGCCGGCACCGAAGCGGTATTCGCCCCAGGCCGCCGCGTTGGCGTCGTTCTCGACGACGACGGGGAGGCCGACGCGCTGCTCGACCTTGTCCTTGAGCGGCTCGTGGCGCCAGTTGATGTTGGGTGCGAAGAGCACCGTGGCCCGCTTGTCGTCGACGTATCCGGCCGCGCCGATGCCGACCGCCTCGACGGGATGCCCCTCGCTCGCGCCGGACACCGCCGCCGCGATCGCGTCCACGATGCCTTCGGCCGTCGGCGGGGTCGGCACCTTGAAGGTCGAGAGGATGTGGCCCTCTTCGTCGACCACTCCAGCTGCGATCTTCGTGCCGCCGATATCGACGCCGATGGTGAGTCCCATGAATCCCTCAGTTCCGGTCGAGCCCCGCTGAGGCAACCGTACCCGAGGCGGGGCCCCGCGCTGTCGGCGCCGGTCAGTCCAGGTCGATGTGTTCGCCGGCGCCGGACCCCTCGTCCCGGGGGCCGTCGGGGGCTTCGGCCTTCTTTTCCGTGCCTGCCGGGTCGCCCGCCCCACGGGTCCAGCGGCCTTCCTGGCCCTCGACCGCGGAGCGGTAGGCGGCGAGCAGTTCGCCGCCGGCGGCCGCGATGTGCTCGAAAACGTCCGGATTGCGCTCGATGACGGGCTCGACGGCCGCCTTGGCCTGCTGGATGACCTGCTGCACGGCACCCTGGGCGGCGAGCCCGAGGAGCGGCGCCTGGAACGAGCCGAGCCGGTCGGCGACCGCGTCCATCAGCTTGCGCAGCTCCTCGGCGGCGGAGCCGGGCGGCGGGCCGTACGCGGCGCGGCGGCGGGCCTGCTCGGCGGCGAGGTCCTCGGCGCACGCGTCGGCCCACGCGTCGTCGTCGACGGGACGATCGGTGGCTTCGCTCATGGCGGACTCCTGGGACCTTGTGGCCGGCGGCCCGGCATACCGGACACGTACCTTCGACGTTACCCGAACGGTGGTGCGCCGTTCAGCTCGTCCGGGGCCAGAGCGCCGGGTCGGGGGTGAAGCGGACCCGGAGCACGCCGTCGGTGAGCGCCGCGCCGGAGACGGTGCAGCGGCGCAGCGCGGGCTCCAGGGGCACGATGCGGTGGAACGGGCCGACGGTCAGGAGGAGTTCACCGCCGCGCCGGACCAGCTGGAGGTCCTTCTTGACGGCGCCGGGCAGCCGCAGGCACCAGACGAGTATCCCGTCGCCGTCCGGCCCGCCGGCCTCCTCGATCCACCAGGGGTCGGCGGCCCGGCCGCCCTCCCCGCCCGCACCGGGCACGGCCGGCGCCCCGTCCCCGCCGAGGGCCAGGAGGTCGTCTGGGCCCTCCGGGTCGCGGCCGAGGTGCGCGATCCGTACCGGGGCGGGCCCCTCCTCGGCCCAGTGGGCGAGCACCTTCTCCTGCTGGGCGGCGAGCGCGGCGAAGAACGGGTCCGGGGAATGGCCGGGCAGCACCCGGTTGGCGACCAGTGCCTCGGTGCGCAGACCGTGCAGGGCGATTCCGGTACGCGCGGTGCGCAGGGCGTCGTCGGCGGCCGGGCCCGGTTCGGCGACCAGCCGGAGCGTGGTGGCGCGGTCCTCGATGAGCGCCTGGACCTGGGCCAGCTCCGCGTCGCGCCGGGCGGCGGCCTCGTACAGCCACTGGGCGGGCATGGGCACACCGGCCAGCTGGGCGAGCATCGGGCGCAGGGCGCGGGCGGCCTGGCGCTCCTGGGGCAGCAGCCGGCGCAGGTAGCGGCGCAGCTGTTCGGGCAGGGCGAGCAGGGCGAGGGCCTCGCGCAGCGGCGGCAGGTCGACGACGAGGAGGTCGTACGCCCCGTCGGCCCAGTCGCCGTGGGCGGCGCGGCGCAGCGCGTGCAGCAGGGCGAGTTCGGCGCTGCCGGGAAGTTCGGTCAGCTCCTCGCCGTCCAGCGGGTTGCCGCCGAGCAGATCGAGGACACCGGACAACTGCTGCTGGAGGGCGAGGAGTTCGGCGCGGAAGTGTGCGCCGGAGTCGATCCGGACGGACCACAGGCCCCCGGTGACGGGGGTGGGTGCCGTGGCGTCGGGGAAGCCGGGTATCGGGTCGGCGGAGATCAGCAGGGTGCGGGCGCCGTCGCGGGCCGAGGCCAGCGCGGTGGCGGCGGCGACAGTGGTACGGCCGGCTCCGCCGGGTCCGGTGACCAGGACCGTACGCACGCGCTCAGCCCTTCGGGACGGACTCGACGCGCTTCTTCAGGCCGGCGAGGGCGCGGTCGATGATGACCTTCTCCGCCTTGCGCTTGATCATGCCGAGCATCGGGATCTTGACGTCGACGGTCAGCCGGTAGGTGACCTCGGTGCGGTCGCCGTCACCGAGGGGCGCGAGCGCGTAGGAGCCGTCGATGGCGCGGAGCATCTGCGACTTGACCAGGGTCCAGCTGACCTCGTAGTCGCCGATCCAGGTGTAGGCGAGGGTGTGGTCGTCCTTGATCGCGCCGGCGTCCAGGACGAGCCGGACCTTCTCGGCGCGGCCTCGCTCGTCGGTGCCGAGGACCTCGGCCTCCTTGACCTCGCCGGTCCATTCGGGATAGCGGTCGAAGTCGGCGATCACACCCATGACGTCGGCCGGCGCCGCCTCGATCGTGATGCTCGAGCTGGTGTGTTCAGCCATCGCTGTGGCCCTCCAGTGCGGTGTACCGGTCCGTCGGCAGAGGCCTGCCGCCAAAAGGCTATCGCGTGCGCCCGGCGGCCCGTCCCAGGGTCGGGTCCACGGGACGGGCCGGGCGGTTCACCACTCCAGTGCCCAGGGCCGGCCGGTGGAGGCGAAGTGGCCGACGTTCACGCACTCGGTGGCGCCGATCCGCATCCGCCGGGCCAGCGGCTGGTGGACGTGGCCGAAGAGGGAGTAGCGCGGGCGGGTGCGCCGGATGGCGTCGAGGAGGGCCCGGCTGCCGCGCTCGAAGCGGCGCGCCACGGTGTCGTAGACCAGGTCCGGCACCTCGGGCGGGATGTGGGTGCAGAGCACGTCGACCTCGCCGACGGCCTCGATCTTGGCGGCGTACTCCTCGTCGTCGATCTCGTACGGGGTGCGCATCGGCGTACGCAGTCCGCCGCCGACGAAGCCGAAGACGCGACCGCCGATCTCGACGCGCTCGCCGTCCAGGACGGTGGTGCCGGGACCGGCGTACTCGGGCCACAGGGTGGGGATGTCGACGTTGCCGTAGGTGGCGTACGTCGGGGTGGGCAGCGCGGCGAACATCTCGGCGTACTGCTTGCGGACCGCGCCGGTGATCGCGGCGTTGCGGTCCATGCCCTGCCACAGCTCCCGGCCGAAGTCGCGGGCCTCCTCGAAGCGGCGCGCGGTGCGCAGGGCGACGATCCGGTCGGCGTTCCGGACGCCGAAGAGGTCGGGGAAGATGCCGCGCGAGTGGTCGGCGTAGTCGAGGAAGAGGACCAGGTCACCGAGGCAGATCAGGGCGTCGGCGCCGTCCCCGGCGCGGGCCAGCGCCTCGGTGTTGCCGTGCACGTCGCTGACCACATGGACCCGGGTGCGCTGCCCGGCGGCGGCCCCCCGGCTGTTCGCTCCTGCTCGCATGAAGATCCACCCTAGAACGAGGGCTCTCACCTGGGTAGAGGCCCCGGACCTGCGGTTACTTCCGGGTGTGTGCGCGGGTGGACTACTGTGCGCGAAAGGACGACCGATATGTGTGACGCATAAGACATCTGGCCGGAACCCCCTATCCGGAACCGAGTACTGGTGGGTAACGTCCGGGCAGTCCAGTCGTGCTCACCCCACTGAGCACCCGCCATCTTGGACCGCGCCGGTGCGTCACACAGAGCCGTGGCACCGGAGCCCGATGAGGAGCAGCAGTCTTGCGCGAGTTCAGCCTTCCGGCCCTGTACGAGGTCCCCTCGGACGGCAACCTGACGGATCTCATCCGCCGCAATGCCGCTCAGCATCCCGATGTCGCGGTGATGAGCCGCAAAGTGGCGGGCGTCTGGACGGACGTCACCGCCACGCAGTTCCTGGCCGAGGTCCGGTCGGCCGCCAAGGGCCTGATCGCGGCGGGCGTCGAGCCCGGTGACCGGGTGGCCCTGATGTCCCGTACCCGCTACGAGTGGGTGCTGCTGGACTTCGCGATCTGGAGCGCGGGCGCGGTCACCGTGCCGGTCTACGAGACCAGCTCCGCCGAGCAGGTGCAGTGGATCCTCGGTGACTCGGGCGCCGTCGCGGTCCTGGTGGAGAGCGACACGCACGCCGACGCCGTCGCCTCCGTGCGCGACCGGCTGCCCGCGCTGCGCCACGTCTGGCAGATCGAGAAGGGCGCCGTCGACGAGCTGCGCGCCGGGGGCGAAGGGGTCTCCGAGGAGACCGTGGACCTGCGCAGCGCGGCTGCCCGGGCGGACGACCCGGCCACCATCGTCTACACCTCGGGCACCACGGGCCGCCCGAAGGGCTGTGTGCTGACCCACCGCAGCTTCTTCGCGGAGTGCGGCAACGTGGTGGAGCGCCTGAAGCCCCTCTTCCGCACCGGCGAGTGCTCCGTCCTGCTCTTCCTGCCCGCCGCCCACGTCTTCGGGCGGCTGGTCGAGGTCGCCTCGGTGATGGCCCCGATCAAGCTCGGCTGCGTCCCGGACATCAAGAACCTCACCGACGAGCTGGCGTCGTTCCGGCCGACGCTGATCCTCGGTGTACCGCGCGTCTTCGAGAAGGTCTACAACGCGGCGCGCGCCAAGGCGCAGGCCGACGGCAAGGGCAAGATCTTCGACCGGGCCGCGAACACGGCGATCGCCTACAGCCGCGCGCTGGGCACCCCGCAGGGCCCGTCGCTGGGCCTGAAGTTCCAGCACAAGGTCTTCGACCGCCTGGTCTACGGCAAGCTGCGCGCGGTGCTCGGCGGGCGCGGCGAGCACGCGATCTCCGGCGGCGCCCCGCTCGGCGAGCGCCTCGGCCACTTCTACCGGGGCATCGGCTTCACGGTCCTGGAGGGCTACGGCCTGACCGAGTCCTGCGCGGCGACCGCCTTCAACCCGTGGGACCGGCAGAAGATCGGCACGGTCGGCCAGCCGCTGCCCGGTTCCGTGGTGCGCATCGCGGACGACGGCGAGGTGCTGCTCCACGGCGAGCACCTGTTCTCCGGCTACTGGAACAACGAGACGGCGACGGCCGAGGCGCTGGCGGACGGCTGGTTCCACACCGGCGACATCGGCACCCTCGACGAGGACGGCTACCTCGCGATCACCGGCCGCAAGAAGGAGATCATCGTCACGGCCGGCGGCAAGAACGTCGCCCCCGCCGTCATCGAGGACCGCATCCGCGGCCACGCCCTGGTCGCCGAGTGCATGGTGGTCGGCGACGGGCGCCCGTTCGTCGGCGCGCTGGTGACGCTGGACGAGGAGTTCCTGGGCCGCTGGGCCGAGGAGCACGGCAAGCCGGCCGGTTCGACGGCCCTGTCGCTGCGCGAGGACCCGGAGCTGCTGGCCGAGGTGCAGCGCGCGATCGACGACGGCAACGCCGCGGTCTCCAAGGCCGAGTCCGTCCGCAAGTTCCGCATCCTGGGCGCCCAGTTCACCGAGGAGGCGGGCCACATCACGCCCTCGCTGAAGCTGAAGCGGAACGTGGTGGCGAAGGACTTCGCGGACGAGGTGGAGTCGATCTACCGCTCGTGACCGCGTGCGCCTTACGCGTACGGGGAGGGGCCCGCACCACACCGGTGCGGGCCCCTCCTCGTACGCGCATCAGAGCAGTTCGCGCAGCCGCTCCGCGAGCAGGTCCCAGCGCCACTTCTCCTCGACCCAGGCGCGGCCCCGCTCCCCCATGCGCCGCCGCAGCTCCGCGTCGCCCAGCAGCGCGTTGATCCGCTCCGCCGCGTCCCCGGGTTCGCCGCCGCGCACCACCCAGCCGGTCTCGCCGTCGAGCACCGCGTCCGGGGCGCCGCCCGAGTCGCCGGCCACCACCGGCAGCCCGGTCGCGGACGCCTCCAGGTAGACGATCCCCAGGCCCTCCACGTCGAGGCCGCCGCGCCGGGTCCGGCACGGCATCGCGAAGACGTCGCCGGCCCCGTAGTGCGCGGGCAGCTCCGACCAGGGCACCGCCCCGGTGAACCGCACGGAGTCCGCCACGCCGGTGCGCGCGGCGAGCGTGCGCAGGTCGTCCTCGTAGGGCCCGCCGCCCACGATCAGCAGGACCGTGTCCGGGTGCGCGGCCAGGATCGCGGGCATCGCGAGGATCAGGGTGTCCTGGCCCTTGCGCGGCACCAGCCGGGAGACGCAGACGACGACGGGCCGTTCGGTGAGCCCGAGCCGGGCCCGGACCGCGTCGCCGCCGGAGTCCGGGTGGAACGTCTTCTCGTCGACGCCCGGGGGCAGCTGGACCATACGGGCGGCGGCGGCCGGGGTGAGCGCGGCGGCGATCCGGGAGCGGGTGTACTCGCCGAGGTAGGTCAGCGTGTCGGTACCCTCGCCGATCCGCCGCAGCAGCTGCCGGGAGGCGGGCAGCTGGGCCCAGCCCGCCTCGTGGCCGTGCGTGGTGGCGACCAGGCGCCGGGCGCCCGCCTCGCGCAGCGCCGGGCCCATCAGCCCGAGCGGGGCGGCGGCGCCGAACCAGACGGACGAGCAGCCATGGGTGCGCAGCAGCTCCGTGGCGCGCCGGGTCACGCGCGGGGTCGGCAGCAGCATCGTCGTACGGTCGCGGACGACGGTGAAGGGCTGCTCCGCGTCGAAGGCGGCGGTGGCGGCCGCGCCCTCGGCCCCGCGCTTCCAGGTGGAGGCGTAGACGACGACCCGGTCGGGGTCGAGGCGCAGCGCCATGTTGTGCAGGAACGCCTGGATGCCCCCCGGGCGGGGCGGGAAGTCATTGGTCACGATCAGGGTCTTGTCCATCGCCGCCGACAGTACCGGGCCGGGGCCCGCGGCCGTGCCTGATGGCCCGTACACAGGGCCTGCGGGCATCATGGCTGTTTCGTACGGTGTACAGACGGGGTGAGGGCAGGTCATGACGGGTTCCAGCGGCACACGTCCGGCGGCCTTCGCGGTGTGGGCGCTCACCAGGGCGGTGCTGCTGCTCTGGGTGACCAAGGTGCTCACCCCGCCGGGGCTCGACGTGACGAGCGATGTGTCGGTGATCTACCACGGCTGGTACGACGTGCTGCGCTCCGGCACCTACCCGCAGTCCGATGTCACCTGGCAGTACCCGCCGGTGGCGGCCCTCGCGATCCTCTCCCCCGCCCTGCTGCCGTTCCTGGACTACGCCACGGCCTTCTTCGTCCTGGCGTTCCTGTGCGACGCGCTGGTCCTGGGCCTGCTGCTGCGCGCGAGCGACGGACCGGGCCGCCGGACGGCCGGGGTGTGGGTGTGGGTGGCGGGCGTGCCGCTGCTCGGCACGACCGCGTACGCCCGGTACGACGTGATGGTGACGGCCGTGGCGGTGGCGGCGCTGCTGGCCGGGCTGCGGCGCCCCCGGGTGCTGGGGGCGCTGGCCGCCTTCGGGGCGCTGCTGAAGGTGTGGCCGGTGCTGCTGCTCGCCGGGACCGCCCGGGGGCGGCGCACCCGGCTGGCGTGGACGACGGCCGCGGCGGTGGCGGCCGGGCTGCTCCTGGTGTGCGTGGCGGCTGCGCCCGGCGCGCTGGCGTTCCTCGGCTTCCAGCGCGACCGGGGCACCGAGGTCGAGTCGCTGGGCGCGCTGGTCTTCCATGTGTGGCGGCAGTTCGGCTGGGAGGGCCGGGTGGAGCTGCACTACGGCTCGCTGGAGTTCCTGGGCCCGCACGTGGGCCTGGTGAGCACGCTGGCGCTGGGGCTGAGCCTGGTCGCGTTCGGCTGGCTGCTGGTGTGGCGGCTGCGGGCGCGGACCTTCGGGCCGAGTACGGCGGCGGACGCGGCGTTCACGGCGGTGCTGCTGTTCACCACGACGAGCCGGGTGATCAGCCCCCAGTACATGCTGTGGCTGGTCGGGCTCGCCGCCGTGTGCCTGGTGCTGCGGGCGAGCCGGATGGTGTGGCCGGCGGTGCTCGTACTGGTGGCCACGGGGGTGACGCAGCTGGAGTTCCCGATCGGCTTCGTGCACGTGGTGACGAGCGACGCGCACGGCCTGACGCTGATGTTCCTGCGCAACGGGCTGCTGGTCGCCGCCTGTGTGCTGGCGGCGACGCGGCTGTGGCGGGACACGGTACGGGCCCCGAAGGCGCGGCCCGCCGTACGGGACGAGGCGCCGCCCGCGCCCGCGCTCAGCCGAGCCGGTTCCGCAGATACACCCGCCAGCGCGCCGTGAAGTCCTGCGGGGTGGTGCCGAGCACCTCGTGCAGGGCGTCCTCGACCGCCCCGTCGCGCCCGTGGTGGGCGCCGACGGCCCGGTAGAAGGCGAACAGCTTCTCCTCGCCCCAGTGGTCCGCGATCAGCTCGCAGGCCAGCCAGCCGCCCTCGTACGCCTTCGCCAGCCGCCCCGCGTCACCGGCGAACGCGAAGTCCTCGTCCTCGGGCAGCGCGGCGGGCCCGTCCCCGGCCCGGACCGCGTCGGCCAGCTCGGGCGCGATCTCGTCGGCGGTGCGGTCCTGCTCCCGGTAGGCCGCCCAGTCCGCGAAGCCCTCGGAGAGCCAGGTCGGGGTGGCCGACGAGGTGTTCCTGCGGGTGGCCACATGGGTGGTCTCGTGGGTGAGGACGACGCGCTGCCCGAAGCCGCCGAGCAGGGAGTACGCCTCCGGGTTGACGATCACCCGGTCCGCGGGCGACTTCCCGGAGCCGCCGGTCTCGCCGGTGGTGACGGCCGCTATGCCCTGGTAGTTCGCGGCGGGCGACCCGAGCAGCTCGCCCATCTCCTTCACGCTGTCCGGCACCAGCACCACCACGCGCCCGGCCCACGGCTCCGGCCAGGCGGCGGTGACCGCGGGCACCGCCTCGTCGGCGGTGCCCGCGACGGCCTCCAGCTCGGCGCGCGGGCGGCCGACGCCCAGGACCAGGCTGTGCTTCCCGCGCACCACCTCGACGTCGCCCTGCTCCCACAGCTGGCGGGCGCTGCCGTCCGCCGCCCGGTCCGCGGTGATGTACCAGCGGCCGTCCCCCTGGTCGCGGGCCAGCTCGACGGTCCGGTCGACGGAGACGGGGGCGCTGTCGTAGCCCTCGATCCGGTAGCCGAGCCGGACGTCGGCGGTGACGCGGTCGCCACCGTGCGCGGAGACGTCGGTCAGCCGGTACGTCCAGGAGCCGAGCGGCACGGCCGCGAGGCGGGCGAACTCCCGGCGCTGGGCGCTGCGCAGGGCCGTGGCGTCCGGGTCGACGACGGCGGCGTAGGCCGCCGCGTCGTGGTGCAGTACGGCGGCGGCGCGCCGGTCCAGGACGGCGCGGATGTCGCGGGCGGTGGTGTCGGGCGCCCGGTCCGCCGGGGCCGAGCAGCCGGCGGCGCACAGCAGCGCGGCGAGCACGGCACCCGCCGCCCGCCGTCGTCCTTCACGCGCCCGGCCAGCGGTGCGCACCTGTTCGGCCACATGACGAGCGTACGGGCAGGCTCAGGGTCCCGGCCGGGGAGCGCGGGCCCTGATGGGGACGTCAGACGCGGGTGACCGAGGAGACGGGCATCATGCCGACGGGGTCGTAGCGGACCGGGGCGCCCGGGTACGGGGCGTGGATGACCTGGCCGTTGCCCACGTACATCGCGATGTGGCTCGCGTCCGCGCGGTAGGCGACCAGGTCCCCGGGGCGGGCCTCGGAGAGCGGCACCATGCGGCCCGCGTACCGCTGGGCCTGCGAGGTGCGCGGCAGGCTCACCCCGGCCTGGGCCCAGGCCCACTGCATCAGCCCGGAGCAGTCGAAACCGGAGGGCCCGTTCGCGCCCCACACGTACGGCAGGCCGAGCGCCCGCTGCGCGGCCAGGACGGCGGCCGCCGCGCGGGACGAGCCCGCGGGGAGGTCGCCCAGGAGCCCGGCGCCCTGGTCGCGGCCGTCGCGCGAGGCGCGGGCGAAGGCGGCCCGCTCGGACCCGGGCAGCGTCCTCAGCAGCTGCCTGGCCCGCGCGAGCTTGTGCTCCACGGTCCGCTTGTGGCGGCTGACGGCCTCCCGGCCGCGCTCCAGACCGGCCAGCGAGCGGGCGGCCTCGGCGCGGGTCTGGGCGAGCGCCCGCTGCGCCTTGCGGAGTTCGGCGAGGGCGGTGGCCCGGTGGGCGTCGGCCATCCCGACGGCGGCGGCCCGGTCCAGGTAGGTGTCCGGGTCGGAGGTGAGCAGCAGGGCGAGCGAGGGGTCGATGCCGCCGGCGCGGTACTCCGCCCGCGCCGCCGAACCCAGCTCCTCGCGCATGCGGTTGATGCGCTCCTGGCCCCGGGCGGCACGGTCCTGGGCCCTGCTCACTTCGCCGCGCAGCCGGGTCACGTCCTCGCCGGCCTTGTTGTACTGCTCCGTGGCGCGCTCGGCCTCGGCGTAGAGGCGGTCGACGCGGGCCCCGGCGGACTGCGGGGTGTCGTGCGGCTCGGCGTTCGCGGTGGCCGCGCCGAGCGTCGCGGCCGCGGTCGCGGCGGCGGCCGTCAGGACGGTGACCCGGGCACCGCGAACGGCTCCGGGCTGTGTGGAACGGCGATGGGATCCCACAGGACGCCGCACTCCCTTCGCGCGCGGCCCCTGCCGCCCGGACGGGCGGACCGACATACGTGAGCCGCACAGCAGGGCAGACAGTAACCGCGTGATCACGGAGCGGACAAAGACGCGCCGGGACGACAGGGGCCACACACAGTGACGCCCCGCCGGTGACCTGTGGTCTCCGGCGGGGCGGCCGTCAGTACGGGGCGCGGGAATTCGCCCGTTCGGGCGCGGTTCAGATGCGCACGGCGCCGTAGATGCTGCCGATGGTGCTCATCGACTCGTAGCGGACGTACGCGCCGGGGTACGGGGCGTGCAGGACCTGCCCGTTGCCCGCGTAGAGGCCCACGTGCTCGTTGTTGTTGAAGAAGACCAGGTCGCCGGGCTTCAGCTGGCTGACGCCGATCCGGGTGCCCTGGTTGATCTGGGTGTACGTGGTGCGGGTGATGTTGGCGCCGGCCTGCGCGTAGGCCCACATCGTCAGGCCCGAGCAGTCGAAGGAGTTGGGGCCGGTGGCCGTGGAGACATACGGCTTGCCGATGCGGGTGGCGGCGGCCTGGAGGGCGGCGGCGCCGAGATTGGAGGCGGGGGCCTCGTTGCCGAGGCTGACCCGGGTGTTGGCCGCGCGGCTGGCGCGGGCCTCGTCCTGCCGGATCTTCGCCCGCTCGGCCTCGGTGAGGGTGTTGAGGAGCTGACGCGCCTCGGCGAGCTTCGTCTGCTGCTTCTTCTTCTTCTCACCGAGCGTCTTGCGGACGGAGGCGAGGTCGCTCAGCTTGTCCTGGGCCTCCTTGCGCTGCTGCGCGAGGGCCCGCTGCTTCTCCTGGACCTTCGACAGCGACTCGGCCTGCTTGGCCGTCAGCTGGTCGAGGGCGGACGCCTGGTCGAGGAAGCTGTCCGGGTCCGAGGAGAGGAAGAGCTGTACGGAGGGGTCGATGCCTCCGGAGCGGTACTGCGCGGCGGCGAGGGAACCGAGGCCGGAGCGGAGCTGGTTGAGCTCCTCCTGGCCGCGGGCCACCTTGTCCTGGATCGCGCTGATCTGCTTCTCGAGCTTCTCCTGCTTCTCCTTGGCCCCGTTGTACTGCTCGGTGGCCGCTCCCGCCTCGTGGTAGAGCCGGTCGACCTTCGCCTTGACCTCGTTCTTGGTCGGCTTGGGGTCGGCGTGGGCTGCCTGGGACGACAGGGCAACGGCTGCGGCGGCGGTGGCGGTGAGCACGGTCACGCGAGTGCGGCTCGGCTGCTTGGGACGACGGTGGGACGCCACGAAGGCGAGCTCCTTCTTCCTCGAGCCGCCTACCGGGCCAGTGGGGGGAGGTGAATCCCCGGCTCCGTGCACATGACGGACTCGGCGGTTCCTTCGCCGCCACCCCGGATGGGTGATCGACCGCGCGAAGGTTCGAGGCCCGACCCTAGTGACCATCTTGTGATCAGTTCAAATCCTCACAGGAAAAATCTCGTCACACAGGGCACTTCTTTACCCACACCGTACGGCGTGTAGCGGCGACTTGACGGACCGTTCCATGATCGCGGGCGAAGTCACCACAAGGAGCGCTAAACCCGCGAAAGCCGCTTCAGGAGCAAGGCGGACGCAACGGGCCTGGCCCCCGCCTTCGCGACCCCGTCGGCCACCTCGCGGTCGGTGGACACCACCACCACGGGCCGCCCCGGCGGTTCCGCGCGCGCCAGTTGACGGATCAGCTCGTCGGCGGTGACCCCCGGCTTGCTGAACAGCACCCGCACCCCGCGCGGCGGCGCCAGCAGCACCGGCGCGGCCAGTTCGGCCCCGTCGAAGACACACGTCATCTCGGCGCCCGTGCGCGCCGCCAGCACCGAGAGGCCGCCGAGGAGCCGCAGCCGCTGCTTCTCCAACGGCATCTGCGGATATCCGGTCTTGGTGACGTTGTAGCCGTCCACGATCAGATGGGCCTGCGGCAGCGCCAGGAGCTGGTCCAGCAGCGCCGGGTCGGTCTCCGAAAGGGCCCTGGCCGCAATGTCCTTGGGCGACATCCGGCCCGGCTCCACCGCGTCCACACTGTCCGCGGGCCGCATCGAGGAGGGCGGCAGCGCCAGTTCGCGCCGCAGCCCGCCGGCCGCTTCGAGCACCGTGTCCAGCAGCAGCCGCAGCCGCATGTCCTCGACCGAGCGCCCCTCCCGGGCGGCCCTGCGGCTCGCCTCGACGGACGCCTCGGCCTCCCCCAGCCTCGCCCGCAGCCGCCGGGTCTCGCTCTCCGCGGCGGACACCTGGGCAGCCGCCTCGGCGCGTACGGCCTCGGTCTCGGCCCGGCCCCGGCGCAGCGCCGCCTCACCGCGCTTGACCTCGTTGACCGCGCTGCGCAGCTTGCGCTGGAGGGATTCGGTCTCCTTGCGGGCGGCGTCCAGTTCGGCGCGGAGCCGCTCCGTCTCGCTCTTCGTCTGGGTCCGGGCCAGGGCGAGTTCCTCGCGCAGGCGTTCCAGCTCGCGCCGACTCTCCTCGCCGACCCGCTCGGCGTCGGCGCGCTGGACCTCCTCACCGGCGGCGGCGACCAGCTTCACCCAGCCCTCCGGCCGCAGCAGGTACGCCGCCGCCGCCACGTCCACCGGATCGGCGGCGGCGGGCGGCGCCCCGGACTCCAGGGCGCCCGCCAGCTCCGGCTGGGCCTCGCGGAGCCGGTCGCCGATGCGCCGCCGGAACCGGTCGTCGCTCGCCACGGCGGCGGCCATGGCGTTCCCGGCGAACTTGGCCCGCCGGGACGCCGTGAAGCGGGCGTACTGTCTCAGCTGGGCGGGCAGTTCGGTGACCGTGAGACCGCCGAACGCGTCGGAGACCAGCGCGACGACCCGGCGCCGTACCCCTTCGGGCAGCGGGCGGTCGAGCGCCTCCACGGCGTCGTCGGCCCCGTCGGCCGACGCGGCGCCGCCCTCGGGCTGCTCCACCATCCGTCACCCCATGTGTTGTCTCCGCACGGCCCCGTCAGGAGTCGGCACCCGGCCTGTCGACAAGTTCGATCTGGTCCACCGCGTTGCACCAACGACAGCGCACCGACTCGATGGTCTCACTGACCACCTCGCGTTCCTCGACGCTCGACTCACCGGCCAGGTCGAGGTGGACGTACTCGACGACCTTGGAGGAGCGCGTCACGTCGAAGCGCGTGAGGTTTCCGCAGAGCGTGCAGCGCCAGCGGGTCGTGTCGGTCGGCTGGGGAACCGTCGTCATCGGTGCGTCCTCTTTCGTCGAGCCGTGAGCTGCCGGACAAGGGTCTCGCGGTGCGCCGTCGAACTGCGGATGTCCACCCGTCACCCTACGGCCTCGGCGCGTCACCCCGGCACGGCGAGGCACTCTGTCCCGTTCGCTCCGTTTGCGTCATGCTCTGTTCATGATCGATCGGCGGGCGGCGGCAGCCAGGCTCCTGCGCGCGGCCACTTCGGGCGGGCCGCCGGTGACCTACGCCCTCATCGCGCTGTGCTGCGCGGTCTTTCTGGTCAGCCCGCTCTCCGGCTTCGTCCCGGTGCGCGGCGGGGCGGACGCGCTGCTCGCCGCCCAGGCGGGCTACTTCGAGCGGTGGGGCGTCATCCCGAGCGAGCTGTGGGACGGCTCGGCGCACGCCCTGCTCACCCCGCTCACCGCGCTCTTCGTCCACGGCAGCTGGCTGCATCTGCTGGGCAACATACTGTTCCTGTACGTCTTCGGCGCGATGACCGAGGAGCGCATGGGGCACACGGAGTTCGCCCTCTTCTACCTCGGCTGCGGCTATCTCGCCCTGCTCGGCTACGCGGCCGCGCACGCCACGTCCGACCAGACCCTCGTCGGCGCGTCGGGCGCGATCTCGGCGGTGCTGGGGGCGTTCCTCTACCTCTTCCCCCGGGCCCGGGTCACCAGCCTCTTCCCGTTTCTGCTGTTCCTGCCGCTGCGCTTCCCCGCCTGGGTGGTGCTGATCTTCTGGTTCGTGCTCCAGTGGCTGGCCGCCGAGGGCGCCGGGAGCGGTCCGGGGGTGGCCTACCTCGCCCACGTCGTCGGCTTCGCCACCGGGTTCCTCTACGCCTGGGGGCGGTACAGGCGTGACGCTAGAGTGAAGTCTCCAGCCACGGCCACCGAGGGAGAAACACAGCCGTGATCACCGCGATCGTGCTCATCAAGACCAGCGTGGACCGGATTCCCGAGATCGCCGAGGCCATCGCCGCGCTGGACAGCGTCAGCGAGGTCTTCTCGGTCACCGGTACCTACGACCTGATCGCCATGGTCCGGGTGTCCAGGCACGACGATCTCGCCGAGGTCATCCCCGGCCGGATCAGCAAGATCCCCGGTGTCGAGGGAACCGACACCCATGTCGCCTTCCGTACGTACTCGCAGCACGACCTGGAGGCGGCCTTCTCCATCGGTCTGGACGCGTAGCGCCGTACGCACGCCTGCGGCCGGGTACGGATCTCCGTACCCGGCCGCAGCGGCGCGCGGGCCGTCCTCAGAGCTGGGCGGCGCCCCGGTCCGGCACGCAACGGCCGTCCTCGGTGCGGTACTTCCAGCGCGCCCCGTCGCTCACCAGCTCGCGGACCGCCCGCAGGAAGCGCTCGACGTGCTCGTCCGGCGTGCCGGCGCCGAAGCTGACGCGGATCGCGTTCAGCGACCGCTCCCCCGGCTCGGCCTCCGGCGCACCGCACTCGCCGGCCTCGCCCGGGTCGCTGCCGAGCAGGGTGCGCACGAGCGGGTGGGCGCAGAAGAGACCGTCACGCACCCCGATGCCGTACTCGGCGGACAGCGCGGCGGCGAAGTGGGAGCTGTTCCAGCCCTCCACCACGAAGGAGATGACGCCGACCCTCGGGGCGTCGTCGCCGAACAGCGAGAGCACCTTCACCTCGGGGACCTCGGCGAGCCCGGCCAGCACCTCACCGACGAGGTGCTGCTCGCGGGCGACCAGCCGGTCGAAACCGGCCTCGGTGAGCGCCTTGCAGGCCGAGGCGATGGAGTACACGCCGATGACGTTGGGCGAACCGGCCTCGTGCCGGGCGGCGGTGGTGTGCCACTCGACGTCCACACCGCCGTCCGTGCGCCGGGCGACCTTGCGGGAGGCGCCGCCGCCGGCCAGGTAGGGCTCGGCGTCGCGCAGCCAGTCGGCCCGGCCGGCCAGGACGCCCGAGCCGAAGGGCGCGTACAGCTTGTGCCCGGAGAAGGCGACCCAGTCCACGTCCAGCTCGGCGATGTCGACGGGGTGGTGCGGGGCGAGCTGGGCGGCGTCCAGGACGATCCGGGCGCCGTGGGCGTGCGCGGCGGCGGCCAGCTCGCGGACCGGCCACAGTTCGCCGGTCACGTTGGAGGCGCCGGTGACGCAGACCAGGGCGGGACCGTAGGGCTCCCGGTCCGCGAGGGCCCGTTCCAGGGTGGCGACGGCCTGGGCGGGGGTGCGCGGGGCGTTCAGGTAGGTCACCCGGGCGTCGCGCCAGGGCAGCAGCGAGGCGTGGTGCTCGGTCTCGAAGACGAAGACCTGGCAGTCGGCGGGCAGCGCGGCGGCCAGCAGGTTCAGCGAGTCGGTGGTCGACCGGGTGAAGACCACCTGGTCCTCGGGGCGGCACCCCAGGAACTCCGCCACCGTGGCGCGGCTGGACTCGAACAGGTCCGTGGAGAGCTGCGAGAGGTAGCCGGCACCCCGGTGGACGCTGCCGTAGTACGGGGCGTACGCGGCCACGTCGTCCCACACCCGCTTCAGTGCCGGGGCGCTCGCCGCGTAGTCCAGCGCGGCGTAGCCGACCTCCCCGCCGGTGACCAGCGGGACGAGGACATCCTCGCCCAGAACCGGCAGAGGGGCACAAAGGGACTGGTCGGCGGCAGCGGTGAAGACAGACATGGCGAACTCCCGTGAGAGGCAGGCGAAATCCGCGTGCCTGCGCGGACGCGGCAGCACGGAGTGAAGAGAAGAGGGGTGTGCGGAACAGGGCCTTGAGGCCCTAACGCATTCGCTTGCTCACAAGAGGCTCCCTGAGGACCAAGGACCCCATGGGCGGACGTCGCACGACGTCAAGGGGTCCGCGCTTGCCGCAGACCTCGCTGCCTGCGGCCTGGTCTTCACCCGGGGCACCCCGCCACGGACGGAGGGTTGCCGGACAGCGGGCCGGGGCCGTAGTCGCTGTCACTCATGACCTGCGCAGCATCTTGCCATACGTACGGGAACGCGCAAGGGCGCAGTCCATGATCTGGACTGCGCCCCGTCTCACATCCGTGCGCTCACGCGTTGCTGGCGACGACCCATCTCTCCAGCGCCCGCCCGGCCGCCCCCGAGTCGATGGACTCGGCGGCCTTCGCCATGCCCGCGCGGATCTGCTCGGTGAGCGTGCCCTCGCCCGGGTCCAGCGCGACCAGCGCCGCCGCCGAGTTGAGCAGTACCGCGTCCCGCACCGGCCCGGTCTCGCCGGCCAGCAGCCGGCGGGCCACGTCGGCGTTGTACGAGGCGTCGGCGCCGCGCAGCGCCTCCACCGGGACCAGGTCGATGCCGGCGTCGCGCGGGTCGAAGGCCTCCTCGCGCACGATGCCGTCCCGGGCCACCCACACCCGCGAGGTCGCCGTGGTGGTCAGCTCGTCCAGGCCGTCGTCGCCGCGGAAGACCAGCGCGGAGTTGCCGCGCTCGGCCAGCACGCCGGCGACGATGGGGGCCATCCGCAGGTCCGCCACCCCGATCGCCTGGGAGCGCACCTTGGCCGGGTTGGTGAGCGGGCCGAGGATGTTGAAGGTGGTCGGCGCGCCCAGCTCGCCCCGGGCCTTGGCCGCGTGGCGCAGGGCGGGGTGGAACTTCACCGCGAAGCAGAAGGTGATGCCCGCCTCCTCGGCGACCTCCACCACGCGCTGCGGGGAGAGCTCCAGGTTGACGCCGAGCTTCCCGAGGACGTCGGACGAGCCGCTGGCCGACGAGGAGGCGCGGCTGCCGTGCTTGACGACCTTGGCGCCGGTCCCGGCCACGACGATCGCGGACATGGTCGAGATGTTGACGGTCTTGGCCATGTCGCCGCCGGTGCCGACGATGTCGACGGTCCGGCCGGGCACCTCGATGGTCGTGGCGTGCTCGTACATCGCGCGGACCAGGCCTGCGACCTCGGTGACCGTCTCGCCCTTGGCGCGCAGGGCCACCGCGAAACCGGCGATCTGCACATCGGTCGCCTCGCCGCTCATGATGCGGTCCATGGCCCAGGCGGTGGCGTCGGAGCTCAGGTCCTCGCCGCGCAGCAGGGGGGTCAGCACGCCGGGCCAGGAGAAGGCCGCCACGCTGTCGCCGCCGTCCGGGGTCACAACGTTCATGGTCCGCTCCTGGGGTCCACAGCCGAAAAGGATCGGGTCCACCCTATCGAGCCCCCAGGACGGCGAAGAGCCCCGTCCAGCGAATGGACGGGGCTCTCGCCGTGGCGATCAGAACGGGTGATCAGTGGTGGCCGTGGCCGCTGGTGATCTCCTTGTACTCCTCGGCGGTGGGCTTGGCGATCTGGCTGTTCTCGCCGTACAGGCTCTTGCTGAGCCGGGCCCGGATTTTGGTGAGAGCGGACACCTTGCGCTCCACGCCGTTCTCGTCGACCGTCGGGCCGATCTCGAGCGGCTTGTACTGCTCGTGCGCGGTGAGCGTGTGCAGCATCTCCGGCGAGAGCGGCTCGTGGACCTCGACGAACTCACCGTGCGGCAGGCGCTTGATGAGACCGGACTCGCGCCCGTGCAGCACCTTCTCCTTGTCGCGGCGCTGGAGGCCGAGGCAGATGCGCCGGGTGACGATGAACGCCACGACCGGGCCCACGAAGAAGGCGATGCGGACGAACCAGCTGATCGAGTTGAGCGAGAGGCTGAAGTGCGTCGCCCAGATGTCGTTGCCGCCACCGATCAGCATGACGAAGTAGATCGTCACCCAGGCGACACCGAGCGCCGTCCGGGTCGGAGCGTTGCGCGGCTTGTCCAGGATGTGGTGCTCGCGCTTGTCACCGGTGATCCAGGACTCGATGAACGGCCAGAGCGCCAGGGCGCCGAGGATCAGACCGAACAGGACCAGCGGGATGAAGACACCCAGGACCAGCGTGTGGCCCCACAGGTTGATCTCCCAGCCCGGCATCACACGGACGAAGCCCTCGGCGAAGCCCATGTACCAGTCCGGCTGGGCGCCCGTGGACACCTGGTCGGGACGGTACGGACCGAGCGCCCAGATCGGGTTGATCGAGGCGATCGCCGCGATGATGGCGATGAAGCCGAAGACCAGGAAGAAGAACCCGCCGGCCTTCGCCATGTACACCGGCAGCAGCGGCATGCCGACGACGTTCTTGTTGGTCTTGCCGGGACCCGCGAACTGGGTGTGCTTGTGGTAGAAGACCAGGATCAGGTGGCCGACCACGAGCCCGAGCATGATGCCCGGCAGCAGCAGGATGTGGATCGAGTAGAACCTCGCGATGATGTCGCCGCCGGGGAACTCCCCGCCGAACAGGAACATCGAGATGTACGTACCCACGATCGGCGTCGACAGGATCGCGCCCTGGGTGAAGCGGACACCCGTACCGGAGAGCAGGTCGTCCGGGAGCGAGTAACCGGTGAAACCGGTGAACATGCCGAGGACGAACAGCAGGAAGCCGAACAGCCAGTTGATCTCGCGCGGCTTGCGGTACGCACCGGTGAAGAACACCCGGAACATGTGCACGAACATGCCGGCCAGGAAGATGACCGCGGCCCAGTGGTGGATCTGGCGGACCAGCAGACCACCGCGGACGTCGAAGCTGATGTCCAGCGTCGAGGCGTACGCCTCGGACATCCGGATGCCCTGCATGGGCTCGTACGGGCCGTGGTAGACGACCTCGTTCATGCTCGGGTGGAAGAACAGCGTCAGGTATACACCCGTGAGGATGATGATGATGAAGCTGTAGAGG
This sequence comes from Streptomyces sp. NBC_00708, assembly GCA_036226585.1. Classification (GTDB taxonomy): domain Bacteria; phylum Actinomycetota; class Actinomycetes; order Streptomycetales; family Streptomycetaceae; genus Streptomyces. The sequence goes on from CP108997.1 coordinate 1,795,244, forward strand.
CAGATCTCACCGAGCATGAAGGACCAGTGGTCCGGGAAGATCTTGCGCATGTTGGACTTGGCGAGGGAGTAGATCCCCAGCCGGCCGTCCGCCCAGTCGGCCACCCGCTCACCGGCGGGCGCCTTGCGGTTGCCCGGTGCGGAGGCGCCGGGTGTGTTCGTCGCAGTACTCATCCGCGCTCCCAGAATGCAGGACCGACGGGCTCTTCGAAGTCACCGAGCGCCTCGAGGTTGCCCTCGCTGTTCACGCCGATCCGCAGCTGCGGGAGGGAGTGACCGGCCGGACCGAAGATGACGCGGGCGCCGTCGGAGAGGTCGAAGGTGGACTGGTGGCACGGGCAGAGCACGTGGTGCGTCTGCTGCTCGTACAGGCTGATCGGGCAGCCGACGTGGGTGCAGATCTTCGAGAAGGCCACGATGCCCTCGTGGGCCCACTCGCGCTCGCGCTTGTCCTTGATGTCGTCCGGCTCGATGCGGATGATCATCAGCGCGGCCTTGGCGATCTGCGTCTGGAAGTCCTCGTCGTGCTCCTCCAGGCCCTCGGGCATGGCGAAGGTCAGCGAACCGACGACGACGTCCTCGGGGCGCAGCGGCTCCATGGTGTTCATGTTGACGAGCTGCTTGCCCTTGGCCCACAGGGTCTTGCGGAGCTTCTTCTCCGGCAGCGGGCCCAGGTCGCGCAGCAGCATTACGCCGGAGAGCGGCACCAGGGCCAGCGCGCCGAACATGGTGTTGCGGATCAGCTTGCGCCGGCCGAGCGCGGACTCCCGGGCGCCGTCCGCGAAGTCGGCCAGAACCTTGGCCTTGACCTCGGGCGTCGCCTCGATCGGGTGCCGCTCGTCGGCGACCTCGACGTCGGACATCAGGGTGCGCGCCCAGTGGACGGCGCCCGCGCCGATCAGGAAGAGCGCCAGGCCCAGGGTCAGACCCAGGGAGAAGTTCAGCGCGCTGACATGACCGAACGGGAAGATGAAGACGATCTTGTCGACCGGGAAGATGACGTAGGAGGCGATGAAGCCCACCGTCGCCAGCATGGACAACAGGAACATGGTCGCGACGGTGCGCTCGGAGCGCTTCGCGGCCCGTTCGTCCAGGTCCTGGATGCGCGGCCGGTGGGCCGGCAGCCCCGGGTCGGCGAACGGGTCGGCGTGCGCCTTGTCCACCGCGTCGTGCGCGGCGCCCTGCTCTTCCGGCAGGTTCTCTTCTGGAATCTCTTGGCTACTCATGACTTCTTGGCCTTAGCGGTGTGGGCCGCGACCCAAATGGCAACTGCGATCAGACCGCCCAGACCGAAGATCCAGCCGAACAGGCCCTCGCTGACGGGGCCCAGGCCACCGAGGCTGAGGCCGCCGGGGGACTCGGCTTCGGAGCTGTTCACGGTCTTGATGTAGGCGATGATGTCCCGCTTCTGCTTCTCGGGCATCGTCGAGTCCGGGAAGGACGGCATGCTCTGCGGGCCGGTCTGCATGGCCTCGTAGATGTGCTTCGGGTCCACGCCGTCCAGGTCGGGCGCGTACTTGCCGTGCGTCAGCGCGCCACCCTTGCCGGTGAAGTTGTGGCACTGGGCGCAGTTGGTACGGAACAGGTCGCCACCCTTGGCGATGTCCGCACCCTCCGGGCTGACCTGGCTCTTGGTCGGGACGACCGGACCGGCGCCGAGCGACGCGACGTAGGCCGCGAGCTGGTCGATCTCGGCCTGGCTGTAGATGACCTTCTTCTTCGGTACCTGGGCGCCCGGCTGCTGCGCGGGCATGCGGCCCGTACCGACCTGGAAGTCCACGGCGGCGGAGCCCACGCCGACAAGCTGGGGCCCGTCGGTGGTGCCCTGACCGCCGGTCCCGTGGCAGCTGGCGCAACCGACGGAGTACAGCTTCTTGCCCTCGTCGATGGCGAGGGACTGGGCGGTGTCGTCGGCCTGCGCCTTACTCGCGGGCGCAAACGCGGCGTACAGCCCCCCGGTGGCCGCCAGCGCGAGGAGTAGTACGACGACCGCCGCCAACGGATGGCGTCGTCGTGCGGAGAGCTTTTTCACGGATTACCCCGGTGTCAGGATCTTCTGCGTCGATGCTGGATGTGGTTCGGGCTCGGGCCCGGTTACTTGATCATGTAGATCGTGGCGAAGAGGCCGATCCACACGACATCGACGAAGTGCCAGTAATAGGACACGACGATGGCAGCGGTCGCCTGTTCATGGGTGAACCTCTTGGCCGCGTATGTCCTGCCCAGGACGAGCAGGAAGGCGATGAGACCGCCAGTCACATGCAGACCGTGGAAGCCGGTGGTCAGGTAGAACACCGAGCCGTACGGGTCGGAGGACAGCGAGAGGCCGTCCTTCTTCACCAGCTCGGTGTACTCGAAGACCTGGCCGCCGATGAAGATCGAACCCATCACGAAAGTGATCACGAACCAGGCACGGAGCTTCTTCACATCGCCCCGCTCCGCGGCGAAGACGCCGAGCTGGCAGGTGAGTGAGGAGAGCACCAGGATCGTGGTGTTCGTCGCCGAGAACGGGAAGTTCAGGGCGGACGCCATTTCCTTCCAGTGTTCTGGTCCGGTCACCGATCGCAGGGTGAAGTACATCGCGAAGAGGGCCGCGAAGAACATCAGCTCGGAGCTCAACCAGATGATGGTTCCGACGCTGGTGAGGTTCGGCCGATTGACCGACGGGTGCGCGTGCCCGGTTTCTACTGTCGTTGCTGTCGCCACGACCGACATTATGTCGGTCGCTTATCCCGCCCTCACTCCGGGGGGTGCCGTTCGGTGTGTCAGGGGGGTGTGTCCTGCCCGAACGGCCCATGGACGCACGGTACGAACCGGTGCTGACACGCTGTCGGGCGGAGTACGATCCGCGCATCGGACGGCTCTCGTTCCCCGGGGGCCCCGAGTGCCCCGAAGACACGGATGTCACGGAGGAACCATGCAGCCGACCGCCACGGTCCTGGTCTACAGCGACAACGCGCACACCCGTGAGCAGGTGAGGCTGGCAGCAGGGCGCAGGCCCGCTGCGGACGTGCCGCCGGTGGAGTTCCTGGAGTGCGCCACCCTGCCGGCCGTCCTGGACGCCCTGGACCGCGGGGGGATCGACGTCTGCGTGCTGGACGGCGAGACGGCCCCGGCGGGCGGTATGGGCGTCTGCCGGCAGATCAAGGACGAGATCTTCCGCTGCCCGCCGGTGCTGGTCCTCATCGGGCGCCCGCAGGACGCCTGGCTGGCCACCTGGAGCCGCGCGGACGCCGCGGTCACGCTGCCGGTGGAGCCGGTGGAGTTCGCCGACTCCCTGGCCGCCCTGCTGCGTTCCCGGCTCTCCGTGGGGGCCTGAGCCCCTTCCGGGTGACGTCCCGGCGGGGCGGCGCACCCCCGGCCGTCAGACCTGGGGGCGCAGCCGCGCCGCCCGGACCGTGTCGGTCTTCGGTGCGGTGGTGTCGTTGTGCAGCGCGCTGCCCTTCTGCCACTTGGCCCAGGACAGGTTCCAGTCCCCGTAGCCGTTGTCGAAGGGCGTCATCGTCTCGCCGTCGCTGCCGACGACGCTGACGATGTCGCCCTCGCGCACGGTGTTGAAGAACCACTCGGCCTCGCTGGTGCTCATGCCGGTGCAGCCGTGGCTGACGTTCGCGTACCCCTGCGATCCGGTGGACCAGGGCGCCGCGTGCACGTACTCGCCGCTCCATGTCACCCGGGTGGCCCAGTAGACGTCGAGGTCGTACGAGTCCGAGGATCCGGCGGCGATCCCGATGGATTCCCCGCGCATACGTACGTACTGCTCCTTGCCCAGCACGACCTTGACGCCGTTGCGCGTGTCGAAGCCGGGCTTGCCGGTGGTCACCGGGATGGTCTTGATCACGTCGCCGTTGCGCAGCACGGTCATGGAGTGCTCGGAGGCGTCGGTGATGGCCTCGATGCGGTCGCCGGTGGTGATCTTCAGGGGCTTGGCGGCCGCCCCGTAGAGCGCGTTGGTGACCTTGATACCGGTCAGGTTGCTGCTGACCTCGATGGAGGCCTTGGCCGGCCAGTACTCCTTGGGCCGGTAGTGCAGCGTCTTGTCGTCGACCCAGTACCAGGAGCCGGTGACCGCGGGCGTGGAGCGGACCCGCAGGCCGCGCTCGACGTTGGCGCGCGAGGCGTTGTCGGTGACGGGGGCGCTGAGCGTGGCCGTGAGGGGCTGCCCGACGCCGTAGGTGCCCGCCTGCGGGCCGAAGGTCACCTGGAGGAACTTGGTGGCCCTGGCGGTGTCGAAGGACACCGTGCGGGTGCCCGGGGCCCCGTCGTCGTCCTCCATACGGACCTTGACGGTGTAACGGGTCCCTGCGGCCAGCGGGGCGGTGGAGTGCCAGCGGTGGCCGTCGGCGTCGAGTTCGCCCGCCAGATGGCGTCCTGCGGCGTCCACGGCCGCCACGTCGGTGATCCGGCCGTCGTCGGCGTCGACCCGGATCTCCAGGGGCTTGTCGGGGTCGACCTTCTTGCCGCCGTCGGGCGTGTTGAAGGAGATCTCGTCGGCCGCGTCGAACGGCTGGCCCGAGAGGGGGTGACCATCGGAATCCCCGCAGGCTGCCGCCCCGGCGACCAGGGTCGCGGCCAGCAGAGTGCAGCTCACTACGGGACGGATGCGCAGCGTGTGGTTCATGACCTCACGCTAAGAACGTTCGTCCGTTTCAGCGCGTCGGACGACTGCAAACGGGGGGCCGTCACTTCGCGGTGGAAGTGTCGGCCCCCCGTCAGGTGGAGCGATGTGCTACCGGCGGACCGGTCTCACTGGGTGCGGTTCTCACCCCGGTAGTACTCGAACACCCAGCCGAAGAGACCGACCAGGAGGAGCGGCGCCGAGAAGAACAGCAGCCACCAGCCGAAGACGACGCCCATGAAGCCGAAGGCACCGCCGATCGCCAGCGAGAGCGGCTGCCAGCTGTGCGGGGAGAAGAACCCCACCTCGCCGGCCTCGTCCGCCACGTCGGCTTCCTTGTTGTCCTGCGCCATCGCGTCGACCCGCCGGGCCGTGAAGGCCAGGTAGAAGCCGATCATCACGCTCAGACCGAACGCGAGGACCAGTGCGGTGGTGCCGACGGGCTCCTTCGACCACACGCCGTACGTGATGGCCATGACGAGGATGAACACCGCCAGGCCGAGGAACATCTTGCCCTGGATCTTCACTTGCCCGCCTCCTTGCCACCGGCGAGGGCCTTGTCACCCTCGGAGACGTGGTCCAGCTGCTCCAGCGCCGTGATCTCCGGGTGGTGCAGGTCGAACGCCGGGGATTCGGAGCGGATACGGGGCAGCGTGAGGAAGTTGTGCCGCGGCGGCGGGCAGGAGGTCGCCCACTCCAGCGAACGGCCGTAGCCCCACGGGTCGTCGACCTCGATCTTCTTGCCGTACTTCGCGGTCTTCCACACGTTGTAGAAGAACGGCAGGATCGACAGGCCGAGCAGGAACGAGGAGATCGTCGAGATCGTGTTCAGCGCGGTGAAGCCGTCCGCGGCGAGGTAGTCCGCGTAACGCCGCGGCATGCCCTCCGCGCCCAGCCAGTGCTGCACCAGGAACGTGCCGTGGAAGCCCACGAACAGCGTCCAGAAAGTGATCTTGCCGAGCCGCTCGTCCAGCATCTTGCCGGTGAACTTCGGCCACCAGAAGTGGAATCCGGAGAACATCGCGAACACCACGGTGCCGAAGACGACGTAGTGGAAGTGCGCGACCACGAAGTACGAGTCGGAGACGTGGAAGTCCATCGGCGGCGAGGCCAGGATGACGCCGGTCAGACCACCGAAGGTGAAGGTGATCAGGAAGCCGATCGCCCAGAGCATCGGTGTCTCGAAGGACAAGGAGCCCTTCCACATCGTGCCGATCCAGTTGAAGAACTTCACCCCGGTGGGCACCGCGATGAGGAACGTCATGAAGGAGAAGAACGGCAGGAGTACACCGCCGGTGACGTACATGTGGTGGGCCCACACGGTCACCGAGAGGCCGGCGATGGAAATCGTCGCGGCCACCAGGCCGATGTATCCGAACATCGGCTTGCGGCTGAACACCGGGATCACTTCGGAAATGATCCCGAAGAATGGCAAGGCGATGATGTACACCTCTGGATGCCCGAAGAACCAGAAGAGGTGTTGCCAGAGCAACGCGCCGCCGTTGGCCGCGTCGAATACATGGGCACCGAACTTGCGGTCCGCCTCCAGGGCGAACAGCGCGGCCGCCAGGACCGGGAAGGCCAGCAGGACCAGCACACCGGTCAGCAGGACGTTCCAGACGAAGATCGGCATGCGGAACATCGTCATGCCGGGCGCGCGCATGCAGATGATCGTGGTGATGAAGTTGACCGAACCGAGGATCGTGCCGAATCCGGAGAAGGCCAGACCCATGATCCACATGTCGGCGCCGACACCCGGCGAACGGACCGCGTCCGAGAGCGGGGAGTAGGCGAACCACCCGAAGTCGGCGGCACCCTGCGGGGTGAGGAAGCCGGCCACCGCGATGATCGAGCCGAAGAGGTACAGCCAGTACGCGAACATGTTCAGCCGCGGGAACGCCACGTCGGGCGCGCCGATCTGCAGCGGCATGATCCAGTTCGCGAATCCGGCGAACAGCGGCGTCGCGAACATCAGCAGCATGATCGTGCCGTGCATCGTGAACGCCTGGTTGAACTGCTCGTTCGACATGATCTGCGTGCCCGGCCGGGCCAGCTCGGCGCGCATGAAGAGCGCCATCAGACCGCCGATGCAGAAGAACGCGAACGATGTGACCAGGTACATCGTGCCGATCGTCTTGTGGTCAGTGGTGGTCAGCCACTTGATGACGACGTTTCCCGGCTGCTTGCGCCGGACCGGCAGCTCGTCCTCGTACGAGTCGTCTGCTGCCGCGGCACCCTGAGGTTCGTTGAGGATGCTCACAGTTTGTTCGTCTCCGCATTCCTGGCCGGGTCAGTCTGCTCGATGCCGGCCGGCACGTAGCCCGTCTGGCCCTTCTTCGCCAGCTCCTTGAGGTGCGCCTGGTAGCGCTCCGGGGAGACGACCTTGACGTTGAAGAGCATCCGGGAGTGGTCGACGCCGCAGAGCTCGGCGCACTTGCCCAGGAAGGTGCCCTCCTGGTTGGGAGTCACCTCGAAGGCGTTGGTGTGGCCCGGAATGACGTCCTGCTTCATGAGGAACGGCACCACCCAGAAGGAGTGGATGACGTCACGCGAAGTCAGGATGAAACGGACCTTCTCCCCCTTGGGCAGCCACAGGGTCGGGCCGGGGTTGCCCGTCTGCGGGTTCCGGTCTCCCGGGATGCCGGCGTCGTAGACGCCGTCGGCACCCTTGGGGAAGGCGTCACGGAACCGGTTCGGGATGGCGTCGAGCTCCTTGGGGACCTCGTTGCCCGTGGTGGCGGAGCCGTCCACGTTCTCGATGTAGTTGAAGGCCCAGCTCCACTGGTAGCCGACCACGTTGATGGTGTGGGCCGGCTTCTCGGAGAGCGTGAGGAGCTTCGTCTCGTCCCGTGCGGTGAAGTAGAACAACACCGAGACGATGATCAGGGGGACCACGGTGTACAGCGCCTCGATGGGCATGTTGTACCGGGTCTGCGGAGGTACCTCCACCTTGGTGCGGCTGCGCCGGTGGAAGATGACGCTCCACAGGATCAGGCCCCAGACCAGCACGCCCGTGGCGAGCGCTGCCGCCCACGAGCCCTGCCAGAGGGAAAGGATCCGTGGGGCCTCTTCCGTTACCGGCGTAGGCATACCAAGGCGGGGGAAGTCCTTGTACGTGCAACCGGTGGCGGTCGCCAGGATCAGGCCCGCAGTCAGCACCTGCGGCAGCTTCCGCCGCATCGGGCGCCGCGACGAGCGGTCGGAGCCGTTGGGACTCACGTAGCGCCTTCCCGAGAGTCTCGCCCGCACGGTCCGCGGCCGTCTCGCTGGTCGGTCGCCGGCCCTGTGCGGGCAGGGGTTTGGATGTTTATGCGGACCAAACCCTACTGGACGCTATTTGGGGTCGCGCGGGGAGGGTGCCCAACGCGCCGCCCGACTCCCCGAAGGGGTGGAATTCGCGCCTCCGGCCGCCATCTGACGCCCCCTCTCCCGGTCACCGGACCCGGTCGGTCCGGGACACCGGCACCCTGCGGGCTAGCGTGGCCGGGTGCCCTACTTCGACGCGGCGTCCGCCGCCCCCCTGCATCCCGTCGCCCGCCAGGCGCTGCTTGCCGCGCTGGACGAGGGCTGGGCCGATCCGGCCCGGCTCTACCGCGAGGGGCGGCGCGCCCGGCTGCTGCTGGACGCCGCGCGGGAGGCCGCGGCCGAGGCCGTCGGATGCCGTCCCGACGAGCTCACCTTCACCCCCTCGGGCACCCGGGCGGTGCACTCCGGAATTTCCGGCGCGCTCGCCGGGCGTCGGCGTGTCGGCCGCCATCTGGTGGTGTCGGCGGTCGAACACTCGTCGGTGCTGCACGCGGCGGCGGACCACGAGGACCGGGACGGCACGGTCACCCGGGTGCCGGTGGAACGGACCGGAGCGGTGGACGCGGGGACGTTCGGACAGGCGCTGCGCGAGGACACCGCGCTGGCCTGTCTGCAGTCCGCCAGCCACGAGGTCGGCACCGAGCAGCCGGTGGCCGAGGTGGCCGGACTCTGCCGGGCGGCGGGGGTGCCGCTCCTGGTGGACGCGGCCCAGTCGCTGGCCTGGGGGCCGGTGCCGGAGGGGTGGTCGCTGCTGGCGGGCAGCGCGCACAAGTGGGGCGGGCCGGCCGGGGTCGGGCTGCTCGCGGTGCGCAAGGGTGTCCGGTTCGCACCCCAAGGCCCTTCCGACGAAAGGGAGTCGGGGCGGGCGCCGGGGTTCGAGAACCTGCCGGCGATCGTCGCGGCGGCGGCGTCCCTGCGGGCGGTGCGGGCGGAGGCCGCCGCGGAGTCGGTGCGGCTGCGGGCGCTGGTGGACCGGATCCGGACCCGGGTGCCCGAACTGGTGCCCGATGTGGAGGTGGTCGGCGACCCGGTGCGGCGGCTGCCGCATCTGGTGACCTTCTCCTGTCTCTATGTCGACGGGGAGACCCTGCTCCAGGAGCTGGACCGGGCCGGTTTCTCCGTGTCGTCCGGTTCGTCCTGCACGAGCAGCACGCTGACGCCGAGCCATGTGCTCAGGGCGATGGGGGTGCTGTCGGAGGGCAACGTCCGGGTCTCGCTGCCGCCGGGCACCGCGGACGAGGACGTCGACCGCTTCCTGGCGGTGCTGCCGGACCTGGTCGCCGGGGTGCGCGAGAAGCTGGACGCGCCGGCGGCGCCTGCCCCCTCCCCCGCGCCGGACGACTCCCTGGTGCTCGACGCGCTCGGCAAGCGGTGCCCGGTCCCGGTGATCGAACTCGCAAAGGTGATCGGAGGGGTGCCCGTGGGCGGGACGGTGACCGTGCTCTCCGACGACGAGGCGGCCCGGCTCGACATCCCGGCCTGGTGCGCGATGCGCGAGCAGGAGTACGTGGGCGAGGAGCCGGCGGACCGGGGCGCGGCCTATGTGGTCCGCCGGCTCTCCTGAGGGCGCGCGTCAGGCGAGGTGCGTGTGGACCTCGGCGGCGGCCTCGTGGCCGTACGCCTTGGTGAAGCGGTCCATGAAGTGGGTGCGGTGCAGGGTGTACTCCTGGGTGCCCACGGTCTCGATGACGAGCGTGGCCAGCATGCAGCCGACCTGCGCGGCGCGCTCCAGGCCGACGCCCCAGGCGAGACCGGAGAGGAAGCCGGCCCGGAAGGCGTCGCCGACACCGGTCGGGTCGGCCTTGACGTTCTCCTCCGGGCAGCCGACCTCGATGGTCGCCTCGCCGGCCCGCTCGATGCGCACGCCCTGGGCGCCGAGCGTGGTGACCCGGTGGCCGACCTTGCCGAGGATCTCCTCGTCGGTCCAGCCGGTCTTGGACTCGATGAGCCCCTTCTCGTACTCGTTGGAGAAGAGGTAGGTGGCGCCGTCGAGGAGGATGCGGATCTCGTCGCCGTTCATGCGGGCGATCTGCTGCGAGAAGTCCGCGGCGAACGGGATGCCCCGCGTACGGCACTCCTCGGTGTGGCGCAGCATGCCCTCCGGGTCGTCGGCGCCGATGGAGACGAGGTCGAGGCCGCCCACCCGGTCGGCGACCGCCTTCAGCTCGATCAGCCGGGCCTCGCTCATGGCGCCGGTGTAGAAGGAGCCGATCTGGTTGTGGTCGGAGTCGGTCGTGCAGACGAAGCGGGCGGTGTGCAGGACCTCGGAGATCCGCACGCCGCTGGTGTCGACGCCGTGCCGGTCGAGCCAGGCGCGGTACTCGTCGAAGTCGGAGCCGGCCGCACCGACCAGGATCGGGCGGGTGCCGAGCAGGCCCATGCCGAAGCAGATGTTGGCGGCCACCCCTCCCCGGCGTACGTCCAGGTTGTCGACCAGGAAGGAGAGCGAGACCGTGTGCAGCTGGTCGGCGACCAGCTGGTCGGCGAAGCGGCCGGGGAAGGTCATGAGGTGGTCGGTGGCGATGGAGCCGGTGACTGCGATACGCACGGGGAGACGTCTCCTGCGGAGGTCGAGGGGAACGGATGTCCGCGCCCCAAGGAGTGACGTGACAGTTCACGCTACCCGCTCCCGTGCGCTCCGAAGCGGAAAAACTACCCGATAGTAGGGCTTTCTTCCCGGGCTTCGTGGTGCCTACGGTGCCGTTATGTCGAACCACATCGTCACGCGCGAGTCCGAGACCGGTCTGGCCGAGCTGCGCGGGGACTGCGCGCGGATGGCCCCGCACTGGGTGGTACCCGCGAAGATCGCCCCTACCCCTGTCGCACCGGCCCTGATCAACGGGGTGACCGTGCCGCCCGCATCCGCCCGGCTGATCGACGCGACGGCCGAGTACGGGGACTGAGACCGCCGCCCCGGCGCCCCGGGGGAACCGTGAGCCCCTCCGTCCCGTCCCACCCGTGTCCGCCTCCAGGGGCGGGCCGTACGCCGGTCCAGGCGTACGACGGCGATGCAGGCGAAGGAGCGATCCGGTGAGCACCGAGCGACCCGACAACGACGTGACCACCACCCGGCGGCGTTCCCCGCTGGTCGCGGCCTCGGTGGCGGCGGCCGTACTCCTGGCCGGTGGCGGCGGAGCGTACTGGGCCGCGACCGCGGCGGACGGCGGCGACGACACGCGGAGCGCGGCGGCCGACGGTGACCGCACTCCGCCACCCCTCGCGCTGGACGACGCGCCCGCACCGGCCTCCCCCTCGCGCGAGGGCATCGCCCCGGGTGAACCCGATCCGCACGGCGGCCGGCTGGTCTACCGCGCCTCCGGCAAGCTTCCGGACGGCCCGGACAAGGCCGCCGTCCAGCGCGCCGGCGGGTCGGTCACGGCCGCCGAGGTGACCCGGCTGGCGAAGGCGCTCGGGCTGACGGGCAAGCCGCAGTCCGAGGCCACCTCCTGGAAGGTGGGCTCCGACGGGGACGGCTCGGGACCGGTGCTGCGCGTGAACAAGCAGGCGCCCGGGACCTGGACCTTCACCCGGTACGGCTCCGGCGGCACGGACAACTGCAAGAAGGGGGCCGTCTGCTCGGTGGCCCCGGGCGGCTCCGGGCAGCCCGTCGACGAGAAGACCGCGAAGGCCGCCGCCGCCCCGGTGCTGAAGGCGGCCGGCCAGGACGGCGCCGCGCTCGACGCCGGTCAGCTCATGGGCTCGGCCCGGGTGGTGAACGCCGATCCGGTGGTGGACGGGCTGCCCACGTACGGCTGGGCGACCGGGATCCAGGTGGGTCCGGACGGGCAGGTGACCGGCGGCACCGGGAAGCTGAAGGCCCTGGAGAAGGGTGACGCCTATCCGGTGATCGGCGCGGCCGAGGCGCTGAAGCGGCTCAACGCCGCACAGCCCCCGGCGGGCGGGGCGACCGGCGGCTGCGCCTCACCGGCCCCGCTGGAGAACGGCACCAAGTCGTCCGGGGCCAGCTGCGGCGCCCGTTCCGGTGCGGAGCGGCCGGCGACGACGGTGACGGTGGACAAGGCGGTCTTCGGCCTGGCGGTCCACTCCTCGGGCGGCGAGCAGCTGCTCGTACCGTCCTGGATCTTCTCGGTGAAGCCGGCCGGCGGCACGGGTGACACGGTCACGCAGGTGGCGGTGGATCCGGAGTACCTGACGCGGGAGCCGTCGACGGGCACGTCCCCGGACGGCGACGGCACGACGAAGGCGCGCGCGGCCCAGTCGTACAGCGCGAGCGGGCGGTCCCTGTCGGTGACGTTCTGGGGCGGCGTGTGCAGTACGTACACGGCGAGCGCGCGCGAGGACGGCGACACGGTCCGGGTGACCGTGTCGGAGACGAAGGCGAAGCCGGGCAAGGTCTGCGTGATGGTCGCGAAGGAGCTGACCCGTACGGTCACGCTGGAGCGGCCGCTGGACGGGCGGAAGGTGGTCGACGCGGCCTCGGGCTCCCTGGTGCCGCGCGCCTGAGCCCTCCTCGTACACGTACGTCCCGCGCGACGACGGCGGCGGCCCCGGGAAGGAATCCCGGGGCCGCCGCCGTGAGCTGGGGTGCGACTCAGCTGAAGGAGTCACCGCAGGCGCAGGAACCCGTGGCGTTCGGGTTGTCGATGGTGAAGCCCTGCTTCTCGATGGTGTCGACGAAGTCGACCGAGGCGCCGCCCAGGTACGGGGCGCTCATGCGGTCGGTGACGACCTTGACGCCGTCGAAGTCCTTGACGACGTCACCGTCGAGCGAGCGCTCGTCGAAGAAGAGCTGGTAGCGCAGGCCGGAGCAGCCGCCGGGCTGAACGGCGACGCGGAGCGCCAGGTCGTCGCGGCCTTCCTGCTCCAGCAGGGCCTTGACCTTGGCTGCGGCGGCGTCGGACAGGAGGATGCCGTCGCTCACGGTGGTGGTCTCGTCCGATACGGACATCTGCTTCTCTCCCGGGTTGTACGGAGACTGCTTGCCGACGTTGCAACCGTCGGGACCGCGGATTCATTCCGGGCCGAGCGCTTGCCTGTTCTCTTCATGCTCGCACACCCGTCCTGCGGGCGGATGCGTCACATTGACGCTTTCGGCATCGTCAAAGTGACGTGAAGCGGCTATGATAGATAGCGTCAATTAGACGAAAAGGCTTTCTCCGCAGAGAAGTCCGCAGAAGAAAGGGTGCGTGACGTGACCACGGCCCACCCCGTCCAGGATCTCGATGTCCAGCCGACGCCGCTCGCCCTGCTCCTGCTCGGCCGCGACGCCGACCCCAGGAGCGAGCGCGGTGTCGAGTGCCCCGGCGACCTGCCCTCCCCGTCCGACCCGGACCTGGTGGCACGCGCCCGCGCGGCCAAGGAGAGGCTCGGGGAGAAGGTCTTCGTCCTGGGGCACCACTACCAGCGCGACGAGGTCATCCAGTTCGCCGATGTGACCGGGGACTCGTTCAAGCTCGCCCGGGACGCGGCGGCCCGCCCGGAGGCGGAGTACATCGTCTTCTGCGGTGTGCACTTCATGGCCGAGTCGGCGGACATCCTGACCACCGACGACCAGAAGGTCGTGCTGCCGGACCTGGCGGCGGGCTGCTCGATGGCCGACATGGCCACCGCGGAGCAGGTCGCGGAGTGCTGGGACGTGCTGACGGAGGCGGGTGTCGCCGATCAGGTCGTGCCCGTCTCGTACATGAACTCCTCCGCCGACATCAAGGCCTTCACCGGCCGGCACGGCGGCACGATCTGCACCTCGTCCAACGCGAAGCGGGCGCTGGAGTGGGCCTTCGAGCAGGGCGACAAGGTCCTCTTCCTGCCCGACCAGCACCTCGGCCGCAACACCGCCGTCCGGGACATGGGCATGTCTCTGGAGGACTGCGTCCTCTACAACCCGCACAAGCCGAACGGCGGCCTGACCGCCGAGGAGCTGCGGAACGCGAAGATGATCCTGTGGCGCGGGCACTGCTCGGTGCACGGCCGCTTCTCGGTGGAGTCCGTCAACGACGTGCGCGAGCGGATCCCCGGCGTCAATGTGCTGGTCCACCCCGAGTGCAAGCACGAGGTCGTGGCCGCGGCGGACTACGTCGGCTCGACGGAGTACATCATCAAGGCCCTGGAGGCGGCCCCGGCCGGCTCGAAGTGGGCGATCGGCACCGAGCTGAACCTGGTCCGGCGCCTGGCGAACCGTTTCGCCCCCGAGGGCAAGGAGATCGTCTTCCTCGACAAGACGGTGTGCTTCTGCTCGACGATGAACCGCATCGACCTGCCGCACCTGGTATGGACGCTGGAGTCGCTGGCGGACGGCAAGCAGGTGAACCGGATCGTGGTGGACCCGGAGACGGAGAAGTACGCGAAGCTGGCACTGGAGCGGATGCTGGCGCTGCCGTAACGGCCGCCCTCGTCCGGACGCCGCCGCGCCCGGGACACCGGCGCGGCGGCCTCCTCGGCCTCCGCAGGCGTGCGGGCGGGAGCCCGGCCGGTATCCCCGGCCTCGTCCCCGTACGCGACGGTCGTTGAAGCAGGGCAGCCGAACGGCCTGTCCCACACGGGGGTGTGGGACAGGCCGTTTCCTTATCACCCGGAGACCGGAAAGAGTCGAGTTTGTCCGGACCGGCCCCCCGGCGCCCCATCCGTGCATACGCTGCTGACCACTTCGGCAGCGTAGGTACGGGAAGGCGGAGCGCCTGATGGCGTATGAGGTGGGTACGGTCGACGGCGGGGAGCGCGAGCCCGTGGGAACGGCGCGGAGTGATCTCGCGGGAGCCGTGGCTCCCGCGCGGGAGGCCGTGGAGATCTGCCGGGAGCTCGCCGAGCGCGACCCGGCCGTCGCGCACCGGCAGGATCTGGCGGTGGCACTCCACGATCTGGCCGACCGGCTCTCCGCCGCCGGGGACCACGAGGGTGCGCTCGCGCCCGCCCGGGAGGCCGCGCGGGTGTTCGCCGGGCTCGCCAACGAGCACATGGAGACCTTCCAGCCGGATCTCGCCCGGTCCGTGACGTCTCTGGCCAACAGGACCGCCGCCGCCGGGGACCGCACGTCGGCGGTGCTGCTCGCGCGCCAGGCCCTGCAGCTCCAGCGCGACCTGGCCAAGCGCCATCCGGCGGCCTCCCTTCCCGGGCTGGCCGGCATGCTCAACAACCTCGCGATGCACCTGACCGCCGACGGGGAGCCGACCGATGCCCTGGCGCACGCCGAGGAGGCGGCCGTGCTGTACGGGCGCCTCGCCGGCGAGGACCCGGAGGCGTTCCTGCCGTCGTACGCGGTGGGCCTCAGCACCGTCGGGAACGCTCGCGCGGCCCTGGGTGACCTCTCGGGGGCGCTCGAGGCGGGCCGGGAGGCGGTCGCCATCCGCCGGGAACTCGCCGTGCGGCAGCCCGCCGTCTTCCGGTCGGAGCTGGCCATCGCGCTCACCGGCCTCGCCGCCCATCTGAACCTGGCCGGGGAGCCGGAGGAAGGGCTGCCGGCCGCGGCGGAGGCCGTCGCGCTGCTGCGTGAACTCGTCCCCGACGCACCCGTCCTGCGCTCCCCCCTCGCGAGGGCCCTCGACGCCCTGGCCCAGAACCTCGCCGACACCGGCAGCCCGGAGGAAGCCCTGCCGGCGGCCCTGGAGGGTGTCGGCCTCTGCCGCCGGCTCGTGGACGAGCACAGCGACGCCCACCGTCCCGGTCTGGCGCTCGCCCTGCGGAACCTCGGCAGGCTGCGGGAGATGAACGAGGACCCCGAAGGAGCCGTGACCACGACGCGGGAAGCGGTCACCACCTACCGCGCCCTGGCCGCGGAGAACCCGCGCGCCTTCGCGGACGAGCTGGTGAAGACCCTCGGGTGCCTGGCCCGCATGCTCGCCCGTACCGGCGATCACGCCTCGGCGGCCGAGGCGTACGAGGAGTGCGTGGCCGAGTTCACCGAGGCCCACCCCGCGACCGCCCGGCGCCTCGCCGTCGAGCGGAGTCTGCTGCTGCTGGAGTGCCCCGCGCCCGGCCCCTCCGAGGGCGTACGCGAGCTGGTGTCGTTCCTGGGGCGGGACGACGACCCGGACCCGGTGACCGTACGGGCACGTCGGGCGCTGCGCGCCCATGGCGACCAGGAGGCCGTGCGCGCCGCCTGGAAGGCGGAGGCCCACGGCCCCGAGCCCGACTGGCTCTCCCTGCCGGCCGCGACGCTGGAGCTGGTCGGCACCTGGATGTTCGCGCCCGACTGGCCCACGTCACGCGACCTGTGGTCCCGGCACGCCGATGCGCTGGGCAGCGACGAAGCCGCGACGGCTCTCGACGAGCTGGCGCTCCTGGACCCGGCCACCGTGCAACGGCACGCCGCGCTCCGCGAGTTCGTGCTCGCCCATGGTGTGACCGCCGCCTACGATCCGCTGATCCTCTCGGAGCAACTGGCCACCTGGGTGGGCTGCGAGTCCTGGGCCGAGTCGCGGGCCTACCTCGAGGACCACCCGCGCCTCCTCCAGGTCCAGCCGTTCCCGGACACCCCGCTCTCGCACGTCGCCCTGCTCGATGTCACCCGTGCGGAGGGGATGGACGCCGCGTACCGGCTGGTGGAAGACCGCGACGCCCTCCAGGCGTACGTGGAAAGGGCGTTGGACACCGGCGACGGGAACGCGCTGATGCACGCGGCTGCCATCGAGGGGCAGGTCTTCGAGGACCGCTTGTCCTCCTTCACCCACGCCCAGGTGAGCATGATCCTCTCGGGAGCCGCCCACGGCATCGCACCGGAGGAGCTGGCCGACCTGATCCCGCGTTCCACCGAGGAGATCCGTGGCCGGCTGCTGCGGGAGGTCGCGGGCCTCAGTGTCCGGTACGCCGATCCGCACGGGGAGGTGTGGCTCCACATGATCAAGGCGCTGAGCGGGGCCGCCTGACGGCCGCTTCCCCGGAAAGACGGGAGGGGCCCGGTCCGCACGCGTGTGCGGACCGGGCCCCTTGTGCTGCCGGGTGGATCAGGCCTTCGCCGGCTCCGGCTCGTCGGAGGAGGAGTCCTGCGACTCCACCGGGGCCGGGGCGCCGGCCTTCGCGGCGCGCTTCGCTTCCTTCTTCTTGCGGCGGCGTTCCTTGCGGAGCTCCACCATCGCGTACAGCGTCGGCACCAGGAGCAGCGTCAGCAGCGTCGAGGTGATCAGGCCGCCGATGACGACGACGGCCAGCGGCTGCGAGATGAAGCCGCCCTCGCCGGTGACGCCGAGCGCCATCGGGAGCAGGGCGAAGATCGTCGCCAGGGCCGTCATGAGGATCGGGCGCAGACGGTGGCGGCCACCCTCGACGACCGCTTCGACGACGCCCAGGCCCTGGGCCCGGTACTGGTTGATGAGGTCGATCAGCACGATCGCGTTGGTCACCACGATGCCGATCAGCATCAGCATGCCGATCATCGCCGGGACGCCCATCGGGGTGCCGGTGACGACGAGCAGACCGATCGCGCCGGTGGCGGCGAACGGGATGGAGACCAGCAGGATCAGCGGCTGGATCAGCGACCGGAAGGTGGCGACCAGCAGCATGAAGACGATCGCGATGGCCGCCAGCATGGCCAGGCCCAGGTTCTTGAAGGCGTCGTCCTGGTCCGACGAGACACCGCCGATGGTGGCGGTGGCGCCCTCCGGGAGGTCCAGGGCCTTGATCTTGTTCTGGAGCGTGGTGCTGACCGCGCCGGTGTTGTCACCGGTGGGCCGGGCGGTGATGGTGGCGGCGCGCTGGCCGTCGATCCGGGTCATCGAGACCGGTCCGGGGACCAGCTTCACGTCGGCGATGGTGCCGAGCTTCACCTTGCCGAGCGGAAGGTCCTTCAGCTCCTGCATGGTGGTGGCCGGGTGGGCCGACGTGACGACGACATCGCGCTCGGTGTCGTCCATGAGCGCCTTGCCGGACGGGGTGCCGCGCACCGCTCCGGCGACGGCCGCGCCCAGCGTGGCCTGGGTGTAACCGGCGTCGGCGGCCTTCTCGTTGGCCTTGACCGAGATCCGCGGGACGCTCTGCGCCAGGTCGCTCTGGACGTCGGTGACGTCCTTGAGCTTGGCGACCTCGGCGCGGACCTGCTCGGAGGCCTTCTTCAGGGTGTCCGCGTCGGCCGACTTCACGACGACGCTCAGGTCCTGGCTGCCGAAGCCGTCGCCCGCGCTGATGGTGGTGTCACCGATGCCGTCGAGCTCGGCGAGGCCCTTCTCGATGCGGTCCTGGGTGGCCTCGAACTCGGCGGAGTCCTTCAGGGTGACCTGGTAGGAGGCCTGGTTGGAGCCCGTGCCGCCGCCGAAGGCGGCCATGAAGCCGGACGAACCGACCGTGACCTGGTAGTCCTTGACGCCCTTGTCGTCGGCGAGGAGCTTCTCGACCTTCTTGGCCGCCTCGTCGGAGGCCGCGAGGCTGGTGCCCGGGGTCAGCTTCTGCTTGATGGTGAGGACTTCCTGCTCACCCTGGTCGAAGAAGTTGGTCTTCAGCAGCGGGGCCATGCCGAAGGTGCCGAACAGGACGGCGACGGCGATGACGACACTGGTGATGCGGCGCCGGGTGGCGAAGCGCAGCACCGGGACGTAGATCCGCTGGAGCCGGCTGCGGGCCTCCTTCTCCTCGGCCTCGCGCCGCGCCTTCTCCGGGTCCTCGGCGGTGCCCTTGGGGGCGCGCAGGAACCAGTACGACAGGACGGGGACGACGGTCAGCGAGACGAGCAGCGAGGCGAGCAGGGCCGCGGTGACCGTCAGCGAGAACGAGCCGAACAGCTCGCCGACCATGCCGCCGACGAGCCCGATCGGCAGGAAGACGGCGACGGTGGTGAGGGTCGACGAGGTGACCGCGCCGGCCACCTCCTTGACCGCGGTGATGATCGCGGACTGCCGCTCCTCGCCGTAGCCGAGGTGGCGCTTGATGTTCTCCAGGACGACGATCGAGTCGTCGACGACCCGGCCGATCGCGATGGTGAGCGCGCCCAGGGTCAGCATGTTGAGCGACAGGTCACGGGTCCAGAGCACGATCAGCGCGAGGACCACGGAGAGCGGGATCGAGACCGCGGTGACCAGGGTGGAGCGCAGCGAGGCCAGGAAGACCAGGATCACGATGACCGCGAAGAGCAGGCCGAGCGCGCCCTCGGTGGTCAGGCCGGAGATCGCCTTGGAGACGGCCGGGCCCTGGTCGGAGACGACGGTCAGCTCGGCGCCGGAGCCGAGGTCCTTGCGCAGGCCGGGGAGCTTGTCCTCGACGGCGTCCGAGATGGCGACGGCGCTGCCGTCCTTGTCCATCGTCGCCATGACGGCGAGGCTCGGGCGGCCGTTGGTGCGGGTGAGGGAGTCCGCGGTGGCGGCCTCCTGCTTCACCGTCGCGATGTCACCGAGGCGGACCGGCTTGCCGGGCTTGCCGGAGGCCGGGTTCTGGCCGGTGACCCGCAGGTCCTCGATCTGCCGCAGCGAGGTGAAGGCCCCGCCGACCTGGATGGTGCGGCTCTTCCCCGCCTCGGAGAAGGCGCCCGCCGGGACGGTCGCGCCGCCCGACTGGAGCGCCTGGGAGAGCGCGGTGGCATTGAGTCCGGCGGCGGCGAGCTTCCTGTCGTCCGGGGTGACGGAGATCTGGAGGTCCCGCACACCGTCGACGGAGACCTGGCCGACGCCGTCGATGTCCTCCAGGGCGGGGACGACGGTGCGGTCCAGCTGGTCGGCGAGCGCCTGCTGGTCCTTGTCCGAGGTGACGGCGAGGACGACGGTCGGGATGTCGTCCGTCGAGCCGGCGATGACCTGCGGGTCGACGTCCTCGGGCAGCTGGACGCGGGCCCGGTTCACGGCCTGCTGGATGTCGGCGACGAGCTGCTTGGTGCCCTCGTCACCGAAGTCGAAGGACGCCATGATGACGGCGTTGCCCTCGCTGGCGGTCGACGTGATGCCGGTGACGCCGTCGACGGCCTTGATGGAATTCTCGAGCGGTTCGACGACCTGCTTCTCGACCACATCGGGGGACGCGCCCTGGTAGGGGGCGAGCACCGACACCATCGGCAGTTCGATGGTGGGCAGCAGCTGCTGCTTGAGCTGCGGGATCGCGATCGCTCCGAAAACGAGCGCGACGATCGAGATCAGACCGATCAGGGCCCTTTGCGCGAGGCTGAATCTGGACAGCCAGGACATGGGTGGGTCTCTCTTCTGTGGCGTACGCGGCAGGTGGGCGGGTGACTCGGGGACAGACCCGGCCCACCTATACGATCGCCGATCCCCGGGACGAAAGTCCTCGGCCCCAGGGTCGCTTTCTTACGCTCCGCATACCGCAGCTGGAGTACATCCCGGCTGCACCCTCACTCCACCCTGGGGCGTACCAGGCCCGATTCGTACGCAGTTACCACCAGTTGTGCCCGGTCCCGGGCGCCCAGTTTCGCCATCGCCCTGTTCACATGGGTCTTGACGGTGAGTGGGCTGACGACCAGGCGCTCGGCGATCTCGTCGTTGGACAGCCCGCCCGCGACCAGGACCAGCACCTCGCGCTCCCGTGTGGTGAGGGCCGCCAGCCGCTCGGAGTACGCGGCCGCGCCCGGCCCGTCGCCGGCCCCGCTCCCGCCCTGTGCGAGGAACGTGGCGATCAGGCCCTTGGTCGCGGCCGGCGAGAGCAGCGCCTCGCCCCCCGCGGCGATCCGGATGGCGTTGAGGAGTTCGTCCGGTTCGGCGCCCTTGCCGAGGAAGCCCGAGGCCCCGGCCCGCAGCGACTGCACCACGTACTCGTCCACCTCGAAGGTGGTGAGCATGACCACCCGGACGTCCGCGAGATCCGGGTCGGCGCTGATCATCCTGGTGGCGGTCAGTCCGTCGGTGCCCGGCATCCGGATGTCCATCAGCACCACGTCGGGCCGCTCGGTCCGGGCCACCTCGACGGCCTGAGCCCCGTCCGCCGCCTCCCCCACCACCCGCATGTCGGGCTCCGAGTCGACCAGCACCCGGAACGCGCTGCGCAGCAGCGCCTGGTCGTCGACGAGCAGGACCTTGATGGCCGGTGTCATGCGTTCTCCCCCGTCCGGTCCGCCGCGCCCGGCCGACCGGGCTCCTGCGCGCGGGCCTCGACGGGCAGGATCGCATGGACGCGGAATCCGCCCCCGTAGCGGGGACCGGCGGTGAGGGTGCCGCCGAGCGCGGTGACGCGTTCGCGCATCCCGAGCAGGCCGTGGCCGCCGCCGGGTGCCGCGGACCCGGTCCCGCCGGTGTCGCCGAGGCCGTTGTCCAGGATCATGACCTCGGCGGTGGCTCCGACCCGTACGACGCTCACCTCGGCCCTGGCGCCCGGACCGGCGTGCTTACGGACGTTGGTCAGGGCCTCCTGGATCACCCGGTACGCGGCCAGGTCGACGGCGGAGGGCAGCGGCGGCTCGCCCTCGGCGGCGCAGGCCACCTCGACGGGCAGCCCCGCCTGGCGGACGCTCTCCACGAGCTGGCCGAGGACCGCGAGGCCGGGGGCCGGTTCGGTGGGGGCCTCCGGGTCGCCGGACTGGCGCAGCAGGCCGACGGTGGCCCGTAGCTCGTTGAGCGCGGAGCGGCTCGCCTCGCGGACGTGGGCGAGGGCCTGTTTGGCCTGGTCGGGGCGCTTGTCCATGACGTGGGCGGCGACCCCGGCCTGCACGTTGACCAGGGCGATGTGGTGGGCGACGACGTCGTGCAGATCGCGGGCGATGCGCAGCCGTTCCTCGGCGACCCGGCGGCGGGCCTCCTCCTCGCGGGTCCGTTCGGCCCGTTCGGCGCGCTCCCTGATCGCATCGACGAACGCGCGGCGGGAGCGGACCGCGTCGCCCGCGGCCCCGGCCATCCCGGTCCAGGCGAAGACGCCCAGGTTCTCCTGGCTGTACCAGGGCGGCGAGCCGAAGAGCATCGCCGCGGCGGTCAGCGCGGCCATCGTGAGCAGCCCGACCCGCCAGGTGGTGGGCCGGTCGGTGCGGGCGGCGACGGTGTACAGCGCGATGACCGCGCTCATCACCACGGGGGCAGGCGGGTCGGCCGTGACCAGCTCGACGACGGTCAGCGCCCCGGTGACGGCGAGCACCGCCATGGGCTCGCGGCGCCGGCGGATCAGGGCCAGGGCGCTCAGCAGCATCAGCAGCAGGCTGCTCGCGGCGGGGGTGCGGGTGCCGAAGGTGGGCCCGTCGTGCCCGCCCGGGTCGACGAACGACGCGAAGATCATGGCCACGAGCACGGCCAGGGCGAGCGCGCCGTCCAGCGCGAGGGGATGGCCGCGCAGCCAGTGGCGGATGCGCAGGACCCCGGTTCCGAGGGTGGTCACGTCCGGCTACGTTACGGCGTGTCGCTCGCGGACCGGTCCGGCCGGACGGGAGCGGCGGGCCCGGACGCACCGGTGCCCCGCGTCCGGCGGGCGGGCGCGGGGCACCGGGTGTGCTGGAGAGCGGTCGGCGTCAGCCGGGGATCAGGCCGTCGTCGCTGAGCATGGCGCGTACCTCTTCGAGGGTCGCGTCCGGCGACGGAAGGATCAGTCCGGACGGCTCCAGGGAGTCGTCCGGCACGGGTGTGCCGAGTTCGCGCACGCGGGCCAGGAGTGCGTGGAGCGTGGTGCGGAAGCCCGGTCCGTCACCGCTCTCCATCTCGGCCAGCAGGGCGTCGTCGAGCTTGTCGAGCTCGGCGAGATGGCTGTCGGCCAGGCTGACCTGGCCCTCCCCCATGATCCGGACGATCATGACGCCGCCTCAGTTCTTGTCGAATTTGTGCGACTGGTCGTTCTGCTGCACGCCGTCCTGCCGGCCGCCCTCGATCGCCTGCTGCGAGGAGGAGCCGCCGGCCAGTTCGGCCTTCATGCGCTGCAGTTCCAGCTCCACATCCGTACCACCGGAGATCCGGTCCAGCTCGGCGGCGATGTCGTCCTTCGCCGTGCCGGTCGGGTCGTCGAGGGCGCCGGAGGCGAGCAGCTCGTCGATCGCACCCGCGCGGGCCTGGAGCTGCTGCGTCTTGTCCTCGGCCCGCTGGATCGCCAGGCCGACGTCGCCCATCTCCTCGGAGATGCCGGAAAAGGCCTCACCGATCCGGGTCTGTGCCTGGGCCGCCGTGTAGGTGGCCTTGATGGTCTCCTTCTTCGTCCGGAAGGCGTCCACCTTGGCCTGCAGCCGCTGGGCCGCCAGGGTGAGCTTCTCCTCCTCGCCCTGCAGCGTGGTGTGCTGCGTCTCCAGGTCGGTGACCTGCTGCTGAAGGGCGGCGCGGCGCGACAGCGCCTCGCGCGCCAGGTCCTCACGACCGAGCGCGAGCGCCTTGCGGCCCTGGTCCTCCAGCTTCGAGGACTGGCCCTGCAGCTGGTTCAGCTGCAGCTCCAGCCGCTTGCGCGAGGTCGCCACATCGGCGACACCGCGGCGTACCTTCTGAAGCAGCTCCAGCTGCTTCTGGTACGAGTAATCGAGGGTCTCGCGCGGATCCTCGGCCCGGTCAAGGGCCTTGTTTGCCTTCGCGCGGAAGATCATCCCCATACGCTTCATGACACCGCTCATGGGCTTCGCGCGCCCCCTTCTGACTCAACTGGGCTCCAGCACTCCAACAGAACCCACAGTACGGGCCCTGCCTCTATTACCGCACTGTTCGGGCGTGGATGGGCTCCTACCCAAGGACGACTGTGCCCCCGGCCCGCTCCCGCCCAGGGAGTAGGTGACGCCCGTATCGTCCGCCCGTACACCGGCGAGGACGCAGGCCGTTGCCGGATCGTTCCCGGCCGGCCTGCGGGTACCCGCGATCGACCCCGTACCCTTGGGCCTTGTGTTCCGTAGCCGCTCCAAGGAAGAGAAGGCCCCCACCGGCAAGGTGACGGCGGACCTCTCCAAGACGCCCCGCGACCCGCAGGCTCCCAAGGGTCGCCCCACCCCCAAGCGCAGTGAGGCCCAGACGCAGCGCCGTCGCGCCTCCAGTGGTGCGCCGCTCGACCGCAAGGAGGCCATGAAGCGCCAGCGCGAAGCGCGGCGCGTGGACATGGCCAAGCAGCGGGAGGCGCTCGCCAGTGGCGACGAGCGCTATCTGCCGGCGCGCGACAAGGGGCCGGTGCGCCGCTTCGTCCGCGACTTCGTGGACTCGCGCTTCTGCATCGCGGAGTACTTCCTGCCGCTCGCCGTGGTCATCCTGATCCTCAGCGTGATCCAGGTGCAGGGCATCCAGAGCATCTCACTGCTGCTGTGGCTGATCGTGATCGTGCTGATCGTGATCGACTCGATCGGGCTCGCGTTCCGGCTGCGCAAGCAGCTGAACACGCGGTTCCCGGACACCCCGAAGCGCGGCGCGGTCGCCTACGGCCTGATGCGTACGCTCCAGATGCGCCGGCTTCGTCTGCCGAAGCCGCAGGTCAAGCGCGGAGAGCGGCCCTGAGCACGGAGTCGCCCGGCCAGGTCGACGGTCTCTCCGTCGACCGGCCGGCCGGTGCGGTCTCCGGTTTCGCGGGGGCCTCGGCCGCCTGGACCAAGGGGCTCTCGGGCCTGCGCAACACCGTGCGCCAGGAGCTGGTCGCCCGGCAGCTGGACGAGCAGATCGCGACGCGCTTCCCGGTGGGGCAGCGGCTGCGCATCCTGGACGTCGGCATGGGCCAGGGGACGCAGGCGCTGCGTCTCGCCCGCGCCGGCCACACCGTGACGGGCCTGGAGTCCGACGCGGAGATGCTGCGGACCGCCCGTGAGGCGCTGGGCGGCGAGCCGGCCGGCATCCGCGAGCGGGTGCGGCTCATCGAGGGCAACGGCCAGGACACCGGGGTCCACTTCCTTCCCGGCAGTTTCGACGTGGTGCTCTGCCACGGCGTGCTGATGTACGTCCAGGAGCCGGACGCCATGGTGGCCGGTCTGGCCAGGATGCTGGCGCCGGGCGGGCTGCTGTCCCTGCTCGTGCGGAATGCGGACGCGCTGGCGATGCGGCCGGGCATGGCCGGGGACTGGGACGGGGCGCTGACCGCGTTCGACACCGACCGGTACACCAACCGGCTCGGGCTGTCCGTACGCGCGGACCGGCTCGACGCCCTGACGGCGACGCTCGCCTCGATCGCGGCGCCGCTGCACGCCTGGTACGGGGTGCGGATCTTCACGGACAACGTGAGCAATGACGTGGAGCTGCCGCCGGCCGCGGAGCTGGAGCGGGTGCTCGCCGCGGAGGACCGGGCGGGGCGGACGGATCCGTACCGCGGGGTGGCGGCGCTGCTGCATCTGTGCGGCGTACGGGGCTGAGGGCGGGGGCCCGCGGGGCCCGGGGCGTCCAGGCGGGCGTCTTGTCCTCAAACGCCGGACGGGCTGAAAGATGCCCTCAATCGCCGGGCGGGCATGGTTTTCGGCCGCACGGCTCTGTCATGTGCACCTTCCCTCTCATGGCTGCGCTCAACGGGCCCCCCGTGGGGGCAAAAGCAACAATCCAGACATGGATGCCATTCACTCCCGTCGCCGTGCGCGCCGGCTGCTGCTGCCCCTGTCCGCGGGTGTCTGCGCGATCGCGCTGGTGAGCGGGTGCTCCGGTTCGAACGCCCCCGCCGCGGGGCCGGACGCGACGGCGTCCGGCTCGGCGCAGCCCGGTCCGGCCGCGAAGGCCACCGGTGATCTGCAGAGCGACTACCAGAAGGTCATCACCGACGTGCTGCCGTCGGTCGTCCAGATCGACGCGTCCGAGAGCCTGGGCTCCGGTGTCGTCTACGACACCAAGGGCCACATCGTCACCAACGCCCACGTCGTCGGCAACGAGAAGTCCTTCAAGGTCACGGTGGCCACCGGCGAGAAGGTGCTGAAGGCCTCGCTGGTCGCCGCCTACCCCGAGCAGGACCTGGCCGTCATCAAGCTCGACCATGTGCCCGACGGGCTGCGGCCGGCGAAGTTCGGCGACTCCGAGAAGGTCGCCGTGGGGCAGATCGTACTGGCGATGGGCTCGCCGCTGGGCCTGTCCAGCAGCGTCACCCAGGGCATCGTCTCGGCACTCGGCCGGACCGTGAGCGAGAGCCGCTCGGGCGGCGGCACAGGCGCGACCATCGCGAACATGGTGCAGACCTCGGCGGCGATCAACCCGGGCAACAGCGGCGGCGCCCTGGTGAACCTGGACAGCCAGGTCATCGGCATCCCCACGCTGGCCGCGTCCGATCCCCAGATGGGTGACAGCGCGGCCCCGGGGATCGGCTTCGCCATCCCGGCCTCGATGGTGCGGACGGTCGCGGACCAGATCATCAAGGACGGCAAGGTCACCGACTCGGGCCGGGCGGCGCTCGACATCACCGGCCGCACGGTCGTCAACGACGACTACCGGCCGGCGGGCGTGGCGATCGTCAGCGTGCAGAACGGCGGCGCGGCCGACAAGGCGGGGCTGCGGGCCGGCGACATCATCACGAAGGTCGGCGACGCGAAGGTCACCACGATCACCTCGCTCTCCGAGGCCCTGGCCGGTCGGAAGCCGGGCGGGAAGGTGAAGGTGACGTACACGCGGGGAAGCTCGCAGAAGACGGCCGAGGTCACTCTCGGCGAGATCTGAGCGACGCGGCGAGAGCTGAGCCAGACGGCGACGGCCGCCGGGCGGGCCCCTGAGGGCTCACCCGGCGGCCGTCGTGTTCCTCCGGACGGCGTCAGCCGGCCGCGTCGGCCTGGAGGCTCATCGGGCCGTAGATCTTCGTCGTGTCCTCGAAGAGCGTGACCTGGTCCGCCCCGCCGTCCAGGAGTTCCTTCCAGTACTCACCGATCCAGGACTCCGCGTCGCCCTGTGTCGTGAACTCCTCCGGCTGCAGGGCCGGCTCCGTCTCCGTACCGTCGGACTTCTCGAACCGCCACGTCCACGCCATGTCCGCCTCCTGGGTATGTCGTTCCGCTCGGCAGCCTAGTGCTTCCGACCAGCAAGGGAAGGGGCTCTCGGACGGCTCTGCGCCATGTCGCGTACCCACGTCGCGCACCGTGTGCGGGGACGCGGCAGGATCGGAGCGTGGAACTGACTCTGCTCGGCACCGGAGCCCCCGACGGGCTGCCGCGGCCCGACTGCCCCTGCGCCAGGTGCGCCCTCGCCCGCGGCGCGGGCGGCCGGGCCGCGACCGCTCTCCTGGTCGACGACGCGCTGCTGCTGGACCTCACGCCCGGTGCGGTGTTCGCCGCCGCCCGCGCGGGCCACTCGCTCACCGGCGTACGCCAGGTACTGCTGACCCACCCGCACGACGGGCCCGCCGTCGAACTGCCCGCCGGACTGCCTCCGGCGGGCCGGGTGCCGGACGGGCGGGTGCTGACGCTGATCAGCGGGCACCGGGTGCGGGCCGTGCCGATGGACGCGCCCGGTACGGGGTACGAGGTGACCTCGCCGGAGGGCGCCCGGCTGCTCTACCTGCCGCCGGGCGGCGCTCCGGCCGGCCTCACGGACCCGGTGGCGGAGCCGTACGACCTGGTCGTCGCGGATGTCGTGGGACGGCCCGACGCGGTGGCCCGGCTGCGGGCCGTCGAGGCGGTCGGGCCCGCCACCGAGCTGATCGCCGTCCACCTGGACCATGACGCGCCCCCCGGCCCCGAGCTGGAGCGCCGGCTCGCCGCCGCCGGGGCGCGGGCCGTGCCGGACGGCACGACGCTGACGGCCGGCGGCCATCACGCCCCGGCTCCGGTCCCCCGGCGCACCCTGGTCACCGGCGGCGCGCGCTCCGGGAAGTCCGTCGAGGCGGAACGCCGCCTGGAGACGTACCCCGAGGTCGTCTACGTGGCCACCGGCGGCACCCGGAACGGGGACGCCGAGTGGGCGGCCCGGGTCGGGCTGCACCGCGAGCGCCGCCCGGCGGCCTGGCGCACCGAGGAGACGTGCAAGCTGGCGGAGCTGCTGTCCTCGGACGGGCCGCCGCTGCTGATCGACTGCCTCTCGCTCTGGCTGACGGATCTGATGGACCGGGTGGACGCCTGGGACGACGCGGCGTGGGCGGGCGGCGGCGAGCGAGCGCTGCGCGCCGGGACGGCGGAGCTGGTCGCGGCGGTGCGCGGGACGCGGCGCACGGTGGTCCTGGTGACCAACGAGACCGGCTCCGGCGTGGTCCCCGCGACCGCGGCCGGGCGGCGCTTCCGCGACGAGCTGGGCCGGCTGAACGCGGCGGTGGCCGAGGAGTGCGAGCAGGTGCTGCTGGTGGTGGCGGGGCAGGTGCTGCCGCTGCGGGGGTGAGCGGTACGGGGGCGGGGCGGCCCGGCCCACGCCGGGCCGGGCCGGGAAAACGTGGCGGGTACTGTTCCGCAGTGAGCCCGCCGGCGGGCTCCCCGGCCCACCCCACGTATCGACCCGCGAGGCAGCTCCCCGTGAATCTGGACGACTTCTCCGACCTGATCGAACGCCCCGACGGGGGTGTCCGGCGCGACGCCGAGGAACGCCGGGAGCGGTTCAGCGTGCCGCCGGGTGCCCTCGGCCGCCTGGACGAGCTGGGCGAGTGGCTGTCGACCGCGCAGCAGGCGTCGCCGGTGCGGACGATCGAGCAGCCGCGCGTGGTGCTGTTCGCCGGTGACCACGGGGTGGCGCGGCTCGACGTGTCCGGCCGCGCGGCCGGCACCGCGCACGAGCTGGTGCGGGCCACGCTGGACGGGTCGACCCCGCTGGCGGTGCTGGCCCGCCGGTTCTCCGTACCGGTGCGGATCGTCGACGCCGGGCTCGACTGCGACCCGGAACTGCTGCCGGAGGCCGTCGTACGGACCCGGGTGCGGCGCGGCAGCGGGCGGATCGACGTCGAGGACGCGCTGACGGCCGAGGAGGCCGAGGCCGCGGTGCGGCTCGGGATCGCGGTGGCCGACGAGGAGGCCGACTCGGGCACCGATCTGGTGGTGCTCGGCGACCTGAGCGTGGGCGGCACGACGGCGGCGGCCACCCTGATCGCGGCGCTGTGCGGCACGGACGCCTCGGTGGTGACCGGGCGCGGCGGCGCGGGGATCGACGACCTGGCGTGGATGCGCAAGTGCGCGGCGGTGCGTGACGCGCTGCGCCGGGCCCGGCCGGTGCTGGGCGACCAGGTGGAGCTGCTGGCCGCGGTGGGCGGCGCGGACCTGGCGGCGATGACCGGCTTCCTGCTCCAGTGCGCGGTGCGCAGGCTGCCCGTGATCCTGGACGGGGTGGTCGGCGCGGCGGCTGCGCTGGTCGGCCAGCGGGCCGCGTTCCGGGCGCCGGACTGGTGGCTGGCGGGCCAGCTGAGCGGTGAGCCGGCACAGGCCAAGGCCCTCGACCGGATGGCACTCAACCCGGTGCTCGACCACGGCGTCATCGTCGGCGAGGGGTGCGGGGCGCTGCTCGCCCTTCCCTTCGTCCAGGCCGCCGCCGCGCTCGCGGCGGAGCTGCCCGAGCGCGAGCCGGAGGCGGAAGAGGGCGGCACGGACGACGAGAAGGACGACGCGACGGACTGATCGCGGCACCGCTCCGCGGCCGGCCGACACCGGCCGCGGAGCGCCCCTTCATGCAGCGCGATGCCCCATATGATCGCTTTTCATGGGAGAGGTCCGTATGGCCGCCGAGGAGTCCGGACAGAGCGCCGTCCGCAGGGCCGGTACCCCGCGTTCACGGCGCGGCGCGGCGTTCGCCATCTGGTACCTGCGCCTCGTGTCGTTCCTCAACTTCCTGAGTGCCGTCTGGGTCGCCTTCGGCCAGGATCTGCGCCGCCACAACACGGACGACTACTTCACCCCGTACCTGCTCACGGCGGGTTTCTCCTCGGGGGTGGTCGCGCTCTTCCTGGCGGTGACGATGCGGCGGCGCAAGCGGGCCGCGTGGATCGTCAACATGGTGCTGAGCGGGCTGACGCTGCTGCTGTCCGCCGCCCTCATCGGCTTCCCGGAGGTCCGCCGTTATCCGCAGAACTGGATCTCGCTGGCCCTGACCGCCGCCTTCGTGGCCGCGCTGGTGCTCGGCCGGCGCGAGTTCTACGCGAAGGGCGACCGGTCCAACCCGAAACTGGCCGCGCTGGTGGCGACCGTCGGGCTGCTGGTCACCTCGCTGATCGCGGCGGGCCTGGTCACGGTCACCAACACCGCGCACGACGACTACCGTTCGACGTTCCTGGACCGCTGGCGCTACGGCGCGCTGCGGCTGGTCTCCGTCGCCGCCAGTGATTCGCGGTTCCCCGGCATCACCGCGCCGGGCTGGGTGAACGTCGTCATCAACGTCCTGTCCACACTGCTGCTCATCGCCGTCGTCTGGGCGGCCTTCCGCTCACGCCGCGCGGTCGACCCGATCACCGCGCAGGACGAGGAGGCACTGCGGGCGCTGCTCGACAAGCACGGCGAGCGGGACTCGCTGGGCTACTTCGCGCTGCGCCGCGAGAAGAGCGCGATCTGGTCGCCCACCCGCAAGGCGGCCGTCGCCTACCGGGTGGTCGGCGGGGTCTCGCTGGCGTCCGGCGACCCGATCGGCGATCCGGAGGCCTGGCCGGGGGCGATCACGCCGTGGCTGGCCGAGGCCCGCGAA